>NZ_JBIUBT010000014.1:0-226130 GCF_044548235.1 Streptomyces sp. NPDC052043
TGATCAGCTGGCGTAGACACCCTGATGATCAACGGTCTCGTGCCTGTGCTGCTGCCGCGTCAACTCCCGCTGGACACGGACGATCTACGCGATCCCGGAACTTGCAACCGCCCTGCAGGTCGGCGCGGTGGCCGGCGGGTCGCGAAATCCCCCGTCCGGCGCGCCGAGTGCCGGGGACGGCGGGGCCGTTGTCTCGGGCCGGGCCGAGTGGCCCGGGTCAGTACCGGCGCGCAGACTGGGCGGTGAGGCGGGGCCGCCCGGGGCCGGGCGGCGACGCGTGGCCACCCTGTGCGGGGCTGTGGGCCGTTCGCCGGACCGTTCGTCGAAGGGGCCGATATGGCCGTGGAAATCCCGCCCCTGCTGAGACCCTCACGGCTCAGGCGCCGTGGCGGGCTCTGGGGCGAATGCATGGCAGAGTTCCTCGGGACGCTGGTCCTCATCGCCTTCGGATGCGGCTCGGTGGCCATGGCGGTCGCGGCGCTGCCCGGCTCGGGACGCACCGCCGGCCCCACGACGTTCTTCGTCAGCTCCGGCGACTGGCTGTTGGTCGGCTGGGGCTGGGCCTTCGCGGTGGCCTTCGGCGTGTACGTCGCCGGAGGCGTCAGCGGGGCGCACATCAACCCGGCGGTGACACTGGCCTTCGCGGTGCGTCGCAGGTTCCCCTGGGCGAAGGTGATTCCGTACTGGATCTCGCAGGTGGTGGGCGCCTTCGTCGGCGCGGCGCTGGTGTACGCGGTCTATCACGACGCGATCAACACCTTCGACCAGGCGATGAAGGCCCCGAAGACGCACGGGCACACCGTCGCCTCGTTCTCCATCTTCGCCACGTTCCCGGCGCCCTACTTCCACGGCGGTTCCTGGGGTCCGCTCGTGGACCAGATCGTCGGCACCGCGTTCCTGGTCATGCTGATCGTGGCGGTCATCGACCTGCGCAACACCGCCGTGATGGCCAACCTGGGCCCGCTGGTCATCGGCTTCGTGGTGGCCGCCGTCGGCTTCTCCTACGGAGCGAATGCCGGGTACGCCATCAACCCGGCCCGTGATTTCGGACCGCGTCTCTTCACGTTCTTCGCCGGGTGGGGAGACCTGGCCCTACCCGGCAGCCAGGCCGGGTCGTTCAGCCACTACTGGTGGATCCCGATCGTCGGACCGCTCGTCGGCGGGGTGGTCGGTGTCCTCGTGTACGACCTGTTCATCGGCGACGTCCTGCACATCCGGGGCCAGCAGGACGAACTCCCGGAGCCCGGAACCACCCGCCTGACCGAGAGAGAGGACGACACCTAGGGCCTCTCGTTTGGACGTTCCGTCAGGTTGGTGGGCCGGTCGGTCATCCGGTCGTGAGCACCATGCGGAACCGGGCCGCACCGGCGAGCATCTTCCGGTACGCCTCACCGGCCTGGTCCAGCGGCACGACCTCGGTCATCGGACGGATCCCGTGCAGGGCGCTGAACGCCATGGTGTCCTCCACGTCCCGCGCGGTGCCCGACGGGTGGCCGCGGACGATCCGGCCGCCCGTGATCAGCTGGAGCGGGCTGATCCCCAGCGGCTCGGGTGCCGCACCGATGACCACCAGCTCACCGCGGGGCGACAGTCCGTCGACGGTCGCCGCGGTGGCCTCGGAACTGCCGGCCGTGGCCAGTACGGTCCTGGCGCCGCCCAGCGACTGCAACGCGTCGGCGACGGGCGTGTCCGTCGTGCTGTCGACGTAGTGGTGCGCGCCGAGCTGCTTGGCGAAGTCGGCCTTGTCGGCCCCGCGTGCGATCGCCACCGTCTCGAAGCCCATGGCCACCGCGTACTGCACCCCGAGGTGTCCCAGGCCGCCGATGCCGAGCACGGCCACCAGATCACCCGGCTGCGCGGAGCTGCGCCGCAGTCCGTTGAACGTGGTCACGCCCGCGCACGCCATGGGTCCGGCGTCGGTCGCCGCCACCGCGTCGGGGATCCGGGCCAGGGCGTCGACCGGCGCGATCACCCGCTCGGCGAAGCCGCCGTCGTAGGACCAGCCGGGGACCTTCAGGTTCGGGCACACGACGAAGTCGCCCCGCCGGCACGGGGTGCAGTGGTGGCAGCTCCCGCCGAACCAGCCCACCGCCACCCGGTCGCCCACCCGCCAGTCCTGGTCCCGCGCCCCCTCGCCGAGCTGCTCGATCCGCCCGGCGATCTCGTGCCCGGGAACCACCGGGAAAGTGATGCCGGGCAGCGCCGCGTCCACGAAGAAGCTGTCGCTGTGGCAGACTCCGCACGCCTCCACGGTGATCGCCACCTGGCCGGGGCCCGGCTCCGCCGCCTCGCGCTCGGCGATCTCGAACGGACCTCCCGCGGCGGTCGCCTGCGCGACTGTGTAGGTACTCATCTGTCTCTCCCGGAAGCGGGTACGACGGCCCCCGCAACCAGGACATCAGTTCCGCGCCGATCGCGCGCGCCGTACGCGCCGGACCGGGCCGCGGCGGGCGGCCGGTCCGCGACGGCGCGGGGCCCGGCCCCGGTCAGCCGCCGGGCATGGGGCGCACGGTCAGGATCTGCTGGGCGTGGCCGACCGGGCCGTGCAGGTCGTGCAGGACCGTGCTGGTCAGGCCCACGCCGGTCGGGCCGAAGGCGACGGTGGTGTCCAGACCGGTCCAGCGGCCCTCCGGGCGGCGGTGCAGGTGCACGGTCAGGTCGACGTTGGGGAACATCCACTCGGTGGGCGACTGGCGTGCGGCGATGCCGTTCGCCGTGTCGACGAGGGAGAGGTACGAGGCGAGCGGGCTGCTGGGCTCGCCGGCGACCAGGGTGAGCGGGGTGGAGACCCAGGCGGTGGTGCGGCCGGGGCTCGGCGGGGCGAGCGGGCGGATGTCCAGGGACGCGATGAAACCGCCCGGCCAGAGCTCGTCCATCGCCCAGGACGAGAGCCCCTCGGGCGGGGCGAGCCGGTCGCCGGCGCCCCCGGCGACGGCCGCGGTGTCCTGGGCCGACAGCAGCCAGACGCGGGCCCGGACCACCGGACGGCCGGCGATGCGCACGACGGCTTCCAGGAGTTCGATGGTGCGGCCGGGGCGGAGGGTCTCCACCTCGATCTCGCACTCGTCCAGGGCCGGGCGGCCCAGGATGTCGTAGCTGATCCGGGCCGGTATCAGCGCGCTGCCCCCACGCGCGGCCAGATGGTCCTCGACCGCGTGGACGACCAGTCCGCCCAGTGGGCTGAAGTGCTGCTCGCGCACGTCCCACGCGCCGCCGGCGTGTGCGGTGGGCTTGAAACGGCGCTCGTCGATGCGCTCGTAGTAGCTGTCGGGAGCCGGGGCGCCGGTGTTCAACGGGGGCTTCTCCTCAGGCTGTTCACAGGAAGCCGAACTGGCACGGGTTCGCGCGCCGGATCGGCCGGGCAGGCCCCATCATGACCCAGCCCGTACGTGGCACCTACACCCACCTGCGCTCAGGAGGCCCCGTGCTCTTGCGTGACGTCACCCCCGACGATGTGGACGCCTACGTCCGGATGCGCTGCGACCCGGTCATGATGGCCGAGCTCGGCGGGCCCCTGCCGGCCGACGGCATGGCGGACAAGGTGCGCCGGGACGCCCGGCAGGCGGCGGCCGGCACCGCCTGGATCAAGATGATCGTCCCCGACCCGGACATCCCCGAGGAGGTGGCCGGGACGGTGACCGTCTGGACCCACGACGGCGACGACGGCCCGATGTCGGAGATCGGCTGGATGGTGCTGCCCCGGTACCAGGGCCGCGGCCTCGGCGGGCGCGCGGCCCGCGCGCTGCTGGAACGGGCGCGGGACGAGGACCGCTGGGGAGTGGTGCACGCCTTCCCGGCCACCACCAACGCGGCCTCGAACGGCATCTGCCGCTCGCTCGGCTTCCGGTTCGTGGGCGAGCGCGAGACGGCGTTCGCCGGCCGGGTGCTGCGCACCAACCACTGGGCGATCACGCCGCGCACGGACCTGACGCTGCGATGAGGCGGCGCGGGTCAGCCGAGCGTCACCCACGCGCGCCGCTCGGCGGAGCGTGCCATCGCGTCCAGGACCACCGCGGCGGCCACGGCGTCGTCGAGGGTGGCGCCGTGGGCCGCGCCCTCCGCGACCGAGCGCAGGAAGTGGTACGCCTCGATGACCTTGAGGTCGTCGTAGCCCATGGCGTTGGCCGCACCCGGCTGGAAGGCCTCGTACTCGCCGTGGCCGGGCCCCACGTAGACGGTGCTGACGGGCTGGTCCTGGTACCCGGTGCCGCGGCTGACGCCGAGTTCGCCCATGCGCCGGAAGTCCCACCGAAGCGCGCCCCGGGTGCCGTGGATCTCGAAGCCGTAGGCGTTCTGCTCGCCCACCGAGACCCGGCACGCCTCCAGGACGCCGCGCGCGCCGGAGGCGAACCGCAGCAGGCAGCTGACGTAGTCGTCGTTCTCGACCGGACCGAGCTCGCCGCCGGCCGCCCGGGTGTGACCGGCGGTGGCGCCGGTGGGCCGGGCCCGTTCGGGCACGAACACGGCGGTGTCGGCGGCCAGCGACTCGATCTCGCCGAGCAGATGGCGGGCCAGGTCGACCCCGTGCGAGGCCAGGTCGCCAAGTACCCCGCTGCCGCCGCGTTCCCGCTCGTAGCGCCAGGTCAGGGCACCTTCAGGATGGGCCGCGTAGTCGCTGAACAGCCGGATGCGCACATGGGTGACCCGGCCGATCTCGCCGGCCGCGATCAGCTCGCGGGCGGCGGCGACGGCGGGGGCGTTGCGGTAGTTGAAGCCGACCGTGCCCCGCACACCGGCTTCGGCGGCGGCCTCGGCGACCGCGCGGGCGTCGTCGGCGCTCAGGCCCACCGGCTTCTCGATCCAGATGTGCTTGCCCGCCGCGGCCATGGCCACACCGATCTCGCGGTGCAGGAAATTCGGGGCGGTGATGCTGACCGCCCGCACCCGGGGGTCGGCGGCGACCTCCCGCCAGTCGCGGGTGGCGGAGTCGAAGCCGTACCGCTCGGCCGCCTCCTCGGCCCGGCCGGGCACCTCGTCGGCGACGGCGACCAGACGCGGACGTACCGCGAGCCGGGGGAAGTGGTGGGCCACACGGGAGTACGCCTGCGTGTGCACCCGCCCCATCCAGCCGAATCCGACGACGGCGACGCCGAGCGTAGGCACCATGACACCCCTCGTTTGGACCGATCCACAACCTGGTGGCTCACCATGGGGCCGCCCCTCGCAGGGTGTCAAGCCACCTCGCAAGACAGGCAGGACGCCAATCGAGCCGCCGTGTGAAGCTCCCTTCCGGCGCCTCCGGACCGCTTCCCGGCCCTTTACAAGAGGCCTGCTCCCGTGGAACGGTCCACACCGTGCGCCCACCCACCATCCGCGACGTCGCCGCGCGCGCCGGTGTGTCCAAGTCCCTGGTCTCGCTGGTGCTGCGCGGCTCCGGCAGCGTGCGTCCGGAGAAGCGGCGGGCGGTCCTCGCCGCGGTCGAGGAACTCGGCTACCGGCCCAACGCGGCCGCCCGCAGCCTCAGCGA
Source organism: Streptomyces sp. NPDC052043 (assembly GCF_044548235.1). Lineage (NCBI taxonomy): Bacteria > Bacillati > Actinomycetota > Actinomycetes > Kitasatosporales > Streptomycetaceae > Streptomyces > Streptomyces sp. NPDC052043. Next base: position 5,468 of record NZ_JBIUBT010000014.1, read on the forward strand.
GCGCCGCACCCGCACCGTCGGCGTGCTGCTGAACGACCTGCGCAACCCCTGGTTCGTGGAACTCCTCGACGGGCTGAACTCCCGCCTGTACGACCGCGGTCTGCACATGCTGCTCGCCGACGGCCACCTCAACCGGCGCCTGGGGGAGGACCTCACCCGGACCTTCACCGAACTGCGTGTCGACGGCCTGGTCGCCGTCGGAACCCTGTGGGACCCGCGGGCCCTGCGCGTCGCGGCCGGCCGGGTGCCCACCGTCGTCGCCGGTACCCGTGAACCCGACCTGCCGCGGGTGGACGTCGTCGCGGGCGACGACGAGCAGGGCGCCCGGCTGGCCACCGAGCACCTCATCGCCCTCGGCCACCGGCACATCGCCCACATCGCCGGCCGGGGCGCGGTCGGCGAGCTGCGCCGCCGCGGCTTCGAGGCCACCATGCGCCTGCACGGGCTGGCCGGCACGGCGGTCGTCGAGCAGGGCGACCTCACCGAGGAGGGCGGCTACCGAGCCACCGTACGGCTGCTCAGCCGGGCCCGGCGGCCCACCGCCGTGTTCGCGGTCAACGACATGGCCTGTGTCGGCGCGCTGTCCGCCGCGGAGGAGAGCGGCCTTCGGGTCCCCCGGGACCTCTCCCTGGCCGGCTACGACAACACCTACCTGTCGCGTCTGCGCCACCTGTGGCTGACCACCGTGGACAACGCCGGCCACGACGTGGGCCGGCGCGCCGCCCAGCGGCTGCTCGACCGCATCGACGATCCGGACTCGCCCGGAACGGTGGAGTTGACCAGCCCGGTCCTGGAAGTGCGCGGCACGACCGCACCACCCGCCGCAGCCGACTGACGCGCACCCTCCCGGTCCGACGGCCGGGGCGGACGTCCGGGGGCAGGCCCCGTGCATCGGCCCCCGGTCGCTGGTTACCCGGACCCCGGGGTTCGGCAGTGAGCCCACCGGGGTCCTCCGCGCCTCCGCGTCGCGGAGGGCCCACGCACGGCGCCGTCCACCGCCCCGCCTCCGGCGGCGCGGCCTGCGGCGACCGCCGCCTCGCCGGGTCGGCCCAGGGGTGAGAACATGGCGTGTGTCGCTCATGGACCTACGGCGTTCACCATCGGGACGGGTCCTGATTCTCATCCCCCTGGTGCTGATTGCTGTGGTGGGCGTCGTGGACGCCTTCACCCCGCCGGATGTGCACCTCGGCCCGCTGCTGGTCGCGGCTCCCGCGTTCACCGCCGCGTTCTCCGGGCCCTGGCTCACCGCGCTGATCGGCGCGCTGGCCGCCGGGACCGAGCTCTCCATCGGAGGGGTCCAGGGCACGCTGGGCACCCAGAACCTCCAGGCGGAGGTCGCGTCCCTGATCATCGTCTCCGGTATGATCGTGGTGTTCTGCCTGTTCCGAGACCGGCGCGAGCACCAGTTGACGCAGAGTCGGGTCGTGGCCCAGGCCGTCCAGAACGTGCTCTTCCCGGCCCTGCCCGAGCGCAGCGGCCCCCTGCGGATCGCCTGCCTGTACCTCGCCGCCCAGGACGAGGCCACCATGGGCGGGGACCTCTACGCCGCCGCCCGCACCGGACACAGCACCCGGCTGCTCATCGCCGACGTGCGGGGCAAGGGCCTGCCCGCGATCAGCCATGCCGCGCTGCTGCTCGGCGCCTTCCGCGCGGCCGCGCACCGCCGGCCCTCGCTGCCGCGGCTGGCCGTGCACCTGGACGGCGCCATGCGCTGGGAGTTCCGGCAGTGGCAGACCGCGCAGATGCTCGACATCGACGAGTCGTTCGCCACCGCGCTGCTGGTGGACATCCCCGACACCGAGCCCGTGCTGCACCTGCTCAACTGCGGCCACCCCGCCCCGCTGCTCATCGGCGGGGCGAGCGCCGAGCCCCTGACCGCGCAGGTCGTCGCACCACCACTGGGACTGGGCGAACTGTCCGACGCCGTGGACTACGTGGTCGCCTCGTTCCCTTTCCTGCCCGGCGACACCCTGCTCCTGCACACCGACGGCGTCCTGGAGGCGCGCAACGCGCGGGGCGACTTCTACCCCCTCACCGACCGGGCCGGCGCCTGGGCCGGCGAACCGCCGGACCTCGTCCTGCGCCGGCTCCACGACGACCTCCTCGCCCACACCCACGGCCACCTGGGCGACGACGCGGCGGCCGTCGCGATCCGCCGCACCCCGTGGTGACACCGGGCGCCGCCTCGCGGACCGCCGGTCACGGCCGTCGGCCGGTACGGCTCGTGGAATCTCCCGGCGCCCGGTGATTGCGCGGTGTGCGATCGGGTACGCGAGCAGAGCCCGTGCCCGGCCGGTCAGCTGCCGGGCGGGCCGCTCGACTGCCGCGACCAGGGAAAACCGCCATGCAGACACCAGCGAACGACAACACCCCGACGCCCGCCCAGCAAGCGCTGGACGTGCTTGTCGAGAACGCCGAGGACACGAGGGCACTGGAGACGCTCGCGAGCAGCGACGTGCTGGTCCCCGTGCCGGACGACGCGAGCGAGGAGGACGCCACCAACCCCACGGCGGTGGCCCTGCCCGTGCTCGAACAGCCGGGCGGGGCGCCGGTGGTGCCCGTGTTCACCTCCGAACTGGAGATGTCCGACCTGCTGCCCTTCGTCTCCCGCTACCGCCTCGTGCCGCTCGGCGCGCTGGCGTCCCAGTGGCCGGCCGACGACCTGTCGCTGACCATAGACGCCAGTTCGCCCCACGGTCTGACGCTCACCTCGGAGGGAGTGCGCAACCTGCTGGCCCGGCCGCAGGCCTGAGCGGCGCCGCGAGGACCGGCCGAACCCGCCCGGCCGTCCGCGGTGGGCGGCACCGCCGCGGCGGCCGGCTCAGGCGTCCTGGAGGAGGCCGATCAGGTTGCCTTCGGCGTCCTTCACCGAGGCGATCAGCCTGCCGCCGCCCACCTCCTGCACGTCCTGGAGCACCTCGGCGCCCGCGGACACCAGCGCCGCCAGCCGGGCCCTGATGTCGTCGACGTGCCAGAACGGCACCGGTCCGGTCATGCCCTTGGAGTGCCCGTTCGGGTCGAGCCCGACGTCCTGCCCGGCAGCCTTGTACCCGACGTAGTAGGGCGTGTCGGCGTACGGCTCGACCTCCAGCAGCGCGCTGAACAGGGCTTTGGCCCGGTCGAGGTCCTTGACGGGGTAGATGATCGTCTGGAGGCCGGCGGTCAGGGCCATGGTGGTGCTCCTTGGTGTTCGGCTCTGTGGTCGGCGGAGGCCGTGCACTCGGCAGAGGCTTCGCACTCGACAGAGCAATGTCTCCGCCCTCGACAGAGGAGGGGGCCGACGTGTGCGTCGACGGTTCCACGCTAGGGCGGCCGGGTGCCGCGCGGCTTCTCCGATCCTGACCGGTTGCGGCAGGCGTCACCCCCTCGCCGTACACACCCCCGTCGGCGCGTGCGGTACGGATCGGGGTGGGGTTAGCCTGGACCCCGGCCGCGACGACCTCGCGGCGCGGCGGTGGGGCCCGCCGTACCGAAACCGTGGCACTGGTGCCGCCAACGGTCCCTACTCGCGTACAAGGAGCGTTCCGGGGTGCCCGGACGCGGGCGAGCAGGAGACGCAGCAGCATGACCGTCCCGGAAAAAGAGAGCCTGCGGGCGCGGACCAGTCCCGCGCGGCGGCGTGCCTGGCGGACGCAGACACCGGTGGTCGCGGTGGTGGCGCTCGGCGGAGCGCTCGGGGCCACCGCCCGCTACGCCGTCTCGCAGTGGCTGCCGGCCCCGACCGGGGGCTTTCCCTGGGCGATCTTCTGGGTCAACGTCCTCGGATGCGCGGTGATCGGTGTCTTCATGGTGGTCATCACCGACGTGTGGGGCGCCCACCGGCTGGTCCGCCCGTTCTTCGGCACCGGTGTGCTCGGTGGTTTCACCACCTTCTCGACGTACGCCGTCGACATCCAGCGGCTGGTGGACTCCGGCCACGCCGGCACCGGCCTTGCGTACCTCGCCGCGACGCCGTGCGCGGCGCTCGCGGCGGTGTGGCTCGCCATGACGGCGGCCCGCCGTGTTCTGAAGTGGAGGCAGGGATGATGACCAGGCTCACCGGCAGCGCACTGCGCGTGACCGTCTTCGTCGGGGAGAACGACACCTGGCACCACCGGCCCCTGTACTCCGAGATCGTCCACCGGGCCCATGCGGCGGGCCTCGCGGGTGCCAGCGTCTTCCGCGGTGTGGAGGGGTTCGGCGCGACCTCCCTGATCCACACCTCACGACTGCTGTCGATGAGCGAGGACCTGCCGGTGGCGGTGGTGATCGTGGACACCGAGGAGCGGGTGCGGGCGTTCCTGCCGCAGCTGGACGAGCTGGTCGCCGAGGGGCTGGTGATGCTCGACGACTGCGAGGTCATCCGGTACGTCGGGCGCGCGGCCGCGAAGGGCGGGGCGCCGTCGTGAACTGGCTGCTGGTGGTCGCCGGGGCGGCGGTCGGCGCGCCCCTGCGCTACCTCACCGACCGTGCGGTGCAGTCCCGGCACGACTCGGTGTTCCCCTGGGGCACCTTCGTGGTGAACGTCTCCGGCTGTCTGATACTCGGCCTGCTGACCGGCGCGGCGGCCGGGGGCGTCGCAGGACCGCACCTGCAACTGCTCCTCGGCACCGGTCTGTGCGGGGCCCTGACCACGTACTCGACCTTCTCCTACGAGACGCTGCGGCTCACCGAGACCGGTGCCGGCTCCTACGCCCTCGCCAACGTCGTCGCCAGCGTCGCGGCGGGGCTCGGCGCGGCCTTCGCCGGGGTGTGGATCGCCGGAGTCCTCTGAGGCGTGGACCGCCGGAAGCCTCCGACGGTTGCCATGGGATTCCGGTGCCCGTCACCGGGCTGTCACCTCGGCACCGTAAGTGTGTGACCACCACTGTCGATCACCGTCCCCAGAACTGGATCCCATGAGCGCCATCTCCGTCGGTCAGGCCGTCGTCCTCGGAGTCGTCGAGGGGGTGACCGAGTTCCTCCCGGTGTCCTCCACCGGCCACCTGAAGATCACCGAGGGGCTCATGGGCATCCCCGTCGACGACGCGTCGGTCGTCGCGTTCTCCGCCGTCATCCAGGTCGGCGCCATCGCCGCCGTGCTGGTGTACTTCTTCAAGGACATCGTGCGGATCATGTCCGCCTGGTTCCGCGGACTGGCGCACCGGGAGGAGCGCTACCACCACGACTACAAGTTCGCCTGGTGGGTCATCTTCGCGACGATGCCGATCGTGGTGGTGGGCCTGGCCGCCAAGCCCTTCATCGAGGGGCCGCTCGGCTCCCTGTGGGTGGTCGCCGGCTCGCTGATCGCGGGCAGCGTGGTGATGTGGTGCGCGGACCAGATGGGACGGCACAAGCGCGGTGAGGACGACACCTCCTTCAAGGACGCGATGCTGGTCGGCAGCTCCCAGATCCTCGCCCTGCTCTTCCCCGGCTTCTCCCGCTCCGGCGCCACCATGTCGACCGCGCTCATCCTGGACCTGGACCGTGTCGCCGCCACCCGCCTGTCCTTCTTCCTCGGCCTCCCGGCCCTGACCGGCGCCGGCATCTACGAGCTCAAGGACGCGCTCGGCGAGAACGTGGGCGCCGTTCCCCTCGCCGTCGGCACCGTGGTGTCCTTCGTGGTGGCCTACGGCTCCATCGCCTGGCTGCTGAAGTTCGTCGCCAAGCACTCCTTCAACGCGTTCGTCGTCTACCGGATCCTGGTCGGCCTGCTGCTGTTCGGCCTGCTCGGCACGGGTGTCCTCAGCAGCTGAGCACCGGGTGGCGGCCGAGTTCCGCGGCACTGCCGTGCCCGCCGGCCGGCCGCCGTCGCAGCGCACCGGGACCGGCCCGGAGGCAGAATGGCGATCATGACGTCGTCCCCGACCTACCTGCCGGTCCTGGAGCGCATCGCCGAGGAGATCGGGCACACGCCCGGCCGCGGGCGTCCGGCCGACTACATCCCGGCGCTCGCGGCCCGAGACGCCCGCGCCTTCGGCATGGCCGTCGCGGAGCTGGACGGCACGGTGTACGGAGTGGGGGACTGGCGGGAGCCGTTCTCCACACAGTCCCTCACCAAGGTGTTCACCCTCGCCCTCGACCTGGCGCGCGAGGGCGACGAACTCTGGGAGCACGTGGGCCGCGAGCCCTCCGGCAACCCGTTCAACTCCCTGGTGCAGCTGGAGTACGAGAACGGCATCCCGCGCAACCCGTTCATCAACGCCGGCGCCCTGGTGGTCACCGACCGGCTCCAGACCCGTACCGGCGACGCGGCGGGCGAGCTGCTGCGCTTCCTGCGCGCCGAGAGCGGCAACCCGGAGCTGGACTTCGACGAGGAGGTCGCCGCGTCGGAGACCGCGCACGGCGACCGCAACGCCGCCCTCGCCCACCTCATGGCGTCCTACGGGAACGTCGACAATCCGGTGCCTGTCCTGCTGGACCAGTACTTCCGCCAGTGCTCGATCGCGGCCTCCTGCGCCGACCTCGCGCTGGCCACCTCGTTCCTCGCCCGGCACGGCATACGGGCGGACGGCACCCGGCTGCTCGAAGGCAGCCAGGCCAAACAGGTCAACGCGGTCATGCTGACCTGCGGGACGTACGACGCGGCCGGCGACTTCGCCTACCGGGTCGGCCTGCCCGGCAAGAGCGGCGTGGGCGGCGGCATCGTCGCCGTCGTACCGGGCCGGATCGCGCTGTGCGTGTGGAGCCCCGGCCTGGACGAGCGCGGCAACTCCGTGGCCGGCGTGGCGGCCCTGGACCGCTTCACGACCCTCACCGGCCTGTCGGTGTTCTGAGGGGCGGCCCCGGCGACACCGTGCGGACCGCGCCCGGTCGTCGGCCGGTCAGGCGCGCGAGGCACGCTTGTACCGGAACCGCAGGCCGAGCAGCAGGACCCCCGCGCCCAGCCCGGCGGCGCCCACGATGGCCCCCGTCTGCGTCCAGTCCGGCCCGGCGGACCGGGGTGACCCGGTGGAGGCCACGACCGCCGTTTTGGGCTTCGCCCCGGTCGTCGCCTCGCGCGGGACGGGCCGCAGAGCGTCGAGCGAGCCGACCGGATCGACGTGCCCGGCGGCGGCGAACCCCCAGTCCAGCAGCGCGCGCGCCTCCTCGTAGACGGCGTGGCCGCCCGCCTCGGGGTGCATCACCGTCACCACGAGGGTGCGCCCGCTGCGGTGGGCCGCGGCGACGAGCGTGTTGCCCGCGTTGGTGGTGTAGCCGTTCTTGATCCCGATCAGACCCGGATACGGCGCCACGCCGTCGGCGCCGGTCAGCAGGCGGTTGGTGTTCGCGATCTGGAACGTGCCGTCGGTGCCGGGGAAGGCGGCTCGCGCGGTGGAGCAGTACCGCGCGAAGTCCGGGTCGCGCAGTCCGGCCCGCCCGAACACGGCCAGGTCGTACGCCGAGGAGTCCTGCCCGTCGGCGTCGTAGCCGTCGGGGGAGACGACCGTGGTGTCCAGGGCACCCAGGGAGCGGGCCTTGTCCTCCATCTGCCGGGCCGTGTGCTCCCAGCCTCCGTTGAGCGCGGCGAGCACGTGCACCGCGTCGTTGCCGGAGTTGAGGAACACCCCCCGCCACAGATCGGCCACCTGGTACGTGTGGCCCTGGACGACCCCCACCAGGCTGCTGCCCTCCCCGATGCCCAGCAGCTCCTTGGCGCTGACGGTGTGCCGGATGCCTCCGGGGAAGGCCGGCAGCGCGGTCAGCGCGAACAGCGTCTTGAGCGTGCTCGCGGGCGGCAGTCTGCGGTGCGCGTCGTGCGCGGCCAGCACCTCGCCGGATGCGGCGTCGGCCACCACCCAGGACAGCGCGGAGACGTCCGGAAGCGCGTGCGCCCCGCTGCGGAGCCGGACCTGAGTGCCCTCGCCGTACAGCACGGCCGGCTGCGGCACGGTCGCCTCGGGCCGCACTATGGCGCCCGGGCCCCCGCCGGTCGGGCCGAGGGCCGCGACCGGAGAGGCCGGCGCCAGGGTGGTCGCGGCGCAGAGTGCGCAGGCCGCTACGGAGGCGCGCATAGGAAATCTGATCTTCATACCGCAAACCTAGGGACAAAAGGGCGCACGTGGGACGCTGTCCAGAGCCGAACGGGGTTCGCCGGCACCCGGATGTCCTAGCGCACGCCCCGACGGACGCATGTGCTGACGGACGCGCAGCGGGCGCGAGGGGGAGGGGCGTCGAGCGCCCGGCCGGCTAGCCGCGGGGCAGGGTCGGCTGGACGCGGCGCAGGAACGTGGCGTTGTCGGGCGTGTCGCGCAGCCGTTCCAGGAGGGTCTCCAGGCCGGTCCTGCCCTCGCGGCCGCGCAGTACGCGTCGCAGACCACGCACCGCCGTCAACTCGGCCGGGCTGTGCAGGAGTTCCTCGCGGCGGGTGCCCGAGGGGTCGATGTCGACGGCCGGGAAGACGCGGCGGTCGGCGAGTTCGCGGCTCAGCCGCAGCTCCATGTTGCCGGTGCTCTTCAGCTCCTCGAAGAAGAAGTCGTCGGCACGGGAGCCGGTCTCCACCAGCGCGGTGGCCAGGATGGTGAGCGAGCCGCCCTCCTCGACCGACCGCGCTGCTCCGAAGAGCCGCTTGGGTCCCTGGAGCGCGCCCGCGTCCACCCCGCCGCTGAGGGTGCGGCCGCCCGCCGCGGCCGCGTTGTTGTGGGCCCGGCACAGCCGGGTGAGCGAGTCGAGCAGGACGACCACGTCCTCGCCCGCCTCGACCAGCCGTTTGGCCCGCTCGACGACGAGTTCGGCGAGCGCGATGTGCTGCCTCGGGGACCGGTCGAAGGTGGAGGCATACACCTCGCCGCGCACACGCCGCCGCATGTCGGTGACCTCCTCGGGGCGTTCGTCGAGCAGCACCACCATCAGCCGGCACTCGGGGTGGTTGCCGGCCACGGCGGCGGCGATCTGCTGGAGCAGCACGGTCTTCCCGGTCTTCGGTGGTGCCACGACGAGCCCGCGCTGCCCCCTGCCGACGGGCGCGATCAGGTCGGTGACGCGGCCGGTGAGCCCGGCGGCGGGGTGCTCGAGGCGCAGCCGCTCGCTCGGGTGCAGCGGAGTGAGGTCGTGGAAGCGGCGCCGGGCCCGGGCCTCGTCCGGCGCGCGGCCGGCCACGCGCGTGACCTCGCTGACGGTGTGCTGCTGCCCGCGCACGCCGGTGACGGCATCGCCCTTGCGCAGGCCGTGGCGGCGGATCAGCGCCGGGGAGAGACGGGGGTCGGCGGGCGTGGGCAGGCAGTCCTCGCCGCGCAGATGCCCCTTGCCGGACGCGTCGATGTCGAGGACACCGGTGACGGACCGGGCAGCCGCGGACGGCTGCCGCGGTGCGGCGGGGCGTTCGAGGGTGATGGTCATGGAGGGAGGTCCTTTCGCGGACGGACGGCACGGGGCGTGCGGGGGAGGGAAAGGAGAAGCCGCGACAGGGAGGCGTGGAGCAGGGCCTGTGGCGGGAGACACCACCTCGGCCGCGGCGTGCTGCCCGGGGAGGGCGGATCGCCGCTCACGGAGAGGGTGAGAAGAAGCAGATCGCGTCGACCGCGACAGGCGCGGCGAACCGGCGAACTGATGAAGAAACGCACCGGCGCCCGCAACAGGGCGTACACAAGTGCTGACAGAACCATACCACCCGGCTCGCCTGCCGTGGAGTTCCCGCCCGCGTAGGAGCGCGCCGCCGCACGCCGGTCGGAGTGATCTGCGCCACTGTCACCCATCTGTCCGTGACGTTCGCCGACAGCGAAGCGCTGAAAGAACCGACCACCCGCGTGACGGGTGTGCCTTCTGATTTTCTTCTTCGGTCCGTTTCGGGCCCTGTGGGGGTGGATTCGCCGTGAGCCGTCGTACGTCGCACGCGTACAGACCGCTGAGCCTGAAAAGACGGGCGTGGTTGACGCTCGGTGCCGTGGTCCTCGGGGGTGGGGGCATCGTGACGTACGCCGTCGCCAGTCCTTCGGCCGACCACGGCGCCACGGGCCGGGCCAAGCGCCCGCCGAAGGTCTACGACCTCGCGCTGAACGGCGACACGGACGCCAGGCGCGAGCTGCCTCGCACGGACACCCAGCAGTTCTCGCTGCTCGGCGTCACCTGGACGGGTGCCACCCAGCGGCTGCACGGCACGGCGCAGGTGCGCACCCGGAGCACGGCGAGTGGCGAGTGGAGCGCCTGGCGCGACCTCGAACTGGACGCCGACCCGCTGGAGAAGCCCGGCAGCCGCGTGCGCGGCGCGTCCGAGCCGCTGTGGGTCGGGCCCTCCGACGGCGTTCAGGTGCAGATCGTCCGCAAGAACGGCACCACCGGCCCGATGCCCAAGGGGCTCAAGGTCAACCTGGTCGATCCGGGCGTGGTGACCGACGCCGAGACCAAGGCTCCCACCGGGAACGAGCCGGCCGCCTTCGTCGCCGGAACCAGCCCCGACGCGACGAGCACCGACATGCCGCCCGACACCCCGTCGGCGCCGCCGTCCACCGTCCCCCAGCCGCCGATCGTCTCGCGCGCCGACTGGGGCGCCGACGAGTCGCTCAGCCCCGACCCGTCGGAGTACAACGCCGATGTGAAGGCTGTGTTCGTCCACCACACGGACGGTGCCGCCTACACCTGCGACCAGTCGGCGTCGATCGTGCGCGGCATCTACGCGTTTCACACGCACGCCGAGCCGAGCGGCAACGGCTGGAACGACATCGGCTACAACTTCCTGGTCGACAAGTGCGGCACCGTCTTCGAGGGCCGCAAGGGCGGTGTCGGCCTGCCGGTCCTCGGCGCCCACACCTACGGCTGGAACCGGGAGTCCACGGGCATCGCAGTGCTCGGTGACTACACCTCCACCAGCGCCTCCAGCGCCGCACTGGCCTCCGTCGCCCGCGTGGCGGCCTGGAAGCTCGGCCAGTACGGAGCCGACCCCGCCGGTACCGTCCAGCTGACCACGGCGGCCACTCAGAAGAACCTCTCCGGCACCAGCTTCACCGCGGGCAGCACGTACACCTTCAACCGGATCTCCGGTCACCGCGACGGCTACGCCACCGAGTGCCCCGGCGCTTCCCTGTACGCCCAGCTGCCCACCATCCGCTCCTGGGCGGCCGGCCCGGTGCAGGGCCTGAAGATCGGCTCGGTCACCGGCGCGACCCTGTCGGGCTCGACGTACTACACCAAGGGCGCCCTCACCGTGAAGTGGACGGCGACCACACCGGGCTCGCTCATCAAGAACTTCCAGCTGCTGGTGGACGGCAAGACGGTCGCCACGACGTCCGGCACCGCCACCTCCGCCTCTGCCACGGTGGCCGCGGGCAAGCACACCGTTGCCGTGCGGGCCGTGCACCAGTCCGGGAAGACCGCGACCACGGCCGCGCTGAACGTCACGGCGGAGACGACCGCCCCGACCTTCACCACCACACCGAAGCTCGCCCTGCGCGGCGGCACCGTCAACACCGCCGCCGTCCCGGTCACCCTCAGCTGGAAGGCGGCGGACGAAACGGCCCTGCGCTCCGTGGAGCTGCTGTCCCCGACCACGGCCACCTTCGGCCCGACCACCACCAGCTCCAGCCGCACCGCCAAGTCCGGCGCCGCCTCCACCTGGTCGATGCGCGCCAATGACTACGCCGGCAACTCCCGCACGTCGTCCCCGTCGTACACGCCCGTGATCCTCCAGGAGAGCTCCGCCACCAAGTCCGGCAGCTGGACCAGCCGCTCGTCGACCAGCTACCTCGGCGGCAAGTCGTACTCCAGCGGCTCCAAGGGCGCCTCCCTCACCTGGACCTTCACCGGCCGCTCCGCCGCCTGGGTGGTCTCCCGCGCCTCGACCTCCGGCCAGGCCTACGTCTACGTCGACGGCACCAAGGTCGCCACGGTCGACCTGAAGTCCTCCACCACCCAGTACCGGCAGGCCATCTGGACCAAGACCTGGTCCAGCAGTGCCAAGCACACCGTCAAGATCGTCGTCGTCGGCACCTCCGGCCGGGCCACGATCACCACGGACGGCCTCGTCTACATCAAGTAGCCCATCCCTCCCGCGCCCGGGAGCGGGCAACACCGCGAGTCCGGCAGCCGCCCACAGGCGACTGCCGGGCTCGCGGGCATGCAGGGCCCCGGGGCGTCAGGCGTACGACCGCAGCCAGCGGACCTGGGCCGCCTCCTGATAGGGGCCGCCGCCCTCGTGGTCGTTGAAGTCGTACACCTCGATCTGCTTGTCCTGGTGCGCCCAGGCGTTGAACGCGGCGAACACCGTGGAGGGCGGGCAGGTCTGGTCCTCCAGGGCCGCCGAGAAGAGCGCGGGCGCCCGGCCGCGGGCCGCGAAGTGCACGCCGTCGAAGTACGACAGCGTGCGCAGGGCGTCCTCGGTGCGGCCGCGGTGGGTCCTGAGATAGAGACCGATCTCCCGGTACGGGTGGCGGTCGGTCAGCGTCGCCGCGCGCGGGTAGTCGCACAGGAACGGCACGTCCGGCGCTATCGCGACCAGGTCCGGCACCAGAGCCCCCACCGCGATCGTGATGCCGCCGCCCTGGCTCACGCCGGTCGCCACGGTCCGCCCGGCGTCGGTCAGCGGGTGCGAGCGCGCCGCCTCGATCGCCCGGACCGCGTCGGTGAACACCCGGCGGTAGTAGTAGTTCTCCGGCGCGTCCAGACCGCGGGTCATGAATCCGGGATGCGCCGGCGCGCCGCCGACCGGATCGGGGGTGCCGCCTCCGCCGCCCCAGACGCTGCCCTGCCCGCGCGTGTCCATCACGAAGTGCGCGCGGCCCGTCGACGCCCACAGCAGGTGTTCGTGCGCCAGGCCGCGCCCGCCGCCGTAGCCGACGAACTCCACGACCAGCGGCAGCGGCGCGTCGACCCGCGCGGGCAGCGTCAGCCAGCCCTTGACCGGGTGCCCGCCGAAGCCGGCGAAGGTCACGTCGTACACCTTCACCGTCGCCAGCCCCGCGTCCACCAGGTCGAACCGGGCGTCCAGGTCGTGCTCGCGGGCCTCCTGGAGCGTCTTGGACCAGAAGGCGTCGAAGTCCTCGGGCTCGACGGACGAACTGCGGTACTCGCGGAGCTCGTCGAGAGGGAGGTCGAACAGGGCCATCACCAACCGCCTTTGCGTAGAGACATGCATAGAGACATGCGTAGAGACGTGTGAAGAGACTGAGGACGCCACACCGTACGGCCCCGGCGCGGCCCGCCGTCGGCCGAGGCGTTCGTTCCGGACGAGGTGCGCGGGCGGCCCCGGGCGTGTCAGGCGCCGTCGTCGTCCCGGTGGTGCCAGGCGTTGTAACGGGTGAGGTAGCCGGCGAACCGCTCGAGGTCGTCCTCCGGCCAGCCGGCCAGGCGCTCGTGGAAGGCCGCACGGCGGCTCTCGGTGACCCGGGCGAGGATCCGCCGGCCGGCGGCCGTCAGGTGGAGCACCTGGACGCGGTGGTCGCCGGGGTCGGTACGGCGCTCGACGAGCCCGGCGCGCTCCAGCGCGGACACCTGCCGGCTGACGGTGGACTTGTCCAGCGCGTAGTGCGCGGCCAGGTCCGTGGCCCGGCAGCCGCCGCTCTCCTCCAGATGCCCGAGCAGCGTGTACGACACCAGCGACAGTTCGGGGTGCATGCGCCCCGCCGAGGCCCGGGCCCGGCGGGCGAAGACCGTCATCTCGCGGTGGATGGTCTCGACGGCCGTCTCCCCGGCGGGCGTCCGCCGTGTGACGGCGCCCTCGTCCGGTTCTGTCGCTGCGGTCACCGAATGCCTCCCGTGCTCTCCCGGTTGCATAGTACAACTGGCCTGGGAGATGGGGGCCGGCCACCGGTGGGGCCGAAGAGGGAGTCTGCGGCCGAGGGTTGGGGTAGGGTGACCTGCGGCCGCGGAGGGTCCCGGTCGCAGGAAACCGAGGAGGTGAGACCCATTACCGCTGTGTCAGCTCGGGTGCTCTCCCCTCGCAACGGCGCGGATCACCGTCGGTAGGTGACCGCGGGAGCGCCCTTCGGCTCCCGAAAGGCCCCGGCATTCCATGCCCGCACTTCCTCCCCCTCCTGCCTCGTCCTCCACTCCCTCTTCCGGTCCTTCTTCTCCCTCTCCCGCTTCCCCGCCCCCGCGTGCCGGGGTGGTCGCCGCGCTGCGCGCCGCCGGCTGCGTGTTCGCCGAGGAGGAGGCCGAACTGATCCTCACCGGCGCGCGCACGCCACGGGAGCTCGCCGTCCTGGTGGAGCGGCGCGTCGCTGGATTCCCCCTCGAACAGGTCCTCGGTTGGGCCGGGTTTCACGGTCTGCGGATCGCCGTGGACCCGGGTGTCTTCGTGCCACGGCGTCGTACCGAGTTCCTGGTCGACCAGGCGGTGGCCCGGTCACCGAAGGCGTCCGTCGTCGTGGACCTGTGCTGCGGTTCGGGCGCGGTGGGCGCGGCGCTGGCCGCCGCGCTCGGCCCGGTGGAACTGCACGCCGCCGACATCGACCCGGCCGCGACGCGCTGCGCCCGGCGCAACGTCGTCCCCAGGGGCGGCACGGTGCACGAGGGTGACCTGTTCGACGCGCTCCCAGGACGTCTGCGGGGCCGCGTCGACATCCTCGCCGCCAACGTGCCCTACGTGCCCACGGGAGAGGTGGGCCTCCTGCCGCCCGAGGCCCGCGACCACGAACCGCTGGTCGCCCTGGACGGCGGTGCCGACGGCCTCGACGTCCTGCGCCGTGTCACCGCCGAGGCCGCCGACTGGCTCGCCCCCGGCGGCTGTCTCCTGGTCGAGACCAGCGAACACCAGGCCCCACAAGCCCTCGCCGCCTTCACCCGGGCGGGCCTGACCACACACCTCGCTGTCTCGGAAGACCTCTGCGCGAACGTGGTGACCGGGACCAGACACTGACCACACTGACGCGGTGGGGTCGTGGCGTCGGCGTGGCCGGGGGACTACGGCAGTGCATGGGCGTGGGCGACGAGCAGGGCCACGTCGTCGTGGTTGTCCGGCCGGTGGAGGGTGCGCAGCAGGAGGTCGCAGAGGTCCTCCAGCGGCCGGGCCGGGCCGCCCAGCAGCGTCAGCAGCGTCGCCAGGCGCTCGTCCAGGGACTCCCGGCGCGTCTCGACCAGCCCGTCGGTGTAGAACACCAGCCGGTCGCCCGGATCCAGGTGCACCGTCGTGGTGGAGAAAGGGATGCCGCCGACGCCCAGCGGAACCCCGGTGGGCAGGTCGAGCAGCTCCGGGGGACCGCCCACCGGGATCCGGGCCGGGGGGAGGTGCCCGGCGTTGGCGATCAGGCACCGCCGCAGGTGCGGGTCGTGCACGGCGTAGAGGCAGGTGGCTATGGAGTGGTCCAGGCCGTCGGTGATCCGGTCGAGGTGTTCCAGGAGCTGTGCGGGGTCCAGGTCCAGCGAGGCCAGGGCCTTCGTCGCGGTGCGCAGCCGGCCCATCGTGGCCGCCGCGTTGATGCCGCTGCCCATGACGTCGCCGACGACGAGGGCGGTCCTGTCGCGTTCCAGCGGGATCACGTCGAACCAGTCGCCGCCCACCTCGACGGTGCCGCCCGCCGGCTGGTAGCGGGAGGCGACCTCCAACCCGCCCGTGACCGACGGGTGCCGGGGCAGCAGGCTGCGCTGGAGGGTGAGGGCGGCGTCGCGGGCGTTCTGGTACCAGCGGGCGTTGTCGATCAGCACGGCCGCGCGGGCGGCGAGCTCCCCGGCCAGCAGCACGTCGTCCGCGCTGAACGGCTCCGGATTGCGGGTGCGCTTGAGGTCCAGCGCGCCCAGCACCTCGCCCCGCGCGATCAGCGGCACGGCCAGATACGAGTGCACGCCCGCCCGGCCCAGCAGCCAGGCGGCCTTCGGGGACCGGGCGATCCTGGGCAGGTCCTCGTCCCTGACTCGCGCGACCAGGACCGGGCGCCCGGTACGCACACACAGCGTGACCAGCCGTTCGGGGCCGTAGTGGGCGATCTGTCCGGGCTGATCGGCCGCCTTCAGGGCGTCCGCGGCGTGGTCCGCCCGTACGGCCAGGGCCCGGATCGCCGCCGGTTCGGCCGGTCCGAGGCTGCTGCGGCGCCCCTCGACCACGGCCTCCAGCAGGTCCACCGCGGCCACGTCGGCCAGCTCCGGCACGGCGACGTCGGCCAGCTCCCGGGCCGTGCGCTCCAGCTCCAGGGTGGTGCCGATGCGGGCCGAGGCGTCGGCGATGAGGGCCAGGCGGCGGCGTGCGGCCTCCGCCTCGACGCCCGCCCGGTACTGCTCGGTGATGTCGACGACCGACACGGCCACGCCCAGCACGGTGCCGCCGGCGTCCTCCAACCGGTACAGCGAGTACGACCAGGCGTGGTCCTCGCCGGGATCGGCCGGGGTCCTGCCGACCGTGGACAGGCCGACGAGCGGCTGCCCGGTCTCCAGTACCTGGCGAGCCTCGGACTCCAGGGCCTCCGCGTCCAACCCGGGCAGCAGCGCGCGGGCCGTGCGGCCCACGTGCTCCTCGGCGGGCAGGCCGTTGATGCGTTCCAGGGCCGGGTTGACCGAGACGTACCGCAGCCGGTTGTCCAGCACGGCCAGGCCGATCGGGGACTGCGAGACAACCCGCTCCGACAGCGCCACGTCCCGCTCCAGCCGCCGTACGGTCGACTGGTCGGCGGCGAGCCCGAGCGCGTGGGCCTCCCCGCGGTCGTCGAGCAGCCGCATGGTGCGGAACTCCACCAGGCGGGTGCTGCCGTCCTTGTGCCGGACGGGAAAGGTGCCCGCCCAGCCCCGGCCGGTCCGCAGCACGTCCGAGAACAGCTCGATCACCAGGTCGAGGTGCTGCTCGTGGACGATGAGCTGGGCCGCGTACTGCCCCAGTGCCTCCCGCGCCGAGTAGCCGAAGAGCTCCGCGGCCTGCGGGCTCCACAGCACGATGCGTCCCCGGGCGTCCAGGACCACGGAGGCGACGCCCAGCACGTCGAGCAGTCCGCCCGGCCGTGCGGCCCGGCCCGCCGGCTCCTCGCCCTCGGCAGAGGGGGCCCCGGAAGCAGTCATCCACGCACCGCCTTCGCCTGTCCGCGCGGCCCGTCGTTCCGGTGCGGGCACCCCTGGCGTACCGCGCCCGCACCCGTCGTCGAGGCGGTCCACTGCTTCCTTCCACCATCCCGCACCGGAAGGGCTCCTTCGCGCCGAATCGGCCGGCGGTGGTGTTCTGCCGGGAAACGGTGCTTTGCTGGTTCTTGTGAGTGGAGGGCCGCGCGGAGGGAACTTCGTGCGGTACCCCGGCCACGAGAGGGAGTGATCGTGATGGCGAACGAGCCGGAGCACCCCGAATCCGTCTCGGTGGAGCTGAGCGGATGCACCAAGGAAGACGCCCGGACCGTGTTCGACGTGCTGTGCGCCTGCTTCTCCTCCGACCGGTGCGCGGACGACGTGCCCAGGGACTACCACGAGGTGCGCCCGACCGTATGGCTCGGCACATTCGACGTGGCCGAACGGCACGGGGCGGAGCGCGGGCCCACCCGGCTCGGGTCGTCCGTCGTGGTTGACGTGCAGGGCGGCTACTGGGCGATCGACCGTTTCCGCACCACCCTGGACTCCCTGTTCACCGTCCAGGACCTGTGCATGGCCTCCGGCGATCAGGAACGTGAACTCCACGTCCGCCTGGAAGGTCGCTGACGCGGACCGTCGAGGAGACGCAGGAGACGCCGAGGGGTTTATGCAACTAGTTGCACAACCCCCTCGGCGTCCTCTACAACTACGGACATGAGCCGTTACCCCCATCTGCTGCGCCCGCTCGACCTGGGCTTCACCACGCTGCCGAACCGTGTCCTCATGGGCTCGATGCACGTCGGCCTCGAGGAGGCCGAGCGTGGATTCGAGCGGATGGCGGCGTTCTACGCCGCCCGGGCCCGCGGCGGAGTGGGGCTCATCGTCACCGGCGGCATCGCGCCCAACGAGGAGGGGCGGCCGTACGAGGGCGGCGCGAAGCTCACCACCGAGCAGGAGGCCGAGCAGCACGCGACCGTCACCGCCGCCGTGCACCGCGAGGGCGGCCGGATCGCCCTGCAGATCCTGCACTTCGGCCGCTACGCCTACCATCGCGACCTGGTCGCGCCCAGCCCCCTCAAAGCTCCCATCAGCCCGTTCGTGCCCCGCGAGCTCACCGACGCCGATGTCGAGCGGACCATCGACGACTACACGCGCACCGCCCGCCTCGCCCGCCGGGCCGGGTACGACGGCGTCGAGATCATGGGCTCCGAGGGCTACCTCGTCAACGAGTTCATCGCCGCGCGGACCAACCACCGCACCGACCGGTGGGGCGGTTCCTACGAGAACCGGACGCGTTTCCCGGTCGAGATCGTGCGCCGGGTGCGCGAGGCCGTCGGCGAGGACTTCGTCATCATCTACCGGCTGTCCATGCTGGACCTCGTGCCCGACGGCTCGACCCTGGACGAGGTCGTCGCGCTCGCCGGGGCCGTCGAGGCCGCCGGGGCGACCCTCATCAACACCGGCATCGGCTGGCACGAGGCCCGCATCCCCACCATCGCCACCTCCGTACCGCGCGGTGCCTACGCGTTCGCCACCAAGAAGCTGATGGGCCGGGTCTCCGTCCCCCTGATCACCACCAACCGCATCAACACTCCGGAAGTCGCGGAGCAGTTGCTCGCCGACGGCTACGCCGACATGGTCTCCGTGGCCCGCCCGATGCTCGCCGACCCCGACTTCGTCGCCAAGGCCGCAGCGGGCCGCCCCGAGGCCATCAACACCTGCATCGGCTGCAACCAGGCCTGCCTCGACCACACCTTCAGCGGGCAGATCACCTCCTGTCTGGTCAACCCGCGCGCCTGCCACGAGACCGAGCTGGTCCTGACCCCGACCCGGCGGCGCAAGCGGGTCGCCGTGGTCGGTGCCGGACCCGCCGGGCTCGCCTGCGCGGTCTCGGCCGCCGAACGCGGCCACCTGGTCACCCTGTTCGACGCGGCGGGCGAGATCGGCGGACAGCTCAACGTGGCCCGCAAGGTCCCCGGCAAGCAGGAGTTCGACGAGACGCTGCGCTACTTCCGCCACCAACTCGACGCGCACGGCGTGGACGTACGGCTGGACACCCGGGTGAGCGCCGGTGATCTCGCGGACTACGACGAGACGGTCGTCGCCACCGGCGTCACCCCGCGCACCCCCGACATCCCCGGCGTCGGCCACCCGAGCGTCCTCGGCTACCTCGACGTGCTCCGGGACGGCGCACCCGTCGGCGACCGGGTGGCGATCCTCGGAGCCGGCGGCATCGGCTTCGACGTGGCCGCGTACCTCACCGACGGCGGCGACAGGGCGAGCGAGGACCCGGCGGCGTACTTCCGGCTCTGGGGAGTCGACATGGACCAGCGCGCGCCCGGGGGACTCACCGCGCCGCGGCGGCCCGCACCGCCGCGCACGGTGCACCTGCTCCAGCGCAGGACCACCAAGGTCGGCGCCGGGCTGGGCAGGACGACCGGCTGGATCCACCGCACCGAGCTGAGGCACCGCGGGGTCACCATGGTGCCCGGGGTGCGCTACGACCGGATCGACGACCGGGGCCTGCACCTGACCGTCGACGGCACGAGCACGGTCCTGGAGGTAGACACGATCGTGCTGTGCACCGGGCAGGAGCCGCGGCGCGACCTGTACGAGGAGCTGGTCGCCGCCGGGCGCCGCGCGCATCTGATCGGCGGCGCGCACGAGGCCGCCGAACTCGACGCCAAGCGCGCCGTCAGGCAGGGCACGGAACTGGCGGCGGCCCTGTAGGAGACGAGCGGCGGCGGCCCCGCGGGACCGCCGCCGGTGTGCGGCCCGTCCCTAGGATGATCGCCATGTCACTTCCGCACGCGATCCTCACGGCCCTGCTCGAAAAGCCGTCGTCGGGGCTCGAGCTGACGCGCCGCTTCGACAAGTCCATCGGCTACTTCTGGTCGGCGACGCATCAGCAGATCTATCGCGAGCTGGGACGGCTGGAGGCCGGCGGCCTGATCCGCGGCCTGCCGGCGACGGAGCCGGCCCGCGGGCAGAAGAAGGACTACGAGGTGCTGCCGGCGGGCCGCGCGGAACTGGCCCGCTGGACCGCCGCCTCCCAGGAGCCGAAGCCCTACCGCGACGCCCTGCTGCTGCGGCTGCGCGCGGCGGCCGTGGTGGGCACCGCGGGCCTTCAGACCGACCTCGAGCACCATCTGGAGCTGCACGAGCGGCAGTTGGCGAGGTACCGGGAGATCGAGGAGCGTGACTTCCCGCCCGGCAGGGACAGCCCCGAGGATCGGTTGCGGCACCTGGTCCTGCGCGCCGGTATCGACCTGGAGACCTTCTGGGCGCAATGGCTCCGGCACGCGCTGGAGGAGTTCGTCGAGCTGCCCGGGCAGGACCCGCAGTGAGGACGGTCAGAACCGCTGTGGCCTCGAACGTCGGCGCAGCGCCCACCCGGTGGCGACCACCGCCGCCCCGACCAGGGTCCCGCCGACCGTGAGCGTGAGGGGCCCGTAGTCCTTGACGCCCCCGCCCAGGCCGCCCAGCACACCCCGGGTCGGCGCGGCCGTGGGCGCGATGTTCGGGGTGTTCGGGGGCGCGACGTTCGGTGCGACGTTCGGCGAGACGGTCGGCCCGACGCGGCCGCCGGTGACGTTGATGGACTGGGTGCCCGCCGTGATGTTGTTCGCACAGACGACGGCCACGGTGTAGGTGCCGGGGCTCACGCTCTGCCAGGCGGCCGCCTGGCCGCCGGCCGTCCCGGTGAGCGCCACCTGGCGTCCCTGGGTGAAGTTCGTCTGGTTGCCGGCGAGCAGCGAGGCAGTGCCCCAGCGGCCGTTGACCTGGCTGCACACGCTGGTCGTCACGGTCACCGTCGAGCCGTTGGCGGAGACGGATATCCCGGTGCCGGCGGCGTCGGCGGTGCCGGCCGCGGGACCGAGGGCGAGGAGGGCGGCCGCCGTGACGACGGCCGCGGAGTGTGAGGGGGGCTGAGTATGGCGCATGGGACTGTCCTCCGGCGGCACGGTCGGCGGACCATCCCATGTGCCGCCGGAGATAGGGGAATCGCCCGTGCTGCCTCGGAGCCAGCCAACGTCCCGCCACGGCCGCCCGCATGCGGGGCGCGTCCGTACGGGTGGGCGCCGCCCGGGCGGCCGACGCCCGGTCGGGTGCTCGGGGCTGCCCCCGGTTGCGGCCGTGTGGTCGGGTGCTCAGGGCTTCCCGGTCGTCACCGAGACCTCGGGCGAGAAGCCGCCCCAGGTGCCGTCCGGGAGCATCGCCCGGATCCGCACCCGGTGGCTCACCCCGGCCTCGCGCCCCAGGTAGAAGCTGTACGAGGCCTTCGCGCGCGGTGCCGTGCCGCCCCAGACGAGGGAGGTGGCCGGCTGTCCGTCCAGCTGTATCTGGTACTGCGTCACCACACCGTCGGTGCGCGGAGGGACCCAGCTCAGGTCGAGGTAGTACGCCCCGTCCGTCCGGTGGGTCGTGGCGCGGAAGGAGGACGGCGCGGTGGCCCGGCCGTCGTCGGATCCCGGCGCGGTGGTGAGCCGGACGGGGGCGCCGGCGGGGGAGAGGTTGTCGGCCGCGTCGCGGGCCCGCACGGTGAACACGTAGGAGGTGCCCGGCCGCAGGCCGGTGACCACGGCGGCGCTCTGGCTGCCGCCGACGCTGTGGATCTTCGTCCCGCCCTGGTAGACCTCGTAGGAGACCACGCCCCGGTCGTCCGTCGAACGGGACCAGGACAGCTGGACGGCCCGGCTGCCCATCGTCCGGCCGCGCACGTCGAGCGGGCGGCTGGGGGCCGAGTGGTCGGCCGCGACGGCGGCCGGTGTCGTCGCCCGCACCGGCCGGCTGCGCGGGCCGAGCCGGCCGTCGGTGCTCCGCGCCCGAACGGTGAAGACGTACGTGGTCGACGGGCTGAGCCGGATGACGTCCACCATGTGCTCACGGGCCGGTACGGCCTTCACCTTCGTGGTGCCGCGATACACCTCGTACGTGCCGATGTCCGAGGCCGCGGGCAGCGCGTTCCACATCACGTGCACGCTGCTCGCGCTCCCCGCGGCGGCGGTGACGCCGGTCGGAGCGCCGGGTAGCCGGCCGCCCTCCCCGTCGTCCGCGACACTCCGGCCGCAGGCGGCGAGCAGTGCCAGCGCACCGCACAGTGCCACGACACGAGCGGGCGCGCGGGGACGGCGGGAAGCGGGGGCGGGAACGCGTCGCACGGGTCTGCCTCCCCGGGAACGGCGGCGCGGACGGCCCGCACACCGGACGAACAATGGTCCGGACCAATATGGCGTGTTGAGGGGAGCGCATCAAGAGGGCCGGAGTTGGTGGGAGTGCCGGGGCATTACGTATGCTGAAGCTCCTTCCGGGCTGAACTCCCCCGCAGAGCAGGGGAGTTCACGCCGTGGCGCGGGCAGCTGTCGTCGCTGCCTCCCGCGTCGTCGCAGGCGGTCCGGGGGCTGGGTCGGCATGGACCCAGGCCCCCGGCCGCTGCTCACACCTTCCGGTAGCCGTACGCCTCCGACGCCGCGGCCTCCACGGCGTCCAGGTCGGCTCCCGCCGCCGCCGTGACCACCGCGGCGACCGCGCCCTCGACGAACGGGGCGTCCAGCAGCCGTGTGTTCCCCGGCAGTTCGTCGCCCTCGGCGAGCAGCGCCTTCACGGTGAGCACCGCGCTGCCGAGGTCGGTGAGCACGGCGACCCCGGCGCCCCGGTCCACGGACGCGGCCGCGGCGGAGACCAGTTCGGCACTGGTGCCCAGCCCGCCGTCCTCCCGGCCGCCGGCCGCAGCCACCGGCACGGTCGCCGCACCGCCCGCCAGCCCCTTCGCCAGTTCGACCACCGAGGACGCCACCTCGGCGCTGTGCGAGACCAGCACGATCCCGACCGCCTTCTCGCCGCTCATGTCACACCTCCGCCGCGGCGGCCTCGGCCAGGGCCGCGATCAGCAGGGCGGACGAGGTGGCCCCCGGGTCCTGGTGCCCGATGCTGCGCTCGCCCAGATAACTCGCCCGGCCCTTGCGGGCCAGCAGGGGAATGGTCGCCTCGGCGCCCGCCTCGGCGGCGGCGCGGGCCGTCGCGAAACCGTCACCGAGCGCGTCGACCGCCGGGACCAGCGCGTCGATCATGGTCTTGTCGCCCGGTGCGGCCCCGCCCAGCGTCATGACCCCCTCCACCCCGGCCCGCAGGGCCTCGGCGAACTGCTTCTCGCTCACCTCGGCGGCGTCCCCGAGCGCCTTGCCGGTACGCCGCAGCAGCGTCCCGTACAGCGGCCCCGACGCGCCGCCGACCGTCGAGATCAGCTGCTTCCCGGCGAGGACCAGGATCGCGCCGGGTGCCGGTGGAGCCTCCTTCTCCAGCGCGGCCCGTACGGCCGTGAACCCGCGCTGAAGATTGGTGCCGTGGTCGGCGTCCCCGATGGGTGAGTCGAGGGCGGTGAGCCATTCCGCCTCGCGGGCCACGGACGCGGCGGTCGCCGTCATCCAGCGGCGGAAGAAGTCGGCGTCGAGCACTGGATCTCCCTTGCGTGGTAGGTACGGTCGAGGCGCTCGCGACGTCACCTGCCCCAGCGCAGGCCCGGTGTGCTCACCGGCGCGTCCCACAGCCGCAGCAGTTCCTCGTCGATCTGGCACAGGGTGACCGAGGCGCCCGCCATGTCCAGGGAGGTGACGTAGTTGCCCACCAGAGTGCGGGCGACGGCCACACCCCGCTCGGCGAGCACCCGGTGCACCTCCGCGCCGAAGCCGTACAGCTCCAGCAGTGGGGTCGCGCCCATGCCGTTGACCAGCAGCAGCACCGGGTTGCTCGGGCTCATGTCCTCCAGGACGGCGTGCACCGCGAAGTCGGCGATCTCGTGCGAGGTCATCATCGGCCGCCGCTCCCGGCCCGGCTCGCCGTGGATGCCGACGCCGAGCTCCAGCTCACCGGGCGGCAGGTCGAAGGTGGGGCTGCCCTTGGCCGGGGTGGTGCAGGCGCTCAGCGCGACGCCGAAGCTGCGGGAGTTCTCGTTGACCTGCCGGCCGATCGACTCCACCCGCTCCAACGGCTGACCCTCGTCCGCGGCGGCGCCCGCGATCTTCTCCACGAACAGGGTCGCGCCGGTGCCGCGCCGTCCAGCCGTGTAGAGGCTGTCGGTCACCGCCACGTCATCGTTGACGAGCACCTTCGCGATCTGGATGCCCTCGTCCTCGGCGAGTTCGGCCGCCATGTCGAAGTTGAGCACGTCGCCGGTGTAGTTCTTCACGACGAACAGCACGCCCGCCCCGCTGTCCACGGCTGCCGCCGCCCGCAGCATCTGGTCCGGCACCGGTGAGGTGAAGACCTCCCCCGGACAGGCCGCCGCGAGCATCCCGGGCCCGACGAACCCGCCGTGCAGCGGCTCGTGCCCCGATCCGCCGCCGGAGACCAGCGCGACCTTCCCCGCCACGGGAGCGTCCCGCCGCACGACGACCCGGTTCTCCACGTCGACCGTCAGCTCGGGGTGGGCCGCCGCCATACCGCGCAGCGCGTCCGCCACGACGGTTTCGGCGACGTTGATGAGCATTTTCATCGGTACCTCCTACGGAGCCTAACAAGCGGGGCATCAACCCGCGTCTCGGCTGGTCACAGTGCGTAACGGTGGTCGAAGGCTGCTCGCGGTACTGGTGCTGACTGGACGCTCACTTCCATGGCGGGTCGTCAGGTGCAGGGGGCGGCGCGGCGGACGCGGCGCGGCCACGACGTTTCTACCGGCAGTATCGGCCTTGCGGCAGCGAAGGTCACCTGTGGCGACCGGTCAGGAACGAGCGAATGGCCGCCTGCGGGCTCATCGGCCGTTTCCCAGGGAGAGCGGGCATCCGTCAGCCAGGGCAGGCGGGTGCAGGGGCGCGGCGGGTTGCGTCCAGGGAAGTGGTGTATGGGTTCGACCTGATCCGGGGGTTTGCTCCGGCATCGGGATGGTGCCCGC
This sequence comes from Streptomyces sp. NPDC052043, assembly GCF_044548235.1. Classification (NCBI taxonomy): domain Bacteria; kingdom Bacillati; phylum Actinomycetota; class Actinomycetes; order Kitasatosporales; family Streptomycetaceae; genus Streptomyces; species Streptomyces sp. NPDC052043. Next base: position 30,201 of record NZ_JBIUBT010000014.1, read on the forward strand.
ATAGATGAGCGGCCACCGGCTGATCTTCGAAGTGTCGAAGCCTCGAAGGAGATCAGCACGATGACCGCACCCGACAGTCTGCCCCTGCACGCCCTCGCGGAGGACAACCTCGCCGCGGCGAGTCCCGATCTGCTGCGCGCGATGATCAAAACATTCGCCGACGCGCTCATGTCCGCGGAGGCCGACGCCCTCTGCAACGCCGAATACCGCCAGGTCAGCGACGAGCGAGTCAACCACCGCAACGGCTACCGCCCGCGCGAGTGGGACACCCGGGCGGGCACCGTCGAACTGGCCGTCCCCAAGCTCAGGTCCGGGAGTTGCTTCCCCCACTGGCTGCTGGAACGACGTCGGCGGGCCGAGCAGGCCCTGATCTCGGTGGTCGCCACCGCCTACCTGCTCGGGGTCTCCACCCGCCGAGTGGAGAAGCTCGCCGAGTCCCTGGGCGTCACCCAGCTGTCGAAGTCGCAGGTCAGCGCGATGGCCAAGCACCTCGACGAGCAGGTCGTCGCCTTCCGTAACCGTCCCCTGGATGCTGGCCCCTACACCTTCGTCTGGGTCGATGCCCTGACCCAGAAGGTCCGTGAGGGCGGCCGCATCAACGTCCACGCGCTCATCGCGGCCGGCGTGAACGCCGACGGACACCGCGAGATCCTCGGTCTGGACGTGGCCACCGCCGAGGACGGGGCCGGCTGGCTGGCCTTCCTGCGCTCACTGATCGCCCGTGGGCTGTCCGGCGTCCAACTCGTCGTCTCCGACGCGCACGCCGGCTTGGTCGACGCCATCGGCGCCGTGCTGCCCGGCGCATCCTGGCAGCGGTGCCGCACCCACTACGCGAGAAAATTGCTGAGCCAGGTGCCGAAGTCGGCCCAGCCCTGGGTGGCCACGCTGCTGCGGACCGTCTTCGAACAGCCCGACACCGACGCCGTGAAAGCCCAGATGCGGCACGTCCTCGACGCACTGGAGGCCAAGTCCCCCAAGGCAGCATCCCACTTGGACTCCGCCCAGCACGACCTGCTGGCCTTCACCGCCTTCCCGCGGGAGATCTGGCGGCAGATCTGGTCGAACAACCCGCAAGAGCGACTGAACAAGGAGATCCGGCGCCGCACCGACGTGGTCGGCATCTTCCCCGACCGCACCGCCGTGATCCGCCTGGTCGGCGCGGTCCTGGCCGAGCAGAACGACGAGTGGACCGAAGCCCGCCGCTACATGAGCCGCGAACCCCTCGCCAAAGCCCGCCTCCACCCGATCGAGTCACAGACCAACGACACCACCCTGCCCACCGAACTCACCGCATAGCCTCAAAGACGAGATCACCGAGTGGCCGTCGATACACCACTCCAGCGGACGTGACCCGGCCTGTGCGAGGCCGAGGATCGCCTGCACCGCTCCCTTCGCCACGGCTCGTTCCGCTCCCGGGCCCACATGCGCACCACCGGCCCGCCCCGCGACACCGCCGACCCCGAGTACACGTCATCGCCGGGATTCTTGGTCACCGGCAGCGATTCTCCGGTCAGCGCCGACTCGTCCGCCTCACCCTCGCCGATCCTTCTGTTCAGGAGCTCCTCGGCGGCCGGTCCCGCGATCCGTCCGCCGGCGGCGATGACCTTCTCGTACTGCTCCTTCAGGACGGGGCCGCTGATGTGGGAGTACGTGGCCGACATCTGCGCGTTGCGGTGCCCGAGGACCGCCATGATGGTCTGGATCTGGGCGCCTCCGTCGGCGAGCTGGGTGCCGACCGTGTGGCGGAACCGGTGGGCGGTCACGGTGAGGTTGCCGTCGCCGTCGACGAGTCCGGCCTTGCGGCAGGCGATCTCCAGGGCGTCTTCGAAGAGGAAGTGCCGGCCCATCGGCTTGCCCCGTCGCATGAACACGTAGCGGACCGGCCGCTGGGCCCATGCGTCGTGGCGGGCCGCGGCGTTCGCGGCCTTGGCTGCGTCGATCAGGTCGCGCAGGGCGTCCGCCGCCTGGGGATGCAGCGGGACCATGCGCTCGGTGTAGGTCTTGCCGACCGGGATCCGCAGCCGCGGATAGCCGTCAAGGTAGGCGTCCAGGCAGTCCAGGTCAGCCGTGCGATCTCCCGCGTCGAGCGCCGCTCCAGCGCGGCAGAAGCAGAGTGGCTCGTTGGTGGGGGTCTTGGAGTTCTTCGACCGCGTCCATGAGGCGGTCCAGCTCGGCCCGGGGGATGAACCGCGGCAGCGCGGAGGGGAGTTTGGGCATGTCCGAGCGGCCGAGCAGGGGGCGGCCCGGGACATCGCTCCAGCCCCACTGGCTGGTCTCGCGGAAGAACTGCAGCAGCGGGCTGAGATAGGTGTAGCGGGACCGTGCCGTCAGCGGCCTGCCGGTCCGGGCATTGATGTGCTCGTGCAGGTGGGCCATGAAGCCCTCGACGTGCCGCCGCTCCAGCTGGGTCATCGCGTCGACTTCGGGGTGGGCCCTGGCGAGCCAGCGCAGGAAGTAGCGGAAGGCATCGCGTGAGTGGCGGACGGACTCCGCGCGGTCGCTGGTCTGCAACCGGCCCGAAAGCCAGCGCGTCACCGGGGCGTCGCCCGCTGACGGTCACGACCGGGGTGCGGCCGCGCCGGCCCCAGGTGCGTCCTCGGGGCGGCTTTCGGTGAAGCCTGCTTCGTCCTCGAAGCAGACGTAACCTCCGCAGGCCGCCCGGGCTCATTTACCTCGTCCCAGGTTGCCTCCTTCCACACGGTCACGGCCTGCTCATCGCGCTCGGCGACCCGCCGGTGCGGGCTCGGCCTCGGCCCTTGACCACGCGGATTCGCTCGGATGCCTTCACCGGCTCTTACGTCTTGCCCGGGGCCCACCCGGACGGGGAGAAGATCGCCGGACTGCACCGCCAAGTCGTGGCGGCACTCGGATTGCGTTCAGGAATCACACACCTGGAGCTGTTCAAGACAGGCTCTTCCTCCGCGTAGGCGAGATCACCTGCCGTCCCGGCGGCGGCATCGCACGAGGCGTCAAGATGCAGCATGGGGTGGATCTATGGGGGGCGTTCATCGACACCTCCCTGGGGCTGACACCCGACTGGCAGCGCACCGATGCCCCCGGCATCGTCGTCAACTGTGACCTTCCGATCCGTCCGGGCAGGATCCAGGAACTTCCGGACGTGGACACGCTGCTCCAAGTGCCCGGCGCCGTGAGCGCGTACATGAAGTATGGCGTGGGCGATGTCATCGGCACGACCCCTCGACTCGTCAGCCACCACAGGCCTGGTCTTCCTCAACGTGGAGCACGAGGGCTTGGTGGCCGAGCGGGTGCGCAACGTAGCCGAGCGCTACACCTTGACGGTCAGTTCCACTGACTGACTTGCCTGTTCGCGACGGCCGAGCATGTGCCGCCCCGGGGCCTGCAAGCTGGTATAGCCGAGGCAACTGGCGTGTTAGCGAGCCTCCTCGCTGTGAGTCGGGCTTACGCGGCATGCAGGGACCATAGTGGAGCCAGTGTCCGGCGGTGGCGCAGAGGGGCACGACACAGGAGGGGTACTACCCGGTTTCCTGGGCAAGTGCCCCACCCCCGAGCGGTTGGCGAGCGGCTCGGCCGGGATTTGTTGCTTATGGCCCGAGGTCAACCACGGATCGAACTTGATGAGCATATTCAAGAGTTGTGGATGAGTTGATCGATAGCCCTGAAGTAGCCCCTACTGCTCCTCCTCCCCGGAGGAGAGCCCGGTCGGGTCCACGTCGAATCCGCCTGTTCTGTCGAATCCATCCGTGTTCGGGAACATCAGCTTCAAGGCATCGGACGACTGGTTCCTGCGGTCGTCCGGGCCGTGCAGGGCCTGCTCGGTCCAGATGCACTTTCCTTTCGCCGTGTAGCGGCTGCCCCAGCGTTGCGAGAGCGCGGTGATCAGTTGCAGCCCGCGGCCGCCTTCGTCGGTGTCCGCGGCGCGGCGCATACGGGGCATCGTGAGGCTGCCGTCGAAGACCTCGCAGATCAGCTCGGCTCCGTGCAGCAGACGCAGGCGGACCGGTCCCTTGGCGTGCCGTACGACGTTGCCTACCAATTCGCTGGCCAGCAGCTCCGTGGTGGATGTCAGGTCGTCCAGGCCCCAGACGGAGAGTTGTTCACGGACATGGCGGCGGGCCAGACTGGCCGCCTTTGGGTCCTCGGTGAGCGGCCAGGAGGCCATCCTGTCCGCGTTCAGGGCCTGGAGGCGGGCAACGAGGAGCGCTGCGTCGTCGGCCGCTTGGTGCTCGGCGGGGAGCAGGCCAGCCGTCAGAGTGTCGCAGAGGCGCTCCAGATCCGCGTCACGGCCGTCCTCGTGGGCGGTGCGGAGGAGCCGGGCCAGGTCTGCCATGCCCGCGTCGATGTCGCGTTTCGCCGACTCGACGAGGCCGTCGGTGTAGAGCACGACCAGGGTGCCTTCGGGCACCGTCAGCTCGACCGTCTGGAACGGCGGCTCGGCCGCACCTAGAGGCGGGTTGGCGCCCAGTTTCGGGAACAGCACGGTGCCGTCGGGGTGCACCAGAGCCGGGGGCGGGTGCCCGGAGTGGGTGATGGAGCAGACCTGTGTGGTGGAGTCGTAGAGCACGTACAGGCAGGTCACGTACGACTCCTCGCCCATGTCACCGACAATGTCGTTGAGGTGCCCCATGATTTCGTCGGGGGGCAGTTCGAGGTCGGCCAGGGTATGGACGGCCGTGCGCAGGCGGCCCATGGCGGCCGCCTCGGGCAGGCCGTGGCCCATGACGTCGCCGACGACGAGGGCGACCTGGCCGCTGGAGAGCGGGACGACGTCGTACCAGTCGCCGCCCACGTCCATGCCCTCCCCGGCGGGGAGGTAACGGGCGGCGGTCACGCATGCGGGCAGGTCGGGTAGGCCGGTGGGAAGCAGGCTGCGCTGGAGTTCGCGGGACCGGATGCGCTCGGCGTCGCAGAGCCGGGCCCGCTCCAGGGCTTGCGCGATGAGGGCGCTGATCGTGGTCAGCAATGAGCGCTCGTCGTCGCTGAGCCGATGCGGACGGTCCCAGGACACGACGCACACCCCGAAGGTGTGACCGGACGCCGTCAGCGGCAGGAACGCCCAGGCCTGCTTGTGGGCGATGTCGGGCAGGTCGGCGTGATCGGGCGAGTACGCAGCGTATTCCCGCGGCGAGGACAGGAACGCCGCTGCTCCGGACCGGATCACCTTCCAGGACGGGCTGGTGCCCCCTGTGGTGCGGCTGTTCAGGAGGTCCAGGAAGTCGTCCGCGTACCCGACGGCCCCGACACCGAGGAGCCGGTTTCCTTCGATGGCCTGCACCATGAGTCCGACGGCGTTGAACGCTGGCAGCACCCACTGCGCGACAGCGTTCACCACGTCCTGTGAGGTCGTCGCCTTGGCGAGCGCCGCGGTCAGCTCCGTGATCTGGGCCGCTCGCTCGGACGCGGCACGCTCGGCCGCCCGGCGCTCCTCCTGCATATGCAGTTTCTCGGTGACGTCCGTCAGGTAGAGGGCGCGGCCTACGGGCCCCGGGGCCAGCCGCAGCCGATAGCGACGCCCCGTGTCCGGCATGCGTACATCAAAGCTGGCGGGCTTCTCCTCGGCGGCGGCCTTCTGACAGCGACGCTCCAGGCCCTTGATCCGTCGTGCGGCGGGCAGGTCCCACAGCACACGCCCGAAGAGTTCCTCCTGAGAGAGGCCCAGCGCATGTTCTGCTTCCAGGTTGGTGAAGATGATGCGCCATTCGGCGTCCACCGCCAGGAAACCGTCGCTCATCTGACGAAGGGCCCGGCTGAGCGCGTCCCGAGCGGAAGGCGACTCGCTGCTCTCCCATCTCACGCCGACCATCCGGAGCGGCCGGCCCCGCTCGTCGTACGTGGGCATACCGCGGGCCCGCGACCAGCCGTACGTGCCGTCCAGACGGCGTACCCGGTAAACGGCCTCGTACACCGAGTGGTCGCGGATCGCCCGCTGCGCCTCTGCCAGTGTGGGTGCCAGGTCGTCGGGGTGGAGGATGTGCATCCAGTCCTGGATCTTTCCGGTGAAATCGGCCGGCCTGCTGCCGTACAACTCCATGATCGCCGCGTCCCAGATAAGCTCGTCGGTCTGGAGATTCCAGTCCCACCAGCCGACCCTGAGACCTGGCACCCCCTGCCGGGGCTGCTCACCGTCGGGCTCCGTCGGTGCAGATTCGGACATCTTCGGAGCCTGCGACATGCGCTCCTCGGCCCAGGCGACGAGGGTCCGGAGGAAGTCCCAGTGTTCCGGGGTCGGCTCGCTCCGGTCGCCTGTCAGAACGGTGAGGGTGCCCACGATGCGGCCCCCGCCGGACACCGGCAGGGCGGCCAGGCCTGTGCCGGGCCCTGGGGCGTCGGCGGCTCCGCTGGGAGGCAGCGGCAGCCATACAGCGGTGCCCTGGTGCAGGGCACGCGCCGGGGCAAGCGGACTCTGCTGGTCGATGATCTCCCAGGAACGAGTGAGAGCGGGTGGCAGACCGACCGCCGACGCCAGGCACAACGCGGACGTGGGACCACAGAGATGGATCATTCCACCCAGAGCCCGCAACTCACCCACGGCGTGCTGGAGCGCCAGCCGGAAGACTTTGCTTTCCGGGACACCGGAAGCCACCGTACTGAGCAAAGTCAGTCGCGGGTTCACGCTGCCAATTTTACGCTCGGCCTCCGGCCCCCGGCCCCCGGACGCCCCGGGAGCCGGGGCCAGAGGCGCCTACACGACCTGCGATGTGTCGCTGGAGTGATCGAGTGTCGGCCAACTGTCCCGACAGAGATAGGCGTTGGCGGTCATCCCGCGGTCATCCCGGCCGGTGCGCGGCTACGCTCGGTGTAGGCAGGGTTGATTGGATGGCGACGTGGCCGAGAACACGCACCCATGGGCGAGAGCCCGGATGGCGCGCGGGATGACAGGAGTGGATCTCGCGCGGGAGATCCGACGGGCAGCCGAACGCCGCGGCCTGAGATCGGGCGCGACTAAACAACGCGTCTACAAGTGGGAGATGGAGGGAGTCACACCCGACGCGGACTCCCAGTCCTACATCGCCGAGGCATTGGAGATTCCGGCCGAGGCGGTCGATCCCACTCGTGGCCCACTGGCTGCCGGGCCTCGGCGGCATGGTGATTCCGCTCGGTCCAGCCAGCCTGGTTCCGGCTCTCCGAGAGGCATGGCGAACGACCATGGAACGCGCTTCCCGCCGTACCTTCCTGACAGCCATCTCTGGCAGCGCCCTGATTACGCTGGCCTCCACCTGGGCGTCGGCCGACACCTGGGCTTGGGCCAACAACGACGGCACCAAAGCGGTCGGTGAGGATCTCGTCACCCTGCTGGAGGAGACCAGCGCCCGGCTGACCGCCCAGGCGACCGAGCAACGCCAGCACACCGTGCCCCTCATTGACGCACTCCTGACTACGGTCACGGACATCATCGAGGGCGGCCAATGCGGCCAGACAGTCAAGCTGCGCCTCCTCGCACTTGCCGCGGGCCTGAGCCAAACGGTGGGCTGGCACCGCTTCGACTACGGACTTCACGCCGAGGCGAGTCAGTACTGGATCGCCGGCCTGCACAGCGCCAACTCTGGGGGTGATCGGGATATGGGCGCGGCGCTGCTCGGAGACCTCGCCTATCAGGCATCCTGGCGGCGCGACCCGCAGACGGCCGCTGGCATTCTCGAACGAGCCCTGTCCGGGACCCGACACCCGGCTGCCCGGTCGCTGCTACAACTTCGGCTTGCACGAGCCATGGCAGCGCAGGGCGAGAAACGTGCCACTCTGCGGGCCCTCGCCGCAGCGGAACACCTTCTTGCCGCCTCGTCCGGAGAACCTGTGCCTGCCTGGTGCTCGTGGCTATCTGAAGCTGACCTCGCAGTCGACTCCGGACAGAGCCTGCTCGATCTCGGTGACACCCGCCGAGCCCACCAGCTCATCCGGGAGGGGCAGGAACTGCTGCCTGGCAGCCGAGACAAAACTCGCGGTGTTTTCCTCGCGTATCAGGCCAAAAGCCATCTTGATCTCAGGGAGCCAGACCTCGCTGCCGCAGCAGCGCTCGACTCCCTCAATCTGGCCGAGCGAATCGGCGCGCCACGGTGCGTACAAATGGTCCGAGAACTCATCCCCCTATTCAAGGCGCACCCCACCGCCCAGTGCGTGCCCGAATTGCTCGACCGCGCGGCGTAGCGCGGACGACGGCCCGCGCACGCCCTGGCCACGTTCCAGCGTGCGACCTGGACGCCATGTGCATCGGGGCCTAGTTGGTCGAGCGGGACTGAACTCCTGCCAGACTGGACCCATGGCACCAGTTCAACGGCTCCGCATCCGCTACGAGCGCCGCGCCGACCTCCACCAGGGCCTGCTCGAACTGGCCTGCAGCATCATGTGCCTTCGCCGCCTTAGAACTTCATTCTGAAATGATCAGTTAGTCAGCGCCGTCGAGAGACCGATTCGGCGGCAGCCTGCCGCGGCACCGAGATTATTCATGGAATCGCGGTCAGACGGAGCCTTGAAAACGACCACGTGTGCTCGATCTCCCCACTTGGTCGCTCGTTGGACGGATCAGTTCGGATTCGCCCGCGAGTTGGCGGTTCGAACCGATCCTCCTCATGCGTCTTCCACGCGCTCGTGTCGGGGCTGTAGCCCTTCATGTTTGGTCTGTTGGAAGGCTGTGCGTCTTGAGGCGTTCGGCGGGGAGGTGCGGCACGTGCTGCGCGGCTTACTGGGCCCGGGCGATGAGGAGGGCGACGTCGTCGTGGTCGTCGGGGTGGCGCAGGGTGTGCAGGAGCAGGTCGCAGGTCTCTTGCAGGGGGCGGTTGGGTTCGTCGAGGAGGCTGAGGAGGATCTCCAGGCGTTGGTCGATGGGGTCGTGGCGGGTTTCCACGAGGCCGTCGGTGTAGAGGACCAGTAGGTCGCTGGTCGTGACGTTCACGGTGGTGGTGTCGAAGGGGATGCCGCCGACGCCGAGGGGGGCGCCGGTGGGTAGGTTGAGTAGCCGGGGGGCGGGGCCGGGTCGGGCCAGCGCGGGTGGCATGTGCCCGGCATTGGCGATGTGGCACTGCATCCGGTGAGGGTCGTAGACCGCGTAGATGCAGGTGGCGATGTAGTGCTCAAGACCGCAGGTGATCTTGTCGAGGTGCTGGAGCACTTCGTGGGGGGCCAGGTCGAGGTCCGCGAAGGCACAGGTGGCGGTGCGAAGGCGGCCCATGGTGGCGGCGGCATCGATGCCGTGGCCCATCACGTCGCCGACCACCAGCGCGGTCTTGTCGCCGGGTAGGGGGATGACGTCGTACCAGTCGCCGCCGACCTCGCTGGTGGCCTGGGCGGGCTGGTAGCGGGAGGCGACCTCCAGGCCCACCAGGTGCGGTGGGTGCTCCGGCAGCAGGCTGCGCTGGAGGGTGACGGCGGCGTTGCGCACGCTCTGGTACCAGCGGGCGTTGTCGATGCTGACCGCGGCGCGGTTGGCCAGCTCACTGGCCAGGATGACGTCGTCCTCGTCGAAGGGCAGCGGGTTGCGGGTGCGCATGAGGTCCAGGGCGCCGAGTACTTCGCCCCGGGCGATGAGCGGCACCGCGAGGTAGGAGTGGACGCCGGCGCGGGCCAGGAGCGTGCCGGCCTGCTGATCGCGGGCGATGCGCTGCAGGTCCTCGTCGTCCACGTGCCGGACCAGGACCGGCCTTCCGGTGTGTACGCACAGGGTGACCAGGCGGTCGCTGTCATACGCGGCGGGGTCACCGGCAGGGTCGGCGGCGCGGAGGGCCACGGTGGGGAAGGCCGCCTTGACCGCAAGGGCGCGGAAGAGTTCCGGGCCCCTGTCCGGTGTGCCGGTGCGGCGGCAGGCCAGAACGTCGTCGAGGACGTCCACCGCGACCAGGTCGGCGAGATCGGGTGTGGCGATCTCGGCCAGCTCGCGGGCGGTCAGGTCGACGTCCAGGGCGGTCCCTACGCGGGCGGAGGCGTCGGCGATCAGGGCCAGGCGCCGTCGGGCCCGATCGGCTTCGGTGGCCGCCCGGTGCCGTTCGGTGACGTCGACGGCCAGGGTCGCGGCGCCGAGGACCCGCCCGCCCGGGTCCTCCAGCCGGTAGAGGGACAGTGACCAGGCGTGCTCGGTGTCGGGGTGGGCGGGGGCGCGGCCGACCGCGTACTGGTCGAGCAGCGGGTTCCCGGTGGTCAGCACCTGGTGCAGGGCCGACTCGATCGTGTCGATGTCGGGGAAGGGCAGGGTCTCACGGAGGTGGCGGCCGATGCGCGCTTCGGCGGGTACGCCGTCGATGTGCTCGAGCGCGGGGTTGACCAACAGGTAGTGGAGGTCGGGGTCCAGCAGGGCCACGCCGATCGGTGACTGGTTGATCAGCCGTTCATACAGGGCCAGGCCGGTTTCCACCCGTTGGAGCGTGGTGTGATCGGCCGCGATGCCCAGGGCGTAGACGTGCCCGAGATCATCCAGCAGCCGCACGTTGCGGAATTCCACCAGGCGGGTGCTGCCGTCCTTGCGGCGGATGGGAAAGGTACCGCCCCAGCTCCGGCCGGTCTCCATCACGTCGGTGAACAGCGACACGACGGACGTCAGGTGCTCCTCGTGCACCAGTAGCCGGCCCGCGTACTGGCCGAGCGCCTCTTGTGCCCTGTAGCCGAAGAGCTCCTCGGCCTGCGGGCTCCAGAACACGATCCTCCCGTCGGCATTCAGCACCACCGCGGCGATGCTGAGCACGTCCAGCAACCCGTTCAGATGGGGTGGCCCGGTGCCCGGCTCGTCGCCGCTGGATGGGAAGGATTCGGATGTCATACCAAACACTCCCTCCGCCAGCCGTCGCCACGTGTCGCGCCGTGGTGCCTCGGCTTCGCTCTGTGCCTGAAGTCTGGCTTCGGTATCTCCATGTTCCTCCTGGACTATCGACCCGCCGCGCCACGTGTCACGGACCGAGATCAAGTTCTTAGCGTTCAATCCGACAGCGTTGCCGGCAGCCGCTCCCTCACCCACCCTGGACAGCACGTGGTCGTGCGGGGTGACTGCTCGGCGAATCCCACGTTGCGACACTCCGCCGCAGGTCAAAGTCTGGTGGGCGGGGAATCTCGGTGAGCATGCTTGGCCGGCCACGCGGCGGAGCCGGTTGGCGATCGCCAGCCCCAGCCCCTCCTCCATCGGCAAGGACGCGATGATGAGGTCGCACCCCCGCTGGTCGAGTTCGCGCAGGAACCCGTACAGCCCGCGTGTGTAGGTGGCCAACGAACCCGGGACCGTCACCACGGCGTGCGCCTTCACCGGTCCTGAGCGCGGGGTCGGGATTGGGACAGCCCATCAACGGCCGGTGGATAGCCGTATACGTGGGTGAGGACCCCAGCACCGTCCCCCGAGCCGACCTGGCGCGGGGGACGGGGTGTGAGGCGTGCCGGGGATGGGGGACGGTCGTCGCTTACGAGGGGCGGTACGTGGACGCCCACCCGGTGCCCCAGCTCTTGCGCGAGCTCCGCTTCGGCGACAACCTTCTCCGGCTCGACGAGGACGACCCGCGCACGCGGCGCGTAATGCGACGGGTGCTGGCCCGGCACCCGAACACGACTCGTCGCGGGGACCGCGGGCAGGCACCCCAGCACCGCTTCGAGGTCCTCGAGCGTCACCCCGCCGGGCCGAAGGACGCTTGGGGCATCGCCCGTGGCGTCGACGATGGTCGACTCGACGCCGACCTCGCAGGGGCCGCCGTCCAGCACGAAGTCGACCGCCCTGCCGAGCTCGGCACGGACATGGTCCGCCGTTGTGGGGCTGACCGAGCCGAAACGGTTGGCGACGGAGCCGTGACACCGGCACCGAAGGCTGGCAGGAGCGCAAGCGCGACAGGGTGGTCGGGAACGCGCACGGTCACCGTCTCCAGGCCTCCGGTCGCTTCGGGGGGGGCACGCGGGGACCGCGCCGCAGGACCAGCCGGAGCGGCCCCGGCCAGAAATGTTCGGCCAGCAGGCGTGCTGGCGCGGGAACATCCTGGACGGCCCTCGGCGCGAAAACGGAGCGCCTCGGCGTAGTCGTCGACGAGGGTGACCAGGGGGACGTCCCTGGCCGTCGACGAGCTGCGGGAGGCAGGCCGCGAGGTCGAAGCCGACCTGCTGGCGCACAAAGATCTGTTCATCCGCGATGTCGACGAGCACTCGGGGGCTGGACGCGGTGACCGTGATGGCGGAAGCGGACGGCAGTCGGCCGCAATACGGGTACACGGAAGTATGCCCTCCCAAAAGTGCCCTGCAAGTCGCCGCCGGCCGTGGTACGAGACGCGCGGCCTTGTCGGTGTTCCGCTTGCGCTGATCATCGTGATCACCACCGTCAACCTGGCCACTCCCGGCCACCCGCACGTCGGACCGCTCCTGATCGTCGCGCCGGTGCTCGCCGCGGTGACCCTGGGGCCGAAGCTGACCGCACTGACCGGAGCGCTGGCCCTGGCGGACCAGGTGATCTTCGCCGTCCTTCTCAAGGACCTGCACTCGGCGCAGCGGATGGCGCAGATCGTCGCCGTGGTGGCGGCCTCGGCATTCGCCGCGCTCCTGTCCGGGATACGGGAGCGGAAGGTACGGGAGCTGACGCGGGTGCGTCAGGTCTCCGAGATCGCCCAGAACCTGGTTCTGCGCCCGCTGCCCCCACAGATGGGGCCCCTGCGCGTGGCTGCGGTGTACCTGGCGGCGGAGCGGGAGATGCATATCGGCGGCGACCTGTACGCGGCCGCCCGCACCGCCCACGGTACCCGGCTGCTCATCGGGGACGTCCGTGGCAAGGGCCTGACCGCCGTGAGCGACGCAGCGCTCCTGCTGAGCGCCTTCCGAGGGGCCGCGCACCGGCAGACGGGCCTGGTGGAACTCACCAGCTACCTGGACGCGAGCGTGTGCTGGAATTTGGCCGAACCCGGTGAGGACGACCTGGCGCAGGAGTGCTTCGTCACCGCGATGCTCATCGACATCCCCGACCACGCTCCCTCGGTCCAGATCGTCCACTGCGGTCACCCTCCGCCGCTGCGGCTACACCAGGGACAGGCCACCGCGCTCTGCGCCCACCAGGCTGGCCTCCCGCTCGGCTTGCAGCTGGACAAGCCCAGTCACTGTGTCGACACGTTCCACTTCGGGCAGGGCGACCTGCTCCTGCTGTACACCGACGGCGTGGCCGAAGCCCGCAACTCCCGCGGCGCTTTCTATCCCCTCGCCGAACGCGCCGCCGCCTGGAGCGGGCAGCACCCCGAGGAACTCCTGGAGCACCTTCGCAGCGACCTGCTCGCACACGCGGGCGGCCGACTGGACGACGATGCCGCCATGATTGCCCTCGAACGCCCTGCAGGAAGGCACAACAGCCGCGGCCCCCCCCACAAGCCTCCGAGTGCTATTACAAGCCGCTGGCACCGTTCCCTGGCAGCACCGCCGCCGCTTCCACCACCGGTTAATGGCTCAAGCCCCTTGTGCCGACGGAGTGGCATCGTCCATGAGGCGCTGGACGCTCAGGTTGCGCAGAACGCGCAGGCTGGGTGCCGAAGCGTGGTCAAGATCAGGCGCGCGTGCGGTGGCTGCAGCCGCCACGAGGAGGATGCCGGCCTCTGGACTGAGGTAGGTGACCTTGCTGAGGTTCACTTCGGCAACGGCAGGGGCGTGCGCGAAGGCTTCGCAGAGCTTTTTACGGATGTCATCGGCCTTGTCAGGGGTCAGCTCCCCACGTACCCGGACGACTGGGGTGAACGCGATGGCCGAGGCGGAACGTGAGCGGCATGGCGGACCCCTCCGGAGCAGGACTGCGACGTTGCCGACCAGGCCTCCCGGAACACAAACCTATCCCGGAGCGACGAGGTGAGCGCTGTGACCTTACTGCCGTTGGCTTCGTTCACTTCCGGGGGTTCGGGCACAACTTCCGTGCCGAGCGACGCTCAGTTATGACTGGACATCGAAGAGTGCGATGGAAGGCGGCGGCGGGGCGAGTACTGCGCGAAGGTGGTTGAGCATCGCCCGCCATTGTTTCCAGTCCTCCGGGGCGACCCAGTTTGAGGCCAGCCCCGCCTCGTCGCAGGCGATGCGGGCGAGGGCTTCGTCGGCGAGCGTCCGAAGGTCGGTGGGCAACGCGGGCATGGGTGTTTCCGGGCCGTAGGGTGTGTCGACGGGGTCGCCTCCGGGGCATTGCGCCGCGATCAGTGCGGCGGCGGCCGCCGCTTCTTCCGCTTCCGTGAGGTAGCCGGTGGCGTCGATCGTCCGCTCGGTGAGGGTGTCCGGGTGGTGGAGGATTCATCCGGCGACGGCCCGAGGAGAGGACGGCCGGGGGTGGCCGGGTCGTCGAGCAGTGATTGTCCGCAACTCTCGATTGGTTCTGCCGTTGGGTTCGACGAACTTCCGTCGGTTCAGACCGAGGGCGGCCGAGCCGGGTGGTGCCCACCGTCCACGGGACGACGGGCCGCGGTTGACGCATGAGAAGGGCCGGCAAACGCGCTGTGGGGGCCGTCCCGGCGGACGGCCCCCACGGATGGAACACAGGTCAGCTGACCGTCAGGGCGGTGTCATCGATGACGAAGCCCGTGTAGAGGATGGAGTCCTCCGCACCCGTGAACTTCAGGGTGACCGTGGAGCCCGCGAAGGAGGACAGGTCGAAGGACTTCAGCTGGTAACCGGCGGCGGCGTTGAGGTTCGAGTACGTCGCCAGCGTGGTCGCCCCGGCAGTCACCGTCAGCTTGTCGTACGCGGACCCGGTGGTGGACTCCGCGGTGTCGATGTGCAGATAGAAGCTGAAGGTCGCCTTGCAGCCGGCCGGGATCGTCACCGACTGGGACAGCGTGTCGGTGTGCGTGGTCCCGTACCCGTCGAGCCAGGCCTTCCAGGAGCCGGTGCGCGCCGGCTGGTTCTGGTTGTTGTCGATCACACCGCTGCTGGTGGTCCAGCCGGTGTTGCCCGACTCGAAGCCCGGGTTGCTCAGCAGCTGGGCCGAGGTGCACGAGCCGCCGCCGGAGGGGCTGACCGTCCAGTTGAAGGAGGCCGAGCCGGACGAACCCTTGCTGTCGGTCGCCGTCACCTTGGTGCTGTAGGTGGTCGCCGTGGTCGGGGTGCCGGAGATGAGACCGGTCGAGTTGTTGATCGACAGACCGGCCGGCAGACCGGTCGCGCTGTAGGTGAGCGCTCCGCCGTTGGTGGTGGAAGCCGAGACCTGCAGGCTCACCGCCTTGCCCACGGTGGAGGACTGGTCACCGGGGTTGGTGACGGTCACGCCGTCGGACGGCGGCGTGATGTGGCTGCCGACGTTGATCCCGGCGAACGCGTTGCCCACACCGGCGTACTGGGTGGAGTTGGTGCCGTACAGCGCCGCGGCAGCATTCAGGGCGGCGGTGCGGGCACCGGCGTAATTGGTGCTGGACGTCATGTACGTCGTCAGCGCCTTGTACCAGATCTGCAGGGCCGCATCCCGGCCTATGCCCGTGACGGCGACGCCGTCCGAGGTCGGGCTGTTGTAGCTGACGCCGTTGATGGTCTTGGCGCCGCTGCCCTCGGAGAGCAGGTAGAACATGTGGTTCGCCGGACCGGACGAGTAGTGCACGTCCTTGCTGCCCACGGTGGAGGACCAGTAGTCGGCGGAGGCGCCGTCCTTGCTGGGCTTGTCCATGTAGCGCAGCGGGGTGCCGTTGCCGTTGATGTTGATCTTCTCGCCGATGAGGTAGTCACCGGGGTCCGACGGGTTGTTGGCGTAGAACTCCACGCCGGTGCCGAAGATGTCGGAGGTGGCCTCGTTCAGGCCACCGGACTCGCCGGAGTAGTTCAGCTTGGCGGTGGCGGCGGTGACACCGTGGCTCATCTCGTGGCCGGCGACGTCCAGCGAGGTCAGCGCGTGCGCGTTGCCGGAGCCGTCGCCGTAGGTCATGCAGAAGCAGCTGTCGTCCCAGAACGCGTTGACGTAGTTGCTGCTGTAGTGGACCCGGGAGTAGGCCGCGACGCCGTTGTTCTTGATGCCGTTGCGGCCAAAGGTGTTCTTGTAGAAGTCCCAGGTCGTCTGGGCGCCGTAGGCGGCGTCCGCGGCAGCGGTCGCCGTGTTGGACCCGGATCCGTTGCCCCAGACGTCGTTGGAGCTGGTCATCAGGGTGCCGGTGCCCGAGGTGCCGCCGTTGAGGGTGTACGTCTTGTGGCCGCCGCGCGTGGTGTCGTACAGCTGGTACGTCGAGCCGGACAGCGTAGTGTTCAGCGTCACCGTGCCGCTGTACTGGGTGTTGCCGGTGCCGGTCATGACGGACTCGAAGCGGTTCAGCTCGTCGCCGGTGGTCGCGTCGGTGATGACGTGCAGCTTGCTGGGCGTGCCGTCGTCCTGGAAACCGCTGACCACCGTCTCCCAGGCGAGCTTCGGGGTACCGTCGCCGGCCCAGATGACCTTGCGGGCGCTGTCCGTCGCGGGCTTCTCGGCGTCGAGGGCCTTGGCCGTCTTCAGCGCCTTGGTCTCGGCGGCCGACTTGGTGATCGCCGCGGTGGTGGTGGACACCTTGAGAGAGCGCTTGTTGTTGAAGGTGGTGCTCACCGTGCCCGACGCCTCGGAGGTCGGCGAGGTGTGCACGACCAGGTCGCCGCCGAGGACGGGCAGACCGTCGTAGGTGCGCTCATAGCGGGTGTGCAGAGTACCGTCGTTGTCTTTGACGACGTCCTTGACGACCAGCTTCTCCTTCGAACCCAGGCCGAGGGAGTGCGCCGTCTGCGTCGAGTTGCCATCCGCGCTCTTGATCAGCGCGGCGCGCTGGGCGCCGGTGAGCTTCGCCTGCAGCGCGCCTGTTCGCAGGGAGCCGGTATGGGGGGCGGGTTTGGCGGTCGCGGGGACGGCCTGGGTGCCGAGGACGAGCAGGGCGGTGGACGCCACCAGCGCGCCTGCCGCCATTGCCCGACGGGGATTGTGTCTCACTCGTACTCCTCCTGCTGCGGCCGCGAGTCCTGCGGCCGTTGAGAGACCGGGCAGACGGGACGTGCTGTCCGGAACGAGCTGAACGGTGCGGGGGGAACGGTCACCGCGACGGTCCGGTCGTGGCTGGAGGAAGAGTGGCAGCATTGATCGGTTCATGTCACTCAGGGGGGTGTCGATTCGAGGGTTATCCCTCACCACCACCGTTGTAGGGTTTGGTCAGGTCCGTATTGGTGCTGGTAGGTCGCGGTGGCAGGTCGGGCAGGCGCCGGTCCAGACCCCGAGTAGTGTCCGTAGCTCGCGGACTACTTGGTAGAGGATCAGGCCGACGCCGGGTCTTTTGGGGCCCGAGCCAGTCGTTGCAGGGTGCAGAAGGCATGCGCGACAGAGACAACGGTGACGCGGTGGTGCCAGCCGCCTCAGGTTCGGCCCTCGAAGTGGGCCAGGCTCAGGGCGTGCTTCATCTCCCGGCAGTCGTGCTCGATGCGCCAGCGGAGCTTGGCGAGCCGGACCAGCGTGGTCAGAGACATGCCGGAGGGCAGGTCGGACAACCAGAACTGCACCGTATTCGCGAGGGGCGGATCTTCATGGACGCGATGGTCTGCTGAACGCTTCTTCTGCCTGCCAGATACGGGCGGCTGGCTCTACATGGTGGACAAGTGCAACGGCGGCGCTCGAGTGCAACGTCGCCATGCTCGCCGGGGCTGCCTCCGGGCTCAGCGTTGAACTTCCGGCCCATCGTGTTCTGGTCGGTGATCCTGACGACCAGCATCGTGGGCACCGCGATGTCGGACTTCATGAACCGCACTGCCGGGCTGGGCTACGCTGGCGGCGCGATCGTGCTGACCGTCCTGCTGGTCCTGGTGCTGCTCGAATGGCGGGCAACGGGGCAGACCATGGACGTCGAACGGATCAACACCACCGAAGGTGAAGCCCTGTACTGGACCGCAACACTGGTTTCCAACACGTTGGGAACCTCAAGCGGTGATTTCCTGTCCGACGGTCTGGGTATCGGGTTCCGCGACAGTGCGTTGGTCCTGTCCGGGGCGATGCTGCTGATTCTTGTCGCACACTACGCGACGTCGATCTCGGGGACGGTGCTGTTCTGGGCGGCCTATGTGTTGACGCGCCCGCTGGGGGCGGTTGCGGAGAACGCGGTAGAGAAGCCCGTCAGTCAAGGCGGCCTTGGAGTGGGAACTGCCATCACCTCCGCCGCTCTGCTTGCTGTACTGCTGGTACTGGTCGCTTACCAGTCGCTCAGTCACCGTCGGCAGCAGATGCGTATCGTGGAGGCCTCCGCAGCACCCCAACTGGCTGGCAAGCACACTTCGTAGACGCGTCGTTTCTACCGGCAGTATCGGCCCTTGCGGCAGCGAAGGTCACCCGTGGCGACCGGTCAGGCGAACGAGCGAATGGCCGCCTACGGGCTTATCGGCCGCTTCTCAGGGAGGGCGTGCACCCGTCTGCCAGGGCAGGCTGATGATCTCCGCCGCTGCCTTCGGCTGCACCTGGGATTCACGCACATGCGGCGATACTCCTCCCCGAGCGTCGGATCCGGCCGCGCGGTGGCGGGAAACCGCCACGGCGCGCCACGGCACAAACCCGCCGCGCCGCTCTTCCCTGCACGACCGCTGCGTATGCCAATGTGGCGCCACCGCAGTACCAACTTCAGCCCGGGTATACGGCATTGATGCCGTATCACCTGCGCTTTCACCTGGGGATAGGGAGAGCGAACGATGCGCGCGATATCGCGTACGGCCTCGGCGGCGGCAACAGCCGTCGTCCTGGCCGTCACCGCGGCTGGCCCGACCGCGGCCGGAACACGGACGGACACCGCGAGGCCGCTGGTCGGCAGTGAGGCAGCAGCGAAGAACGGCGCGGGCTCCGTCGTCACCCTCGTCACCGGCGACCGGGTCATGGTGACCAAGGACGGCTCGGGCCACAGCGTGGCGACCGTGCTACCCGGTGCGGACGGGACCGCGCCGCTCGTACAGACCCGGACGTCGGGCAAGAACCTGTACGTCTACCCGGACGGCGCCGTCAAGGCGATCGCCGACGGCCTCGTCGACGACGAACTCTTCAACGTCACAGGGCTGATCCGGCAGGGCTACGACGACGCGCACAGCGAATCGCTGCCGCTCATCGCCACGTACGACAAGTCCGTGGACGTGGAGAGAGCCCTGCCCGCCGCGCCGCGCGGTGCTGAGACCGGACCGGTTCTGGAGCCCGTCGACGGCGTCGCCCTGAAGGCCGACAAGAAGAAGGCCGCCGCCTTCTGGGCCGACATCACGAGCTCGAAGTCCCGCGCCGGCGGCGACCTCAAGAAGCTGTGGCTCGACGCCAAGGTCAAGGCCCTGCTCGACAAGTCGACCAAGCAGGTGCACGCCGACCAGGCCTGGGCCGCCGGGTACGACGGCAAGGGCACCAAGGTCGCCGTCCTCGACACCGGCGTCGACACCGACCACCCCGACCTCAAGGGTCGGGTCGCGGAGTCGAAGAACTTCACCGACTCCGACAGCGCCGACGACCACCAGGGCCACGGCACGCACACCACGTCCACCGTTGGTGGCTCCGGCGCCGCAAGCGACGGCAAGAAGAAGGGCGTCGCGCCCGGCACCACGCTCCTCAACGGCAAGGTCCTCAACGACTGGGGCGAGGGCGCCACGTCGTGGATCATCGCCGGCATGCAGTGGGCCGTCGACCAGAAGGCCGACGTCGTCTCCATGAGCCTCGGCAACCCGTCCGAGCTCGACTGCTCCGACCCGTTGTCGCAGGCCACGCAGGAACTCGCGCTGTCCGCGAAGGACACGCTCTTCGTCATCGCCGCGGGCAACTCGGGCCCGAGCAACAACACCGTGTCCTCGCCCGGCTGTGTTCCCGAGGTCCTCACCGTCGGCGCCGTCGACCGCGACGACTCCACGGCGAACTTCTCCAGCCGCAGCCCGGTCCAGCGCACCCACACCCTCAAGCCGGAGATCGCCGCCCCCGGCGTCGCCATCTCCGCCGCCGCCGCGGGCGGCCGGGGCGTGTACGCGTATGAGTCCATGAGCGGTACGTCGATGGCCACCCCGCACGTCGCGGGCGCCGCCGCCATCGTCAAGCAGCGCCACCCCGACTGGACCGCGCAGCAGGTCAAGTCCGCGCTCGTCTCCTCCGCCGAGACCGACATCCCCGGCGACGTCCGGGAGACCGGCGGCGGGCGGCTCGACGTGAAGGCCGCGATCGACCAGACGGTCCTCGGCGCCGACGCCGTCCAGGGCGGCGCCTTCAACTGGCCGCAGAGCGTCGCCGACCGCACCACCGTCCAGGTGCCGTACACCAACACCACCAACACGCCGGTGCAGTTGAAGCTCGCCGTCGACCGCGTCACCGGCAACGACGGCTCCACCGTGACGACCCCGGTCGCCAAGATCGGCGAGCGCACGGTCACCGTCCCGGCGGGCGGCACCGTCAAGGTCCCGCTGGCCATCGACCCGAGCGCCAAGCTCAAGGCCGCCCAGTACGGTGACGTCACCGGTCGCGTCCTCGCCACCGGCCCGGACGGGGTGCACATCAGCACGCCGTTCTCGCTCTACGTGCAGCCCGAGACCGTCACCCTGAAGGTCAAGGTCCTCGACCGGCACGGCAAGCCCGCCGGCGGCAGCACCTCGCTCGACGTGATCGGCACCGACAACGCCTCCGGCGAGCGCCGCTACAACGAAGGCGCCACCGAGCAGACGTACCAGATCCGGCCCGGCGCCTACTTCCTGTCCAGTTTCGTGGAGACGCCCACCGCGGACGGCACCGCCGCCGACTCCGCGACCTTCCTGGGCCGCCCGCAGGTGGACATCGCCAAGGACACCACGATCGTCCTCGACGCCCGCGACGCGCACCGGCTCGACATCCGCACCGACCGGCCCACCGAGGTCCGCGGCGCCACCCTCGGCTTCGCCCGCACCTGGGACGACACCTGGCTGCACGCGGCCACCATCGAGGGCGGCCGCGGACTGAACGCCTACTACGCGGACGTCCAGGGCCAGGCCAAGGACGGAGACTTCGAGTTCGACAGCTTCTGGCGCGCCGCGGCACCCCAGATCTCCGAGCTCGCCGTCGAGGGCGGCCCCGCACTGCACCCGACGACCGGCTCCACCAGCTCCGTCAACCTCGACGGCACCGGCTCCGCGCAGATCGTCGACGGCAAGTCCGGCACGCCCGCCGAACTGGCCGCGGCCAAGGGCAAGCTGGCGCTCGTCAAGCTGGCCGACCGCGACGCGCTGAACACCATCGCGCAGGACGCCGGCAAGGCGGGCGTCAAGGGCCTGATCCTCTACCGCGAGGCCGCGGGCCGCTGGTTCCCGAGCGTCGGCTTCACCGGCGGACCGGTCCCGGTCCTCGCCGTCGAGACCGCCGAGGGGACCGATCTCGCCGCCCGCATCGCCGCCGGCGAGACCTCCCTGCGCTGGAAGGCGACGGCCAAGAGCCCGTACGTCTACACGCTGGCCTTCCCCGAAGACGGCCAGATCCGCTCCGAGCGCACCTACCGGGTCGACGACGCGGACCTCGCCACGAACAAGGCGACCTACCGCGCCATGGGCAAGGCGGCCGACTACGTCGACTTCCCCTCGGTCGTCCGCCCGAACGGACTGTCCGCAGGCTTCGCCGAACTGGCCACCGTCCCCGCCCCGTTCACTCGCACCGAGCTGTACTCGGCCGGCACCGGCTTCGGTCAGCTCGTGTCCAGCAGCTTCCCCTGGGGCGAGTTCATGATCGACCCGGTGCGCACGTACGCGAAGGGCGAGAAGCGGACCCAGGAGTGGTACGGCGGGGTCGTCGCCCCGACGACCCCGCTCGACGACGACGGCAAGCAGATGCTCGCCGCGGAGCGCCAAGGCAACCTGATCGGTGTCGCCCCCGGTTTCTGGGGTGACGGCGAACACCTCGGCATGCAGGGCGGGTTCGGCGACCTGGGCGGCATGACGCTGGAGCGCGACGGCAAACTCATCGGATCCAGCTCCTGGCCCTCCGGGGTCTTCACGGTGCCGTCCGAGGACGCCGCGTACGAGATGACCCTGAACACCATGAAGTTGGACAGCAGCGGGGTCTGGAACCGTTCGCTGGAAACCACGACCACCTGGTCGTTCCGCTCGCACCTCGACGAGAACGTCTACTCGCAGGGCATCCCGCTCCTCTTCCCGCACCTCACGCTCCCGGAGGACGGGCTGAAGACGCTTCCCGCCGAGGACGGCCAGAGGCTCGGCCTGACGGTCACCGGCCACACCGGCTACACGCCGGGCGGGCTCACCAAGGTCGCCCTGTCGTACTCGTACGACAACGGCCAGACCTGGACCGAGGCGAAGACGGCGCAGAGCGACGGCGTCTGGACGGCGACGGTGAACCACACCGGCGCCACGGGCAAGCAGGTCACGGTCAAGATCGCCGCGACCGACTCGAAGGGCAACTCGGTCACCCAGACCGTGAACCGCGCGTACGACGTGCGCTAGTTCGACGAGTCATCCGAACCGGTCCGCCGGGCGGCCTTCCCGTGGGGGTGGGGCCGTCCGGCGGACCACTCGAAAGACCGGGGCTCCGCCGGCAAGGAACAGCCGCCCGGGACCACGCCGGCGCCGTCCGTATGAACCCTGCCTACCGCGAGACGATTCAGGGGTCGACGGACGGCTGGGCGGCTTCCGTCATCCCGACGCTGAATAGTGGCCGGTGCGGCCTGGGAGGAGAGTACCCACCGCACGTTCCACCTCCGCGATGCGGTCGGCGAGACTGGCCGTCTCCGCTTCGGGATTGTTGCGTAGCAGCAGCTCGATCTGGGCGAGCCGCTTGGTGATCTCCGCAAGCCGGTCTGCGTCCGAAGGCTGCACGCGCGTCGCCAACTGACGGTTCTTGCGGTACAAATCGAGAAAGACGTTGACTTTGGTGCGCAGCACCCAGGGATCGATGGGCTTGGTGATGAAGTCGGCGGCGCCGATCGCGTATCCCCGGTAGGTGTAGTCAGTACCGGGCTCGGTCCCCGTCACCAGGATGACGGGCACGTCCTTGGTCTGGTCGAGGCGCTTGATGTTGGTGGCGGTCTCGAAGCCGTCCATGCCGGGCATCCGGACGTCCAGGAGGACGACCGCGAATTCCTCTCGCAGCATTGCCTTCAGCGCTTCCTCCCCCGAGCGCGCGTGGACGAGGTGCTGGTGGAGCGGGCCGAGCACGGCTTCGAACGCGATGAGGTTCTCCTCCATGTCGTCCACGATCAGGATGCTGCATTGGTCGACCGGGCTGGTGCTCATGGCGCTTCCCTGGGCGGATCGTCGGCGCTGTCCTCTGCGTTGGACGGTTCATCGGCGTCCCGGTCCTGCGCCGGCTGCGGGGAGCCGTTCTGCGGGTCGAGCAGATCGCAGATGACCGACAGCAGGTGGTCGACGTTCACCGGCTTGGGCACGTACTCGGAGGCGCCGCTGTCTATCGCTTTCTCGCGGTCTCCGGGCATCGCTTTGGCAGTGAGCGCGATGATCGGCAGGTGTGCGAGACGGGGTGTGTTCCGGATGATGCGGGTGGTTTCGTATCCGTCGATCTCCGGCATCATGATGTCCATCAGGACCAGGGACACATCAGGGGACCGTTCCAGGACCTCGAGGCCCTCCCGGCCGTTCTCGGCGTACTTCACGGTGATGCCCACGCGGCCCAGTACGTGGGTGAGGGCGAAGACATTGCGGATGTCGTCGTCGATGATGAGGATGTGACGGCCTGCCAGTACGCGGCCGGGACGCCCGATGAGCCATTCCTTGAGCCGAGTCGCCTCCGGCCAGGCGTCCTGGCGGCCGTCAGCGGCCCCTGTGGCTCCCCTGCCCATCAGGTCGTCCGGGCTCAGGCGGCCCGGATCCAGGATGCCGGCACTCACCGCGCTGTCCAACACTTGCCCAGGCGATGCGTCCTCGGCGGCGGTTGCCGGCGCCCGGTCCTCCGCGAGCGGGACGCCGACGGTGTGCAGCTCCGCCGGGCCCAGCCCGGTGGTGGAGCCTGGGTAGTGCGAGGGAATGTAGAGGGTGAAGAGGGAGCCCACGCCCAACTCACTCTCCGCGACGATCTTGCCGCCGAGCATCCCGGCTATCTCCCGGCTGATGGACAGGCCGAGGCCGGTACCGCCGTACCTGCGGTTGGTGGTGCCCTCGGACTGCTGGAACGCCTCGAAGATCATCGGAAGCTTTTCGGGGGCGATGCCGATCCCGGTATCCTTGACGGAGAAAGCGATGACGGCTTCGGCGTCTTTGAGTGTCTCCTCCTCGAACTGTTCCCCCGGCACCTTCTCGACGTGCAGTTCCACGCTGCCGGAGTGGGTGAATTTCAGGGCGTTGGACAGCAGATTGCGCAACACCTGCTGCAGGCGTTGCTCGTCGGAGTACAGCTCGGCCGGTACGTTCTCGCCGACGGCGATATCGAAGCCCAGGCCCCTGTCGATGGTGAGCGGCCGGAAGGTGGCGTGCACGTAGTCAAGCAGCTTGACCAGCGGCAGTATATTCGGGCGCACGTCCATCCGGCCGGCTTCGATCTTCGACAGGTCGAGGATGTCGCTGATCAGCTGGAGCAGGTCCGAGCCCGAACGGTGGATGGTGGTGGCGAACTGCACCTCCTGTTCGGACAGGTTCCCGTCGGGGTTGTCGGCGAGCAGCCGGGCCAGGATCAGCAGCGAGTTGAGCGGGGTGCGCAGCTCGTGCGACATGTTCGCCAGGAACTCCGACTTGTACCGTGAGGCGGTTGCGAGGAGGGCCGCCTTCTCCTCCAACTCGGCGTTGGAGCACTGCAGTTCGTCCGAGCGCTCGCGCAATTCGGAGGTGAGGCGCTGGGACTGCGAGAGCAGGGACTCCGTTCGGGAGTTGGCGATGATCGTGTTGATCGAGACGCCGATCGTGTTGGCGAACTGATCCATGAAGGCCAGGTGCACATCACTGAACTTGCTGAGCGAGGCCAGCTCGATCACGCCGAGCACCTGATCCTCGAAGAGGATCGGCAGGATGACAATGCTCGCGGGGTACGCCATGCCGAGCCCGGAGCTGATGGTGATGTAGTCCGTCGGGACGTCGGTGATGATGATGCGCTGCTTTTCCTGCGCGGCCTGTGCGATCAGGCCGCGGCCTGGGGTGCCGGTACCGGGGAGCGGGCTGCTCTCGCCGGCCCGGTCGGTGCCGTACCCGGCGATGAACTGCAGGCCCTCGCCGTGCGGCGCGCCTGCCTCGGCCAGGAAGAACGCACCGAACTGCGCGTTCACCAGCGGGGTCAGCTCGCGCAGGATCAGGTCGGCGACCTCCACAAGGTCGCGATGGCCCTGCATGAGGGCGGCCATGCGGGTGAGGTTGGACTCCAGCCAGTCCTTGGCGCGGGTGGTCTCGCGGAGGTTGGAGACCATGAGGTTGATGTTGTTCTTCAGTTCGGCGACCTCGCCCTGGGCTTCGACCGTGATGGCGCGGGACATGTCGCCCTGGGTGACGGCGCTGGCCACCTCCGCGATCGCCCGGACCTGGGTGGTGAGGTTCAGGGCAAGCTCGTTGACGTTGGTGGTCAGCCGCTTCCACGTTCCGTAGACGCCCTCCACACGGGCCTGACCGCCCAGCTGCCCCTCACTGCCGACCTCGCGGGCGACGCGGGTGACCTCGGACGAGAACGAGGAAAGCGTGTCGACCATCGTGTTGATGGTCGTCTTCAGCTCCAGGATCTCGCCGCGCGCGTCCACATCGATCTTCTTCGACAAGTCGCCCTGGGCGACGGCAGTGGCGACCTGGGCGATGTTGCGGACCTGCGAGGTCAGGTTCTCTGCCATGAAGTTGACGTTGTCCGTGAGGTCCTTCCACACCCCCGAGACGCCGCGCACCTGTGCCCGGCCACCGAGCCGGCCTTCGGTGCCGACCTCGCGGGCGACGCGCGTGACCTCATCCGCGAACGCGCGCAGCTGGTCGACCATGGTGTTCACGGTCTCCTTCAGCTGCAGGATCTCGCCGCGCGCGTCCACCGTGATCTTCTTCGACAGGTCGCCGTTGGCGACGGACGTGGTCACCTGGGCGATGTTGCGGACCTGCGAGGTCAGGTTCAGCGCCATGAAGTTGACATTGTCGGTCAGCTCTTTCCACACGCCCGAGACCCCACGAACCTGCGCCTGTCCACCCAGGTTGCCCTCGGTGCCGACCAAGCGGGCGACGCGCGTGACCTCGTCCGCGAACGCCGACAGCTGGTCGACCATCGTGTTGATCGTCGACTTCAGCTCCAGGATCTCCCCTTTCGCCTCCACGGTGATCGTCTTGCCGAGGTCGCCCTGGGCGACCGCGGTGGCGACCTGGGCGATGTTGCGGACCTGCGAGGTCAGGTTCTCTGCCATGAAGTTGACGTTGTCCGTGAGGTCCTTCCACACCCCCGAGACGCCGCGCACCTGTGCCCGGCCACCGAGCCGGCCTTCGGTGCCGACCTCGCGGGCGACGCGCGTGACCTCGTCCGCGAACGCGGACAGCTGGTCGACCATGGTGTTCACGGTCTCCTTCAGCTGCAGGATCTCGCCGCGCGCGTCCACCGTGATCTTCTGGCTCAGGTCGCCGTTGGCGACCGCCGTGGTCACCTGGGCGATGTTGCGGACCTGCGAGGTCAGGTTCGACGCCATGAAGTTGACATTGTCGGTGAGGTCCTTCCACACGCCCGAGACGCCCGGGACCTGTGCCCGCCCGCCCAGCTGGCCCTCCGTACCGACCTCACGGGACACCCGCGTCACCTCGTCGGCGAACGCGCGCAGCTGGTCGACCATCGTGTTCACGGTGAGTTTCAGCTCCAGGAGCTCGCCGTTCGCCTCGACGGTGACCTGGCGTGTCAGATCGCCGCGCGCGACCGACGTGGTCACCACCGCGATGTCGCGCACCTGCGCGGTCAGCCGCGAGGCCATCGTGTTGACGGCCTCGGTTGCGTTACGCCAGTCGCCGACCAGCCCCTGCACCGTGGCTTGCCCGCCGAGACGGCCCTCGGTTCCGACCTCCCGGGCGACGCGGGTCAGTTCGCCGGTGAACAGCGACAACTGCTCCACCATGCGGTTCACCCCATGCCCCAGGCGCCGCAGATCGCCGCGGAGTTGGCGCTTGCCGTCGTGCAACTCGACGCGCTGCGTCAGATCACCGTCCGCAACAGCAGTCAGGACGCGGGTGGCGTTCACGGCAGGGACGGCCAACGCCTCCAGCAAGGTGTTGGCCGCTTCCACGCTCGTGGTCCACGCTCCCTGTCCGGGACTCGCTGCGAGCCGCTCGTCCAGCCGTCCCTGTCGCACCACTTCCCGGCGTACTCGGTCGAGTTCCGAGGCCAGATGTGCGTTCCGCACGATGATCTGGTTGAGCACCCCCGCCATCTCGGCGAGGACCCCCGCGGACAGCCCCTGCGTGCGTACGGTGAAGTCGCCGTCGCAGAATGAATTCATGGCCGCGAGCAGGGGACGCAAATCGGCCACACGTATCCACTCGCCGTCCGACGCGGGGCCGGGTCGGGCTGCGATCTCGGGGCTGGTTTCAGCGGGCCCCCGGTCCCGGAGTTCTGACTCACGAGAAGCGCGGTCAGGGTGGGTGGCAGAGTCCATGGCAACCCATTCCCGGCAAGTAAAAGATTCGATTACTTCCCTTTTAGGGTACATTCATCATGTGTGTGGAACCGGCCGCGAGTCGCCCGTGGGCTCACCCCTTGATTCGCGTGAATCCGTGTCGCGGATGCGCGTACCCGCGAACGAACTCGCTGCTTCGACGGCGCGCAAGTTCCTGCGCGCCGCGCTCGTCGAGCGCTCCGCTCTGCAGTTCCCCGGAGTGCCAGTGATCAGCGAGCGGCTCCTCGACGACGCTGCACTCCTCGTCAGCGAACTGGTCACCAGCGTCGCCACGCAGGGCGCGTGCGAGATCGAAGTGGTCTGCTGCCTCGACGTCAGTGGAGGGTCGCCGGCCGAAGCCGCGCAGCGTGCGGCCGGACGGGTGGGTGTCGTGGTCGAAGTGCTGGACCGCAGCCCATTCGGCACCCTCCATGATGGAAAGGGCATGCACAGTGACATGGGCGACTACGGCCGACAGCTGATGCGCGCGCTGGCCCAGTCGTGGGGGGTGACCTACCGGCGCACCGGGAAGGCCGACTGGTTCTCTGTGGAGTGCGCCATGGAGACCCCGCTCAAGACCGAAGAGCAGGGCCTCACCGAAGCCGTCCCCCGAGAGCCGGCTGCCGCCGAGTCCGATACCGCCGCACCGCCGCGCGAGGGCCGGTGCCGCAGCGTCGAGTGGGCCGAGCGTGAAGGACAGTCGTTCCTCGCCGAGGCCGGCGAGCTGCTCGTCGGACAGCTGGACGAGGACATGGTCGCGGCGCTCGCCGGACAGCTTCTGGTCCCCAGGCTCGCCGACTGGTGCGGCGTATGGCTGACCACCGACAGCACCGAGATGCGGCTTTCCCAGGTCTGGCACATGGACGAGCAGCGGATCCGCACACTCCGCCTGGCGCTGGAGAAGGACCGACCGCCTGCCAGGCTGGGGATGACCGGTGCCCCGTGGCCCTGGCCCGCGGGTGAAGGAGCCGAGAAGGACGGCTCCGCGCTGGCGTTCCCGCTGGTCGCGGGCGGGCAGTGCCTCGGCACGCTCCTGATCGGCCAAGCAGGACTCCCTCACATGGCCGACGCCGTCGTACGGCTCGCGGAGGACGTGGCCCGGCGGGTGGCCCAGGCGGTAGTCACCGTCCGCCACTACACCCGGCAGGCGAGCATCAGCCGCACACTCCAGCTCAGCCAGCTCCCCACGTCCCTCGCCACCATTCCGGGCGTCGACACGGCGATCGTCTACGAGCCCTGTGGTGAGGGTCAGACCGTCGGTGGAGACTTCTATGACCTGTTCCCGATGGGAGACCACCGCTGGTGCTTCCTGCTCGGCGATGTGTGCGGCCACGACCTGGAGGCCATGTCCGGCACCGGCCTGGCCCGGCACCTCGTACGACTGCTGGCACGCGAGGGCCACGGCGTCGAAGCCCTGCTCAACCGGCTGAACCTCGCAATGGCGGAGGAGGCTGCCGAGGCCGTGACGTTCCGTGGCGAGCACGAGGGCTCGCGCTTCCTGAGCCTGCTGTACGGAGAGCTGGAGCCGGATGGGGTCACCGGCGGCACGCTGTGCACGATAGCCAGCGCCGGCCATCCGCTTCCGTTGCGGCTGTCGACCGACGGCTCGGTGACTCCCGCCGCAGCACCGCAGATGCTGCTCGGAATCGACAAGCTTGAGGAGTTTCACGCCAACACCTTCACCCTCGCACCGGGCGAGACGCTCCTGTGCGTTACCGACGGCGTCACCGAACGCCGCAGAGGCACACGGCAGTTGGACGACGACGACGGCCTGACGGAGATACTGCGCGGATGCATCGGACTGGGCGCCAAGGCCGTGGCGGAGCGGGTCCGGCGGGCCGTTCACGACTTCAGCACCGAGCCGATGGACGACGACCTGGCCGTGCTGGTGCTGGAGGCCGTTCCGGTCTTCGGGGCACGGCCACTCTGAGGCTCAACCTCGGGAGTGGACACCGGGTTTCATACGACGAGCGACAGCGTAGGTGATGAGGTCAGCTGTTGCTCGAACTCGACTGGCGTGAGGTAGCCGAGCGGAGTTGCGGCGGCGCCGGTTGTAGGGAGACGGTCGGGCCCACGAGCGGACCCTGGACAGAGCTTGGCGAGGCGGCCGACTACGCCGGAGAGGTCGCGCCCAACCACCTGATCCAGATCCATGAGGCCATGACAACGGATATCGCTGACCAGCAGGGATGCGGACCAGGCCGCTGATCAGCCCTCCCGTGTCTGCCAAACCGGTCGAGGTCCACTACGTCGTGGGACCATCCCCCCCCGCACGGCAGCCGCCGCTTTCGACCGCCTGAAATTCGGCCGCCGCCGACAGGGCCGTACCGGCTCATGGTGTGTCGGGCACCAGGCCGGTCCGGTAGGCGAGGACGACAGCCTGGACGCGGTCGCGCAGGCCGAGTTTGGTCAGGATCCGCGACACATAGGTCTTGACCGTCTCGGGGGCGATGAACATCGCCGCGGCGATCTCCGCGTTCGACAGCCCTTCGGCGATCAGACGGAGCGCCTCCAGTTCGCGGACGGTCAGCAGGCTCACGACGTCCTCCCCGGCCCGCCGGGAGGTGTCCGCCGGGCGGAGCCGTTCGGCGAAGTGGCCGATGAGGTGGCGGGTGACGGCCGGCGCCAGCAGTGCCTCGCCCCGGGCGACCGTCCGGACTGCGCCGACCAGCTCCGCCGGAGGCGAGTCCTTGAGGAGGAAGCCGCTCGCTCCGGCCCGAAGCGCGTCGTAGACGTAGGCGTCGACGTTGAAGGTGGTGACGACCAGCACCTTCGGTGGTGCCACGGCGTCGGGGCCGGCCAGCCGACGGGTCGCCTCGATGCCGTCGAGCAGGGGCATCCGGATGTCCATCACGACCACGTCGGGGCGCAGTTGTCGCGCGGCCTGCACCGCCGCGTGCCCGTTCTCGGCCTCCCCGACGACCTCCATGTCGGGCTGGGCGGAGAAGATGGTGACGTAGCCGGTGCGCACCAGTGCCTGGTCGTCGCAGACGAGTACACGGATCGGCGGCGGCGCATCGCTCAAGGTTCACTCCTGCACGGGCTCGGACGGGATCACGGCACGGACTCGGAACCCGCCGTCGGGCCTGGGTCCGGCCACCAGTTCACCATCGAGCATCCGTACCCGCTCACGCAGCCCGGCCAGACCTCGTCCTCCCGCAGGGCCCGGCCTCCGCGCGGCCGGTGCGGCAGCCGGGGAGGGGGCGGGCCCTTCGGTGACCACGTCCACCTCGATGTGCTCCTCGCCGTGCAGGACCAGGACCTGCGTCCGCCGCCCGGCCGCGTGCTTCATCGCGTTGGTGAGTGCTTCCTGCACCACGCGGTACGCGGCCAGTTCCACGTCCACACCCTGCGGCCGCTGCTCGCCCCGCTCGGTGAACTCGACGGGCTGACCCGACCTGCGGGCCTGCCCGACCAGGTCCCCCACCTTTCCCAGGGCGGGCGCCCGGTCCGCGGACGCGGACCGACCGGTCGCCTCCAGCACACCGAGCAGGTACCGCAGCTCGGTCAGCGCCCGGCGACCGGTGCCGCTGACAGCCGCCAGGCTTTCGTCCACGCGCGCCGGCGCGGACGTGAGAAGGAACTGCGCCGCGTCGGCCTGGACCACCATGGCCGTCACATGGTGGGTCACCACGTCGTGCAGTTCGCGCGCGATACGCGCGCGTTCGGCGGCCGCGGCCACCTCGGCTGCCAGCCGCCGGCGCTCGGCCTCCTCCGTCCGACGCCTGCGCACGCCGCCCCCGACCAGCCAGACCCCGGCCAGGACCAGATAGAACGCGAGGTAGTCCGGGATCGTCTGCGGTGAGCCGAGGCGGTGCAGGACGACCGCCAGCACGGCATAGCCCGCGCTCGCCACGGCGGGCAGAGCGCGGCGGAAGGAGGCCTGGTGGGCCCCGGCCGAGTACAGGGCGGGATAGAGCCCGACGGTCCCGAACGTCGCCGGGCAGCCCAGGGCCTGATGCATCGCGAACGCGCAACCGACGACCGCGAGGCAGACCGCGGGCCACCGGGTGCGCACCGCCAGCGGCAGAGTCTGAGCCAGGGTCAGCCCGATGCTCAGCGCTCCCGGCGCATCCCCGGACAGGTCTGCGATCTGCGCCCCGACCTGCGACAGGGTCGGCACGAAGGCCAGCAGGGTGAGACCCAGCGCGAGAACACCGTCCTCGACCGACCGCCTCCGCTCCGCCCACCGGCGGAACAGCCCCTGCAGCAGCGGCAGTCTGCGAGACGACCCGAGCACTGTCACTTCCCTCTCCGTTCCGTCCGGCCGTAGGCGGTGCCGCGCGCAGCGCTCAGGAGGCGACGCGCCTCCGGGGAAGCAGACCGCCCCGGCGGTGGGCGCGGACGAACATCCGGACCACCAGCGCCGCACCGATCAGGACGGTAACGGCCGACGCCTCAAGGCCGAAAGCGCCGCCGGTCAGCAGGGTCGGACCACTGGCGTCCACGGACAGCAGCCCCTTGGCGGTGTTGCCCGAGACCTGGATGCCGAGCAGCTGCTCGGTGGCGTTCCAGGCGAAGTGCACACCCACGACGAACCAGATGCTGCGCCGCCACAGGAACGCCGCCCCCAGCATCGCACCCGCTTCGATGGCGATCGACAGTCCGCTCCACGCGGTGGCCCCGGGATTGGCCATGTGCACGGCACCGAAGAGCAGCGCGGTGATCGCGACAGCGGCACGGCTGCCGAATTTCTGCTCCAGGCCCTGCAGAGCGAGGCCGCGGAACATCAGCTCCTCGGCGACCGCCGCGCCCGCCTGCACGGTGACCGCGGACGCCAGGACGGAGAAGAACCCGTTTCCGGCCCAGGAGAACGAGTAGCCCCCGAACGCCGCGATCACGAGGGTGGACACGAGGATGAAGCCCAGGCCGAGCCCGCAGCCGAGCAACGCCTCCCGCACAGCCCCGCGCCGGGCGATCTCCGGCATCGGCCGCCGCGCGACGAAGCGCATCACCGCCCAGTACACGCCCACCGCAACGGCCGCCCCCACCACCGGCAGTGGACCGGGGCCGGTCGCCGTCGAAGCCGAGACCACGCCGACACCGACGATGCCGATCGGCATCCAGCCGAACGGAGAGCGAAAGATCCGGCCGACGCGGCTCCCGCCCGGACCGGAGCCCCCCGGGAACCGGTCGTGCTCCGACTCGTGGTGTGTGGTGGATGTCGCGCTCATCATGGCCTCCCCTTGGACTCGGCCGCACAGGCTGCGGCCCGCCGACCACGCTAGGAACACCACCGCGTCCGCGATTCACCCGCGAGCGGACACAACCGGTAGCTCTCACGGGGGATGACACCGCCGAGGTGCCCCGGACGCCGGGCGGCCGCCGGGGTCCGGTGCGGTCCGCCCGGTGCCGTGCAGCGAGGGGGCCGAAGGGGCGTCCGTCCTCGCTCCGACTCAGGTCACTGGATTCCGATGGCCCTGGTCACCATGCGTTGATGACCGGCGCGTCAGGTTCGTGCTGCCGCCAGGCCTCATTGAGGCGCGCGAGCCGGTCCGCGGCGGCGATGCCGCGCAGGGAGGCGACCTTGCAGTCGCTGACTTCGAACGCCACGGTGCCCACGACCCGGCCGTCGACCACGGCGAGGACGGCCGGGGAGCCGTTGACCATTGCGATGTGGAATGTGGGGGAGCCGCCGGCCAGCCGCTGCTTCGCCGGAGTGGGCTTGAAGCCGGCCCGCACGGAGGAGGCGACCCGCTCGCGCGTCGTGCACCGCAGCAGCCGCCTGGCCAGTCCGGCGCCGTCCGAGACCGCGGTCGCGTCGGCCGTGAGCAGCGCCACCAGCCGTTCAGTGCGCCCCGACAAGGCGGCGGCGAGGAACTCCTCGACGATCCGGCGCGCGGACGCCGGGTCCACCTCGCCGCCGCTGCGACGCTCGGCGACGACCCGGCGTCGGGCCCGGTGGACATGCTGCTGGCTCGCGGACTCGGTGATGTCGAGGATCCCGGCGATCTCGGCGTGGGGGTACGAGAAGGCCTCACGCAGGACGTAAGCGGCCCGCTCGACCGGTGAGAGGCGCTCCATGAGGGTCAGCACGGCCAACGACACCGATTCGCGCTGCTCGAAGGTATCGGCAGGGCCGAGCATCGGGTCGCCCTCGAGGAGCGGCTCGGGCAGCCAGTCTCCGACAGCGCGCTCATGGCGTGCCTGCGCCGAGCGGAGCCGGTCGAGGCAGAGATTGGTGACGACCTTGGTCAGCCATGCCTCCGGCACCTCGATACGCTCCCGGTCGGCGGCCTGCCAGCGCAGAAACGCGTCCTGCACGGCGTCCTCGGCGTCGGCCGCCGAGCCGAGCAGACGGTACGCGAGCGAGGCCAGCCGGCCCCGGCCGGCCTCGAACCGATCGATGGCTGCGCTGTCCATGCGGAGCAGCCTACGCGGCGGTTCTCACACCGCGCCGGTCAGGCGCGGTGGCCAGGTGGCGCTTGCGCTTCGGCATGCCGAAGGTCGGGTGGGCGATGCCCCACCCGGCCCCCTTGAGCACACCCGACTTGAGCCGCGCCGCGGTCCGGCCGCCCAGGTACCAGGACTTCGACCGGACGTCCCCGTCCACCATCTGGAAGATCGCATCCCGCCGCCCGAGGCTGATGTGGTTGCCGTAGTACTTCAGCCCAACGGCAGGGACCTCGCTGCCCGTCAGGCGCGCGATGATCGCGGCGGTCGCCTGCATGTTCGTGAAGCCGGCCGAGGCGCAGGACATCGGCAGCGGCCGGCCGTTCTCGCCGATCGCATAGGCGCAGTCCCCGGCGGCGTAGACGTCCGGGTGCGAGACCGAGCGCATGGTGCGGTCGACGACGACCTGGCCGGTCTCGGCGACCTCCAGGCCGCCGGCGGCCGCGATGGGGTGCACGGCGAACCCGGCCGACCACACGGTCACGTCGGCCGGGATGGACGTACCGTCGGCGGCGATCGCCCGTGTCGGCTCGACGGCTTCGATGCCGGTGTGCTCGTGAACGGTGATGCCGAGCCGGTCGAAGGCCTGGCGCAGGTGACGGCGGGCCTTCGGGGAGAGCCAGGCGCCCAGCTCCCCGCGGGCGGCGAGCGCGACCGAGAGGTCGGGCCGGGACTCGGCGAACTCGGTGGCGGTCTCGATGCCGGTCAGCCCCTCACCGACGACCAGCACGGTGCCGCCCTCGCCCAGGCCGGCCAGGCGCTCACGCAGACGCAGCGCCGAGGACCGGCCGGTCACATCGAAGGCGTACTCGGCGACGCCGGGGACGCCATGGTGGGCCACGGAGCTGCCGAGCGTGTAGAGAAGCGTGTCGTACGCGAGGTCGCCGTCGCCGTCCTCGCCGGTCACGGCGACGGTCCTGCGCTCGGGGTCGATGCCGGTGACGCGCGCCAGGCGCAGCCGCACCCCGGTGCCCGCGAATACGTCGGCGAGCTTGCGGAACGCGACGTCCTGGCCGATCGCGAGCTGGTGGAGCCGCATCCGCTCAACGAAGTCGGGCACGGCGTTGACGACGGTGATCTCGGTGTCGGCGGGGGAGAGCCGGCGGGCCAGATTTCCGGCGGCGAAGGCCCCGGCGTATCCGGCGCCGAGTACGACGATGCGGTGCTTCATGGCGTTGCTCCTGTCTCGTTCGCGTGCCCCCTGAACGAGACGGCGCCCCGATTGCTGACAGGAACCGGGTGTGATGCGGGTCACCGAACCAAGGCGCGTGGCCGAGCCTCCGACAGGCGCCTGGGCGCCGACCTCGGCCACGGGGCGGCGGGTCATTCGACTTCGCCTGGTGGTTCGTCAGAGGCCGTGTGTGTGGGAGGGGCTGCCGAGTCCTTGCTGGTCCGGTTGGCTTGCCAGATGCATCAGGAGTGGGTCGGTGAGGTGTTCGGCGATGAGGCGTCGGAGGGCTTGCTCTCGTTCGGTGAGGGCCGGCAGCCGGTTCGGGGGTGCGGTGGCGCGCAGGCGTTGGAGGAGGGCCTGGAGCCGCCGGGCGGTCTGAGGGCTGGAGGAGCCGTAGAGGAGGGTTTCGTCGAGGGCGAGGGAGACGAGGTCCGGCCATTGCGGGGCCGGGTGGAGGACGCGGGGTGTGCCGTGGGCGTCGAGGAGCCAGGTGGGGCCGAGGGGGCGCTGTGCGAGTCGCAGCAGCGCGTCCTCGATCTGGTGGAGGGCCTGGACGGCCGTGGTGGGATCGTTGATGGCGGGGGAGAGAGCGCGGACGGCGATGTCGGCGAGGAGCCGCAAGCCGTACGAAGTGTCCTGTTCGAGGGTGCGGCTGGGGCCGTAGCGCACGCAGGCGCTGATCCGGCGCGCCATACGCGGGCCGACGGGGGCTCCTTCCGGCTTCACGCGCGCCACGAGGTCCCCTGTGGCGACGAAGTCACCCACTGCGTGGGTGAGGTGGATGCGGAGCCGGTTCTGGGCGGCGAGCCGGGTGATGCGTCCTTCATTGACGGAGACGACGACGGATGGCCGGCCGCGGTGTGTGACCAGGAGTGTGCCCTGGCGGTTCCCGTCGTCTGCGGGGTCGGCGAGCGCGGCGGTCCGGGTGACCGGGGGGTGCTGGTGCTCGATGACGGTGCGCAGGCGTTGTCCGACACCGCGGGACAGGCCGCCGCCGGTGACCGCGTGGCGCAGTGAGGCCAGCAGGTACAGGACGACGACGGCGTCGATGAGGACGAGCGTGATCGCGACGGTCACGCTCAGGCGTGGGACGCTGTTGCCGCGGACGTGGCTGAGTGCCACCAGCGCGTACACGGCGGTGCCGATGAGCAGGCCGAACAGCACGAGGTAACGGCTGAAGTAGCCGAGGGCTGCGACCAGTCGGGGGGACATGGATTGGACGGTCTGCACGACCAGGGTGATGGCCGTGACGATGAACCCCGCCAGCGTGATCATGCTGCCGGCGACCGCGGCGAGGGTCGCCTGCGCCGTGGAGGCGTCGAATCCCAGGCCGCGCAGCGGTAGCCTCCTCTCCCAGCGCGGCAGGAACCAGCCCAGCAGCACTCCACCCGCGACCAGGGCCGCGGCCGCGCCTGGGCCGCGCAGGCCCCGGACACGGTGGCCTGGGCGGCCGTGCAGCGGACGCCGCGCCCAGGTTCCGGACGTCACCGGGGGCTCGCCGGCGCGGGAGCCCAGCCACTGACGTCAGCGGTCTCCACCTGTGTGTGCGCAGGCTCGGACCGGGGCGGTGGCCTGCTGCACGCCCGGCACTCGTTCACTGGTCGGCCTCCTCGGTGCTTGCCGTGACAGGCAGGGGACTTCGATCATCGAGCCGCGCCGGCCGCGGGGCGAACCGGCTCAGCCGGGCGGATGAGACGGCGCGGTCGCGACGAGCACCGCCGCTCTCCGACCGGGCAGCCGGAGCATGCGGTACCCCTCCGACGGAGGATCTCGGCTGGTGGGGCAGCAGAGGGCGAGGGAGGGTGGAGCGGGCCATGAATGTGCCTGCGCTGGTCGATCGCGCTCACCGCCTGTGAGGGAGATGGTGTTGTCTCAGTACCGTGAGGCCAAGGCCGCGCAGCCGGGGATCGCCAGGGCCAACGACGAGGTGAGAAGGCGTCTTCCCTTCCGTGACACGCAGGACCTCGAGGACGCTCGCCGCGGGTTTGTGGGCACGGCGCGGGACGACCTCATCCGCGACCGGGCGGGGCGCGCGGTGTGGGATCTGGGCGTGTACGGCTTCCTCGACCGGGAGTGCCCGGACACGGCGAATCCGAGCCTGTGGCGGCAGAGCCGGCTGTGCGCGGACCACGGCCTGTTCGAGGTGACCGACGGTATCTACCAGGTGCGCGGCTTCGATCTGTCGAACATGACGCTGGTGGAAGGCGAGCGCGGTGTCTTCGTCATCGATCCGCTGCTGTGCGCCGAGACCGCGGCGGCGGGTTTGGCCCTCTACCGCTCCCACCGGGGGGAGCGCCCTGTGACCGGCGTGCTGTACACCCACAGTCACGCCGACCACTTCGGCGGTGTGCGGGGTGTCGTCAGCGAGGAGGACGTTGCCGGCGGCGTGCCGGTGTACGCCCCTCACGGCTTTCTGGAACACGCGGTCAGCGAGAACGTCCATGCCGGTACGGCCATGGGCCGCCGTGCCGCCTACATGTACGGCGCCGCTCTGCCGAAGGGCGAGCGCGGGCAGGTCGGATCGGGCCTGGGACAGACGACCTCGACCGGTGCGGTCGGCCTGATTCCGCCGACACTGGACATCACCCGGACCGGACAGACGGAGACCGTCGACACCATTCGGATGGTGTTCCAGCTCACTCCGGGCACCGAGGCACCTGCGGAGATGAACATCCATTTCCCCGATCGTGCGGCGCTGTGCATGGCGGAGAACGCCACCCACAACCTGCACAACCTGCTCACGCTGAGGGGTGCCGAGGTCCGCGACCCGCGCGTGTGGGCCCGCTACCTTGCCGAAGCCGTCGGCCTGTTCGCCGCATCCAGCGATGTGGCGTTCGCCTCGCACCACTGGCCCACCTTCGGTCGGGAGCGCGTCGTCGAGTTCTTGACCACTCAGCGCGACCTGTATGCCTACCTCCACGACCAGACCCTGCGCATGCTCAACCAGGGCCTGACGGCACTGGAGATTGCCGAGCAGATGACGCTGCCTCCGGCGCTGGAGCGGGCGTGGCACACCCACGGCTACTACGGCTCGGTCAGCCACAACACCAAGGCGATCTACCAGCGCTACCTCGGCTGGTTCGACGGCAATCCGGCCCACCTGTGGGAGCATCCCCCGGTCGAAGCCGCCAGGAGGTACGTGGAGTTCATGGGCGGCGCGGACGAGGTCCTGCGCCGCGCTCGCCAGTCCTACCAGGAGGGTGACTTCCGCTGGGTGGCCCAGGTCGTCAACCACGTGCTGTTCGCCGAACCGGACAACGCCGAAGCCCGCACCTTGCAGGCCGATGCCCTGGAACAGCTCGGGTACGGCAGCGAGAACGGTACCTGGCGGAACTTCTACCTGATGGGTGCGCACGAACTGCGCCACGGCTCGGTCGGCACGCCCACCGTCGCCGCCTCCCCCGACGTGGTGGCCGCGTTGACGCTGGATCAGTTGTTCGACGCCCTCGCCGTCCGGGTGGACGGTCCGCGCAGCTGGGACGCGGTCATCACCGTCCGCTGGAACCTCACCGACGGCGAGCCCGTCACCCAGCAGCTGCGCAACGGCGTCCTCACTCACGTCACCGGCACCGGCACCGGACCCGCCACGGCCGCCACGGACGTCGAGGTCACCCTTGCCGAGCCCAGCCTGCGGGCCGTCCTGCTCGGGACTGTCTCTCCCGGCGACCTGGCGGCGCGCGCAGACGTCACCATCACTGGTGACCCGGGCAAACTCACCGAACTTCTCGGCTACCTCGGCGATCCGGACCCGGACTTCGCCATCGTCACGCCGTGATGTCGCCTACCGGTGGGTCTCCCGTGCGGGCTCGTCGCTCAGCCAGCCGAGCGTCACCGCCGCGGTCCACGACTGGTGGCGGCTGCCCAGCGCCTCGCCGGTGAAGGGTTCGTAGTACTCGCCGAAGGCCAGGTCGGCCAGCTGGCGCAGGGACTCGCCGCGGATCGACTCGGCGAGGTCCGTCGCCCCCTGCCGGTTCAGCGCCCAGGTCAACAGCCAGTTGACCACGGGCCACTGCGGTCCGCGCCAGTACGAGCGGGGCCGGAAGTCGGCGCTGCACGGCGAGGTGGACGGCGGTACGGCGAACTTCAACTCGGGGTGGCCGCACCAGCGCTCCGAGGCCAGCAGCGCGAGCTGCCGTTCGACGAGCGCGTCGTCGCCGCCGCTGAGCAGCGGGGCGAATCCGGCGATGGTCTCGGTCTGCACCCAGGCACCGGTGAGCACGTTCAGATCCCGTGCCAGGCCGGTCTCCGGCGACACGGTGGACAGCACACCACGGCGGAAGCGGCCGGCGGTCTCCCGCAGTTCCGCCGCCTCGGCCGACCGGCCCAGTTCGTCGCCGAGTTCGGCCAGGACGTCGCTGGCGATGGCCATGATCGCGGACATGAAGACGTCCACCATGCGGAAGTCGACGACATCGCGGACCCGCTCGTCGTCGTAGCCGGCCTCGCGCATCTGACGGACCAGCCACAGGTACCGCTGGTACTCGGCGTCCGTGGGGCGTTGCGCGGCGTCCTCCACGTGCGCGAGGTCATGGCGGCGCAGCTCGGTCTTCTCGCGGGGGAGCACGGCCGCGTAGGCGGCATCCCAGCGCGGTGAGTTGTCCATTCCGGATTCCCAGCCGTGGTGGATCTCCAGCAGGCCGCGGTCGTGCGGGTCGCGGACGCGGTCCAGCCAGCGGTGCCAGGCCAGCCACTGGTCGAAGGTGCGGGCGACGAACTCCTCGGCCTCCTTCCGTGCCGTACCGCCGGCCCTTCGCCCCGCGGCCAGCACCTGCTGCACGGCGATGGCGTGCACGGGAGGCTGGCAGATCCCGGAGGTCCGCACCGACTTCGGCGCGTGCTCGGAGCGCTGGGACACCCACACGTCCGGACCGGGGAAGTAGTCGGTGTCCGGGGCGAACACGATGTGCGGAAGCATGCCGGTGCTCCACTGCGCCGCGAGCAGCCAGTCGAGTTCGGCGATGGCCCGCGGCACCGAGAGGGTGGACAGGCCCATCGTGATGAAGGCCGCGTCCCAGCTCCACTGGTGTGGGTACAGCTTGGGCGCCGCGGTGGTCAGCGTGCCGGTGTCATTGCCGCGCAGTACATAGGCGGCGTGGGCGGCAAGGGCGGATTCGGTCGGGGCGGCCATGTCAGGCGTTCTCCAGCAGCAGTGAGGTCTCGGAGTCGTAGAAGCGCACAGCGGGATCGGCGAAGGTGAGGGACACCCGGGTGCCGGGTTCCCCGCGGAACGTGGCAGGCACCTGCGCCTTGATCTCGTGGCCGGCGAGCCGACAGGTCAGCAGGGTCGCGGCGCCCGTCGGCTCGACCACGTCGATCTCGGCGGGCAGTGAACCGGGCACGTCGCCGGTGCTGACGGTGATGTTCTCGGCCCGCACGCCGAGCAGCACCGGACGGTCGGTGAAGGAGGCGAGGTGCTCGGGGCCGGCCCAGCTCAGCTCGCCCAGCGTCAGACCGGTGCGGCCGGCCTCGCTGGTGACGCGCACCGGGAGGAAGTTCATCGGCGGGGCGCCGAGGAAGCCGCCGACGAACGAGTCCGCGGGACGGTCGTAGACGTCGATGGGGTTGCCGAGCTGGCTGATGCGCCCGTCGCGCATGACGGCGACCCGGTCGCCGAGCGAGAGCGCCTCGGCCTGGTCGTGGGTGACGTAGACGGTGGTGGTGCCGATCTGCCGGACGATGCGTTTGAACTCGGAACGGAACTGCAACCGCAGCAGCGCGTCGAGGTTGGACAGCGGTTCGTCCATCAGCAGGACGTCGGCGTCGACCACGATGGCCCGGGCCACCGCGACGCGCTGCCGCTGCCCGCCGGAGAGCTGGGCGGGGTGGCGGTCGAGGTAGTCGCCGAGGTTGAGCAGTTCGGCGGCGCGTTCCACCCGCTCGGCGATCTTCTCTTTGGGCACCTTGGCGAGCATGAGGCCGAAGCCGATGTTCTGCCGGACCCTCATGTGCGGGAAGACCGCGTAGGACTGGAAGACCATCGAGACGTTGCGCTGCCGGGCCGGCAGGTCGGTGACGTCCCGGCCGCCGATGCTCACGGTGCCGGAGTCCGGGCTCTCCAGTCCGGCGATCATGCGCAGCAGCGTGGTCTTTCCGCAGCCGCTCGGCCCGACGAGCACCAGCAGTTCACCGTCGGCCACCTCCAGGGAGATGTTCTCGGTGGCGGGGCGTTCGGTTCCGGGATAGGTCTTGACGATGTTGCGCAGGGATATGTCGGCCATGTCTTTCCTTACCGGAGGGTTGTGCCCCACATGTTGAGCAGGTAGCGGCGCATCAACGCGATGAACACCAGCGCCGGCACCACCAGGGCGAAGCCGCCCGCATAGCGGTAGGCCAGCGGCGAGTTGCCGAGGGTACTGAGCACCTGGGCGGGGAGCGTGCGCCGGTCCAGGGTGAGGATCGCGGCTCCCAGCACCTCGTTCCAGGAGGTGACGAAGGTGAACAGGGCCGCCGCCGAGATGCCCGGCAGGGTCTGCGGCAGCACCACGCGGAAGAAGGTGGTGAGCGATGTGGCGCCGAAGACGGCCGCCGCCTCCTCGTGGTCGGGCGGTACCGCGACGAACACCGAGGTGGTGATCAGAACGGTGGTCGGCAGTGCCAGAGCGGTGTGCAGCAGTACGACCGCGTACGTGGAGTCGTACAGGCCGGTGGACAGGAACAGCTGGGCGAGCGGCACCGACAGCACCACGATGGGAAGCGCCCTGCTGAGCAGCATGAACAGCTGGTAGGCGTCCCGGCCGCGGAAGGTGTACCGGGCCAGCGCGTAGCCGGCGGGCACCCCGAGCAGCAGCGACAGCAGCAGCGCCCCGGCGCCCACCTGAAGGGAGTTGATCAGTCCCGGCAGCACTCCGACGGAGTCCAGGAAGGAGCTCATGGTGTCCGCGGACACCTGCGTGGGCAGCAGCGAGAGCGGGAACTCGTTCAGCGCGTCCGGGGTGGAGAACGCGGCCAGCGCGATCAGGTACAGCGGCACTGCCATCGCCAGCGACACGGCGACACAGGCCAGGTGCAGCATGATCCGCGGACGTCGCCTGCGTTCCGGCGCCGTGGCCGCCTGTGAGTCGGTCATCGCGGGTTCCCCCCGGGAGTGCGGTCACGCAGGGCCCGCAGGTAGACCATGGAGGTGGCCAGGGACAGCCCGAGCACCACCAGGGCCATGGCCGCGGCCACTTCGGGGCTTTGCAGCGTGTTGTACCAGTGGTAGGTCTGGCCGACGAGCAGCGGGAAGTTCTGCCCGGTCAGCGCCTGCGCCACGGCGAAGGTCTGCAGCGCGAGGACGGTGCGCAGGATCAGCGCGACCTGCAGGCTGGGGCGCAGCTGCGGCAGCAGCACGTACCGCAGCCGTTGCCAGTAGGTGGCGCCGAAGACTTCGGCGGCCTCCTCGTAGTCACGCGGGATGCTCTGCATGCCGGCGACGACGATCACCAGCACCAGCGAGGTCGCCCGCCAGATCTCGGCGATCGCCACGCACAGGAACATGGTGACGGGGTGCTGGTAGGACAGCCACGAGTAGGTGGGGAGCCCGAGGTCCACCAGAATCGAGTTGAGGTAGCCCTGGTCGGCGAAGACCGACAGCCACACCAGGCCGGCGGCCAGATCGCTGATCGCCAGCGGGATGACCCACAGATAGAACCAGCCCTGCGAGAACCGCGGATTCGCGCGCAGCAGCAGCGCCATCACGATGGCGACCGCGAACTGCACGGGGATGACCACGGCGATCAGCAGCACGGTGTTGCGGACCGACGGCCAGAACTGCGGGTCTTCGACCATCTGCCGCAGGCGGTCGGTGGTGAAA
This sequence comes from Streptomyces sp. NPDC052043, assembly GCF_044548235.1. Taxonomy (NCBI): domain Bacteria; kingdom Bacillati; phylum Actinomycetota; class Actinomycetes; order Kitasatosporales; family Streptomycetaceae; genus Streptomyces; species Streptomyces sp. NPDC052043. The sequence goes on from NZ_JBIUBT010000014.1 coordinate 72,943, forward strand.
CCGTGCGGTCCGTGGATCGCCTGGCTGATGCCGACACCCAGCGGCCAGAGGAACAGCAGGCTCATGAACAGGGTGGACGGTGCCAGCAGGACGGCCGCGGCCGTGCGCGGGCCGCGGGACTGCCGGCGTCGCCGTCGAACGGGTGAGGACATCCGGCCCTCTCACGCAACCTGGCAGGTCTGGCCCGCCGTGGTGTCGTCCGGCGCCCAGCAGGGTGCCTTGACCTGCTTGAGCAGGGCGTTGAGCTTGTTCGCCTGCTGGTCCAGGGACGACTGGACCGGCTTGTTCTGCAGGCAGATCAGGGTGAAGCAGTCCTTGAAGACCTGGGATATCCGGCCGTCCAGGGTGCCCACGCCCACCGGGGGCAGCGAGGCGATGGCGTCCTTGGCGCTCTGCTGGCGGGAGACGGCGTCGGCCTCCATCGCGACCGCGGCCGGCAGCCCGCTCGGCAGGTCCCCGCCGACGGTGGGGAAGAAGCCGTTCTCGCGCAGCACGTCCTTTTGGGCGGCCGGCGTGCACAGCGCCTTGATGACGTCCTGGGCCTCCTTCTGCCGGGGAGACTTCTTGAGAATTCCGAGCCCGGCCACGATCAGCATGTACCCCAGCCCCTTGGGGCCGCGGGGAGCGGGCACCATCAGCCACTCGTCGGGTTTCTTGGCGGGCGCGTCGAGCAGCCGGGCCACGTGGTCCCAGGCGACCAGGACCTCGCCGGAGCTCAACGGCTCCTGCATATAGGCGTAGTTGGTGGACGCGGGCGTCGAGACGGCCCAGAGCTCCTTCATGTACTTCCACGCCTCGACCGCGTCCGGGCTGCGGAACGGAACCACCTGGCCTCCGGTGAAGCTGGGCAGCAGATAGCCCTGGAAGAAGCGGTGGTACAGGCCGTCGGGTCCGGCGGGGAGCCCGAAGACCGGCTTGCCTGCGCCCTTCTTGGCGGCGGTCATCCAGCTCAGGAACTGGTCGTAGGTGAGGTTGTGGACGTCCACGCCGCCGGGCAGCCACTGCAGCGCCTTCTTGTGGACGGCCAGGACGTACGACGCCTGCATCCAGGGGACGTACTTGGCCGTCGCGCCGCCGTACTTGGCGACGTCGACCAGTTGCCGTGAGAAGTGCGCGTCGGACAGCTCGCCGAGCAGGTCGTCCACGTCGAGAAGCCGGTCGGTGTGCGGGGCGAGGTCACCATGGAGCCCGCCGAGCAGGCTCACCGACACACGACCGGCCTTCACCTGCGAGGTGACCGTGGTGGCGAACGTTCCGGCCTCGACCGAGTTGAACGCGACGGCAGGCGACGTGACCCGGTTCTTGAGGATGGCGGTGAACTTCTGCCGTTCCTCGATGGGGATGAACTGGGTGGACAGGAAGCTGAGCGCGCCACTGCTCGCCCCCGTGGTGGATGCTCCCGCGCACGCGGTCAGCAGACCTGCCGCGGCACCGCCGAGTCCGAGGCCGAACAGGGTGCGTCTGGACATCTGAGTGGTCATCATCGGCCTCCGATGGGTGGGTGGTTGGGGGTTTGAGGTCGACAGATTTTTGTAAAACCTACTTACGTAAAGCGGGGTGACGTAAGTAAAGCCGTAGATGTCATGAGCGCGTCAAGAGGGGGGGACGGCAATTGGTTGCGCATCGGAGCACGGACGGCTGGGGCACAGGGTCGCGGGACAGAGAGCCGTATCGCGTACCCAGCGCCAGTCCGGGGCGGCTGCTCGCCCTCATCAGGTCGGGCGACGAGTGGACGCGGCAGCAGTTGCTGGAGGCCACCGGCATGTCACGGCCCACCTTGCTGGCACGGCTGGTGCCACTGGTCAACGCGGGACTCGTGTACGAGACGGGTTCACTGGCCGCCTCACGGGGCCGGCCCGCACAGCTCATCCGGTTCGACGACCGCTGGTTGCGGGTGCTGGCCGTCGACATCGGGCACACCCGGGCCCGGGTCGGCGTCATCGACATCCACGGCCGCGAACTCCGCTCCCGCCAGGCCCTCGTCGACATGTACCACAGCGAGGCGGACGCCACGCTGCTGCCGCTGCTCGACGCGGGCGCCGAACTGCTGGCCCAGGGAGATCCCCAGGAGCGGCTGGTGGGGGTCGGCACGGGCCTGCCCGCCCCCATCGACCCCAGGACCGGCCGGCCCGGCCGGATGTGGACCATGCCCAGATGGAAGGACTACCCGGTCACGGAACGCATCAGGCAGCGGTGGCAGGTGCCGGTGCTCCTGGAGAACGACGCCCGGGCTCTGGCCATCGGGGAGGCGTCGGTCCACACCGCGGGCACCCTGCTCGCGGTGAAGTGGGCGCACGGCCTGGGCGCCGGCCTGGTCGTCGACGGAATGCTCCTCGGGGGCGAGGACGGAGCAGCCGGGGACATCGGGCACATCAGGATCGCGTCCGACCACGCCCCCAGGTGTCGCTGCGGGCAGTACGGCTGCGTCGCCGCGTACGCATCGGGCCACGCGCTCACCCAGCAGCTGAAGCTGTCGAGCCTCGACGAACTCGTCGCCCGCGACCAGGCCGGCGACGCCCGGGTGACCGAGGCGCTGACCACGGCCGCCCGGCACGTCGGCACGGTACTGGCCGCCCTCAGCTCCATGCTCAACCCGGGCTCGCTCGTGCTCGGCGGAATCATCGGCCGCATCCCCACGGTGGTCGAGGCCGTCGACGAACAGCTGAGGCGGACAGCGCTCAGCGCCATCACCGCGACGCTCAAGGTGACCCCTGGTGCCCTTGGTGAACACGCGGTCACCACCGGTCTGGCCCGCAAGGTCGCCGACCACGTGCTGCGCCCCGATGTGGTGGACGCCGCGCTCGGCAGAGCGGTGTGAACCGTCATTCTGGTGGTCGGCGCTCGACGAGGCGCAGGCCGGCTCAGCCCTGACCGACGCGGCCACCGTGCACGGCGCCCTGGACGACTTCGTGGTGCGCGTCGGGCTGATCGGCTGAGGCGCGGCGCACCCGGAACAGGAAGTCGGCCACGCGCGCGCGGTCCGGTTCCGGCGGGAGCGGGGTGTGCCCCAGGGCCTCCTCGGTCTCCGCCGCCAGTCGGGCCATGCGGGCCTCGACCCGCGCCCAGGAGACCTCACCCCGCTTCACCGCGAGCAGGGGCTCCCGCTGGTCGCCGACATCGATGCGCAGCTCGCCCGTGCACAGCAGGTCGCGGACGGTCATCAGCAGGCGGAGCAGGTGCATCGCGTGCTTCCAGCGCGGGGTGCCCGTCGTACGGACATCGGCGTCGAGCTTGCGGCGCTGGCCGAGGGCGTAGCGGGTGAAGGTGTCGTAAACCTGCCGGGAGAGGAAGGCGCCGCGCAGGGACAGCAGCTCGCGGCCGGTGTCGTTCACGTGCTCGACCAGGGGCGAGTGCAGGCACTCCAGGATGTTCGGGTTGGCGCGCAGCGCCAGTTCGCAGAAGCGTTCCAGCTCCCAGCTGAACTGCTCGGGGAGCGGCCCTTCGACGTGCGTGGGCGGCTTCTCGAAGCCCCAGAACAGGGCCGTGGGGGCGAGGAAGACGCCCCGGCGGTCCGTGTCGCTGCCGTCCGTCTCCAGCCCGAAGGCACGCGACCCCATGACACAGGCGTAGATCGTGTGGTCGCGTACCAGGTCCTCGGGCTGCATGCCTGGGAGCGTACGTGGAATCTCAGGTCGGTCGCTGCGGCGGGGCGGGATCTGCCGCTGAGGACGGGTCAGTCGGGGAGGTGGGGCGGTTCCTCGTCGGCGCGGCCGCCGGCTCCAAGGGTCCGCCGCGGGCTCGCGGACGTCGTCGGGTGGGTTCCGAGCGCTCCACGGGCCCGCAACTCGTCAAGGTCGGGGAGACGGATCCCGGGGAGTCCGTCGAGAAGGTCGGCCTGGGCGGCGCGCATGCTGGGCGCGGGGGCCTCGGGGCCAGGGCCAAGGGTGCGGCGTTCAGTCACGCTGATCATCGTACGGAGTCTGCTTCCGTCCCAGGGGTAACAGTAGCCAGAACGGACTGCGCGACGAAGAAGGAGCACCTCGTGACGATTCAGCGGATGGACAACGTAGGCATCGTCGTCGACGACCTGGAGGCTGCCATCGCCTTCTTCACCGAGCTCGGCATGGAACTGGAGGGCGAAGCGCAGATCGAGGGGATCTGGGCGGACCAGACGGTCGGCCTCGACGGGGTCCGCAGCGCCATCGCGATGATGCGCACCCCGGACGGCCACGGCAAGCTGGAGCTGACGAAGTTCCACACCCCCGCGGCGATCACCGCCGGACCGCTCAACCCGCCACCCAACACTCTGGGCCTGCACCGTGTCATGTTCGCCGTCGACGACATCGACGACACGATCAGCCGTCTGCGCCGCCATGGCGCCGAACTCCTCGGCGAGGTGGCGCAGTACGAGAACGTCTACCGGCTCTGCAACCTCCGCGGCCCCTCGGGAATCATCGTCGCTCTGGCCGAACGGATCGGCTAGGTCCCGTCTGCGGGGAAACATTCCCGCGGTCGGCCAGAACGGTCACGGTGTCCCTCACCCCTTCAGCCGCACCGGCAGCTTCTGCACGCTGTTCCCCACGAACGAGGCGTGGCGCGGAAGTTCCGGCTCCGGGATCGCGAGGTCCAGGGCCGGGAAGCGGGTGAAGAGCTGTTCCAGGGCCGTGGTGCTCTCCAGGCGGGCCAGGGGTGCGCCCATGCAGTAGTGGGCGCCGTGTCCCAGGGAGAGATGGCGGGACTCGCCGGTGCGGGTGATGTCGAAGCGTGCCGCGTCCGTCCCGTGGGCCCGTGTGTCGCGGCCGGCCGCCGAGTACCCTGCGAGGACCGGGGTGCCTTGGGGGATCAGGGTGCCGTCCAGGGTCAGATCGCGGGTCGGGTAGCGGAACGGGAAGTAGCTGACCGGGCTGTCCCAGCGCAGGGTCTCCTCCACCACGTCCGCCCAGCTCGCCCCGCCGGAGAGGACCAGGTCGAGCTGGTCCCGATGGGCACACAGGGCGCGTACGGCGTTCGTGATCAGATTCAGCGTCGTCTCGTGCCCCGCGATGATGGTCAGCATCAGCGTGCCGATCAGCTCGTGCGGGCTGAACCGGTCGCCGCTCTCCTCACGGGCCGCGATCATCGCGCTGGTGGGGTCGTCCCCCGGATCGGCCGTCCGGGCGGCCGCGACCGCGCTCAGCACCTCCACCATCTCCCGGTTGGCCGCCATCGCCTCGGCCGGGCCGATGTCCGTGGCCACGATCTGGTTGGAGAGGTGGTGCAGCCGGTCGTGGTGGGCCCCGTCCACGCCCAGCAGTTCGCAGATGACGCCCATCGGCAGCGGCAGCGCGAAGTGGGTACGCAGATCGACGACGCCGTCCTCGGTGGCGGCCGCCTCAAGACCGTCCAGCAGACGGGACGTCAGCTGTCGTACGTACGGGCGGAGTTCCTCGACCCGGCGGGCCGTGAACGCCTTGCTCATCAGCGACCGCAGCCGCCGGTGGTCGGCGCCGTCCGCGGTCGTCATCCCCTGCACCGTGGCGAACGTCTTCAGCGGCCAGCCGTCGGCTATCTCCCCGGCCTGGAGCGCCGTGAAGTGCCGTGCGTTCTTGGCGACGTCGGGATGCGCGAGGAACTCCTTCAGCGCGTCGTGGCCCAGCACCGCCATCCCCTCCACCTCGCCGGGGAGGACCACCGGGGTGACCGCCCCCCGGGCCAGCAGCCGGGCGTTGGCCGCGTGCGGGCAGCCTCCCGCCGGGTCCAGGCGGTGCGGACGGTCGGCCGAGGGGTCCACCGGTGACGTGTTCAACAGGGCTCCAGGTCTCGGGAGGGGAGGAGGGGAGGGGCAAGCCGAGGAAGGGCGGGCTTTGAACGGGTCAGCGCGGCCGGGCCTGTGGCTGTGCCGCGTGCCGGTGCGGCCACGCGGGGGCGGGGGCCTCGGCCGCCTGAGGGGGCATTGGGCCCTGCGGCAACTGCGGCGAGGTGAAGCGCACGGGCAGCGTGCCGAGACCCTTGCTCCACGGCGAGTTGATCCACTCCAACTCGTCCTCCGGAACGGCCAGTTCCAGGTCGGGCAGGCGGTGCCGGATCGTGTCGACCGCGGTCCGGGTGATCAGCCGGGCCGGGTCCTGGGCGGGGCAGGTGTGCGGGCCCGCGCCGAACGCCAGATGGGAGCGGTTGCCGACCACCGGGGTGCCGTCGGCCGGCAGGACCTCCGGATCCGCGTTGGCCGCTGCCAGGCTCAGGATCAGCATGTCGCCCGCCCGGATGTCCTGGCCGCCGAACCTCATGTCGCGGGTGGCGTAGCGGGCCGGGAAGTTCTGGGTGGGCGGGAAGCGCCACAGGACCAGGTCGAGCGCGTCGTCCACGCTGAGGTGGCCGCCGCTCAGCGAGGAGCGCAGCGCGGGGTCGCAGAGCAGGATGCGCAGCGCCGTGGCGATCCAGTTCACCGTGGTCTGGTTGCCCGCGACGAACATCACCACCAGGTTGTGCAGCACCTCCTCGTCGGTGAGCCGCGCCGGGTGGTGCAGCAGCGCCGAGACGATGTCGTCGCCCCTCACCCGCCGCTTCTCCTCGATCAGCCCCTGCAGGATGGCGCCCATCCTGCGGCTGGCGTCCCCCGCCCCGCTGGTGGCGGACACGAGGCCCGCCACCGCCTCCACCAGCTCCCGGCCGGTCCCGTCGTCCACCCCGAGCAGCCCGGCGATCACCCGCATCGGCAGCCTGCGCGCGTACGCGGCGACGAGGTCGGCCTCGCCGTGCGCCGCGAATCCGGCGATCAGCGCCTCGGCGGTGGCCCGGACGCTGCGGCGCAGCTCGTGCCCGTTGATCCCGGCCAGCGCGTCCGAGACGGCGTTGCGCATCCTGCGGTGCTGCTGCCCGTCCGCGAAGAGCAGCGCGGGGCGCCAGCCGACCATCGGCAGGATCGGCGAGTCGGCCGGCACCCGGCCTTCGCGCAGCAGGCTCCACCGGCGCGGGTCGTGTGAGAAGTCCTGCTCCTCGCGGGTGAGCCGGAGCAGTTCGCGGTGGCCCAGGACCAGCCAGGCGTCGATGCCGGGGGCGAGGGACACCGGCGCCACCGGGCCGTGTGTGCCGCGCAGTTCCTCGTACAGCGCGGGCATCGTGTTGCCGTCGAGGCCGGGCCCGTACAGCGCGGCCGCCGTGCCGGGGGCGCCGGTCACGGGGCAGCTGACGGCCGGCCCGGCCGTGGGGTGCGGCGTGCTCATCTGGAACCTCCGAGGAAACCCCCGTCTTCAGGCGGGGGAGGAATCGGACTCCTTCGGAGCCGGGTAGGGAAAGCCGCATTGCTGTCAGGGCGATCCGGCGTCCACCACTGAAAACTCCTACGGGGTCACAAGTTGGCGTGGTAGCTTGTGAGTTATGGCCACTCGCGTGATGCGGGCGTTCAAGTACCGCTTCTGTCCGACGAATGCGCAGGCGGCGGAGCTGTCGCGCACGTTCGGGTGTGTGCGAAAGGTGTACAACCTGGCGCTCGCGGCGCGCACCGAGGCGTGGACACTGCGGGCCGAGCGGGTCAACTACAACGCGACGTCGGCGATGCTGACGGCGTGGGAGAAGACCGAGGAGCTCGCCTACCTCAACGACGTCTCCTCCGTCCCGCTCCAGCAGGCTCTGCGCCATCTGCAGGCGGCGTTCACCAGTTTCTTCGGGAAGCGGGCGAAGTACCCGCGGTTCAAGTCGCGGAAGAAGTCCCGCAAGTCCGCCGAGTACACCACCAGTGCGTTCCGCTTCCAAGGCGGCCGGCTGACCCTGGCGAAGATGTCCGAACCGTTGGACATCGTCTGGTCCCGTCCCCTGCCTGAGGGTGCTGAGCCGTCCACGGTGACCGTCTCCCAGGACGCGGCCGGACGCTGGCATGTGGTCCTCCTGGTGGAGGACCCCCACGTCCAGCCGCTCCCCGCAACCGATGCGGCGGTCGGGATCGACGCGGGCCTGGACCACCTGCTCACCCTGTCCACCGGGGAGAAGATCGCCAACCCCCGGCACGAGCGGCGCGACCGTACCCGTCTGGCGAGGGCCCAGCGGGAGCTGTCCCGCAAGGCGCCGGGCGACGGCGCCAACCGGGCCAGGGCACGCCGGAAGGTCGCCCGTATCCACGCCCGCATCGCCGACCGCAGGCGGGATCACCTGAACAAGACCACCACTCGGCTCGTTCGTGAAAACCAAACGATCGTGATCGAGGACCTCACCGTTCGGAACCTGCTGAAGAACGGCCGTCTCGCCCGCGCCATCAGCGACGCGGCATGGTCGCAGTTCCGCAGCCTGCTGGAATACAAGGCGCGCTGGTACGGGCGCGAGGTGATCGCGGTCGACCGCTGGTTCCCCTCCTCCAAGCTGTGCTCGCACTGCGGAGTCTTGCAGGACAGGATGCCGCTCCACGTCCGCACCTGGATGTGCGGCGGCTGCGGCACCACCCATGACCGCGACGTGAACGCGGCAAACAACCTGAAGGCCGCCGGGCTGGCGGTGTCGGCCTGTGGAGCCGGTGTAAGACCTCAACGGAGCACTCCGGGCGGGCAGTCGGCGGCGAAGCAGGAAACCCCACGGCGCGAGCCGTAGGAATCCCCACTCGTTCACGAGGGGGAGGAAGTCAACACGTCCGCCATCAGACGAGGGTCCTCGATGGAGCGCTCGACCTCGTCCAGGACCTGCTGCTGCACGGTCGCCATCACGTGCATGGTGCGCGCCACGGATTCGAAGGCGGCCTGCACCGAGTCGCGCAGGGTGCGCTCGCGGTGCACGGCCGCGTCCGAGCCGAGCGCCACGACGACCGAGTCCAGCGCCCGGGCGAACTCCTCGCCGGTCTCCTCCGGCGACGCCACCGGCCCCGGCACACCCTCCAGTCGCTGTCCGGTGCGCAGCCGTTCGGCGATGGCCGGGACGCGTACGGCGGCCAGATGCGCCACCTCGGTGCCCCGGGCGCCGGCGACCCCGGCCTCCCGGGCACGGAGGGCACGCTCGGTGGACAGCCGCCGGGTGAGGATCACTACGCGGGCGATCAGCAGGACGACGGCCGCGGCGCAGGCTCCCGCGAGGGCCCGGTGCCACTCGGCGTGCGCGCTGACGGCGGCCCACGCCGCACCGGCGGCGGCCAGCAGGGCGACGGCCCATCCGGCGACCGCGGCGCTCGCACCGGGGTCGCGTCGTGGCTCCCTCACCGTTCGGCTCACCACAGCGGTCCCGACCTGACGACCCTGCAGACACCGGTGCCAGCCACGAGAAGCAAAACCTTTCATGACACATCGAACCCCCTTTTGGGGGTCGGGAGCATGCAGAGCGTAGGCGAACCGGTCGGAATTGTTGAGGGATCGATCTGTTCCAGCCACACCAGACCGCCGGAATTGGCGCGTTGACGCCCCTGCGCCGCGTACTCCCGTTAGCTCAACTGCCGTACCGACATGAGCAGATGTCGGTGGTCGTCGCGCGACGCGTCATCCGCGTCCGGGTCGCCACTGAGCAGTGCCCGCTGGCCTGCGCCCAGAAGTTCGAAGCGCACGCGCGAGCCACTGAAAGAGGTGAGGGCTTCCAGCAGATACGCGGGGTTGAAGGCAACTGCCAGGTCATCGGCTCCGGTCAAAGTGGCCGTGAGTTGCTGTGAGGCGATGTCGTCTTCGTATCCCGCCTGCAGGAGGACCGTTCCCCGGGCGGAGAAGTCGAGTCGGATCGGGCTGTTCGGCTCCGCCACGACCGCGACACGGCGGACCGCGTCGGCGAGCGCCTCTCGCTGCGTGACCGCGACCGCTGGGCCGTCCAGGGCGAACAACTTGTCGTAGCGCGGCAGCCGCCCTTCCAGCAGCCGCAGTGTCGTACGCATCCCGGCTCCCTCGAAGGCGATCAAGCCGCCCTTTGAGCCGCTTGAGCCGTTCAGCCCGATGCGGATCAGCCCCGACTTCGCCAGCGAACGGGAGATCTCGGTCAGCCTCCGACCGGGAACCACCATCTCCACCGCCTCGGAACCTGTCCCCTCCGGCTTCCACGGCATCGTGCGCACGGCATACCGGTACCGGTCCGAGGCGGCCAACGTCATCGACCCGCCCTCCAGCCGAAGCTGAATCCCCGTAAGCACCGGGAGTGAGTCGTCACGGGCCGCGGCCATCTCGACCTGCGCGACCGCCGCCGCGAACTCAGCCGCGTCCACGGTCCCGTGCGATGCGGGAAGCTCGGGAAGCGCCGGGTACTCCTCCGTGGGCAACGTCGACAGCCCGAAGCGAGTACCGCCCCCTTCCATCGTGAAGCGCGTGCCTTCCAGCGCGCACGCCACCACCGCATCGGGCAACACCCGGCAAATGTCCAGCAGTCTGCGCCCCAGCACGAGCACCCGGCCGGCTGCCTGAGTCTCCGCCGGTACCTCGATGTTCGCGGACGCCTCGTAGTCGAAGCCCGAGATGCTCAGTCGTCCCTCCCGCACATCCAGCATCAGGCCGCCCAGCACGGGCACCGGCGAACGCGCGGGCAGTGACTTCGCCGCCCAGGCCACGGCCTCCGCGAGAGCGCTTCGCTCGATCCGGAACTCCATCCGTACATCCCCATCGTGTCGCACCAGTTGATCCGCGCACGCTATACGTCAGCACTGACACGGACGCTCTGGTCGGCCCAACGCCCCCGCGTCGGTGTCTTCTCCGCACACGAGCTGCGAGGGTCGGGGCCGACGCGAGACCGGCAGGCCCGGTCACACTCCGATGAAGCTGACTGTTTCTGCCACGTCCGCCCGCCCGGTACGCAGCCGTGGCACGCCCTCCTTCTCGAATCCCACCGCGACACCGCAGAACAGCGCGAGCCCGTCATCGGCTCCCACGATCTGGCCGACGGTCCTGCGATACATCGTCCACATCACCTGAGGACAGCTGTGCAGCCCTTCCGCCCTCAGCAGCAGCATGACGGTCTGCAAGTGCATCCCCGCGTCCGCCCACTGCCCTGGCCCCATCGTCTGATCGAGGTAGCAGAACAGCACGACCGGGGCCCCGAAGGCCTGTGAGTTCAAGGCGGCGATCTTCATAGGCCTGTCGGGGTCGTCGCGCTCGATGCCCAGTGCCTTGTACCGCTGAGCAGCCGCGGCGGAAAAACGGTCCACGTACGGCGAGGCCAGTTCGGCCGGGTACATCGGATACTCCCGCTCATCTCCAGGGTCTCCCGCCATTGCTCTGGCTGTTGCGCGCCTCTTCAGCTCGGCCAGGGGCTCGCCGGTCACGACATACACATGCCACGGCTGGAGGTTCCCACTCGACGGGGCCCGCGTCGCCGCGGCCAGCACGCGTTCGAGTACCTCTTTGGACACCGGCTCATCGCTGAACGCCCGCACAGCCCGGCGACTGTCCACAGCTTCGTACACATCCATGTCCGCTCTTCCCCTCACTCAACGGCAACGACCTCTCTACCGTCTCCAGACCGCCGGCAGCCGCAGGTCCCCGCCCGGGACTGTTCGTCCTCCGGTTGATTTTTCTCGCTCCGAGCCGTGCTGTAGACAGCGGGTGGCGCGGCCGTGTCGAGGACAGAGGGGCGAAGAACATGACGACATGGGGATTGATCATCGAGACGACTGTGGGCGTCGGGGAACGCAAGCACATCGAGGCATACGTGGTGGCTCACGTCACCGGACCGCGTGAGGAGGCACTGGCGGAGCTGGAACGGCGGGCGCGAAGCCACTCACCCGAGCACCCCAGAAGTCCCAAGCGCCGTCGGCTCCTGCGGCAGGACGACGGGTTCCTGCTCGTCATAGACGGGGCGTGGCAGTCGTTCGTCACCCGGTTCACGGTGGCGGAGCTGCTTGAGGACTCCGATGCGCCCGCCGCCCCGGAACCCGCGGTGGAGGAGCCGGATGCGCCCACCGTTCCGGAACCTGTGGTGCAGGCGGCGCCGGGTGCGCCCGCCACTGCGGCGGCTGAACCGGCGGAGCAGCAGGTCGAGCGGTACTCGGATGGAGTGCCGGTCAGGCCGGCATGGCTGGGGCGCAACGACCTGCCGTGAGCATGCCCGCCGACGTTGCCCGACATCGCCGACGCCGTGGTCGAGACGGTCGGCGACCGTCGCAGTCTCGGGGGCGTGGGGCAGTCATTCGGCGCGTTCACCGCGCCCTTGGTCGCCGTACGCCGCCCGGTCGAGGCACTGGCCCTGGTCGCCGGGATGGTCCCCGAGTCAGGCGAATCACCGGACCGGTGGTGGAGCAACACCGGCTACACCGAGGCCGTGCGGCGCCAGGCCGCCCGGGACGGCGGCCTCACCGGCAGCGACGATCCTTACGTCGCGTGTTACCACGACGTTCCCCGCGAACTCCCCGAGGAAGCACTGAGCAAGGAACGGGCGCACCCGTCGTCGGCCGCGTCAGCCCAGCCGTGACCGCTCGACGGGCGCGCATGGCTGGGACCCGCAGCCGTCGTGAACTCCTCAATCAGCCTTCGCGACGATGCAGAAGGGGTGCCCGACCGGATCGGTGAGAACACGCGCTCTGGCCCCATGAGGCTGATGATCCGGTTTGCCCGCACCCCACTCGAGCAGCCGGGCTTCAACCTCATCCAAGTCCTGCTCGACCTTGAAGCACATGTGAAGTTGCTGAGGAACGGTCTGTTCGGGCCAGCGCGGAGCCCGGTAGTCATCGACTCGTTGAAAGCCGATGACGACTTCGTCCTCACAGTCGAGACCGGCGAAGTCGGCGTTCGACTTGGAATGGAGTTCCAGACCGGTGGCCTGCTGATAGAACGCCGCCAAAGCCAGCGGATCCGGGCAGTCGAGGGTTATCGCGCTCAACTTCATCTGCAAGGGCATGGCGCCTCCGGGACGATCAGTGGACTTCCCTGACGCACACCCTGGAGACGGCTGCGCCGGCTGGGTGAGAAACCTGCCACCAACGAGGTCCGCCCAGGCGTAGGCATCGAGGGCCAGAGGAACAGGCCGCAGGCGCGGGCGTCGACGCACTCCTCGGCGCAGTCCTGGACGGGGGGATGGCGGTGACACGCGGGTCGGACGTCAAGACGATGTTCACCTGCGTCTCCTAGCTAGAACCCCTACCGGAATGGACGACGTGAAAGACCCTCAAGATCTTCGCGTTCGGTTGAGGAAGAGCAGGACGAAGCAGGCGACAGAGCAGGCCAGCCCTGCGTACAGCAGGGGCGGAGCCCAGGACACCACTTCGGTGCTGTGGCCACTGGTCCAGTGGCAGGTGATGGACGGAGGGAAGCTGTCCACGCTCACGGAGGTCAGGCTGTATTTCCGCGCGACATCCATGTACACGCCGTGGCCGGTCTTGTCCCCGCACACGGCGAGCGGGTTCGTGAAGGCGAGTCCGTAGACGGTTCCGGCCCCATAGGCAGCGATCGCTGCCGCGATGCCGATGACAGCCCAGCGGGCCGGCCGTGAGGGCTTCCTCCAGGTCACCCATAACGCGTACGGGAGTGTCCCGACGGCGAAGAGGAGGAGTGTGATCGCGGGCGGGCCGAAGAACGTGAAGAAGGACATGCACCGGGACGTTACTTCGAGTGGAGGAACCGTTGCTGGGTCGCCCGGCACCCTGCCCGTTGGAGAGCTTCCGCGGAGGTGTGCTGCACAAGGTTGCCGCCGAACCAGAAGCTTCTACCGCAGCCCTTTCGGACGCCGCCAGCAGGGGAGTGCGCATCCGGGACTGAGGAAAGCTGGGCGGCGCGTGTGGCCGACGATCGGGTCGGGCAGCGCGGCGCACGGTGGCTGGTGTCGTCGTGGTCGCTGGAGTGGATGCCGGCTTCAGTGGCGCGCCGTCGCTCCTGGCCGCAGGCTGGTCTGAGGGGCCTGAGCGGCCGGGAGGACTCGATGACCACCGCATTCGTTCTGTCGGGCGGCGGCAGTCTGGGCGCGGCGCAAGTGGGGATGCTGCGTGCGATGACCGCCCGCGGCATTCGTCCGGACCTTGTGGTGGGTGCCTCGGTGGGCTCCCTGAACGCCGCCTATTTCGCGGCGCGGCCCGACGCACAGGGTGTCGAGGAACTCGCGAGGGTCTGGCTGCGGGTCGGCGAGCACGACGTGTATCCGCTGGTGTCGTCGGAGATGGTGCACGGGCTGCTCAGCCGCCTTCCTGGTCGCCCGCTGCGCGGCATGGCCGCGGCGTCCGGTGCGGTCAACTACGTGTTCCCCGTCCATCCACTGCTGATCGTTCGGGCAGCGGCCGGCAGGGTCAACCACGTCTTCAGCAACCACCGGTTCCGGTTTTTCCTCGAGGACGCCCTGCCGCTGCGCCGCATCGAGGACGCGGAGGTCGACCTCAGGATCCTGACCGCGGACGCCTGTGACGGGCGAGGGGTGCTCCTCGCCCGTGGCCCCGCGGTACCCGCGCTGTTGGCCAGCATCGCCGTCCCCGGGTTCTATCCTCCGGTGGAGATCGACGGCTTCCATCTCATCGACGGGGCCGTGGCCAACGGAACGACCCTTGACCATGCGATCGAGCTCGGCGCGGATGAGGTCTACGTCCTGGCGCCGGGCCTTTCCTGTCATCTCCCCGCTCCACCGTCCACCGTCCTGGCCATGGCGATCCACGCGTACAACCTGCTGGAGGAGCAACGCATGGCCGCCTCCATCGCGAAGGCGCGCCCCCACGTGACGGTGCATGTGCTTCCGTCACCGAGCCCGGTCGAGATCCTTCCCATCGACTTCGGCCAGACGGCGCACCTCCTGGAAGCCGCCACTGACTCGACCAGCCGATGGCTTGACGGCGGTCGCCAGGACGCCCCCGACGTCACACACCCTCAGAAGCCGTCCACTTTCCCGACGTGATCGTCGGCCGGCGGTCGTGTCCGGTTCTCGCCAGTCCGCGGTAAATGCCTGGACTGGGCAGCTCCGCGGACGGGAGACTTCCGACTTCCGAACCTCCGGGAGTGTGATGGGGACAACAGATTCGCCAGGGCCGACGCCGGGCAGGAGCGCGGTCGTTCTGGCGCTACGCCGCTACGGTCAGGAACTTCTGCGACTACGACTGCTGGCCCTGCCCGCGCTGCTGCTGCCGGCCGTGGGCAACATCGGCATCCGCTACGTCGCCCCGCTGCTGATCGCCAAACTGGCGGCGCAGGCCGCCGGCGGCGGCGGTCTCACCCTCAGCTCGGCGCTGCCGTACGTGCTGGGTTTCGGCGTGACGCTGCTGCTCGCCGAGGCCGTGTGGCGGATCGGGCAGCACTGCCTGAACCGCGTGGACGCGCTCGGCATGGAACACCTGTATGTGAGCGGCATGGACGAACTCCTCGCCAAGGACGCGGCCTTCTTCCACGACAACTTCGCCGGCTCCCTGACCAAACGGGTGCTCAGCTTCGGCAAGCGCTTCGAGGACTTCGTCGACACGGTGACGTACCGGATCGTGGGCAGTCTCGTCCCCCTGGTGTTCGGTGCCGTGGTGCTGTGGAGCTACGAGCCGCTGCTCGTCGTCGGCCTTCTGGTGATGATCGCGCTGACCGTGGTGGTCGCGACGCCTCTGGTCCGCCGCCGGCAGCGGCTCGTCAACGACCGTGAGGCGGCGATCGCCCGGGTGTCCGGCCATGTCGCCGACAGCCTCATGAACATGGAGACCATCCGGGCGTTCGCGGCCGAGCGGCGGGAGGCCGACGAACACCGCAGCCGTGTCGCGGACTCCCGTCGCCTGACGCTGAGGTCGTGGGACTACGGCAATCTGCGCGTCGACACCCTGGTCGCCCCCATGTCCGTGCTGACCAACGTGCTGGGTCTGCTGGTCGCCGTCGCCTTCGGCGGCGCGGGCCAGGGCGTCGAGGAGATCGTCGTCGCTTTCACCTACTACTCCAACGCCACACAGATCATGTTCGAGTTCAACCAGATCTACCGGCGTCTGGAAAGCTCGATGACCGAGGCCGCGCAGTTCACGGAGCTGCTGCTGGACCCGCCCACCGTGCTCGACCCGACGAAACCCGAACCGCTCGCACCGCGGGACACGGGCATCCGCTTCGAGGCGGTGACCTTCGCCCACACGGGTGCGAAGCCGATTTTCCAAGGCCTCGACCTGGACGTGCCCGCAGGCACACGGATCGGCCTGGTCGGCAGGTCGGGCGGCGGCAAGACCACGCTCACCCGGCTCCTGCTGCGGATGGCGGACATCGACGACGGACGCGTCCTGATCGGTGGCCAGGACATCAGCCGGCTGCGCCAGACCGACCTGCGCTCACTGATCTCCTACGTCCCGCAGGAACCCGCCATGTTCCACCGCAGCCTGCGGGACAACATCGCCTTCGCCCGGCCCGGCGCCACCGACGAGGAGATCCACGCGGCGGCCGAGGCCGCGCACGTCACGGAGTTCACCGACCAACTCCCCGACGGGTTCGCCACCCTGGTGGGGGAGCGGGGAGTCAAACTCTCGGGCGGCCAGCGCCAGCGCGTCGCCCTCGCCAGGGCCATCCTGCGCGACGCCCCGATCCTGCTGCTCGACGAGGCGACCAGCGCGCTGGACTCGGAGAGCGAGGTCCTCGTCCAGGACGCCCTGTGGCGGTTGGTGGACGGACGTACGGCCCTCGTGGTCGCCCACCGCCTGAGCACCGTCGCCGGCATGGACCGTCTCGTCATCCTCGACCGCGGGAGCATCGTCGAGCAGGGCACCCACGAGGAACTGCTCGCAGCGGACGGCGCCTACGCCAAGCTGTGGCAGCACCAGTCGGGGGGCTTCCTCGGCGAGAGCACCGAGTCGGCCCTCGGACGCCCGGTTCCGGAAGCCGGTCCCGGCGGACTGCGCGGACCGGTGGACCCGGTGCCGGGCGGGAGCCGCAGGACGCCGCCGCACGCTCGTACGGGCACCGGGTCCTCGTGACCGAGTCGGTTCCCGGCCGTCCTCGACCGCGGGCGGCGTCACGCTGACGCGTCCGTCGCGTGCGGGTACGTCTGTCCGCTTGCCCTGCTGCCGGCAGTGCCGCGCCGAAGGAATACCCCTAGGGGGTATGATGTTGTCGTCGGTCGGGAGGGGCCGGAAGCCGCGCCTCTCCCGCCGATGACCCACGCACGCACACCCCGAGGGAGAAGCCTTGACCACCGAGACGAAGTCCGGTTCCTGGGCCCTTGCCGTCACGCTCGACGAGGAGGCCGTGCGTGCCGCCGTCGACGAGGAGGCCGTGCGTGCCGCCGTCGACGAGGCGGGCCACGAGTTCGCCGGCCGCCTCTGAGCGCGCCGTCGGGCTTGTGGCCCGGCAACGCGCACCACCTCCCCGCGCCGGGACGTGTCGCTCCGCTGATACGGACGCTGCACGTTCCGGCCTTCCCCAGGAGATACGCCCATGACCAGCACGGTTTCCGAGAAGGTCTCATCCGGCGCGGCACTGGCGCCCGCCCATGAGGTCGAGCTCTCCATCGGCGGCATGACCTGCGCCTCGTGCGCCGCCCGCATCGAGAAGAAGCTCAACCGCATGGACGGGGTCACGGCGACCGTCAACTTCGCCACGGAGAAGGCGAAGGTCTCGTACGTGGCTGGCGTGGACGTCGCCGATCTCATCGCCACAGTCGAGAAGACCGGCTACAGCGCCGAGGAGCCGGCCCCGCCCGCCCCCACCGCCGAGAGCGAGGGTGGGGCCGCTTCGGCGGCGGACGGCGAGTTGCTGTCACTGCGGCAGCGTCTGTACGTGTCGCTGCTGCTCAGCGTGCCCGTCGTCCTCATGGCGATGGTCCCGCCCCTGCAGTTCGACAACTGGCAGTGGCTGTCGCTGACGCTGGCCGCCCCGGTGGTGGTCTGGGGCGCCTTCCCCTTCCACAGGGCCGCCTGGACGAACGCCCGGCACGGTGCCGCGACCATGGACACACTGGTCTCCATCGGCACCCTCGCCGCCCTGGGCTGGTCGCTGTGGGCGCTGTTCTACGGGCAGGCCGGGATGCCGGGCATGCGGCACGGGTTCGAGTTCACCATCTCCCGTTCGGACGGCTCCTCCTCCATCTACCTGGAGGCCGCGGCCGGCGTGACCACGTTCATCCTCGCCGGGCGCTACCTGGAGGCGAAGTCCAAGCGCAAGGCGGGTGCGGCGCTGCGCGCGTTGCTGGAACTGGGCGCGAAGGACGTCTCGGTGCTGCGTGGCGGCAGGGAAGTCCGTATCCCGGTAGCGCAGTTGGCGGTAGGAGACCGCTTCGTCGTACGGCCCGGTGAGAAGATCGCCACCGACGGCACCGTCGTCGAGGGCGCCTCGGCGGTCGACGCCTCCATGCTGACCGGCGAGTCCGCGCCCGTGGACGTGACGGTCGGCGACGCCGTGACCGGTGCGACCGTCAACGCCGGCGGCCGGCTCGTCGTCGAGGCGGCCCGCATCGGCGCGGACACCCAGCTCGCCCGCATGGCACAGCTCGTCGAGGACGCGCAGAACGGCAAGGCCGAGGTCCAGCGGCTCGCCGACCGGATCTCCGGCGTCTTCGTCCCCGCGGTCCTGCTGATCGCCGCCGCCACCCTCGGCGTCTGGCTCGGCGTCACGGGCGACGCGGCCGCCGCGTTCACCGCCGCTGTGGCCGTCCTGATCATCGCCTGCCCCTGCGCGCTCGGACTGGCCACGCCGACCGCGCTGATGGTCGGCACCGGTCGCGGTGCCCAGCTCGGCATCCTCATCAAGGGCCCCGAGGTGCTGGAGTCCACCCGCCGGGTCGACACCGTGGTCCTCGACAAGACCGGCACGGTGACCACTGGCCGGATGAGGCTCCAGGACGTGTTCCCCGCCCCGGGCGTGGACGAAGGCGAACTGCTGTGGCTGGCGGGCGCGTTGGAGAACGCCTCGGAGCACCCGATCGCGCGGGCCGTCGCGGCGGGCGCGGCCGACCGGTCCGGCGGCCTGCCCGTGCCGGAGAGCTTCGAGAACGTCACCGGCCTCGGCGTCCAGGGCGTCGTCGACGGCCACGCCGTACTCGTCGGGCGCGAGAAGCTCCTGCACGAGTGGGCCATCGAGCTGCCCCGGGAACTGGCCGAGGCCAAGGCCGCGGCGGAGGCCGAGGGGCGTACGGCGGTCGCCGTCGCCTGGGACGGCGCGGCGCGCGGCGTCCTCACCGTCGCCGACGCCATCAAGGAGACCAGCGCCGAAGCCGTGGCCGAACTGCGCGGGCTCGGTCTGACACCCGTCCTGCTGACCGGCGACAACCGGCTCGTCGCCGAGTCGGTCGCCCGGACCGTGGGCATCGACGAGGTCATCGCCGACGTCCTCCCCGAGGGCAAGGTCGACGTGGTCAGGCGGCTGCAGGCCGAGGGCCGTACGGTCGCCATGGTCGGCGACGGCGTCAACGACGCCGCCGCCCTCGCCGCCGCCGACCTGGGCCTGGCCATGGGCACCGGCACCGACGCGGCGATCGAGGCCGGCGACCTCACCCTCGTACGCGGCGACCTGCGGGTGGCGGCGGATGCGATCCGTCTCTCCCGCACCACCCTGGCCACCATCAAGGGCAACCTGTTCTGGGCCTTCGGCTACAACGTCGCGGCCCTGCCGCTCGCTGCCGCCGGGATGCTCAACCCGATGATCGCCGGGGCCGCGATGGCCTTCTCCTCGGTCTTCGTCGTCACCAACAGCCTGCGCCTGCGGTCGTTCAAGTAGGCGCGAGCACAACCCTGTTGGGTGAACGGTCGGCCGTTCTGCCGTGCTGCCGTCCGGGGCGGACCCGCCCCGGACGGCAGGGGCGGGGCTCAGCGCACGGGGAAGCCGAAGGAGTAGCCCTGTTCCTTGAGCTGGGGGAGGATCCGGCGCAGGGCCTCGACGGTCTGGGAGCGGTCGCCGCCCGCGTCGTGGAACAGGAGCGTCGGCCCGTTGGGCAGCTCCCGCTCGACGGTGGCGACGATGGCGTCCGTGCCCGGCTGCTCGAAGTCCTTGGTGTCCACGTTCCAGCCCAGCGGGCGCATGCCCCGGGAGGCCGCCAGCTTGCGGCTGTAGGGGGTGAACGCCCCGCCGGGCGCCCGGTAGTACATCGGCCGTACGCCCCCGGACGCCTCGGTGATCATGCGTTCGGCGTCGAGTATCTCCTGCGACTGGTAGGCCTGGGACTTGGTGTCCATGGCGGTGTCGTGCGACACCGTGTGGTCGCACAGCCGGTGCCCCTCCGCGACCACCTTCCTCACGAGGTCCGGGTGCGCCTGCGCCTGCGTTCCCACCATGCAGAACGTGGCCTTCACTCCGTACTCCCGCAGCACGTCGAGCACCTGCGGGGTCCACACGGGGTCGGGGCCGTCGTCGATGGTGAGGTTGAGGCCGCGCTCCCCCGTGTCCGAGGCGTGCGCGATGGATGTCTCCACCGGCTTGACGCCACTGCCCGGCGTGGCCGACGCGGCCGCCCGAGGCAACGAGTCGCCCACGGAACCGGCCTGCGCGGTCCACACCGAGGCAGCTGCGGCCAGGACCGTCACCCCGAGGGCCGCCCCGGCCACCTTGCCGTACCAGCCCCGCCCGCCGCCGTGCCGTGCCATGTTCCGCCCCGCTTTCCCGCAGTTCCTCGCCGATTGCCGGTCGCCTTCCGACCACTTGGCAGGACGAGGGGCGACGGCCGCCGGATGCGTCCGTTACCGATCACGGACACTTCCGGAGGAGTTCGCGGACAACTGGGGTCCGATCCTCACACGGTCGTTCCGTGCGGCGCCCTTTGACGAAGAGTCACCGACCAGCTGCACCCGTTACGACGTGTGATCGACTGGTTCCGGCCACGGCATGTACGGAGCTATAGGCTTCTCCCGCACGGTGATCACGGCGGAGCAGGCAACCTCCACCTTCCTCTCAGCCGTGGTCCCGGCACAGGGGCGGGCTCTGCCGTTGACACGCGGTCGCGAACGATGGTCCCCGTTTCCTGTTGTCGACTCGTCTTGAGGGTGTTTCATGGCTCGCTCCCCAGCTCCCGCGTCGTATCAGCGCCCGGGCGGGCTTGTGTGGCCGGTCGTCCTGGCCGCGGCCGCCGCCTGCACCGCCGCCGTCTCCCTGATCGTCGGCGGAACGCGTACCGAATGGGCCGCGACGGGGGGCGCGGCGGTCCTGGTCCTGCTGGCGATCGTGGAGTGGGCGCGCCGTCGGCACCGTGACGCCATGGCTGAAAACGTTCGGCTCCGAAAGGAGATCCAGAAGCGCGAGGCCCAGTGGCGCGCCCTCTCGGCCAAACGGTCCGAGGCGCTGCGCGCCGAGATCGAGAACCTGGTGACGGTGCAGCTGCCCGCGCTGCTGAGCGACGAAGCGGTGCCCCCCGCGCACTTCGGCGACAAGGCCGACGAGGAGGCGGTCCGGGAGGTGGAGCGGGTGCGCGCCGCGGTGGCCGAGGCGGCCGAGGAGAACCGGGAGCGGCAGGAGACCCTGCGGCTGGCGGTGGTCGCCCTCGCCCGGCGGGTGCAGGCGGCGGCGCACCGTATCCAGGAGGGGGCGTCGCTGATGGCGGCCCGGCACCCGGGGAACGCCGACGTCCTGGAGTCGAGCATGGCGGTGGACCACTCCGCGGCCCAGCAGGCACGGCTGGCGCAGAGCCTGGCGGTGCTGTGCCGAGAGTGGCCGGGGCAGCAGTGGCAGAAGCCGCTGGCGCTGGTGGACGTGGTGCGGGCCGCCTCCGGCCGGATCACCGCCTTCCAGCGGGTGGAGGTGGCGGGGGACCCGGATGTGGCGGCCGCACCGCAGGTGGTCGAGCCGCTGATCCACCTGACCGCCGAGCTGCTGGCCAACGCCACGCAGTCCTCGCCGCCGCGCACCAAGGTGTCGGTGACGGTGCGCTCCGTGCAGCGGGGGGCCGTCGTCGAGATCGACGACGGCGGCGTGGGCATGGACGAGCACTCGCTGGCGAAGGCCGGCGAGGTGGCCTCGGGGCGCAGGCCGGTGGGGGTCGGTGAGGTGGGCGAGGTGCCGCAGACGGGCCTCGCGGTGGTCGGCGAGTACGCCCGCCGCCACGGGTTCGGTGTGGACCTGCTGCCCTCGCCGTACGGCGGGGTGCGGGCCGTGGCCCTGGTTCCGGCCGCGCTGGTGGAGATCCTGGATCCGGCGGGCACACGGCTTCCGGAGCAGCGTGGCCGCGCAGCGGCACCCGAGCCCTCGCGCGACCCCGCCCCCGAGGCCCGCGACGCAGCCGCCGGCGAGGCCACCGCGACGTCGCGGCTTCCGCAGCGGCGCTCCCCGCGGGGCACGCCGACGGCCGACTCCACGGTCGCGCGGCCGGCGGATGCCTCGCCGGCCCTGACGCCGCGGCAGGCGGCGGACTGGATGGGCGCCTTCTTCCACGGGGGACAAGGCGCGGACCCGACTCCGGACGACACCACCGGCGACGCCGGCGACAACGTCCGTAACAACACGCAGGAGTGAGGAAGAGCGATGACGCAGGACCCGCGCACGACGCAGGAGCAGAGCTGGATGATCGCCGACGTCACGTCGGTGCAGGGGGTGCGGCACGTCGTGGTGCTGAGCTCGGACGGGCTTCCGGTGACCTGGTGCGACCGCACCGACCAGGAGACCGCCGACCGGCTGTCCGCGGCCTGCTCCGGCCTGCAGTCCCTGGGCAAGAGCCTGGCGCAGGAGTTCGGCTCCGGAAACCAGGCGGTGCGCCAGCAGATGACCGAGTGGGACGGCGGCTTTCTGTTCATCCGCTCCGCCGCCACCGGCACGCACCTGGCGGTGGTCACCGAGGCCGTCGTCGACCCGGCCCTGGTGGCGCAGCAGATGCAGGCCCAGGTCCTCAAGCTAGGGGAGCGGGGGCTGGCGACTCCGGCCCGCCAGGAAGCCCAGGCATGAGCAGCCCCCAGGAGTACCGGGACGACCCGTTGCGGCCGTACGTGCTCACCGGGGGACGATCGCGGCCGACCCGCAACACCCTGCGGGTCGACACCCTGTTGCTGGCCGACCCGGACAAGCCTCTGCCGGTGTCGGCCAGCCGCCAGGACCGGGCGTTACTGACGATGTGCGCGCGGCTGCTCTCCCTCGCGGAGGCGGCCGCTCACCTGGAGCTTCCGGTGAGCATCGTCACCATCCTGGCGTCCGACCTGGTGGACTCCGGCCATCTGCAGGCGCGTTCGGGTATCCCCGCTGCCTCCTCCCCCGACCCGTCACTTCTTGAAGAGGTACTGCATGGGCTTCGCAAGCTCCGCTGACCGCTATCTGCCCCCAACCGTGCAGCAGCCGGTGAAGGTCCTCGTCGTCGGCGCCCTCGGCGTGGGCAAGACCACCCTGGTCGGCTCGGTCAGTGAGATCCGGCCGCTGCGCACCGAGGAGACCATGACCGAGGCCGGCGCGGGGGTGGACCGCCTGGCCGGCCTGCCGGACAAGCACACCACCACGGTCGCGATGGACTTCGGCCGTATCACCCTCAACGACCGCCTGGTGCTGTACCTGTTCGGCGCCCCGGGCCAGCGCCGCTTCTGGAACCTCTGGGAGGGCCTCGCCGAGGGCGCGGTGGGGGTGCTGGTCCTGGTCGACACCCGCCGCCTCGAGGACAGCTTCGAGGTGCTCGACCAGCTCGAACTGCGCGGAGACACCCCGTTCGTCGTGGCGGTCAACCGCTTCCCCGACACCCAGCGCTACAGCGAGCAGGATCTGCGGCAGGCGATGGACCTGCTGCCCGAGACCCCGATCGTGGAGTGCGACGCCCGTGACCGGACCGAGGCGATGGATGTGCTGATCGCCCTCGTCCAGCACGCGAGCGACCTCTCCCACGCGCGGAAGGCGGCCTCATGACCCTCTCACCCCCGCCGGGCTGCCCGGCCCACACCACGACGGCCGGGCTCACCTCCCTGTCCGACGCGACGGCGGCCGCCGATCCGCACAGCGTCTACCGCCGGCTGCGCGAGGAGTGGGGCGACGTCGCCCGGGTGGAGCTGGAACCCGGCGTGGCCGCCTGGCTCGTGATGGGCTACCGGGAACTGCTCACCATCACCCGCAACGAGCGGCTCTACTCCCGCGACGCACGCAACTGGGGCGACTTCCAGACCGGTGTGGTCGCCCCGGACTCCGGGCTCGGTCCGATGATGTTCTGGCGGGCCAATGTCATCGGAGCCGACGAGGAGGAGCACCGGCGGCTGCGCCGGCCGCTGGACGACGGGGTCAGCGCGATCGACCAGCGGCGGATGCGCCGGTCGGTCCAGGCGATGTGCGCCGACCTGATCGCCAACTTCGCCGGCCGCGGCAGCGCCGACCTGGTGGCCGAGTACGCGCAGTCCATTCCGCTGCTCGCCATCGCCGCCCTGTTCGGCCTGGACATGGACGAGCGGTACGAACTGCTGGCCGGTCTGGCGGCCCTGTTCGGCTCCGCCGACGACTCCCAGGCCGGCAACCGCCGGTTCGAGGAGATCCTCGCCGACGTCATGAACGCCCGCCGCAGCGCACCCACCGACGACCTCACCTCCGGGTTCCTCGCCCACCCCGACCTGCGCGACGACCCCGAGGTCCTGCAGTCCATGGTGGTGATGATCTCCGCCGGGCAGGAGACCACCACCATCTGGATCGCCCGCACCCTGGAACTGATGCTCACCGACCCGCGCTTCGCCGGACGGATGCGCGGCGGGCGCCTGGGCATCGACGACGCCCTGGACGAGGTGCTGTGGCGCCATCCGCCCATGACCCACATGCCCGCCCGCTACGCGCTGCGCGACACCGAGCTGGGCGGCCGGCGCATCCGCAAGGGCGATGCCCTGATCCTCGGTCTGGCCGCCGCCAACGGTGATCCCCGCATCCACGACGGCGACCCTTCGGCGGAGCCCGGAAACCGGTCCCACCTGGCCTGGAGCGCCGGCCCGCACGCCTGCCCCGCCCGGATCCCCGCCCGTCTGATCACCCGTACCGCCGTCGAGACCGCCCTGCACCACCTGCCCGACATCCACCTGGAGGTCCCCGCGGACGAGATCGCCCTGCGCCCCTCGCCGTGGACCCGCTGCCCGGTCTCCCTGCCGGTGACCTTCACCCCGCCCCTGTCCCCGGCCCCGGCCTGTAGGACATGATCATCTTTCGTACCGTCAGACCGCAGCACACCACCGGAGGTAGTGCATGACCGCCCAGGACGTCTCCGCCCACCAGGTGCCCTTGGTCCGCCTCGACCCGACCGGCTCCGACCACCACGGCGAGGCCGCCCGACTGCGTGAGCTCGGCCCCGTCGTCCGTATCGAGCTGCCCGGCGGCGTGCACGCCTGGGCGGTCACCCACCACCAGCTCCTCGCCGACCTGGTGGCCGACCCCCGGGTCAGCAAGGACTGGCACCGCTGGAACGCCATCCGCGACGGCGAGATAGCCGACGACTGGCCCCTGACCGGCATGGTCAAGGTCACCAACATGGTGACCGCCGACGGCGCGGAGCACCACCGGCTGCGCAGACTGGTCACCAAGACCCTGACCCCGCAGCGGGTCCAGGCCCTGCGCCCGCGCATCGTCGAGATCACCGAGGGCCTGCTGGACGCCCTGCCCGGGCACGCCCTGCCGGACGGCTCGGTCGACCTGCGCCACCACTTCGCCTACCCGGTGCCCATGCAGGTGATCTGCGAGCTGGTCGGCGTGCCCGAGCACGAGCGCGACGAGATGCGCGCCCTCGTCGACAGCATCTTCCGCACCGACACCACTCCGGAGGAGGTGCTGAACACCCAGCGGGACATCTACCTGCTGCTCGACCGGGTCGTCGAGGCGCGGCGCAAGGAGCCGGGGGACGACCTGACCAGTGCCCTCATCGCCGCCCGCGAGGAGGAGCCCGACACCCTCAGCGACGACGAACTGCTCGGCACGCTGTGGGTGATGGTCGCCGCCGGCCACGAGACCACCCTCAGCCTGCTGGCCAACGCCGTCCGGGCCCTGCTCACCCACCCCGAACAGCGTGCCCTCGCCCTCGGCGGCGACGCCGCGGTCTGGTCGGCGGTGGTGGAGGAGACCCTCCGCTGGGACGCCCCGATCGGCAACTTCCTGGCCCGCTACCCCCTGGAGGACATCGAGATCGCCGGCGTCACCATCCCCGCCGGCGAGGCCATCCTCGCCCCGTACAGCGCTGTCGGGCGCGACAGCGGCCAGCACGGGCCGGACGCGCACCGCTTCGACATCACCCGCGCCCAGGCCAGGCACCTCTCGTTCGGCCACGGGCCGCACGTCTGCGTGGGCGCGCCGCTGGCCCGGCTGGAGGCGAACATCGCGCTGCCGGCGCTGTTCGCCCGCTATCCCGACCTGGCGCTCGCCGTTGACCCCGGCGACCTCGTCCCCGTCCCCTCCATGTTCTCCAACTCGGTGCAGGCCCTCCCCGTCCACCTGGGCACGCCGAACTCCGACGGCGCCTGACCGACGGGCGCCCGACCGCGGCGGGCACCCGGCCACCAGGACCCCGCCGCGGTCGCCGCGGCGGGCGGCCACCACGGGTGAGCTCGGGCAGTGCCTCGATGGTGTCGGGGGCGGGACCCGGGCTGCCCGAAGGCCCTGGTCGGTCATCTCAGACCAGGGCCGGAAGGCCGAGGACGAGGTCGGCGGCGGCCGTCCGGCCGCCCGCGGCCCGCTGCAACGCGCCGATCCGTTCCGCGTTCTCGTGGAAGGACGGCTCGCTCAGCACCCGGGTGAGTTTGTCCACGACGTCGTCGGCGACGATGCTCTCCGGGTGGTCGAGGGTCAGGCTCACCCTGAAGTCCCGGCCGCGTACCGCCCGGTCGTAGCAGTCCACCCACAGGGGGCGTACGACCAGCGGCTTGCCGAAGTAGAGGCCCTCGTGGAAGCCGTTGCCGCCGCCGTGGGTGAAGAACACCTTGACGCTGGGATGGGCGAGGACGTCGAGCTGGGAGGGCACCCAGCTCTCGATGCGCAGGTTGCCCGGCAACTCGTCGGCCGCCGGCAGCAGATGCTGCTGTTCGGCGGGCAGCTTCCACAGCACCTGGTGCGCGCCGACCAGCCGGCGGGCCACCTCCACCAGGGAGCCCACCTGTTCCCGGGTCAGCCGGGTGACGGTGCCGAAGCCCATGTAGACGACGGACGACTGGTCGTCGAGCCACGTGCGCACCGGATCGTTTCCGGCGGTCTCCGGCAGGGGCGGCAGCACCGCCCCGACGAGGCGCATCTGCTCCGGGATGTCGCACGGGTAGTCCAGCTCCGCGACCGAGTGGCACAGCACCAGCTCGGCCTTTTCGATCCGGGTCATCGGGTGGGGCGGCGGCAGGCCCAACTTCTTGCGGACCCGGGCGTCCTCCGATCGCGCCCTGGTCATGGCCGGGTTGAGGAACATGGCCAGGGTACGGAACCTGAACAGGGCGTTGGCCACCCGCTGCGCCAGGTTCATCCGGCGCGGCAGCCCCGAGTGCGGGACGGGGAAGCCGGGCGGGGTGAGCCCCTTGGCGAAGGGACTGTGCGAGGTCAGCACCTTGCTGGGCAGGAACGGCACACTCAGCACGAAGGGGATGCCCCGTGCGACCGCCAGGTCCACGGCGAAACCGCTCATGCAGTCCACGACCACGAGCGTCGGCCGGACCTCGTCGACGATCTTCTGGAGCCGACGGATCTTCCCGGCCTGGAGGGCGGGCCTGTAGGACTGCCTGACGACGGCGCGGTGAGCCCGGAACCGGGAGGGCTGCGTGACCTTCCGGTAGACGTCGTCGGGCCAGGTCGCGGCGGACAGTTCCGGAATCGCCTCGCCGAGGGAGGCGAACCGGACCGGCGCGCGGTGCGTCGTCCTGCGCACGTCCTCCCTGCGGGGCTCGTCGGTGGCGAACCACAGGTCCTGCACGCCCTGGCGGGAGAGTTCACCGGCCAGCACCAGCAGCGGGTTCAGCAGGCCGCGCTCGGGACGGCTGACGAACAGGATCGGGCGGCGGGCGGACAGGGCGACCGGGTCGAACGCGCGCACGGTGCCGAACTCCTGGCTCATGTGCTCCCCTCCTCCCCTGAGGGGAGGAGTCGGCTCACGGCGTCCGGTCATCGCTGGTCTCCCATGGGGTCGGCGTCCCGGCCGCCGGGCGCGGGACGGGGCTGTCGGCGGACCCGTCGCGCCCATGATCACGGAGCGGTGTCCGGAAAAGCCCTAGAGCCGACTCCGCGCGGGCGCGGGGCGACGCCCGGGTGCCTCTCAGCGCCGTGGCGCGGAGGGGGAGGCGCGGTTTCCGAAAGGCGGGGGAAGTGTGTGGATTCAGGTCAATTGCATTTCGGTCATGAAGCGGGCGCGGCTCGGCGGGACCCTATTCTTGACATCATGGCAAGGCGGTGCTTCCGCTGCCTGGAGGGCACCGAATTGGCGCATTGCGCATTTCGTCCGAGAGTATTTGCCAACGGGAACATGGAGAGTTCGGCCGTACCCGTGCCTCCCGGGCATGGGTACGTGCGGGGGCGCGAGTGCGGCAGGGGGTGGTCCGGCCCTCCCGCGGTTCTCGCCGGACTCCCGCCCCTTCCTGGCCGGGGTGCGCTTCTCCTCCCCAAGTGATCTCACGCCCGGCGCCGGAAATTCCCTAGTGTCGAGCGTGCGGGCGGCGGCGGTGGGGTGGTGTGGGGGCGGTGTGTCCGAGGAGTGGGCGGCTCCGCATGCCGACGCGGCCGTCGTGGGAGCGTCGGTGACACGATTCAAGGTGTCGCCGGGGCGTGGTCCTCGGGGGAGAGGGGGGCTGGCGCCGGCCGAGTCCGGTCGGCCCTAGGGGGCCTGTCCACCGCGCGGCATTCAACCGTCGACCGGCTGCAGGATGTTAGCGGTTGCAAAGTTAAGTGTCAGGTGTGAGGGCTTGAGTCGTACGAACGCAGGCCTCGGTCCGCAATCCTATTCCGTTGGCCGGATACTTGGTGAATCGCATGCCTCTGACGGGGCAATAGCTGACTGGACAACTGTTCTGGCATAGAATCTTTGCGTGCCTTCCTCGGACCTGATCGACCACCCCCTTGTCGCGACGTACGGCCGCCTGGTGGAGACCCGCAGCCACCTCGAGCGGCGCCTGGGTGCGGCCATGCGGACGGAAGTGGGCCTGCCGCACCTCTGGTTCGAGGTCCTGATCCGGCTGGCCCGTTCGGAAAGAGGGCAGTTGACCATGAGCGCGCTGGCCGACCAGATCGTCCTGACCACCGGCGGGGTCACCCGACTGATCGACCGGATCCAGACGGCCGGCTACGTCGAACGCTGCCCCTGCGTCACGGACCGGCGGATCGCCTACGCCGCCATCACCGACGCCGGGCACGACGTCCTCGCCCGGGCGGCCGCCGGACACGTTCGCAACCTGCTGGCCACCTTCGCCCGGTTCAGCGAGGACGATCTGGCCACTCTGGACCACCTGCTCGACCGCCTCCGGAGTACGAGGTGATGCACGGCCGCGACCACGAGCTGGCCGCACTCGGCGCCCGGGCGGCCGCCGCGTGCCGCGGCGAAACGGGGTGCGCGGTCCTGACCGCACCGCCCGGCTACGGCAAGAGCACTCTCCTCGACGGCCTGCTGCGCGCACCCGTGTGCCGGGACATGACGGTGCTGCGGGCGCACTGCGGCGAGGCGGCCGGAGGCGCGGGAGCCTACGCGGGGCTGCGGGCCCTGTTCGCCCCGGCGGGCGCGCCGGCCCTGGAGCGCCCGGAGCCGGAACCGGGCGCGGACAACCCGGCCGTGTTCCTGCCCGGACCCGGCGGCACCCAGCGGTTCACCCTCACCCCCGCCTACCCGGTGTTCCGCCGGCTCGTCGGGCACGTGCTGCGGCTCACGGCGCGGCGGCCACTGCTGCTCGCCCTCGACGACGCCCACCACTGCGACGAACACTCCCTGCGCTGGCTGGAGTTCCTGCTGCGGCGGGCGGCCGGGCAACCGCTGCTGGTGGTCCTCGCCCGCAGTTCAGGGACCGAGCCGCGTGCTCCCCGGGCCTGGGCGGACCTCCTCGCCCACCCCGCGGTGTCCGCGATGCCCCTCGGGCCACTCGGTACGGACGCGGTACGCGCCCTCGCCGAACAGGTCTTCGGCACGCGGGTGCACCCCGAACTCGCGGAGCGCGCCGCCACCGTCACCGGCGGCAACCCGCGCACCGCGGCATGCCTGCTGCGCGAGCTGAGAAGACGCGGCGCGGCTCCCGACGAGGCCGGAGCACACCAGGCCTGGGAACTCGGCGGCGGTATGGCCGCACGGTCGGTGCGGCGCGTGCTCGACCGCCAGCCCCCGGGGGTCCGCAGGGTCGCCACGGCGATCGCGCTGCTGGGGAGCGCGCGGTCCCCGGAGCGCGTCGCGGTGCTGGCGGAGGTGGACCGCGCACAGACCGACGAGGCGATCGCCGTGCTGCGCCACGCCGGAGCCCTCACCCCCGACGGCACCGCGTCGGTGCACGAGACCGTACGCACCGCACTGCTCGAACCGCTCGCCACCGCCCAGACGGCCGACACGCACGCCCGCGCCGCGCTGTTGCTCAGCGACGCCGGCCATCCCGCCGAAGAGGTGGCCCGGCATCTGACGCGGCTGCCCGGCGCCCTGGAACCCTGGATGACCGCGGTGCTGCGGGACGCCGCGGCCCGGGCCGAGCAGCGCGGCGCCTTCGCCGAGGCCGCCGGCTGTCTGCGGCGGGTGCTGGAGGCCGAGCCCGACGACGGGGAGACCCGGCTGCGGCTGGCCCTCGCGGTGGCACCCGGCGACCCCCTGAGCGCCGTTCCGCTGTTCCGCGCGGCACTCGCCGGCGCGGCCGACACCCGCGCGCGAGCCGCGATCGCGGTCCAGTACGCCATGGCATGCCTGTCCGTGCCGCTGCCCGCCGTCTGCCGGGCCGAGATCCTGGGAGCCCTGGAGACCGCCGGGGACGCCCTGGAGTCCGGCCCCGAGCGCGCCCCGCACCTGCCCGACCAGGTGGCGGCCGTGCTGCTGCTCATGGGGCGGCGCGGGACCGGTGCGGTGGCGCGGGAGCACCGCGGTACGGCGGCGTCGTACCGGCCGCGCACCGACCGGCACCAGACGGAGGCGCTCGCCGCCCTGCGCACCGCGCTGGCCGGCCACTCCCGGGAGGCGGCCCTGAAAGGCGCCCGACGCGCGCTGGCCATGCCCTCCCCGCAGCAGCCGCCGTGGCTGCAGTTCACCGCCGCCGCCACCCTCGTCCTCGCCGACGAGACCACGGAGGCGCACACCGCGCTGGACACCATGCTGCGGCGCGCGGGCGACGAACCGACGGCCTGGGTCCGGGTGCTCGCCGGGTCCCTGAGGTCCCACCTGCTGCACCGTGACGGTGCCGTCCTCGACGCCGCCGCGGAAGCCCGCTCGACGATCGCCGCGGCGGGCCGGACCGGCGGCGAGGCACGGCTGGTGACCGCACGAGCGGTCCTGGCCTCGGTGCTCGTCGACCGCGGCGAGCCGCAGCAGGCCGAGCGGCTGCTGGAGCGGATCGGCCGCGCCGAGGCCAACGGCTCGGCCCTCGCCTGCCTGCTGTATCTGCACACCCGCGCCCGCACCCGCTGGGCGACCGGCCACCCCCGGCAGGCACTGCGGCTGCTGCGCGAATGCGGCGCAGTGCAGGAGACCGCCGGTGTGCTGAACCCGGTGCTCACCCCCTGGTGGGTGGACACCTGCCTGATCCTTGCGGCCATCCGGCCCGCGGAGGGCAGGGAACTGGCCGAACAGGGAGCCGAGCGCGCCCGGCGCTGGGGAACGCCGCGCGCCCTCGGGCTCGCCGCGCTCGCGGCGGGCGTCCTCACACCGGGCCGGGCCGGGCTCGACCTGCTCGCCGAGTCGGCCCACGAACTGTCCCGGTCGCCCGCGGTCTCCGCGTACGCCCGCGCCGAGTACGCGCTGGGCCGGGCCCTTCTGGTGCACGGCGACGAGGCCGGCGCCCGGGAGCGGCTGCGCAGGGCGGCCGGCATCGCGGGCGGCTGCGGGGCGCTCGCGCTGGCGGAGGCGGCCCGCAGCCTGCTGCTCTCCGCCGGAGGGCGCATGGGCCACGCCGCCGACGCGCCGACCGGAGGCCTGCTCACCACCACCGAACTCAAAGTGGCCGGGCTGGCGGTGTCCGGGGCCAGCAACCGCCAGATCGCGCAACGGCTGTTCGTCACGGTGCGCACCGTGGAGTCACATCTGACCAACGTCTACCGAAAGCTCGGGGTGCGCCGACGCGACCAGCTCGTGGACGCCCTGCGCACCCTGCACGGCCGCTCCTGGCCACTGCCGGGCCGGCCGGTGCTGGAAGGGGCGTGAGGGTGCGTCCGTAAGGGGGTTCGCCCGGCCCGGGACCCGCACACCGCAGACACGAACGGGGGCAGGAGGACAGGGTGAGTGACGGATGACGGGGGCAACCCCCTCTCCCCAGCCGCAGGACCAGGCGCGGCAGGCGCCGGCCACCGAGGACCCGCCGTCCCGCGTCCGGGTACGGGAGCGGGCCATGGTGGCAGCCGCCGTCGACGGGCTCGACACCTCGGGCCCGGTGCTCGTCACGCTGTCGGGCCGCAGCGGGTTCGGCCAGTCCTCACTGGTGCGCTGGGCCGCCGAGCGGGCCCACGAGTCGGGCCACCGGGTGCTGCGCGCCCGGGCGGCGCTGTCGGAGTCCGAGCTGCCGTACGCGGTGGTCACCCAACTGCTCGAACCACTCGGCAGCCCACCGGTGAACAACCCGGCACCACCGCGTGAGCCCTTCCCGGGGCTGGCCCGGCTGCTGCGCGCGGCGCGCGAGCGTCCGACCGTCCTCGCCGTCGAGGACGCCCACTGGCTCGACCGCGAGTCGTCGCACTGGCTCCAGGCGCTGCTGCGCCGGTCCGCCGGGGCACCGCTCGCCGTGGTGTGCGGAGGCGTCGACGCGGCGGCGGCCGATCCCGGGTGGCCGGGCGAACTCGGCTCCGCACCCGGCCCGGTCGCCCATCACCTGACCCTGGCCCCCCTGCCCCCGGACGAGATCGCCGCCGAGGTGGCCCGGGTCTGCGGACGGGCGGACGAGGCGTTCACCGCCGAGGCCGGCCGGATCAGCGGCGGACATCCCGCGGTGCTGCACGACCTGTTGCACCGGTTCGCCGCGCTCGGACACCGGCCGGCCGCGTCCCGGGCGCCGGTCCTGCGGGCGACCGGCTCCGCCGTGCTCGGCGACCACCTGATGAGCGCCGTGCGGCAACTCGGCGCCGAAGCGGGCGAGGTGGTGCGGGCGCTGGCGGTCTGCGGAGACCTGCTCGACTTCCCCCTCGTGCGCACGCTCGCACGCGCCGGCTCGCTCAACGAACGCCGACTGCGGACGGCCCTGGCGCTGACGGCCGGCATCCACACCCTGCCGAACGGCCGTCTGCGGGTCGAACCGGCCCTGCGAGTACGCGTGTTGGAGGAGATGATCGCCGACGACCGGACCGATCTGCACCTCCGGGCCGCCGAACTCGCCCACCGCTTCGGAGCCGGGGACCGCGCGGTGGCCGACCTCCTGCTCGCCGCGCGCCCGACCGGGTCCGCCTGGGCGGGCCGCACGCTGCGCCGCGACGCGGACCACGCCGTACGGGAGGGCGAGCACGACCGAGCCGCCGTGCTCCTCGCGCATGCCGCGCAGGAGGAACGGGACCCCGCCGAGCGCGCCGGCCTCGACCTCGAACTCGCCGCCGTTCACCTGGTCACCGAGCCCGAGGCCGCAGACCTGCGGATCGAGCGGCTGATCCGCACGCCGCAGCACCCCGCCGCCGTGCGCCTGCACGCCGCCGACCTCGGGCTCACCGGGGGCGGCACCGAGGTGGTGCGCCGGTCGCTCGCGGACGCGCTGACCGCCGCGACCGGGACCGAACGGGACGACCTGCTCGCGCTCTTCTGGGTCGCCGACCCGACCGGCCAGGGCAACGGCGCACCGTCCGTGCCCGCGGTGCCGCCCCTGCCGCAGCGTCCGGCCTCACGCGCGCAGGCCGCTGTGCGCGCCTGGCAACTCGCCCTGTACGGCGAGAGCCTCCACGAGGTCAGGAACCTGGCGCAGGCCGCCCTCACCGACGACCAGCGGCCGGACGGCCCGCTCATCCAGCCCGCCCTGGCGGCGTGCCGGGCCCTGTGCCTCACCGACGCGCTGGACGATGCCGAGTCCGGCCTGAACCGGCTGCTCGGCGCACTCGGTGGCAGCCGGCTCCGGCTCGCCGCCCCCCACATCCTCGCGCTGCGCGGCGAACTCAACATACGCCGAGGACGGCACGCCCAGGCCGAGCGCGACCTGGAGGCCGCCGAGCGGGGGGCGCGCCTGCTCGGCAGATCGGCCGCCCTGCTGCCCCATCTGTACGGCATCCGCGCCGTCGTGGACGTGGAGAGCGGCCGCGACGACGCGGCGCGCGAGCGGGCCGCCACGCCCCTGCCGCCCGCCGCGGAGGACAGCGAGCACTGGCCCCGCCTGTTGTTCGCGCGCGGAGTGGTCGCGCTGCGCGGCGGCAACCCCGCCGAGGCGCGCGACCAGTTCCGGGAGTGCGGCCGCCGGCTGCTGAGCCGCCATCACCTCAACCCCGCACTGGTACCGTGGCGTTCGCTGACGGCTCTGACCTGCCACACCCTGGGCGAGTCGGCCGAGGCCCGGCGTCTGAGCGAACAGGAACTGGCGCTCGCCCGGCGCTGGGGTACGGGCAGCACCCTCGCCTGGGCCAGGCTGACCTCGGTGCTGGTGACCGGGCGGAAGGACCGCCTGACGGACATCCGCTCCGCCATGGGAGAGGTCCGCTCGGCGCCGACCGGTCCGGAGTACGCCCGGGTCCTGGCGGAATACACGGCCCTGGAGATGACGGAGAGCGGCGGTGACCGGCGGATGGCCGCCCTGTCGCTCGCCGAACTGTGCGCGCTGACCGCCGCTCACCCGGCCGCCCCCATGGCGGTCAGAGCCCGGGCGCTGGCCGGAGCGGCCACCGGCACGGTGTCCGTTCCGGGCTGGGGCGACCTCTCGGAGGCCGAGCGGCAGTCCGCGCTCCTGGCCGGCCGCAGCAACCGGGACATCGCCGCGCTGTTGGAGATCTCCAGCCGTGCGGTCGAACTCCGGCTCGCCCGCGTCTACCGCAAGCTGCGGATCAACGGGCGCCAGGAACTGCGGGAACTGGTCCGCGCGATGGAAGGACACTGAACGCGATGCTGCTCGAACGAGGTGCCGAGCTGGCGGCGGTACGGCAGGCCCTGCGCGCCGCCGCCGAGGGCCGCTCTTCCCACATGGTGCTGTCCGGCCCGCTCGGCATCGGCCGTTCGGCGCTGCTGCACGCACTGCCTCGCTGCGCCGACGAGGGCGCGGTGCATGTGCTGCGGGCCCACGCCGCACCGACGGAACAAGAGCTCGCCTGCGGCGTGGTGCGCCAGCTGTTCGACAGCCTGCTCACCGCGGCACCGGGACCGGACCGGGAACGGCTGCTCGCCGACGCGGGGGCCGCACGGCAGGTGCTCGGCGACGACGCGGTGCCCGAACCCGGCGCCACGGACGGAACGGTTCTGCGCGATCTGCGCTCCCTGCTGGCCAAGTTGAGCGCCACGGCACCCCTGCTGATCCTCATCGACGACCTTCAGTGGGCCGACCCCTGGTCGCTGCGCTGGCTCGCCCATCTCCTCCCGCGGCTGGACGGGCTGCGGCTGCTGCTCGTGTGCACCCTGCGGGACGGCGACCCGGGCGTGCGCGACCCACTGGTGCACGAGGTGGTGAGCACCTCGGCCCGCATTCTGCGCCCCGCGCCCCTGTCCCCGGCCGCCACCGGGGAACTCGTCCGCGCGCACGTGGGGGACCACGCAGACCAGGACTTCGTCCGCGCCTGCCACGACCTGTCCCTGGGCCGCCCGCTGTTCCTCCTGCCCGTGCTGTCCGAAGCCGCCCTCACGGGTTGCCCGCCCGTCGCCGCGAGCGTCGGTCTCGTGCGCGCGGCGCACCCCGCGCACCTGCGTGACCGCTTACTCAACTGCCTGCTGCTCCAGCCGCGACCCGTCCGGGACACGGCGGCCGCGATCGCCACCCTGGCCGGGCACGCGGACCCCGCACTCCTCGGCCGCCTCGCGCGACTCGACCCCGTCGGCCTCACGACGGCGCTGCGCGTCCTGCACCAACTCGGGCTGACGGCCGCCGAGGACGAGGCGCGCTTCGTCCACCCGTCCGTACGGGACGCCGTCGAATGCTCGATGAGCGCCGCCGAACGGCAGCGCTGGCAGGAGGCCGCCGCGGGGGTCCTGTACGACAGCGGGCTCCCGGCGGAGCAGGTCGCCGCCCAGCTGGTGGCGATTCCGACGCCCGGGTATGCCTGGGCCGTCCCGGTGCTGCGCAGCGCGGCGGACACCGCACGGCGCAAGGGGAGTCCGGAACTGGCCGCCCGGTATCTGCGGCGGGCGTTGCTGGAAGCCGTCGAGCAGGACCGTACGCGGGCCCAGCTGCTGGTCGAGCTGGCCGTGGTCGAGCTGTCCTTCGATCCGCCGGCCGCCGAGTCCCATGTCGCGCAGGCGCTCCCGCTGCTGCCCACGGCCCGTGACCGTGCCGCCGCGGTGCTGCGGCTCTCGCCCTGTGTGACCAGCCCCGTGACCCCGTCGGGGGCCGCCCTGCTCAGACGCGCCGCCGACGAGCTGGTGGATCCGGGCCCGCGCGACGACCCCGACGGCGACGAGGCGCTGCGCCTGGAGGCGAGGCTGCGGTACATGCGGCTCGACGACTACGCCCAACTCGCCGACGCCGTCGGCAGACTGCGCGCCCTGGAGCCCCCGGTCCGTTCGCGCGGCGGCCGGGAACTGCTGGCCGTGCTGCTGCACGCGGCGACGCTGAGCGCCGACGGAGCGGCGTCGGAGGTCGTACGTCAGGCACGCGACCTCCTCGACTGGGAACCCGCGACCGCCGCCGGCGGTGGTTCGGTGATGCAGTTGGTGATGTTCTCCCTGGTCGGCGCCGACGCCCCGCAGGCCGCCGAGTCCTGGCTGAACGCGACGGAGCGGAGCGGGCGCGGGGCCGACGGCGGCGGGGACGGCGGGGTCGACGCCATGGGGCATGCGCGGCGGGCGCTGTTCCACATCGCGCGCGGCCGACTGCCCCAGGCCCGGGAACGGGCGGAGCGCGTCGTCGAACTGGCCGACACGATAGGGGAGGAGAGCCGTTGCTTCGTCTACGGTGTGCTGGGCGCGCTGGCGCTGTCGGCGCGTGACGTGCAACTGGGTTCACGCATCGTGGGCGAGGCGGCCGGCCGGTCCCTCGGTCCGGTCCCGACCGCACTGCTGAGCCTGGTCCGGATGGCGGAGCAGGCCCAGGGGGGCGAGGCCGGGACGGCCCTGGAGACGGCCCTGGAATGCGGTCGGCAGCTGGAGTGCGCGGGGTGGCGCAATCCCGTGCTCTTCCCCTGGCGCCCTTGGGCGATATCCCTCTCCCACCAGCTCGGCGACCATCACCTGGCCCGGACCCTGGCGGCGGAGGAGTACGCGCGGGCGAGGGAGTGGGGAGCGCCGGTGGCCATCGGCCGGGCGCTGCGGCTGCGCGCCCGCACCGACGGGGCGGACGCACGGGTGGAGCTGCTGCGGGAGGCCGTCGGGACACTTCGCGAGTCCGCCAACGGACTGGAACTCTTCATGGCCGTGCGGGACTTGGGACGACTGCTGGGGGACGGCGCCGAGGCGCGTGAGGCGTTGCGTGAGGCCGGTGAGCTGGCGGAGTCCTGCGGCGTTCCCTGGCTGCCCGGACCGGGAACGTCGGAGGGGCGGCCCTCCGCGCCGGCCGTACGGACCGTACTCACCCGTACCGAGAGCCGCGTGGCATCCCTGGTTGTCAATGGCCTCACCAATCAGGAAATTGCAGCTGAACTTCAAGTGAGCGCCCGCGCCGTGGAAAAGCATCTGACAAACTCCTATCGTAAACTCGGCATTGCGGGCAGGCGCGAGCTGGCCGCAGTTCTCCAGGAAACCGGGGTGCATGCGGCCGGATGACCGGGCATTCGGTCCCGGTGTTCCCTGGAAGTCGTCTCTGACCTGCGGTTTCGTTACCGTACCGAACCTTGTGGGCGGTGTTCGGGCGGCCGACCGAACCTTCCCCCGCAACTCCACAGAATCGGCCGGATCGGGCCGGTTCACGTTGACCCGATCACCGTGGGCTCTCTAGAGTTCCCGGTGTGGTTCCAGTGGTGAATGGCGAATTGAATGGTCCGCAAAACCGCGTCCTTCTCGGCCTTCTTCTTCCCCGGGAGAGGAGCGCGAGAGGAGAGGGGAAAGCGCCGGAGGATCGGCGGGTTTCGTGACCAGGAGACCACGAAGACCACGGGAACCCGATACCTGTTCACCCATCACATGAGTACTCACCGCTGCGCGGACCGACGTTCGGTGACGGCGCCGAGAGGCCGCTGTCCGGCAACGTTGTCAGACGCGTGAGGCACTGCCCGCCGCCAACGTCGGTGTGCGCCCCTCCCTTCGGGGGCGCCCGGGCGCCGTCGTGCCGAACCGTCCCGTCGGGGCCCGGGAGGACCGGGTCCACCGCACGCGGAGTACAACCCCCCACCGCACGAAGGGCGATTATGCCGCAGGTCACCAACTCCCGACGTGGGACGAGCACCCTCACGTCCACCCTTGCCTCTTCGGGGAAGGGCCGTGCACGCGACCTCGTCGAGGGCGGCGGATCGCCGCAGACCGCGTTGCCCGACGAGGGCCGCCTCACCATGGCCCGTCTCGACCAGACCCTGACCATCCAGCAGGTCAGTGAGGGATTCTTCTGGCAGTTCGGAGGCTCGTCCGCGGAGCTGTGCGGCCGGACCTTCAGCGACCTCGTCCACCCCAGTGTCCAGCAGCCGCTGATGCGGCAGTTCACCGGCCTCATCGAGGGCCGGCGTGATCGCTTCGTCACCGACGTCATCGCGGTGGGGCGGGACGACGCCACCTTCACCGTCCCGCTGACGGCGCTCATGGTGCGCGGCGGTCTCCCCGACGAGTCCTCGATCCTGGTCATGATGCCCGGCGCACAGGACGACGCGGCCGACTCGGAGGTCGTGGGCGGACGCGGCAAGAAGCTGCTGAGCCCGATCGACGCCCGGATCCTCGAAGGCATAGCCTCCGGACTCTCCACGATCCCGCTCGCCTCGCGACTGCACCTGAGCCGGCAGGGCATCGAGTACCACGTGACCTGTCTGCTGCGGAAACTCCGGGTGCCGAACCGGGCGGCGCTGGTCTCCCGCGCGTACTCCATGGGGGTGCTGAAAGTCGGCGTCTGGCCGCCGAAGGTGGTCCAGGACTTCATCAAGGACTGACGGCGCGGCGCGGCCGCTGGTGCGGGCCGGGGATGCCCCGGCCCGCACGCGTCTGTGAACGGACCGTCCCTAGCGGGGAGTTACTGTTCCGGGCGTGCGAAGCACCCGGGACACCTCGGCGGCCGGTGTCGGACGGACCGGGTCGGGCACGTCCGGGCCGGGGCTGCCGGTTGTCGCGGCGCGGTTCGGGGTGTGCGGGATCGTCCTGGTCGCCGGGTCCTCGAGGGGGCGCGGGGTGACGGAGTCCGACGGGCGTGCCGTCGGTGCGGTCGTGGGGCTGGGGGCCGGTGCGGTCGCGGGAGGCGGCGGAGCCAGCGGAACCGTGGGCGTGGCGGGGGAGGAGGGAGCCGACAGAAGCGGCGGCAGTACGACGACGGCGGCCGCCGCACAGGTCAGGGCCGCTCCGGCCGCGGCCCGCAGCAGCCTGCGGCGGCCGGCCGCGCGACGGATCGCCTCGTAGCGGCCCGGGGGCGGCCCGAGACGGTCGGCGGGGGGCCGCAGGAGCACCGTGAGCGGGTCGTCGGGCGCGAACTCCGGGTCGTGGTCAAAGCGAGGGGTCAAGGCTTCTCCTGAGGTGGACGCGGAGCAGTTCTCGGGCCGCATGGAGATCGGCTTTGACGGTGCCTTCCTTGCGTCCGGTCAGCACGGACACCTCCCGGATCGGCATGTCAGCGTAGTAGTGGAGAAGGATCGGGACGCGCAGTCGTTCCGGCAGGGACTGCACGAGCAGGCGTACCGACGGGTCCGTCTGCTCGGAGTGGGGGCGGATCGCGGCCTCGGTGGTGGCGCGGCGCACGGCGCGGCGCTCGCGTTCCTGCTTGCGCCAGTGGTCGCGGACGATGTTGGCCGCGGTCACATAGAGAAACCCGTGGGGCTCCTCGACGGACGTCCAGCGGGCCCAGAGCCGGGTGAACGCCTCTGAGGCAATCTCGTGGGCCGTCTCGTCGTCGTCGACGAGCCGGCGGCACCAGCCGGCGAGGCGCGGGTACAGGGCGGCGAACAGTTCGGCCGCTGCCTTGTCGCGGGACCGTTTCAACGCTCTCCAGAGTCGGGGTGCCGCGTCGGGCACGTGTGTGCGGGGAAAAACGGTGGGGCTGCGGGCGGGTCGGCGGCTCCTGGAGGAAGGATGCCGGGCCGGCGGTGTCGTGTTCCGCCGGCCCGGCCGCCGTCGTGGAGCCGGTCGTCGGCGTCAGGGGGCGGTGGCGCCGAGGGTGGCGAAGACGATCACGTTGTCGCGGTAGCCGTCGCCGTCGCGCGGGCCGCCGCAGGTGATGAGCCGCAACTCCGGGCGGTCCACGTTCCCGTAGACGTCGTCGGTCGGGAAGCGCGCCTTGGCCACCGTCCGTACGGAGGTGACGGCGAACTGCGCCTGTGTGCCGTTCTCCAGGCGGGCGACGATCGTCTCGCCGGTCCGCAGCCGGTCCAGGTGACGGAAGACCCCGTCGCCGTAGGGACCGACCGTGACATGGCCGAGGACGACCGACGGTCCGAGCTGCCCCGGTGTGGGGGAGTGCCGGTACCAGCCCGCCCGGTCGTGTGCGGTGACCGGGGGCACCTCCACGGTGCCGTCCCGTTCCAGACCCAGGCTCAGCAACGGGGTGTCGACCCCGATGGCCGGGATCAGAAGCCGGACCGGGACCGAACGCCCCAGTGGACGCGGGGAGTCGGCGGCGCCCGGGGTGCTCGGCGTGCGGTCGGCCGTGTTCGGGGCCGCGGGGTGGGCGGTCGCGGTCACGGACCGGCCGCCGACCGCGCCTTGGCAGCCCGTGAGCAGCGCGGTCAGCGCCGCGGTTCCGAACGCGCGCCTGGAGAGCGGTGTCATGCGCCGGTCGCCCGGCGGCGGCGGACGGCGAGGACGGCCCCGCCGGCCGCGACCAGCGCGATGCCGGCGCCGCCGCCGATGAGGCCGTCCCGCGAGCCGGAGTCCTGGGCGGGGGTGGTCACACCCGTGTCGGGCGCGCCGGCCGGCACCGCGCGGACCTGGTCACCGGCCGGGGCACGGGTCGGTTCGGCGATCGGCGCGGGGGTCGCCGAGCCGGCCTCGGCGGGCGTGGTGGCCCTGGAGGGGACCGGGGAGGGAGCGGCCCCGTCGGCGAAGGCGGGTGCGGTTCCCGCCAGCACGGCGGTGCAGGCGGCTGCCGCGACGGTGAGGATGGTTCGGCGCATCGGATCGCTCTCTTTCGTCGGCGCCCGCCCGCCGGTCGGCGGGCGGGCGTTGGCGGATCGAGCGGAGAGACGAGGCGGAGCAGGGGCAGGTTGTAAAGGGATGGCAAAGTCGTGTGGGATCCCGGCTCCGGGCGGCGGGTCCGGTGGGATGCGGATGCGGCGGCGTCACGCGCGTTGCGCGTGCCGGTGGTGTGTCCGCGCCTTTTCGCGCAGGTCCGCGCTCACCAGGACGTCCGCGGCCGTGCACGCCAGCGCGCCGGTCACCGCGACGAGCGTGTCGCGGGCCCGCGGGGAGGCACCGGCCGCGGCGAACTCCGGGGTGTGGTCGGATCCGTCGTCCATGATCGCGACGAAGGGGTGGATGGCGGGCACGCGCGCGCTGACGTTGCCGATGTCCGACGACCCCAGGTGGATGCCCGGCACGGGCGGTGTCAGCGTGATCCCGGCCCGTGACAGGTGCTCGGCGAACCGTTCGGACAGTACGCCGCTGTCACGGAAGTGCTCGTAGCGGACCGTCGTGCGCTCCACCTCGGCCCTGGTGCCCGTGGCCAGGGCGACGCCCTCGGCGCAGGCACGCAGGTGCCCGGTCAGGTCCTCCAACGCTCGGGTCGTCGCCGCGCGCAGGCCGAACAGCCCCTCCGCGTACTCCGGGACGATGTTGGTGGCCGTGCCTCCGTCGGTGACGATGCCCTGGACGTGGGAGGCCTCCGGCAGGCGCCGGCCCAGCGCGGTCAGCACGCTGAACAGCTCCATGAGCGCCAGGAGCGCGTCGACGCCCTCGGCCGGGTTGCCGGTGGGGTGCGCGGCGCGGCCGTGGAAGGCCACCCGGTACTGCACCGACGCGGTCAGCGGCGCCCGCGTCCAGCCGTACACCCCCGGGTGGAACATCAGCGCGGCGTCGACACCGTCGAACACACCGGCCTCCACCTCCAGGACCTTGCCGCCGCCGCGCTCCTCGGCCGGGGTGCCCACCGCCGTCACGCACCCCGCCGAGCCGTCGAGCACCGTGTCCAGCGCGAGCGCCGCTCCCAGGCCGGCGGCCGCGATCAGGTGGTGACCGCAGGCGTGCCCGAGGCCGGGCAGCGCGTCGTACTCCAGCAGCAGCGCCACGGCGGGGCGGCCGTGACCCGAGCGGGCGGTGAAGGCGGTGGGCATGCCGGCCACCCCGCGCTCCACCGCGAAACCGGCCTTCTCCAGCTCACCCGTCAGCAGGGCGGCGGCCCGATGCTCGGCGAAGGCGCATTCGGGGTCGGCGTGCAGCCCGAGGGCGACCTCCCACAGCATGTCCGCCCGTGCGGCGACCTCCGCGCGAAGCCTGTCGTGGAGGCCGGCGCTCACGTCGTCGCGTCCTGCGTGACCGACGGGAGCCGGGCCGGCGGCGCGCACATGACCGCGATGGCCGCGGCGTCGTCGGCGAGGCGGCCCCCCACGTACGCGAGGAGGTCGCCGCGCAGACGCCGGAGCACCTCCTCGGGTGTGCCGTCGCCCCACGCGGCGAGACGCTCGGGCAGCAGGTAGAAGGCGCCGGAACGGTCACGGGCCTCGATCACGCCGTCGGTGTACAGCAGCAGCAGGTCACCCTCCTCGAAGGTGAACTTGTCGAGGGCGTACTCGCCGACGTTGAACTCGCCGAGCCCGAGCGGCGGCGCCGACTGGCTGCGGTCGAGCTGCGCCACGGTGCCGTGACGCAGCATCAGCGGCGGGGGGTGCCCGCAGTTGACCACCTCGACGCAGCCGCCGTGGTCGGGGACGTCCAGGAGCACCGCCGTGACGAAGCGCTCCTCGCCGTTGTCCTGGCCGCTGTGCGGATCCCATCTGACGCTGCCGTCCAGGTGTTCCGCGAGGGCCGGCAGGCTCTCCTGGCGGTGGGCGAACCCGTAGAAGGACCCGAGCAGCAGCGCGGCGTCCCCGACCGCGGGCAGCCCCTTGCCCCGGACGTCGCCGATGAGCAGCCGGGTGCTGGTGCGGGTGCGCGCCGCGGCATACAGGTCTCCGCCGATCTGCGCCTCGGCTTCGGCGGCGAGATAGACCGACGCGACCGTCAGCGGCCCGATGCGGTCCGGCAGCGGCCGCAGCAGGACCTTCTGCGCGGTCTCGGACACGGAGCGGACCTGGCTCAGCACGCGCCGGTGCCGGTCGCGTACGGCCGTGAAGACGACCACCACGATGGCGCCCGCGGCCAGCGCGGCGATCTCCCCGTCCCGGCCCGAGACCCCCACCGTGTGCTGCAACGAGGCCACCAGGAGCCGGGCACCCACGGCCAGGACACTGACCAGCGCGGTGAGCCTGGGCCCGGCGAACGCG
This sequence comes from Streptomyces sp. NPDC052043, assembly GCF_044548235.1. NCBI lineage: Bacteria > Bacillati > Actinomycetota > Actinomycetes > Kitasatosporales > Streptomycetaceae > Streptomyces > Streptomyces sp. NPDC052043. Next base: position 116,286 of record NZ_JBIUBT010000014.1, read on the forward strand.
GCGGTGACGGCGGGCGCCGCCATCAGCAGCGGTCCGAGTTCCACGTACGGCGGAGTCAGCGCGTCCGCGAGGGCGATCAGCGCGATCATCACGAACGGCAGGGCCACCAGGGCACGCCTCGGTTGTCCCCGCACCGTCGCAGCCACTTTCCAGTGATCCAGAAGCCAGGACATGGGCTGAGCCGCCGTTCGGATCCGTAAAAGGCCCATACCCGACCATAGTGACAAGAATTGCGTGGGGGTGGGCGGAGGGAGAGCGGACCCGGGCACCGGGCACCGGGGGCCTGGCCGCGCGCCGACGCGAACGGGATCATGTCGCCATGACTGATCACCTCCGTCCCACCCCGCCGGCCGTGGTGCGGCTCACGCGCTACTCACAGGCCGAGCAGAAGGAGATCCTCGGCGAGGGCGCGGATCCCTTCGGCGTCGCGTACGCCGGACTCACCTGGCTGCCCAAGGAGCACCACTTCGGCGTCAGGCTGGGAGACCGCCTTGTGGCCCATGCCGGGCTGCTCAGACTGCCCCTGTCGATCGGCGGCGACAGCACGGAAGCGGTGGGCGTCGGCGGAGTGGCCGTCGCACCGGACGTGCGGGGCCACGGACTGGCGCGCCGGGTGATCGCGGCGGCCCTGGACCACGCGCGGACGCTGGGACCTCGGCACGGACTGCTCTTCTGCCGGCAGCCTCTCGTCCCGTTCTACGAACGGCTCGGCTGGCGGGCGCTGGACCAGGACGTGCACGTCGAGCAACCCGGCGGGACCGTGCTGATGCCGCTGCGGACCATGGTCACGCCACTGCACGACGGGGCGGCCTGGCCGACCGGCCCGGTACGCCTGCTGTCGTTCCCCATGTGACGGCGCCCGACGTCACCTCGCCCGGCGGACGTGCCGTGCGTCCCGTGGCCGGTGGGTCCAAGCTGGAGGGAGATCTGCGAGGGAGTGGCCATGCGGGTGGGAGTGCTGACCGGAGGCGGCGACTGTCCCGGTCTGAACGCGGTGATCCGCAGTGTCGTGCGCAAGGGTGTGCAGGAGTACGCCTGGGAGTTCGTCGGGATCGCGGACGGCTGGGGCGGCGCCGTCAAGAACATGACCCGTCCCCTGGACGTCGCGGCCGTGCGCGGGATCCTGCCGCTCGGCGGCACGATCCTCGGCTCCTCCCGCACCAACCCGCTCCGGCTCGACGACGGCGTCGACCGCGTCCGCGAGACCCTCCGCACGCACGGGATCGACGCCCTCGTGGTCATCGGCGGAGAGGACACCCTCAGTGTCGCGAGCGCGCTGTCCGACGCGGGGGTCGACCTGGTCGGCGTGCCCAAGACCATCGACAACGACGTGGGCGGCACCGACTACACCTTCGGCTTCGACACCGCGGTCGGCATCGCGACCGAGGCCATCGACCGCCTGCACACCACCGCCGAGTCGCACAAGCGCACGCTGGTCGTCGAGGTGATGGGGCGCCACTCCGGATGGATCGCCCTGCACGCGGGCGTCGCGGGCGGCGCCAACGCCATCCTCATCCCGGAGGTGGAGTTCGACGTCGACCGGGTGCGCGCCTGGGTGGAGCGGCGTTTCGAGATCAACTACGCGCCGATCGTCGTCGTCGCGGAGGGGGCGGTCCCGCGGGCCGGGCAGATGGTGGTCAAGGACGAGTCGCGCGACGAGTTCGGGCACGTGCGGCTGTCCGGCATCGGCGACTGGCTGGCCCGGGAGCTGGAGAGCCGTACCCGCAAGGAGGCGCGCACGACGGTGCTCGGCCACGTCCAGCGGGGCGGTACGCCGTCCGCCTACGACCGGTGGCTCGCCACCCGCTTCGGACTGCACGCGGTGGACGCCCTCAGGGACGGCGCCTTCGGCACGATGGTGGCACTGCGCGGCACGGACGTCGTACGCGTCCCGCTCGCGGAGGTGACGGGCACGAACAAGCTGGTCCCCATGGAGCTGTACGAGGAGTTCGACGTGTTCTTCGGCACCTGACGCCCGGTCACCCGTGGGGCACGACGGCCACCGGGCAGCGGGCGTGGTGCAGGACGGCGTGGGCCACGGGACCCAGCCGCTGCTCGGCCGCCCGCGGGCTCGCACGCCGGCCGACGACGAGCAGGCCGGCCCGCCGCGAGGCGTGCACCAGCGCGTAGGCCGGGTGCAGCAGGACCACGTCGGGCAGCACGGGGACGTCCGGACAGCTCTCCCGCGGGCCCCGGAGCACGTCGGACAGCCGCTGGACCTCCTCGTCCTCCCATGCCGCCCGGTCCTCCTCGGGCACCGCGAGCGCGGTCCACGGCGGCGCTCCGGCGAGCGCCCAGGCGTGCACGGCACGCACCCGTGCCGCACGGAGCCGGGCGGCGCCGAAGGCGAAGTCCACGGGGGACGCGGCCGCCGTGCGGGTGTCGACACCCACGGCCACCTCCGCTTCGTGCCGTGCGGTGGCGGGAGGCCGGGGCACGACCACCACGGGACAGGGCGCGCGGCTCGCCGCCGCCAGCGCCGTCGAACCCACCACGAGGCCGTCGAATCCGCCGTCCCCCCGAGCGCCGACGACGAGGAGTTCGGCCGTCCGGGCGGCGGAGAGCAAGGCGGCCGGCGCGGAGCCGGTCACCTGCACGCGGCTCATCGCCACACCGGGACGCCCCGCGGCGAGAGAGGCCTCGGCACGCCCCAGCACCTCCTCGCCGGACCGCTGCCAGGAGAGGGCCACGGGCGGTTCGGCGAGGCCGTCGGCGGGCGCCGGCGCGGCGTGCACCAGACGCAGCTCCAGACCGCGGCGGTCCGCCTCCTCGGCCGCCCACTCGCCCGCGACGAGGCTCTCCCGGGACGCGTCGATGCCGGCCACGAGGAATCGGGTCATCCGGTCCTCCCCTGCGGGACAGAGGACCATTGTGGACGGGCCGCCGCGGCGCCACCAGCCGAACCTGCCGGGCTCCCGGTGCCCTCCCCTGCCGGGGCCGTTAATGTGGCTGGCAGGTGGGTGAAACGGCTTTCGGTGGTGCGCGGGGGTTTGGAGGGTCGCCGGTGGGTGGTTCCGGGGAGTCAGGGGAGGCCCGTGTGCGGCTGCCGCAGTTGCGCTTGGACGAGCTCCTGGGGGAGTTGCAGGCGCGCCTGGACGCGGCACGGGGTACCCGGGACCGGGTGCACAGTCTGCTGGAGGCGGTGCTCGCGGTCGGCCGGGAGCTGGACCTGGAGCAGGTGCTGTACAGCATCGTGGACGCCGCGGCGACGCTGGTGGACGCCGAGTACGCGGCGCTGGGCGTGATCGGTCCGGACGGCAGGCGGTTGTCGGCGTTCCACACGGTCGGAGTGGGCGAGGAGCGGATCACGCAGATCGGCGCGTACCCCGAAGGGCACGGGATCCTGGGGGAGCTGATCCGGCATCCGGAACCGCTGCGGCTGTCGAAGCTGTCGGAGCATCCGGCGTCGTACGGCTTCCCGGAGCACCATCCGCCGATGAACACGTTCCTCGGCGTTCCGATCCGGGTGCGGGACCAGGTCTTCGGCAATCTGTACCTGACCGAGAAGCGCGGCGGGCTGGAGTTCGACGAGGACGACGAGTCGGTCCTTGCCACGCTGGCGGTGGCGGCGGGCGTGGCGATCGACAACGCGCGGCTGTACGAGGAGTCGCGGCTGCGGGAGCGCTGGCTGCGGGCCATGGCGGAGATCACGCAGAGCCTGATGTCGGGTGCCGACCAGGCGGAGGTCCTGGGGCTGATCGCCGAGCGCGCGCGGGAGATCACGGGGGCGGCGCTGGCGGCGATGTCGACGCCGGTGAAGGGGACCGGCACGCTGAGCGTGGAGCTGGCGATCGGCCGCGAGTCGGAGACGCACCGAGGGCTGGTGCTGCCGGTGGAGGGCACGCTGACCGGGGAGGCGTTCGCCGGCGGGGTACCGGTGAGCAGCCCGGACATCGCGCGGGACCCGCGGGTGACGGCGGGGCCGCCGCGGTTCGCGGGCCTGGGTCCCGCGGTGGCCGTGCCGGTCGGGGATCCGGGCGATCCCGTGCGCGGAGTGGTCCTGCTCGTGCGGGAGGCCGGCGGGACCGACTTCTCCGCCAAGGAACTGGAGCTGCTGAAGGGGTTCGCGGCGCAGGCCGCCGTGGCGATGGAGCTCGCGGGACGGCGGCGGGACGCGGAGCAGATCGCGCTGCTCGAGGACCGTGACCGGATCGCCAGGGACCTGCACGACCTGGCGATCCAGCGGTTGTTCGCGACGGGCATGACGTTGCAGAGCGCGGGCCGGTTCATCGACCATCCGGGGGCCAAGGAACGGGTGCTGCGGGCGGTCGACGACCTGGACGAGACCATCAAGATCATCAGATCGACGATCTTCGGGCTGCGGGCGCACGACGAGGAGGCGGGCGCCGGACTGCGGACGCGGGCGGTGCAGGTGGTCGGGGAGGCCGCGCCGGTGCTCGGGTTCGCGCCCGGTGTGCGGATGGAGGGGCTCCTGGACACCCATGTGCCCCGGGAGACCGCGGACGAGGTGGTGGCGGTCCTGTCGGAGGCACTGACGAACGTGGCCCGGCACGCGCACGCCGACCGCGCGGAGGTGGTGCTGGAGACCGACGGCCGGAGCGTGCGGCTGACGGTCACCGACAACGGCGTGGGGATTCCCGCCGACGGGCGCCGCAGCGGTCTGGCCAACATGGCCGAGCGGGCCCGCAGACTGGGCGGCGGCCTGGAATGGACCACGCCCGAGGGCGGCGGCACCCGGCTGGTCTGGCACGCGCCGGCGGGCACCGCGGAGGGCCCACGATCCTCGCCGGGGGATTGAACGAGGCCCGGTCGGAGGCCGACCGGGCTTCACCGCTCGGAGTGTTCGGGGCGGGCGCGCGGGACGGGTCAGGGCTGTTGGTGTCGTTGGTCGTACTCCTGGCGCACCACGACCACCGGGCAGGCCGCGTGCTGGGCACAGCGCTGGCTGACCGAGCCCAGCATCGCGCGGGCGAAGCCGCCGCGGCCCCGGCTGCCCACGACGAGGACGTCCGCCCCCTGCGAGGCGCGGATCAGCACCTCCGACGGATCGCCCTCGACCAGGTACTCCACCAGATGCGCAGGCCGGTCGTCCGCGAAGACGCTGCGCAGTGCCTCCGTGAAGCGCTCCCGGGCCTGCTCCAGGTCGAACTCGGGATCGATCGCGGGTCCGGCCCAGCCGATGGCCGACGGCGTGTCCCAGGAGTGGATCGCCTCCACGACACCACCGACGAGCCGGGCGTACCCCGCGGCCCAGCGCAGCGCCGCGTACGTGGACGGCGAACCGTCCACGCCCACGACCACCCGGCGGCGTGGTTCAGAGGGTTGCATGGCCACCTCCCTGAGCAGTAGTCGTCCCTGGCGTCCTTGACGCACCTCTGTGTCCTCACGTCCACGCTGCCCGGCCCGACGCGACCCTGCCAGCCAGAGGGAAGGTCCCGGTCAGGGGCCGGTCGGCCCTGGCGCGGGACCAGCGGCCCATGGCCGCCCCACCAGGTGGCAGGGACGCTCGGAAGAGGATCACCGACGCACCGACGCACCGACGCACCGACGCACCGACGCACCGGTTCATCCGTCGCGGAAGCGTCGCAGGACCACGAGCACAGCCCACCGAACACCACAGCCCACCGAACACCACAGGACCCCGTCCTTCTCGGAGAGGGAGGATGAGAACCCTCGGACAGGAAGGATGAGAACCATGGATCTGCCGCTGGTCGTCGGAGTTGACGGTTCCGAATCCAGTCTGCGGGCCGCCGACTGGGCCGCCGACGAGGCCGCCCTGCGCGCGGTGCCGCTGCGGGTGGTGTACGCCTCGCTCTGGGAACGCTACGAGGGCGCCGCACTCGCGGCGGAACTCGACAAGCCGGACGGCCAGGTGGAGGCCGAGGAGGTCGTCGCGGCCGCCGCCCGGCGCGCCCGCGCCCGCCACCCCGACCTGCCGATCAGCAGGGCCGCGCTGCCCGAGGCGCCCGAGTACGCGCTGGTGCGGGAGGGCAAGAACGCCTCCGCCCTGGTCGTGGGCGCCCGCGGCCGCGGCGCGGTCGTCGACCTGCTGCTCGGTTCCGTCAGCCTGTTCGTGGCCGCGCACGCCGACTGCCCCGTGATCGTGATCCGCGGCAACCACGACAACCAGGCCCGGACCCCGAGGCACGGCCGCATCGTCGTCGGCGTCGGGGACGGCTCCGCGGCCACGGTGCGCTTCGCCGCCGAGGAGGCCCTGCGCCGCGGGGCCGAACTGGAGGCCGTACGGGCCTGGCGGTGCCCCGCTCACGAGGCCCTGGACCATCCGCTGATCGGCGGGGAGCCCGAGCGGGTGTACGAGGAGCGGGCCGCCGACGCCCTGGAGTCGGCGCTGCGGGACCTACCGCCGGAGGCGAAGGTGCGCCGGCGCACCGAGGAGGGGCCTGCCCGCCGGGTGCTGCTGGCCGCCGCGCCGGGCGCCGACCTGCTCGTGGTCGGGGTCCGGCGCAGGCCGGGACGGTTCGGACTCCAGCTCGGCCGGGTCGCCCACACCGCCCTGCACCACTCGGCCTGCCCGGTGGCCGTCGTGCCCGAACGGGCGTGACGTCACAGGTCAGCCGTGCGATCGGGGACGTAGGTCTGAAGATCGCGCGGCGGCCGCTCGTAGCCGGTCGGCGCCGGCCGCTCGGGCAACCGCAGCACCGTCGGTGAGACCTCGTGGTACGGCACGGTGCCGAGCAGATGGGCGATCATGTTCAGCCGGGCGCGGCGCTTGTCGTCGCTCTCCACGACGTACCACGGCGCCTCGGGGATGTCCGTGTGCACCATCATCTCGTCCTTGGCCCGCGAGTACGCCTCCCAGTGGGTGATGGACTCCAGGTCCATCGGCGACAGCTTCCAGCGCCGCAGCGGGTCCTCCAGCCGGCGCAGGAAGCGCTCCTGCTGCACGGCGTCGCTCACCGAGAACCAGTACTTGCGCAGCAGGACCCCGTCCTCCACCAGCATCCGCTCGAACACGGGGCACTGGCGCAGGAACCGCTGGTACTCCTCCTTGGTGCAGAAGCCCATCACGTGCTCGACCCCGGCCCGGTTGTACCAGGACCGGTCGAACAGCACGATCTCCCCAGCGGCCGGCAACTGCTCGACGTACCGCTGGAAGTACCACTGGGTGCGCTGGCGCTCGGTCGGCGCGGGCAGTGCCACGATCCGGGCGATGCGCGGGTTGAGGTGCTCGGTCACCCGCTTGATGGTGCCGCCCTTGCCGGCCGCGTCCCGCCCCTCGAACACCACGACCAGCCGGGCCCCGGTGACCCGCACCCACTCCTGGAGCCTCACCAACTGCGTCTGGAGGCGGAGCAGTTCCCTCTCGTAGGTCTTGCGCGGCAGCGCCGCCCTGTTGTCGGCCGTCACAGCAGGACACCGTACTGTCCGACGAACGTCGGCGCACCCGGGCGGACGCGAGGACGAAGAACCGCGAGGATGCGGCACACCGTGCCGCTCACGCCGACGTCAGCGGCCTCGACGACCCTTCCGGCAGGGCGAGATGGGTGGTGAACCAGTCCCGGGCCAGGTCCGCCACCGTCTCCATCGCGTCCGGTTCGGTGAACAGGTCGGTGACGCCGGGGACAGGAACGACGCGGTGGTCACAACGCATCCAGTCCGCCGCCAGCCGGTTGAGGCCCAGCAGTCGTGTGTCGCGGGCGCCGACGACGAACAGGCAGGCGGCGCTCACCCGGGCCAGCGCCGCGGGCGGGGTCAGGTCGGGGCGGCCGCCGAGACAGACCACGGCGCGGACGTCGTCGTCCGCGGCGGCCTCCAGCACGGCGCCTGCGCCCGTACCCGCCCCGCAGAGGCTCACGGGCAGGCCGGTCTCCCGGCGCAGCCAGTCGGTGGCGGCCCGCAGGCGCCGGGCCAGCAGCACGATGTCGAAGACGTTGTGCGGGGTGCGCTCCTCGTCCTCGGTGAGCAGGTCGATCAGCAGCGTGCCGAGGCCCGCCCGGTGCAGGGCGGCGGCGACGCACTGGTGCGGCGGGCGATGCCGGCCGCCGGCGCAGCCGAGGGCGTAGGCCACCACCACCGGGGGCGTGGGGGGCAGGCCGAGCCGCGCGGCACACCGCACCGGACCGGCCGGCACCTCCATCTCCCGGTCCGGCGAGCCGGATTCCGAGGGGGACGGGGGCAGCGGTGCCGTGGCGCTCGTGCCGGCCGGCTGGGCCTCGGACAGCAGGATGGCGACCTCCGAGTCGGTGACCTGCCCGAAGTCCGCGTACCAGGCCCCGACGGAACCGAGGTGGCGCAGCGGCTGGAGGCAGACGACCTCGTCGGCCACCGTGCGCAGGTGCGGCAGCGCCGCCTCCGTTCCGACCGGGACCGCGAGGATCACCCGCTCGGCACCGCGGGTCCGCGCCACCCGGCAGGCGGCCTCGGCGGCCGCGCCGGTCCACAGCGCGTCGTTCACCACGAGCGCGGTCCGGCCCGCCAAGGGCAGGGGCGGCCGGTCGTCGCGAAGGTGCCGCAGCAGCCGCTCCAACTCGGCCCGCTCGGCGTCTTCGACGGTCTCCCGCTCGGCGGGAGCCAGCCCGCTCTCGCTCAGGACTGCCCGGTCGACGACGCGTACCCCGTGCTCACCGAGGGCGCCGAAACCGAGTTCCGGCTGCCAGGGCACGCGGAGCTTGCGCACCACGGCCAGGTCGAGCGGAGCGCCCAGGTGCCGGGCCACCTCGAAGGCCACCGGGACGCCGCCCCGGGGCACCGCGAGCACCACCAGGTCCTCGTCGCGCAGGTACTCCAGGCACCGGGCCAGGCGTCGCCCGGCGTCGGCGCGGTTCTCGTAGCGCATGCGCCGCCACCTCCTCGTGCGTGGTTCCGGCGGCGCGGCGGCAGGCCGCCTCGACTCCATTCGAACGCTTCCCGGACGCGACCGCCTCCGGGGCCGGACGTCCCGGCGGGGCGGGTCAGCCCGTCCTCTGGTTCCAGCGCGGGCCGACGCGGTCCCACTCCGCGCCCCACAGGTCGCGGCGGCGCCGGTCCAGCCGCCGTCGGACCAGGGCCGTCGTCCCGTAGACCAGGCCGCCGAGGACGAGCGCCGCCGAGGTGCCGAACAGGGCGGCCTGCGCGGCCGCCTCCGCCGGGCCGGGCGGCTCGGTGGTCAGGCGGCCCCGGCCGTCCTGCCAGACGGTGACCGTCGCCCCGGCGGGCAGGTCCGTGCTCACCAGGCTCTGCCCGGTACGGACGGAGCCGTCGGGGCCGGTCCAGCGGACCGTCACCGGTGCCCGGTAGGTCACGTCCCCCGCCGACGTGATCTCCGGGGCGGTCGTGAGCAGCACGGCCCGGACGGGCTGCCGGTCGGTGTGCTGCCGGGCGAGCTCCTGGCCCGCCGCGCGCGCCGCCACCGTCCCGACGAGGGCGCCGCCGACCACGATCACCACCCACATCACCAGGATGGCCCACGCCTCGACGATGTCCTCGTGCCGGCGCAGCGGATTGCGGCGCCACCGCCACCCCCACAGCCTCCGCCGCACGCGCCCGTGGCCCGTCCCTCCGCTCACCGGTCGCCGCCTCCCTTTTGCCGCCTTTTCGATTCTTTTTCGCTTTTCGGTCATCGCCGACCCGCGGCGACCACTCCCTGCCGGGGTTCCGGCCCGGCGGCCGGGACCGGGGCCGGGGGTTCGCAACTGCTTGTCGGGGAGTGTGCAGGAGGTCGGTTTAGCTCGATCGTGTGATGGTGGGCTGACAGGCTTGCGATGTGCTGGGCCGGTCGGGGTAGCGTTGCTGTGCGATCTGGGACGCCGGGTGCGGTGCCAGCGAGCGGGCCCCTCCTCCACCAGCGAGATGGTTCAGGGCCTCCCCGTCGCCTCTGGCCGCTCCCACAGGCCAGGTCGTAAGGGACTCCGCCCGCCCGGCTCGGACCACGGACACGATCCGTGTCGCCGCCCGGGATGCGAAAGCGGACGACCAGTGCGCCCACAACCGTTCGGGGCGTGCCAGTGCGCGGACTCACTCCCGCTCACTGCCCAGGAACGGTTCGGACATGTCGTCAGCCAAGCCGTCCGGCGCGGTGCGGGGAAGGGCCGTTCGGTCCTCCCCGCGGTGGCCGAAGAGCCCGCGGGTGCCCCGCCCCGCGGGGAAGCGCCCCGCGGGCGGCCGATGGGGCCGACCGGCCCATGCGAAACCCCGGATCGTCGGAGAAGCTGAAGGCGTGGGCGGTCCCGGTGCCGCGCCGCAGCGCGGGCCGCGCTCGCCGGCCGTGACGCCGGGTGCCGGCCGTCCGACCGAGCAGGCCGTCCGAAGGCCGTGCGTCGCAGCGGGCCGTCCGTCCGCGAAGGCCACCCGTCCCGGAACGAAGAGGGTGAGGTTCGGCATGAAAGGCTACGTCTTCCACGGCCCCGGGCAGTCCGCCTGGGAGGAGGTCCCCGACCCGGACCTCGAGGAGGCCACCGACGCGGTCGTGCGCGTCGACGCCGTGACCATCTGCGGGACCGACCTGCACATCCTCAAGGGCGACGTGCCCGAGGTCCGCCCCGGAACCGTGCTGGGGCACGAGGCCGTGGGCGAGATCGTCGAGGTCGGCGCCGACGTGCGCAGCGTACGGCCCGGCGACCGGGTCCTCGTCTCCTGCATCACCTCCTGCGGCCGGTGCCGCTTCTGCCGCGAGGCCATGTACAGCCAGTGCCGCGGCGGCGGGGGCTGGATCCTCGGCCACCTGATCGACGGCACCCAGGCGGAGTACGTCCGGGTGCCCTACGCGGACCTCTCCGTGCATCCGCTGCCCGCCGCGGTGACCGACGCGGACGCCGTGCTGCTGGCCGACATCTTCCCGACCGCCTACGAGGTCGGCGTGCTCAACGGGCGGGTACGGCCCGGGGACACCGTCGTCGTGGTCGGCGCCGGCCCCGTCGGACTCGCGGCGATCGCCACCGCCCGGCTGTTCGCGCCCGAGCGCGTCATCGTCGTGGACCTGTCCGCCTCCCGGCTGGAGGCCGCCCGCAAGCTCGGCGCCGAGGCCGTGGCCGACGCGCGCGAGGCCCCCGAGCAACTGGTCGAGGACCTCACCGGAGGGCTCGGCGCGGACGTGGTCGTCGAGGCGGTGGGCGTCCCGGAGACCTTCGAACTGTGCACGCGCATGGTCCGGCCCGGAGGCCACGTGGCCAACGTGGGAGTGCACGGCGGACCCGCCACCCTGCACCTGGAAGACCTGTGGAGCAGGAACGTGACCATCACCACGGGCCTGGTCGACACCCGCTCCACGCCGACACTGCTGCGGATGGCGGCGGCCGGCCGGCTGCCCGCCTCCCAACTGGTCACCCACACGTTCCCGCTGGAACGCATGGAGGAGGCCTACGACGTCTTCGCCCATGCCGCCGAGACGGGGGCGCTGAAGGTCGTGCTCGGTGGTCCGCGGCGCGAGGTCGTCCCGGTGCCCGCCGCCTGACGGGCCGGGCGACCGGTCGGGTGACGGGCGCGGGAACGAGCCCCGGCACGGGGACACGCGAGAGGCGCAGGAGACACGCGGGAGACGTGGCGCGGAACGGCCGCACGCGCTCCGCCAGGCGGAAAGACGGATGACTGATGTATCGCAACGACGGGTTCCGCGAGCTCGGGCGGCAGGAGTGCCTGCGGCTGCTGGCCAAGGCGCCGGTGGGCCGTATCGTCCATACGCGGCACGCCCTGCCCGCGGTGCTCCCGGTCAACTTCGCCCTGGACGGCGACGGCGCGGTGCTGCTGTGCACCTCGGCCTCCTCCGAACTGGTCCGCGCGATCGACGGCGCGGTGGTCGCCTTCGAGGCCGACGAGGTGGACACGGTCGCCCACTCCGGCTGGAGCGTCGTGGTCACCGGCCCGGCCTCGCGGGTGACCGACCCCGCCGAGCACCGGCGACTGGTCCGCGGCGGCCCGCGGTCCTGGGTGCCCTCGCCGCAGGTGGTCTTCGTCCGCATCGAACCGGAACTGGTCACGGGACGGGAACTCGTCGGGGGCCGCAGCATGTACGGCCTGGACCCCTTCGTCTGACCGTCGAGCCCCCTCTTCGAGCCCCTCTTCGGGCTTCCCTCTTCGAGCTTCGAGTCCGCGCCGGAGGACGCCATGCAGGGTTCCCAGTACACCGTCGGCGACGTGATGACCCCGACCGTCGTCGCCCTGGCCGGTGGAGCGATGTTCAAGGAGATCGTGCGGACCATGGAGCAGTGGGGCGTCAGCGCGATGCCCGTGCTGGACGGCCGGGGCCGGGTGCTCGGCGTCGTCTCCGAGGCCGACCTGCTGCGCAAGGAGGAACTGCGCGACAACGACCCGGCCCTGCCGGGCGGGCCGCCGCGGCCCGTGCCCGGCTCGCGCTCGGCCAAGGCCCAGGCGGTGACCGCCGAGGAGCTGATGAACACCCCGGCCGTCACCGTCCACCCCGCCGCCCCCCTGGGCCGGGCCGCACGCCTCATGGCCCGGCACGGCGTCAAGCGCCTGCCGGTCGTCGGCGACGACGGCGTGCTCGTCGGCATCGTCAGCCGCTCCGACCTGCTCAAGGTGTTCCTCCGCGGCGACGACGACATCGCCGGGGAGGTCCGCCGCCGGGTCGTCGCCGCCGGGTTCCTGACGGAGTCGGTGGGCGTGGCGGTGCGCGAGGGCGTGGTCACCCTCACCGGCCGGGTCCCGGACGCCTCCCGGGTACCGCTCGCCATCCGCCTGGCGCGCGGCGTCGAGGGCGTGGTGGACGTCCGGTGCGACCTCACGGGACCACGCCGCCGCCCCCTTCTGGAACCCGATCTCGCCGACGAGCAGTCCCCGTCGCGCGCCCCGGGGACCGGACCCGAGACCTGACGGCGCGGACCGGGCCGCCCGCCGCCGCGGTGGGGGCCGGACGGCCTTCGGGCGGACCGCTCTCGCGCCGTGCCGTGCCGGATGCGACGGTGAAAGCGGGACGCGCTGCCGCAGGAGGTGGCAGCCCGGGTGGAAGGCGGTGGGGTCGGTGGAACTGCCCCTGGTGGTAGGTGTCGACGGGTCGGACCCGAGCCTGGCGGCGGTGGACTGGGCGGTGGCCGAGGCCGCCCGGTTCGGTCTGCCGCTGCGCCTGGTGTACGCGTCCCTGTGGGAGCGGTACGAGGGCGCGGTGCCGTCGGGGACCGTGGGGCGCCCCTCGGAGCAGGTGATGGCGGAGCACATCGTCGGCTCCGCGGCGGAGCGGGCCCAGCGGCACGACCCGGGGGTGAAGGTGTCCACCGAGATCCTTCCGCAGGAGGCGGTCTCCGCCCTGCTGGACGAGGCCGCCAACGCCTCCCTGCTGGTCACCGGCTCTCGCGGCCGGGGACAGCTGAAGGGGCTGCTGCTGGGTTCGGTCGGCCTGGCTGTGGCGGCCCGCGCGCACTGCCCGGTGGTCGTGGTCCGCGGCGACCGGGCGGGCCTGGCCGGCACCCATGAGCGGATCCTGCTCGCCGCCGGTGACCCCGACACCGGGCACGAGGCCGTGCGGTTCGCGTTCCAGGAGGCCGAGGCACGCGGCTGCGTCCTCGACGTCGTGCGGACCTGGCGGCGCCCCGTGCACGAGGGCGTCGGCAACCCGCAGCTCGCCGACGAGCCGGCCCGCCGGCACGAGGAGCGGGCCGCCGCCGTGCTGGAGGAGCTGCTGCGCGAGCCGGCGCCCGAGCACCAGGCGGTGCGGGTGCGTCCCGCGACGGTCGAGGGCCCGGCGCACCGGGTGCTCGTCGACCGCTCGGCCGCCGCCGACCTGGTGATCGTCGGGGTGCGGCGCAGGGAGGGCCACTTCGGTCTCCAGCTGGGCCGCACGGCCCACACCCTTCTGCACCACGCGCACTGCCCGGTGGCCGTCGTACCGCAGCGGACGTGACCGCGCGGTGGCGGCGACGGCGCGCACCTGGGCGTACGACGGCTACGACCCCGCGCAGGAGCGGCTGAGGGAGGCCCTGTGCACCCTGGGCAACGGCCGCTTCGCCACGCGCGGAGCCCTGCCGGAGTGCGCCGCGGACGAAGTGCATTACCCGGGTACCTACCTGGCCGGCGGCTACAGCCGGATCGTCTCCCACGTCGCGGGCCGCCAGGTCGAGAACGAGGACCTGGTCAACCTGCCCGACTGGCTGCCGTTGCGCTTCCGCCTCGCGGGCGGGGGCTGGATCACCCCGGACACGACGCCGGTCCTCGAGCACCACCAGGTCCTGCACCTGGATCCGGGCGTGCTGGAGCGCCGCACCCGGTACGGGCTCGGCGACGGGCGGACGCTGACCGTGCGCCAGCAGCGGATCGTGCACATGGCCGACCCGTATCTGGCGGCCCTGCGCACCGAGTTCACCGTCGAGGGCGGCCCGGCGGACCTGGAGGTGGAGGCGGCGCTCGACGGCGGCGTGACGAACGCCGGGGTACGCCGCTACCAGGACCTGGACGGCCGCCACCTCACCCAGGTGCACACCGGCACCGCGACCCCGGACACGGTGTGGCTGCGCTGCCGGACCCGGACCTCCGACGTCCGGATCGGCCTGGCCGCCCGGCTGACCGCCGACCGGTCGGCAGGACGGGTCGGCACCCGGCACGAGCACCCGCGCGCGATCCAGGAGGTACGGCTGAGTCTGGCGCCCGGCCTTACCGCCACCCTGGACAAGACCGCCGCCCTGCACACCTCCCGCGACCTGGCGATCAGCGACCCGCTGGACGCCGCGATCGACCGGGTGGTCGCGGCGCCCGGCTTCGCCGAACTGCTGGAGAGCCACCGGACGACCTGGGGGCGGCTGTGGCGCCGGGCCGCCATCGACGTCCCCGGGGAGCCGGGACGCATCCTGTGCCTGCACCTCTTCCACGTGCTCCAGACCCTCTCCCCGCACACCGCCGACCTGGACGTCGGCGTACCGGCCCGCGGACTGCACGGCGAGGCCTACCGCGGCCACGTCTTCTGGGACGAGCTGTTCGTCCTGCCGTATCTGAACCTGCACTTCCCCGAGGTCTCCCGCGCCCTGCTGCACTACCGGCACCGGCGCCTGGAGCGGGCCTGCTCGGCGGCGCGCGCGGTCGGCCGGCGCGGCGCGATGTTCCCGTGGCAGAGCGGCAGCGACGGCCGGGAGGAGACCCAGCGGCTGCACCTCAACCCCCGCTCGGGCCGCTGGCTGCCGGACCACTCCCACCTCCAGCACCACGTCGGCTCGGCGGTCGCTTACAACGTGTGGCGGTACTGCGAGGCGAGCGGCGACGCGGAGTTCCTGCACACCAGGGGCGCCGAGACGCTGTTCCAGATCGCCCGCTTCTGGGCCGACTCGGCCACCTGGGACGAACGTCTGGGACACCACCGCATCCTGGGCGTCATGGGCCCCGACGAGTACCACGACGCCTACCCGGACGCCGAGCGGCCCGGTCTCGACGACAACGCCTACACCAACGTCACGGCGGCCTGGGTGCTCGACCGCGCGCTCCAGGTGCTGCGCCTCCTGCCCGAGCCGCGTCGCCGTGAACTCGTCGAGCGCACCGGCGTGGACGGCGCCGAGCTCGACCAGTGGGAGCACGTCTCCCGCACGCTGCACGTGCCTTTCCACGACGGCGTCGTCAGCCAGTTCGAGGGGTACGCCGACCTGGCCGAGTTCGACTGGGCCGGCTACCGCGCACGCTACGGCGACATCCGCCGCCTGGACCGAATCCTGGAGGCCGAGGGCGACAGCGTCAACCGCTACAAGGCGTCCAAGCAGGCCGACGTGCTCATGCTCGGCTACCTCTTCTCCCCGGCCGAACTGTGCGCGCTTCTCGGCCGCCTGGGCCACCCTATCGACGAGGACCTGTGGCGGCGCACGGTCGACTACTACCTGGCCCGCACCTGCCACGGCTCCACCCTCAGCGGACTGGTGCACGGCTGGGTCCTGGCCCGCGCCCGCCGTGCCGAGGCGTGGACCTACGTCCAGGAGGCGCTGCGCAGCGACATCGCCGACGTGCAGGGCGGCACCACCGGCGAGGGCATCCACCTCGGCGCCATGGGCGGCACCCTCGACCTCGTGCAGCGCGGACTGACCGGTCTGGAGACCCGTGAGGGCGCGCTGTGGCTCGACCCCGCCCCGCTGCCGGAACTGTCCTCCTACGGCGTCTCGATCCGCTACCGGGGTCACTGGGGCGTGCGGCTGCGGCTGGAGCACGGCCTGATCCGGATCGCCGTGCCCGAGTCCGCGAGCTCGCCGATCGACGTGCGCCTGGCCGACCGCGCCGTGAGCGTCCAGCCGGGCGAGACGTGCGCCCTGGTGCTGCCCGACTGAACCACGTTCCGGGACCGTCCCGCACCGCTGTCGCGGACCCGCGCGGGAATACCCCGGGGGGTACTCGTGCTACTGTCGGCGTAGATACCCCCGGGGGTAATTCTTCGCTAGGAAGGGAGCGTCCTGTGTTCTTCGTCGAGACCATCGAGCTGGCAGGACTCGGCAACCGCAGCTACCTGGCCGGAGGCGAGCGGACCGCCGTGGCGGTCGACCCGCCCAGGGACGTCGACCGGGTGCTGGCGGCGGCGGCCCGGCGCGCGGTGCGCATCGCGTACGTCGTCGAGACGCACGTCCACAACGACTACGTCTCCGGCGGCCTGGAGCTCGCCCGCCTGACCGGGGCCGACTACCTCGTCCCGGAAGGCGCCCGCGTCGGTTTCGCGCGCACCCCCGTCCGCGACGGCGACACCGTGACCGTCGACGACGACGCCCGGCTGACCCTGCACGCCCTGGCCACCCCGGGGCACACCCCCCACCACACCTCGTACGTCCTCCGGGAGGCCGGCAGCGCCCTCGCCGTGTTCACCGGCGGCTCGCTGCTGATCGGCACCGTCGGCCGTCCCGACCTGGTCGAACCGCGGCTGACCGAGGGCCTGGCCCGCGCGCAGCACGCCTCCGCCCACCGGCTCGCCGACGCACTGCCCGACGCCACCGCGGTACTGCCCACCCACGGCTTCGGCAGCTTCTGCTCCTCCGGCCAGACGCAGGGCGACAGCACGACCATCGGCCGGGAGCGCGTGGTCAACGACGCGCTCACCCGCGATGTCGACACCTTCGTCGCCGACCTGCTCGCGAGCCTGGACGACATCCCCGCGTACTACACGCACATGGGCCCGGCCAACGCCGCCGGACCCGCCCCCGTCGACCTCACCCCGCCCGCCCTCGCCGACCCCGAGGAGATAGCCTCCCGGCTGGCCGCGGGGGAGTGGGTCGTCGACCTGCGCAACCGGGTGGCCTTCGCCGAAGGGCACGTGGCGGGATCGTTCAACTTCGAGGCCGAGGGCCAGCTCGCCACCTATCTGGCCTGGCTGGTGCCCTGGGGCAAGCCGGTGACGCTGCTCGCCGCGACGGCCGCGCAACTGGCCGACGCGCAGCGCGAGCTGGCCCGGGTCGGCATCGACCGTCCGGCCGCCGCGGCCACCGGCGGGCCGTCCGCCTGGCTCCGCCCGGGCGAGGAGCCCGCCTCCTTCCCGCGGGCCACCTTCGCGGACCTCGCCGAGCGGCATCCCGCACAGGGCGTCGTCGTCCTCGACGTGCGGCGCGACTCCGAACGGGCCGGGGGCTTCGTCGAGGGCTCGGTGCACATCCCGGTCCACCAGCTGCACCGGCGGACCGACGAGGTCCCCGACGGCCAGGTGTGGGTGCACTGCGCGGGTGGCATGCGCGCCGCCGTGGCAGCCTCCCTGCTCGATGCGGTGGGCCGTGACGTGGTCGCGGTGGACGACGGGTTCGAGTCCGCGGAGAAGGCCGGACTCACCGTGCGGCCAGAAGGGGAGGAACCGTGCCGATGAGTCCGCCGCGCCACGGTCCCACCCGTGTCACCGCGGTGGAGGCCGCCGCACGCACGGGCCACGCCCCGGCCGGCGGCACGCACGGCGGCGGAACCGGCGGCGCCGTGCTCGTGGACGTGCGGGAAACACGGGAATGGCGCGCGGGACACGCTCCCGGCGCGCTGCACCTGCCCCTGAGCGCTCTCGCCTCGGGAGCGGAGGTGCCGCCCGAGGCGCGCGGGCGGCTCCTGGTCGTCGTCTGCCGCTCCGGCGTCCGCTCCCAGCGGGCCGTGGAACTGCTGACCGCCCGGGGCGCCGACGCCGTCGACGTGATCGGCGGGATGCGGGACTGGGTACGGGCCGGACTTCCGGTGGTCGACCAGTGCGGTGGGGACGGCACGATCGCGTGAGTACTCTGCTCCTCGCCCTGGCCGCCGGGGCCGTCATCGGCCTGGCGCTGGGCGCGCTCGGGGGTGGCGGCAGCGTGCTGGCCGTCCCCGCCCTGATCTACCTGCTCGGCTTCACCCCGGTCGCGGCCACCACCGCGAGCCTGGTCATCGTCACCGTCACCTCGGCCACCGCGCTCGTCGCACACGCCCGCGACGGCCAGGTGCGCTGGCGTACCGGTCTGCTGTTCGCCGCCGCGGGCGTCGGCCCGGCCATGCTGGGCGGCGCGATCGCCGGACGGATCCCGGACGCCGTGCTGACCGCCGCCTTCGCGCTGGTCGCGGCGCTCGCCGCGACCCGGATGCTGCGCCGGCGCCCGGCGTCCGAGACGGACCGTCCGGTCCGGCCGGGCCGGGCGGCGGCCGCCGGAGCCGGACTCGGCGCGGTCACCGGCGTGCTCGGCGTCGGCGGCGGCTTCCTCGCCGTGCCCGCCCTGGTGGGCGTGCTCTCCCTGCGCATGCGCGCGGCCGTGGGCACCAGCCTGCTGGTCATCACCGTCAACTCGCTGGCCGCGCTGGCGCTGCGGGCCGGTACGGTCGACGGGCTGGACTGGGCGGTGATCGCGCCGTTCGCCGGTGCCGCGGTGCTCGCGGCGTGGGACGGCAGGCGGCTGGCCGCCAAGGTGTCCGGGACGGCGTTGCAGCGGATCTTCGCCCTGGTGCTGCTGGCGGTGGCGGTGTTCATGCTCACCGACGCGGTCACCTGATGCGCGCCGACCGACCGGACCTCCGTACCGCTACGGGGGCGGGCTGCCGCCCCCGGCGGGGTACGGGGGCAGGCTGCCGCCCTCAGGCCAGCGACAGGAACAGCTTCTCCATACGGGCCCGCATCTGCGCGGGGTCCTGGCCGTTCGTCCGCCCCGCCTCGATGTCGGCCACGCACTTCTGCAGGCCCGTGGCGATGATGGCGAAACCGGCGCGGTCCAGGGCGCGGGAGGCGGCGGCGAGCTGCGTCACGACCTCCTCGCAGTCCCGCCCCTCCTCGATCATCCGGATCACCCCGGAGATCTGGCCCTGCGCCCGGCGCAACCGGTTCAGCACGGCCTTGAGATCCGCGCCCTCGAGCTCCAGTTCCACGATCACTCCTTGCAAAATACCCCTGGGGGTACTGTACGTCCGTCTTCACGACGCCGTCGACCACCCCACCTGCACCTACCGGATAGGACCCGTTCTGCCGTGACCGTTCCCTCCACCCCCGTCTCCCTGCCCGTCGAGGACGCGCGCGCCCGGCTCGACGAGCTGACCGTCATCGACGTGCGCACGCCCGGCGAGTATGCCTCGGGACACCTCCCCGGCGCTCTCAACATCCCGCTGGACCGCGTCCAGCAGGCGCTGCCCGAGATCCGGCACGCGGCGGGGCGCGGCGAGATCCTCGTCGTCTGCGCCTCGGGTGCCCGCTCGGCCAAGGCCTGCGTGTACCTGGCCCGGCACGGTGTCGGCTCCGCCACCCTCGTCGGGGGCACCGGGGCCTGGGCGTCAGCGGGTCACGAGCTGCACCGGCCGACCGCCTGCGAGACCTCGGCCGGCTGGAGCATGGAACGCCAAGTGCGATTCACCGCCGGAACGTTGGTGCTGCTCGGCGTGGTGCTCGGAGCGTTCGTCCACCCGGCCTTCCTTATCCTTTCGGCGGGTGTGGCGGGCGGACTGGTCTTCTCCGCGCTCACCGACACCTGCGGCATGGCCGTCCTGCTCGCGAAACTCCCCCACAACCGGCCGCGCCCGGCCCGGCTCGACGCGACGCTCGAGGCGCTGCGCAGCCGGTGAGACCGGCCGGGCGGCCGGCCGGTTCGCTCACCGCCACCGGCCGCCCCGGTCCACCGGCTCCCGCCTCGGGCGTCCCCGGCGACGGCGCCCGCCGGCTCGTCGGACACGCGCCGCCCCGTGCGGCGCGGACTCATTCGTCGGGGCCCTCCTCGTGTTCCAGCAGGTGTCCCATGCGGTCGCAGAACAGATGACCGACCAGCGCGCCGCCGTAGACGACGAACCCCGCGCCGACCAGCCAGGACTCCACCACCAGGATGGTGCCGATGGCGCCGTAGCTGAATGCGTTGGTCACGATCAGCGGGGTGAACACCAGGAACGAGAAGGCCCGCAGGCCCACCAGGCCCACCATGGTGGCGACGGCGCCGGGGAACAGGAGCCGCCAGCGGACCTGGTGGCCGAGCAGGAAGTGCGGGCCCCACCAGAAGAACAGCACGCCGATGCCCACGCTCAGAATCATGCGGTAGGTGCCGTCGAACACGGTGCGGGTGAGCACCTGCACATACAGGTACACCATGAGCGCGATCAGCCAGACGGCCTGCCGCCAGATCCGGTGCCACGGCCCGGCGGGCAGCCGCCACACCCGCTCGAAGCCGTTCTGCACGCTCGACGCGAAGGACACGCCGAACACCGCCAGCAGCACCAGACCCCACACACTGGTACTGCCCGCCACCTTGCGGGCCGGGCTGAAGACCTCCGAGAGCACGTCGGCGGACCGGCCGGACAGGTCCATGCCGTCCACCAGCCACAACGCGAAGCCGCCGTGGTGCAGCGGATCGAGCGCGGCCACCACGATCAGCAACGGGGCCAGGGTGACCAGGGAGAGCGTGGCGAACCCCATCGCCCGGTGCATGAGCTCCAGCCGCTTGCCACGCCGGTAGAGCTCAGCGGCCCACCCCAGGTGTGTCGTCGGGCGGTCGGGGGACTCCCGCTCGCTCAACTCGGCCGCCGTGAGCGCCCGTCCCGGTGCCCGGTGCCGCCCGGCGCCGGAGGGGACGGGGTGGGGCGTGACATGGTGACGACGTCTCCTCTCCGGGTCCCGGGTGACCGGCGCGCGGCCCGCGCATACCCATCATCGCGACCCGCCCGCCCGGCCGCACCCGGGCAGGCCGGAAGGTGACGGCAGATCCTGGGGCGGGCGTTCCCGGCGCACCGCCACCATGGTCACGTCGTCGCCCAGTCCTCGGCCCACGTACCGCCGCAGGTCGCTGTGGATGGCCTCGACCAGCGCCTGCGGCCTGAGCCGGGTCCAGCCGGGAAGCCGTTCGGCAAGGGGGTAGAAGTCGCCGTACCGGTCGCGGGCCTCGATGACACCGTCGGTGTAGAGGAGCAGCGTGGCGCCGGACGGGAAGTCCACCTCGTCCACGTGCGGGTGGGCACGGCCGAGATCGCCCAGCCCGAGGGGCGGCGCGGGGGACGTGGGATCGAGCGCGACGACCCGCTCGCCGTCGATGAGGAGGGGCGGCGGATGGCCGAGGTTGGCCACGAGCGTGGGGCCGTCACCGCTCTCCGGGATCTCCAGGACCACGGCGGTGACGAACTCCTCCAGGGCGAAGGACGTGCCGGGAGCGTCCGGCCGCGCCGCCACCGCGTCCCGCAGGTCCGTTCTGAAGTCCTCCTCGAGATCGGCGACCATGGCGGACAGCGGGCCGCGCCGGCGCAGGGACCTGCGGAAGGCGCTCAGCACGTAACTCGCGGTCTCCAGCGCCGCCAGCCCCTTGCCGTGGGCGTCGCCGACCAGGATCCGCACGCACCCTCCCAGGTCCGCGACCGCGTAGAGGTCCCCGCCGACGGCGGCGTCCTCGTCGGCCGCCAGATAGACCGAGGCCAGCGCCAGACCACCCAGGCGCGGCGGCAGCGGCTTCAGCAGCACGCGCTGGGTCACCTCGGCGATCGCGCGGGTGCGCGCCAGTTCGCTCTCTCTGCGCCCGCGGATCCAGCTGGCCCCCACGGCGCCCAGGCTGATCAGCACCAGCGTCGTGAGCTGGACGTAGAAGTTCGTCCAGCCCACCAGCAGGTTCACCTTCGCCGAGAGCACCACGCAGGCGACGGTCACCGTGGTGACGGCCAGCACCCCGGACGGTGAGCAGAACGCCGCCGCCAGAGCGGGCGCGCCCACCGTCAGGGGAGCCAGCCTGATGCCGGCCCCGATGACCTTGTCCACCAGCAGCAGCACGACGGGCAGCAGCATGAGCCCCCCGGCGATGAGCCGAGGGTGGGACCACATCACGGTCCAGTGCTCCGGGCCGCGGCTTCGACCGTGCAACGAGACCACCACCTCCCGGCGGCCCGCCGCTCCTCCCGCCACCGTGCGGCGACGGGATCAGGCCGGCCGCGTCGAGCCCCTCACCACACCGGCACTTCCATCGTCGCGCCGCCGCCGTGAACAGGCACACCGGGAGCACGGCCGCCTCCCGCACACCCTGCCGCCGACATGCCCGGGCCCCCCTCGCCCGTGGACGAGAAGGGCCGTCCTTCGCCGGTGGTGCCGCAGAGCCTCAGCGCCTCCTGGTGCAGACCCAGTGCGACGAGACCCAGACCCGTTTGCCGTGGCGGTGCGTGAAGTGTCCCCTGACCTTGTGACAGTGGCGCGCGGTCGAGTACGAGGTGGTGCTCTTGGCGGGGGCCGCGGACGCGGGGGCCGCGGAGGCCATGGCCGCTCCGCCCATCATGACGCCCGCGGCGAGGCCGGTGGCCAGTGCGCGGGTGATGCGTTGTCGCACAACTGGCTCCCTTTCCCTGGGGAAACAGGTACGTCGCCCATTTTCACCACCCCTGTGGGAGTCTGCATCAGGGCTGGTGGGCGGACCGGACCGGTCCCCGAGTCCGTCCCGGACCGTACAAAGCCGGGCGACGGATCGCCATACTGGACAAGGGGCTCCCCGCGGATCCGGCCCGCGCCGGGACGGGGCCAGGGGGGTCAGCGCGGCGGGCCACGGCCCGGAGAGGCGGGGTACACGGCGACGGGGGCGGCGCGAGATGTCGGACACCATGCTGATCCAGGGCCGTTACCGGCTGCTCGACACCATCGGCCGGGGCGGCATGGGGGAGGTCTGGCGGGCCCGGGACGAGTCGCTGGGCCGCCATGTCGCCGTGAAGTGCCTCAAGCCGCCCGGCGCGCACCACGACCCGTCCTTCACCCGCGTGCTGCGCGAGCGGTTCCGGCGTGAGGCCCGGGTGGCCGCCGCGCTCCAGCACCGCGGGGTGACCGTGGTCCACGACTTCGGCGAGTTCGACGGCGTGCTCTACCTCGTGATGGAGATGCTCGACGGCCGCAACCTCGGACAGGTGCTGGAGGACAACGACCACCGGCCCCTGGCCGTGCCCGACATCGTCGAGATCGCCGAACAGGTCGCGTCCGCGCTCGCCTACACCCACCAACAGGGCATCGTGCACCGGGACCTGAAGCCGGCGAACATCATGCGCCTGACCGACGGCACGGTGAAGATCTGCGACTTCGGCATCGCCCGGCTCGGTCACGACATCGGTTTCACCTCGCGGCTGACCGGCACCGGCGTCGCCATGGGCACCCCGCACTACATGTCGCCCGAACAGATCGGCGGAACCGAGGTCGACCAGCGCAGCGACCTGTACTCACTGGGCTGTGTGCTCTACGAACTCGCCACCGGCGCACCGCCGTTCGACCTCGACGACGCCTGGGGGATCCTCGTCGGCCACCGCGACACCCCGCCGGAGCCGCCGCGTCGCCGCCGTACCGAGCTCCCCGAGTACCTCGAGCGGGTCATCCTCGACCTGCTGGCCAAACTGCCCGAGCAACGACCCGACGACGCCCACGAGTTGAGCCGCCGTATCATCGCCGGCCGCACGGCGGCGGCACGGTACGCGCCCACCGCCGTCACCCCGCTCCCGCGGCCCCGGCCGTCCGAGCCGGCCGGCCGCGACGCGCGCCTGCCGTCGTGGACGCGCGGCATGACCACAGGTCACCAGGCCGCCGGGGCGGCGGCACGCACCGCACTCCCGGACGCGGCGGCCGGCCTGTCCGAGGACTGGATCCCGCGCACCGCTCCCGACGGTCCCGCTCAGGCCACGCAGGTGACCGGCGGGCGGCCCGCCGCGCCGCCGGAGGCCGTCAGGACGCTGACCGACCGGCACCAGGCGGCCCTGAGCCTGGGCCGGCTCGGCCGCTGGGCCGAGGCGGGCGAGGCGCACCGCGCGGTCGCCGGCGAGCGCGCCCGCCTCCTCGGCCCGGACCACCCCGACACCCTCGCCAGCCGCTACGAACTCGCCTTCAGCCTCAGCCGCACCGGTCGCGCCGCCGAAGCGCTGCGCGAGTACAAGCAGGTGGCCGAGGCGCGCATCGCGGCCCTCGGCGCCGACCACCCGGACACGCTCGCCGTGCGCCAGGAGATGGCGTACGTGCTGGGCCGCCTGGGCCGCCACGCCGACGCGCACCAGGTGTACGCGGCGGTGCTCGCCGCACGCGAGGGCACCATGGGCCCGGACCACCCCGACACCCTGCGCTGCCGGCACAACCTCGCCTTCAGCCTCAGCCGGCTGGGCCGCCTGGACGACTCTTACCGCATGGCCTGCCAGGTCGCCGCCGCCCGCGCCCGGGTGCTCGGGCCGCAGCACCCGGACACCCTGGTCACCAGGTTCGAAGTCGCCTACGTGCTCGGTCAGTTGGGCCGGTGGCTGGAGGCCCTGGAGACCTACCGCGAGGTCGCCGAGGCACGCGCCCGGGCGCTCGGCGCCGACCACCCCGACACCCTGGCCGCCCGCTACGAGGTCGGCATCAGCCTGGGCCGCCTCGGCCGCAGCGCCGAGGCGCTCCGGCTGTACCGCGCCCTGATCGACGACCGCACCCGGGTGGACGGCCCCGCGCACCCCGAGACCCTGCGCGCCCGCCACGGCTTCGGGGTCAACCTCGGCCGGCTCGGCCGCTGGGAGGAGGCCCTCGCCGAGTCCCGCGACGTGTGCGCCGTCCGCGGGCGCGTGCTCGGCGCCGACCATCCCGACACCCTCGTCAGCCGTCGCGAGGTCGCCGTGAGCCTCGGCTGGCTCGGCCGCTGGGCCGACGCGCTCACCGAGTACCGCGCCGTGGCCGCCGCCCGGGAACGCGTCCTGGGCGCCGGCCACCCCGACACCCTGGCCGGCCGGACCGACGAGGCCCACTGCCTGGAACAACTCGGCCGCGGCGGGGAGGCCGCCGAGCTGTACCGCAGGGTCGCTGTCCTGCGCGGGCAGCGAGCGGCCGACGGCCCCTAGGGCCTGTTGCGAAAGTCCCGCCTGCCCCGCGACGCCATGCACGCACTCTCGCCGCACCGGGCCCTGACCCAAGTACATCCAGTACGAGGGCCAGGGCCCGGCACGCCGAGAGCACGCACCTGACGCCGCGAGGCCCGCCCTCCGGGCGGACGACGGGACTTTCGCAACAGACCCTAGGGCCCCGCCGACCGCACCCCGCACCCTGGCCGAAGTGGATCACCGCGTGTTACGAAGGACCATGAGCGCACACGAGGGACACGGGACGTACGACGCCGTCATCGTCGGCGGAGGGCACAACGGACTGGTCGCCGCCGCCTACCTGGCCCGGGCCGGACGGTCGGTGCTCGTGCTGGAGCGGCTGGACCACACCGGGGGCGCCGCCGTGTCCACCCGCCCGTTCGCCGGCGTGGACGCCCGGCTGTCCCGCTACTCGTACCTGGTCAGCCTGCTGCCCCGGAAGATCGTCCAGGACCTGGGCCTGGACGTCCGGCTGCGCACCCGCACGATCTCCTCGTACACGCCCGTCGAGCGCGCGGGGCGGCCCACCGGCCTGCTCGTGGGCGGCGGCGAGGAGCGCACCCGGGAGTCGTTCGCCCGGCTCACCGGATCCGACCGCGAGTGGGAGGCCTGGCAGCGCTTCTACGGCATGACCGGCCGCCTCGCCCGCAGCGTGTTCCCCACCCTCACCGAGCCGCTGCCCACCCGCGAGGAACTGCGCCGCCGCGTCGACGACGAGGAGGCCTGGCGGACCCTGTTCGAGGAGCCGATCGGCGTCGCCGTCGAGGACCGCTTCGGTGACGACCTCGTACGCGGCGTGGTCCTCACCGACGCCCTCATCGGCACCTTCGCCGACGCCCACGACCCGTCCCTGGCGCAGAACCGCTGCTTCCTGTACCACGTGATCGGCGGCGGCACTGGCGACTGGGACGTACCGGTCGGCGGCATGGGCGCCCTGACCGACGCCCTCGCCGCCGCGGCCCGCCGGGCCGGCGCCGTCATCGCCACCGGCCACGAGGCGACCCGGGTGGTGAGCGACGGGCGCGCCGCCGAGGTCACGTACCGCACCCGCGACGGCGAGGGCACCGTCGACGCCCGGCACGTGCTGGTGAACGCCTCCCCGCAGGCCCTGGCCGCGCTGACCGGCGACGAGCCGCCGGAGCCCGCCGAGGGCGCCCAGCTCAAGGTGAACATGCTGCTCAAGCGGCTGCCCAGGCTGCGCGACACCGCCGTGGACCCGCGCGAGGCCTTCGCCGGCACCTTCCACATCGCCGAGGGGTACCGGCAGCTCGCCGACGCCCACGCCCGGGCCGCCGCGGGCGAGCTGCCCGCCGCGCCGCCCTCCGAGATCTACTGCCACTCCCTGACCGACCCCAGCATCCTCGGCCCGGACCTGGTCGAACAGGGCTACCAGACGCTCACCCTGTTCGGCCTGCACACCCCCGCCCGGCTGTTCGCCCGGGACCATGACGGCGTACGCGAGGAACTGCTGAAGTCGACGCTCGCGCAGCTCGACGCCCACCTCGCCGAACCGCTCGCCGACTGCCTGGCCGCCGACGCCGACGGACGTCCCTGCATCGAGGCGAAGACCCCGCTGGACCTGGAGCGGGACCTGCGCCTGCCCGGCGGCAACATCTTCCACCGGGAGCTGAGCTGGCCGTACGCCCAGGAGGGCACCGGCCGCTGGGGCGTGGAGACCCGGCACGCCAACGTGCTGCTGTGCGGGGCGGGCGCGGTGCGCGGCGGCGGGGTCAGCGGGGTGCCGGGGCACAACGCGGCCATGGCGGTGCTGGAGGGACAGGGCGGCTGAGCGCCGCCCCGTCCCTCCAGCGCCGGTGGGCCGGTCAGTCGGTCGACGCCGTCCAGCCCTTCGCCTCGATGCGGGCCGCGTGCGCCGGGCGGGACTCGTCGAACAGGACGCTGTGGCCCGCCTCGACACGCTGGGCGCCCACGTAGACGCCGCGGCCCACATACAGGGGGTCCGTCGTGTACCGCCAGCGCAACGTCAGCTGCCGGGCCGCCGGAAGGTCGGCCGCGACCCGGTGCCAGACCCGCCCGGAAAAGCCCGTCACGGCGCCCGTCGGGTGCTGCTCGGGCTGCTCGCCCTGGTGCGTGGTGGTGAACGGCACCGGCTGCCAGGTACCGCCCCCGTTCGTCGAGGACTCCAGGACGAGGACGTCCGCCGGCGGCTCGGTGTCCCACCACGCGGAGCACTGCAGCCGCCCGCCGTCCCCCGAGGTGTCCAGCGCGGGGAGAGTGAGGGTCGCCGTCGTGGCGTTCGCCATTCCGCCGAACCACGCCGTGCGGCCCCGGTCCGGGCGGACCGCCACGGCCCGTGCCATGTCGTTGCCCGCGGCGACCCGGGGAGCGGAGCCGGAGCGCCAGTTGCGCACCGGGTGCACGGAGTTGCCGAGCACGATCAGGAAGGAGTCGGTCGTCGGGTCCAGGACCAGCGAGGTCCCGGTGAAGCCGGTGTGCCCCGCGGTGTGCGGCGTCGCCATCGCGCCCATGTACCAGTGCTGGTAGAGCTCGAAGCCGAGGCCGTGCTCGTCGCCGGGGAAGGCGGTGTTGAAGTCCGTGAACATGAGGTCCACCGACTCCTGGCGCAGGATGCGCCTGCCTCCGTAGACCCCGCCGTTGAGCAGCGTGCGGCCCAGCACCGCAAGGTCCCAGGCGCTGGAGAACACCCCCGCGTGCCCCGCCACCCCGCCGAGGCTGAACGCGTTCTCGTCGTGCACCTCGCCCCACACCAGGCCCCGGTCCAGACCGGACCACGGCTTGCGGGCGTCCTCGGTGGCCGCGATGGCCGGCTTCCAGGAGGCGGGCGGGTTGTACCGGGTGCGGGTCAGCCCGAGCGGGCCGGTGATCTCCTCGGCCAGCAGCACGTCCAGCGCCCGGCCCGTGATCTTCTCCAGGACCAGCTGCATGGAGATCATGTTCAGGTCCGAGTACAGGTACGCGGTGCCGGGCGGGTTGATCGGCGCCTCGTTCCAGATCAGCTCCAGCTTTCCCTCGTACGTGGGCGCGTCGTACAGCGGGATCCAGGCGTTGAAGCCCGAGGTGTGGGTGAGGAGTTGGCGGATGGTCACCTCCTGTTTGCCCGCGCGCCCGAAGTCCGGGAGGTAGGACGCGACCCTGCCCTCCAGCTCCAGCGTGCCCCGTTCGAGCTGCTGCACCGCGAGCAGAGAGGTGAACAGCTTGGAGACCGACGCCAGGTCGAAGACGGTGTCCTGGGTCATCGGCAGCTGCCGCTCGGGCGGGAACTCCACACCGGTGTCGGTCGTCTCGTCGTACGAGGCGTAGCGCACCGCCATGCCGATCGGCTCGTGCAGCGCCACGGTCCCGCCGCGCCCGGCCAGCAGCACGGCCCCCGCGTACCAGGGGTGCGTGGGCGACGGGCCGAGGAACGCCTTGGCGTCCTCGACGAGTTGACGCAGCGGGGCGGCGAGCAGGCCGGCCCGCTCCGGGGATCCGTACTTCAGTGTGGGGCCGCCGTGCGCCGGCGCGCCGGCGGCCGCGGCCACCGCCGGGACCGCGGGCAGCGCCGCGAGCGCCAAGGCCCCACCCAACGCCAGTGTTCCCAAGCCCAGTTGCCGGCGTGTCAGCCCGCCTGCTGCTCCGCCTGCCGCATCGTCGGTCGTCATGAGGCCTCCCGCCCACCGTCTGAAAATATCTTTCGGGGATGGTCGTGTGCGGTGAAACTTTCGTGTCAGGAGGGGCCTGTGTCAACGGTGCGTACGCACCCGAAAAGATCTGACGCCATGTCAATCAGGCTCCCGTGAACGGCGCCACAGGACTCCTTGACCTTCCGTCGCGCCGGACCGAGGATCGTCTGTCATGACGCCTGGACACGGGAGCACGGTCGACGGAGTCCTGCGGCGCAGCGCCCGGCGCACCCCGGCACGGGTCGCCGTCGAGTACGGCGAGCGCTGCTGGACGTACGCCGAACTCGACGACGCCGTCTCCCGCGCGGCGAACGTCCTGCTCGGCCAGGGCCTCGCCCCCGGCGACCGGGTCGGCGCCTACGGCCACAACTCCGATGCCTACCTGATCGGCTTCCTCGCCTGCGCCCGCGCGGGCCTGGTGCACGTGCCGGCCAACCAGAACCTCACCGGCGACGACCTCGCTCACATCGTCGGCCAGTCGGGCAGCGCCCTGGTCCTCACCGACCCGGACCTGGCCGGACGACTCCCGGCCGGCGCGAGGACGTTGCCGCTGCGCGACGCGGACGACTCGCTGCTCGCCCGGCTGCCGTCCACGCCGCCCCACGACGGTCCCGAGCCGCGCTCCGGGGACCTCGTGCAGCTGCTGTACACCTCGGGCACCACCGCGCTGCCCAAGGGCGCGATGATGACCCACCGGGCGCTGGTCCACGAGTACCTCAGCGCGATCACCGCGCTCGACCTCGGCGCGGGGGACCGCCCCGTCCACGCGCTGCCCCTCTACCACTCGGCGCAGATGCACGTGTTCCTGCTGCCGTACCTCGCCGTGGGCGCCACGAACATCGTCCTCGACGCGCCGGACGGCGACCGGATCCTCGACCTGGTCGAGGCCGGGCGCGCGGACAGCCTGTTCGCCCCGCCCACGGTCTGGATCGGGCTGGCGGGCCGGCCCGACTTCGCCACCCGCGACCTCGACGGACTCCGCAAGGCGTACTACGGCGCGTCGATCATGCCGGTGCCGGTCCTGGAACGCCTGCGGGAGCGCCTGCCGGAACTCGCCTTCTACAACTGCTTCGGCCAGAGCGAGATCGGCCCGCTGGCCATGGTGCTCGGGCCCGACGAGCACGAGGGCCGCCTGGACTCCTGCGGCCGGCCGGTGCTCTTCGTGGACGCCCGGGTCGTCGACGAGGACGGCAAGGACGTGCCCGACGGCACACCCGGCGAAATCGTCTACCGCTCACCGCAGTTGTGCGAGGGCTACTGGGACAGGCCCGAGGAGACCGCGGAGGCGTTCCGCGAGGGCTGGTTCCGCTCCGGCGACCTCGCCGTGCGCGACCCGGACGGCTACTACACGGTCGTCGACCGGGTGAAGGACGTCATCAACTCCGGTGGGGTGCTGGTGGCCTCGCGCCAGGTCGAGGACGCCCTGTACACCCACCCGCGGGTCGCCGAGGCGGCCGTGGTGGGACTCCCCGACGAGCGGTGGATCGAGGCCGTCACCGCGTTCGTCGTCCCCCGCGGCGACGTCACCGAGGCCGACCTGATCGCCCACGCCCGTGAGAAACTGGCGTCGTTCAAGGCCCCCAAGAAAGTGATCTTCGTGGACGAGCTACCGCGCAACGCCAGCGGAAAGATCCTCAAGAGGGAACTGCGCGACCGGTTCGGTGCGTCATGACGGCGTACCTGTCGGCTCCGGCCACCTCCCGCGGCCCCGCGCTGATCCTGCGCCCCTGGTCCGAGGCGGACGCCGCCGACCTGGTCGAGGCGTACCGGGACGACGCCCTGCGCCACTGGACGACCTCCGCCGTGGACGACGAGGCCGGCGCGGCCCGGTGGATCCGGGAGCAGCAACAGGGCCGGGAGACGCGGAACCGCTACGCGTTCGCCGTTCTCGAGCCCCGCGGTCCCGAAGATGCGGAGGGCGCAGAGGGTGCAGAGGGTCCCGAGGGGCGGGAGGGGCGTGACCGGCTGGTGGGCCACGTCGTCGTCAAGGGTTTCCGCCCCGGTGCCCCGTCCGCCGAGGTGGGCTACTGGACCGTGGCGCACGCACGCGGCAGGGGAGTGGCGCCCCGGGCCCTGCTGGCCCTGACCGACTGGGCCTTCACCCGGTTCGGGGACCAGGGGCCGACCCGGCTGGAGCTCATCCATCAGGTGGACAACACGGCCTCCTGCCGGGTCGCGCGCAAATGCGGGTTCGAGCAGGCCGGGCTTCTGTCGCCGGCACCGCCCGCCTACCCGCTCGAGGGCCATCTGCACATCCGCACACGGCTCCCGGGCGCGGCGTGACGCGCTGGTGAAAAGTCCCCCTCGCGTGGCCTGTTGACGCCGGGACCCGATCGCTAGGCTGACCCGCGAACGACGATTGGGGAGGAGCACGGACGTGGCCGAGAGCACTGTCAAGGAGCACCCGCTCGCGGGATGGGACAAGCCGGAACTGGATCTCAGCAGCGCGCAGTGGCAGTCCAGCAGCGGCGGCCTGGGAGATGTCCAGATCGCCTTCGTCGAGGGTTTCATCGCGATGCGCAACTGCGGCCGCCCGGAGAGCCCCTCCCTGATCTTCACCCCCGCGGAGTGGGGCGCGTTCGTGTCAGGGGCGCGGCAGGGGGAGTTCGACCTCACCTGACCGGACGCCGACCGGAGGTGTTCCTCTCCCGTTCGGGGACAAGGGACCTTGAAAGCCCCGTCGGGGCCGGCGGCCGAGCGGCGCCGGGCCCGCGGGAAGGTCTCCATCCGGAGGAGCGGAACTCATGAGCACCCCACCGGTCGTCGCCGCCGTCGACGGCTCCGACGACAGCCTGCGGGCCCTGGACTGGGCCCTCGACGCCGCCCGGCGGCGCCGGGCGCCCCTGCGGGCGGTCCACGTCCGGCAGTACGCGGCCTGGACCCAGCCCGACGTCCTCGTCGCCGGACCGCCCGGGGGCGACGACGATCCGGTGCTCGACCAGGCACGCACCCACCTCGGCGAACGCACCCGCGGGACGGAGGTGGAGTACGCCGGGCTGGACGGGATTCCGGGCGCGCTGCTGCCTGAACTCGGCGCCGAAGCCCAGCTGTTGGTCCTCGGTTCGCGGGGGCGCGGTGGGTTCGCCAGCCTGCTGCTCGGCTCCAGCAGCCTGGCCGCGGCCCGCGACGCCGCATGTCCGGTCGTCGTGGTGCCCCGGCCCGGCCGCGAGGTCCACGGCGAGGCGGCGGCCGGCCCGGGACCACGGGTGGTCGTCGGCGTCAACGTCGACAGCCCCGACGAGGCCGTGCTCGCCTTCGCCTTCACGGAGGCCGCCCTGCGCGGGGCCCGGCTCCAGGTGATCGCCGCCTACCCGTGGCCGCCCCCGACCTGGGCGGCCCCCGCGGAGGTCGCCACGCTCATGGTCGACCAGGACGCCGTGGAGAGCGAGACCCGGGCCCTGGCCGAGGGCTTCCTCGGCCCGCACCGTGCCCGCCACCCCGACGTGCTCGCCGAACCCCAGGCGGCGCCCGGCGACGCGGCGGGCCTGCTCGTCGCCGCCTCCCGGGACGCCGAACTGGTCGTGGTCGGCCGCCACCGGCGGCGCCTGCTGGCCCCGGCCCGCATGATGGGTTCCGTCACCCAGGCCGTCCTGCTGCACGCGGCGAGCCCCATCGCGGTGATCCCCCCGTCGCCGCCGGACGAGTGACGACGCCTGCCCGGGCGCCCCGGCAGACCGGCGCATTCGACCGCTGAGCAAACCGGCCCACTGGACCGCTGACGCTGACGCTGACGCTGCCGCGGCCGAGAGGGGCGAGGGCCGCCGGAGAGTGCGGCGGGTCGCCGGAAGCCGGGGAGCGGGCGACGCCGTGCGGCCCGCACCCCCGCGTTCCGAGCCCACGCCGTGCTGCCAGGGGGCCAGCTGCGCGGGCAGCGACCCGTTCGCCGCCCGCGCTCCCACCGTGCCCGTACCGCACGGGACCGGGGAGGCGGGCGGCGCCGTGGCGCCCGCCTCCGCCGCTGATCGTCTCCCCGTCCGGGCCCGGTGGGCAGCGGCCGCGCGTCCGCCACGCGCCCGCCGCAGGCGCCGCGTCCGGAAGGGCCACCCCCGACCCGGGCCGCCCGCGGCGGTCGCACCGCGAGCGGGACCGCGTGCACGGGAGTGGGCGGTTCCACCCCCGGTCGGTGGTCTCCCGCACATCACTCCGCAGGCCGGGGCACGTACCATGGCGGCATGTCGTTCCTCCGCCGCCGCAACGCCACGCCCGCCGGGCCCGACTTCGACGTCCTGGCCATGGATCCGGGCGACTGGCCCGGCAACCTGGGCGCTGGTCTGCTGCCCGCGCCCGACGGCACCTGCCAGGGCGTGTTCCTGCGCTACGACCTGTTCGGCGGCCGCGGCACCGCGATGATCATCGGCAATCTGCCCGAGGGCTCGGCCGCCCGCGAGGTCGCCGAGAGCGAGGTGCCCTTCGAGGTGGCGCAGCTGCTGCTGGCCCTGGAGAACGACGAGGAGGTCACCGTCGTCGGCAGCGAGGACATGCCGGTGCTCCAGGGCGACAACCTCCTGATCGTGCGCCGGCTGCGGCTCTCCGAGAGCCGTATCTCCTGCGTGCAGTTCGACCGCAGCGACGGCGTCCTGGTCACCATCGCCGCCTGGGACCGGCCGATCACCGACGACCTGTACGCCCTGCTCAAGCCGCTGCCCGCCGAGCTGTTCCAGCAGGGCTGACCGGCCGCCGCGCGAGACGGGAAGGGGCCGGCCCCCGCGGGACCGACCCCTTCCCGTTCTCGTGGATCTCGGCCCGCTATCGGGCCGACTGCTGCACCTGTACGTCCGCGGCCCGCACGAACGCCACGCGGTGGCCGAACTGGATCTCGTAGTACATGTCCTGGCCGGTCACCACCCGGTGCGAGTCCATGGTGAAGGTGGTCGAGTAGTAGTACTGGCCCGGCATCAGGTCACCCACCACGTACTTCTGGCCCGCGAGCAGCCTGTACGGCAGCGGCGACACCGTCTGGACGGGCACGCCCGCCGGATAGGCCGCCGCCTCCGGGTAGGCCCGCCCGTACACCGGAACGCTGTCCAGGCCGGGCTTCGGCGTGAGCACGGTACCGGCCGCGTCCACCGCCGTCGGGTTCTTCGCCGGGTTCTGGAACCAGGCCTTCTGGCCCAGGTACCAGATCGCCGTCCAGTCGCCCTGCCGGCCGGCGACGGCGTACTGCTGCCCGGTCTGCACCCGGGAGGACACGTCGTTCACGTCGATCGTCGCGGGGCTGCCGTCCGGCCTGAGGCCGATGTCCTGGATCAGCGGCGAGGAGGTGTCGGGCTGCGAGTACAGCCGCACCTCGCTGGACCCGTGTACGGCGCACGGCCGGCCGCTGGTGACGCAGCCCGTGTACTCGGGCCGGTTGGTGGCGTAGTCGGGGCGGATCGTGACCAGGCCGCCGTTCTTGCCCGCGTTCGGGGTGATGGGGTGGCCGAGCAGCTGGAAGTAGTGCCGCCAGTCCCAGTACGGGCCCGGGTCCGTGTGCATGCCCGGGATGCCCGAGGTGGTCGTGCCCGGCACGGTGTCGTGGCCGAGGATGTGCTGCCGGTCCAGCGGGATGCGGTACTCCTTGGCGAGGTACCTCACCAGCCGCGCCGAGGTCCGGTACATCGCCTCCGTGTACCAGGCGTCCGGCGAGACGAGGAAGCCCTCGTGCTCCAGTCCGATCGACCTGGCGTTGATGTCCCAGTTCCCCGCGTGCCAGGCGACGTCCTTGGCCTTCACGTGCTGGGCGATGTGCCCGTCGGTGGAGCGCAGCGTGTAGTTCCAGGACACATAGGTGGGGTCCTTGATCAGGTTGAGGACGCCGTCCCAGCCGCCCTCCGTGTCATGGATGACGATGTACCGGATGGACTGCGCCTTCGGCCGGTCGCCCAGGTCGTGGTTGCCGTAGTCGCCGTCGCCGAACTCCTCGTACGGTGCCGGGATCCACTCGCAGGCCACCGAGGCGGGGCACTCCGTGCCGGCCGCCGAGGCACTGCGCAGGCCGGTCTGCGCCAGCTGGACGGTGTCGGGGGCGATGCCGGGCCGCGCGGCCAGGACGACCCGCTGTCCGGTGTCGGTGGTGCGCTGCTCGCCGGAGCGGATGATGTCGTACACGTCGCCCGCGTACGCCGCCGCCGTCGCGCTGTCGTCCGCGCCGGAGAACCGGGCCACCGCCCCGTACCAGTCGGCCGGGTCCTTGCTGAGCGGCCGGCCGAGCTGCTTCTGGGCGGCCGCCAGCAGCGCCGCGCCGCCCGCGACGTTGGCCGACTCGTCCTCGCGCAGCCGCTCGGCGGGGATGCCGGTGAGCTCGGCCGCCTTGAGCAGGGTCTTCAGCCGGGCGGGCAGGGCGGAGTTCTCCGGCACCTGCTCGTCGCCGGCCGTGCGCGGGTCCGGCCGTGCGCTGTCCCCGCGCGGATCATCCGCGCCCTCGCTGTGGTGCGGGGTCTCGGCGAGCGCGGTGCGCGCGTCGGTCAGGTGCATCGGCCCGTAGCCACCGGACACGCTCGGGGCGCCGCTGTGCCCGTCCCAGCGCGACTGAAGATAGGACACGCCCAGCAGGACGCTGAGCGGCACGTGGTACTCGGCGGACGCGGACGCGAACGACTGCTGCAGATGGCCGGCGTCGTCCGTGGCGGCGCCCGCGGACGGGGCGGCGCCCAGCAGCGGCAGCAGCAGCGCCGCCGCGGCGACGCCACCCGCCGCGCTGCGCGCGCCTCTGCGTCCCGGCAGGGGTCTGGGGTCGGTGGCGGATCCTCGCAAAGCTGCCTCCTGGGGCGCTCGGGCGTGGTGGGGCGTGCGCGGCCGGCGTGGATCAGTGGTACCGGCTGTCCGACGATCCGTCAATCATGCGCACCACGCTGTGATTTCCCATGTCAAGCGGCATCTCGGCGAGTTT
Source organism: Streptomyces sp. NPDC052043 (assembly GCF_044548235.1). NCBI lineage: Bacteria > Bacillati > Actinomycetota > Actinomycetes > Kitasatosporales > Streptomycetaceae > Streptomyces > Streptomyces sp. NPDC052043. The sequence goes on from NZ_JBIUBT010000014.1 coordinate 151,881, forward strand.
CGGCACGGCGCCCCCCAGGCCTGCGCGGCGTCAGTGGCTTACACCAATGGCCCCCGCGGCCACCGCACCGAAAGAAGAGGCGAAGGGCGAAGGTGCCGGGGCACGGCAAAGGGCCGCGGTGCACCCCCGTCGGTGGGTGCGCCGCGGCCCGTTGTCCCCGTGTCAGCGGGTGCCGACGGCTGCGCGTACGGCCCGGCGGGCCAGTTGGCAGTCGTCGTGGAGCCGTCGCAGCAGCAGCCGCTGTTCCTCGCCGGACGGCACGGCGCCCGGGTGGGCCGGGCCCGGAGCGGACGGTGCCGCATCGTGCATGGAGCGCTGCACGGCCGTCTCGTACGTGCGGATCTCACGGGTGAGCACGAGCATCAGGTTCACCAGGAACGCGTCCCGCGCGGCGGGGCCCGCCGACTGGGCGATCTGGCTGATCTGCCGCCGTGCCACCGGCGCGTCCCCGAGGACCGACCACAGCGTGGCCAGGTCGTAGCCGGGCAGGTACCAGCCCGCGTGCTCCCAGTCCACCAGGACGGGACCGGCCGGTGAGAGCAGGACGTTGGCGAGCAGCGCGTCGCCGTGGCAGAACTGGCCCATGCCCTGCCGGCCCGCGGCGTGCGCGATGCCGTGCAGCAGCTTCTGGAGGTCGCCCAGGTCCCGGTCGGTGAGCAGACCCAGCTCGTGGTACCGGGAGATACGGGCCGCGTAGTCCAGCGGGGCGTTGAACGTGCCCGCCGGCGGCCGCCAGGCGTTCAGCCGGCAGAGCGCGCCCAGGGCCGCCCCGATGTCCGCCGGGGGCGGGGCCTCGGCCGGGTGCCGTTGCAGGGCGGCCACCCGTCCCGGCGTCCGCTCGATGACCAGCGTGCAGTTGTCCGGGTCCGCCGCGATCAGCCGGGGCACCCGGACCGGCGGCCGGTGCCTGACGAACGAGCGGTATGCGGCTATTTCGTGCCGGTAGCGCTCCGCCCATGCGGGGGAGTGGTCGAGTAAACACTTGGCCACGGCCGTGCTGCGCCCGATCGTGCCGACCAGGAGCACGGACCGCCCGCTGCGGCGCAGCACCTGCACCGGAGAGAACTCCGGGCAGATCCGGTGCACCGAGGCAATTGCCGTGCGCAGTTGCGCGCCCTGCGGGCCGGACAGGTCGAGTCTCCCGCTGAGCGGTTGTGTGCCGGGCCCCACGGCGTGCCGCGTCCGGACCGCACCGAGCACGGACGCCGCCGGCCGCACGGGGTCGAGGTAGGGGCCGTCGGTGCCCGGACGGGCACGCAGCGACCGGGGCGGGGCGGACACGGAGGACGATGCTGCGTACATGTGGCGGGACCGATCCCTTCGTGTGCCTGCTGCTTCCAGCGCCCTCCCGGCCCGGACGCCCGGGTGCACCCTGGGGAATGTCCCTCGGCGACCGGGTCGGGGTGGCGCGTTCCTACCTGACACCCGGTGCGCACTGGCACACCATGTGGCGCACCCTGGCGAACCCTGGCGAATAGTCGCCCGGCATGTCGCGGCGGGTCTACTGTCAACTCAGCCGAGTACCTGGGGGCTTGACGTGACAGGACAACCCAACACCCGTCTCGCGGACCTGTTCGGCCTGGCCGGCTGGTCCAAAGGGGAACTCGCGAGGCTGGTCAACCGGCAGGCGGCGGCCATGGGCCACCCCCAGCTGGCGACCGACACCTCTCGGGTGCGGCGCTGGATCGACATGGGAGAGATCCCGCGCGATCCGGTGCCGCGGGTGCTGGCGGCCCTGTTCACCGAGCGTCTCGGCCGTGTCGTGACCATCGAGGATCTCGGTCTGGTGCGGCACGGGCGTACAGGGAATCGGCAGGGCGACGGGAGTGCGGAACATCCCGACGGTGTGCCGTGGGCGCCCGAGCGTACCGCTGCGGTCCTCACCGAATTCACGGGAATGGACCTCATGCTCAACCGACGCGGCTTGGTGGGCGCGGGCGCCGCGCTCGCCGCGGGCTCCGCACTCAGCAGCGCCATGTACGACTGGCTGCAATCCGATCCGGCACACAACGCCGGCACTTCCGCCCTCGACCATCCCCTGCACGCCGACCCCGCTGGGTTCGACCGCTACGACGCCGCCCCCATCGGGTCGCAGGAGATCGAGGAACTCGAAAGCTCGGTGGAGGTGTTCCGGGCCTGGGACGCGGCCCGCGGCGGCGGGCTGCAACGCAAGGCGGTGGTCGGCCAGCTCAACGAGGTGGGCGGCATGCTCGCCTACCACCATCCACCCCACCTCCAGCGGCGCCTGTGGGGCGTCGCCGCCAACCTCGCCGTCCTCGCCGGCTGGATGTCCCACGACGTCGGCCTGGAACCCACCGCCCAGAAGTACTTCGTCATCGCCGCCCACGCCGCCAGGGAGGGCGGCGACCGGCCGCGTGCCGGGGAGGCGCTGTCCCGTGCGGCACGCCAGATGGTGCACCTGGGCCGGCCCGACGACGCGCTGGACCTGATGAAGCTCGCCCAGTCCGGAGCCGGTGACCGCCTCCAGCCGCGCACCAAGGCGATGTTCCACACCATCGAGGCCTGGGCGCAGGCCTCGATGGGCAAGGGCCAGGCCATGCGCCGCACCCTCGGACAGGCGGAGGACCTCTTCGTCTCCGACGCCGGCGACGCGGAGCCGCTCGACTGGATGCAGACCTTCAAGGACGAGGACCTGTACGGCATGCAGGCCCTCGCCTATCGCACCCTGGCGGAACACGACCCGGACGCGGCCGTGCACGCCCAGCACTACGCGGAGAAGGCCCTGGCCCTGCGGGTGGACGGACGTGAGCGGTCGAAGATCTTCGACCATCTGTCCATGGCGTCCGCCTGCTTCATCGCGGACGACCCCGAACAGGCGGACCGGTACGCACGGCTGGCCCTGATGTCGATGGGATCGAACTCCTCCCGCCGCACCTGGGACCGGCTGCGCGAGATGTACCGGCTCACCGCCGAGTACGCCACCTATCCGAAGGTCGGCGAGCTGAGGGAGGAGATCCGGCTGGCCCTGCCCAAGCCGAAGGGCAGGAGCACCGGCAGCGCACCGGCGTAGGGTCCCGGTTGTGCACGCGGGCCACGACGAGGCGGGCTACGTCGTCACTCGGGCGACCAGCACGCAGGCGTCGTCGTCGCGCCCGGATCCGCCGAACTCCTCCACGACCGTCCGTACGCACTCCTGCGCGCAGCGCGCCGCGGTGAACCGCGGGGCGAGGCCGAGCAGGCGGTGTGCGGTGGCCGTCCCGCCGCCCCGCTCGACCGCGCGCGAGCGGGGGGACTCCTGCCGCGGTGCCAGTCCTTCGGTGTGCAGCAGGAGCAGGTCGCCCGGCTTCAGGGTCTCCTCGGCCTGCCCGTAGGAGGAACCCGAGGTGGCGCCGAGCAGGACGCCGTCCGGGGCGTCCAGCATCCGCCCCGTCCCGCCGCGGAACAGCAGCGGGGCGGGGTGTCCTGCCCTTGCCCAGGTCAGGGTGCGGGTGCCGGGCCGGTAGCGGCAGCAGACGGCGCTGCCCAGGGCCGGCTGCGCGGTGGCCTCCAGCAACTGGTTGAGCCAGGTCATCAGCTGCCCGGGCCTGGCCCCCGCCATCGCCATGCCGCGCAGGGCGCCCAGCAGCATCGCCATGCCCGGCGCCACGTCCGGCCGGCGGCCGGTGAGTCCGCCGACGCCGAGCAGGGTGTCGCCATCGGCCAGCTCCAGCACGTCGTACCAGTCGCCCCCGATCGGCGCGCCGGTGGACGACGGCAGGCGATGGGCGGCCAGGTCGAGCCTCGGGCGGCCCCGGCGTGGGAGCCGCAGGGAGCCGTGCCACGGGGGGAGCACGGCTTCCTGCGGCTCGACGGCGAGCCGGTGCTCGGTCTGCGCGCGACGCCGGTGGCGGTGCAGCGAGTCACGGGTCTCGCGCACCGCCGACTGGCTGAGCCGCAGTTCGCTGACGTCCCGCAGCACCGCCCACATCGAGGCGGTGCCGCCGTCGGCGTCGAGCACCGGCTCGCCCATCATGTGCACCGCGCGGACGGCTCCGTCGGGCCGCACGATGCGGAACTCCCCGTCGATGGGCTTGGCGTCGACCAGGCAGTCGGTGACCATGGCGGTCAGCCGGGGCCGGTCCTCGTCCAGCACCACGGAGGGCAGTTCGTCCAGGGTGAGCGGGGGGACGGCGGGGTCGCGGCCGAGGATCCGGAACAGCTCGCCCGACCAGGCGGCCTCGTCCGTCAGCAGGTTCCACTCGGCGCTGCCGACACGGCCGAGCAGCGCGCCGTGCGGCGCAGCGGCCGCCGCGCGGGGCTCGTCCGCCGGCGCCGCGGGCACCGGCGGCGGGCCGTCCCGCAACTGTGCCAAGTGCCCGTCCAGGTCGTTGAGCTGGTGCAGCGCCAGGTCGCACAGCACACGTTCCCACCGGCCCCGCGGATCCGAGGTGTCGCCCCGCGCGTCCCGCCGTACGGCGTCCACCTCGCCCCTGAGCCGACGCGCCTGCCGGATCAGCGCGTCGACCGGGCCGCGCCCTGGTGGCTGGGCGGGTGAGCGGTCCGCGGAGACGTGAGGCGGCATGGCGCACTCCGATGCGGGGACGGTACGACAGACCCTGGGCGGGGGGAGGAAGCGCTACGACTGTTGCACAGCCCGCGGCGCCCCGTAAGGCATTTGGCAAGATGCGATGCGAGGTTGCATCCGGCATATGCCACAGTCCATTCCGGGTGTTCGACCGGCATTTTCGGTGTAGTCGCCAGGGTGGCCGGGACGTAGGCGACGTACGTGAGGTGACGGTCGGTCGGAGGTGACGCCCGGACATCCAAGCGAGTGTTCGACGGGCATGTGTTCGTTCCCGCCGGAGGAGTGACGCAGGTCACATGGATTGGTGGGTGCTCACGCGTAATGCGAACGGCCCCCTCGGACTCCTAAGTACAACGGCACAACCGGCCGACCTTACGACCCGCAGGGGAGACCGATCATGGACACCACCCTCGAGCAGACCGCCCGCGCCCGTCTGATCACGGCGGACGGGCAGGAACTCCCCGTGCCCGCCACCCTGCGCTATGTCTCCGCAGACCCGCTGGCGGTGCACGTGGACTTCCCGCCCGAGGCCTCCCTCGACGGCGAGGCGGTCTCGTGGACCTTCGCCCGCGCCCTGCTGGAGGAGGGACTCGAGGGCCGCGCGGGGGACGGGGACGTGCATCTGTGGTCGTGCGGAGGGTCCCGTACGGTCGTGGAGTTGCACTCGCCCGTAGGCCTGGCCCTGCTCCAGTTCGACACCCCGGCGCTGCGCCGCTTCCTGCTGCGCAGCTACGCCGTGGTCGCGGCCGGCCAGGAGGACCTCACCGCGGCCGTCGACCACGGCCTGAGCACCCTCTTCGGCGCGGTCTGAGACCTGAGACGCCGGATCCGCCCCGGCAACCCGCGGCGCCGGACACCGGCGGCCTCCCCGGAGGAGAGGCCAGAGCGTGCGCCGTGCCCGGCGGCAGCGCACGCACGTGTGCCCGGCGTCAGTAGCGCAGCACCCCGGCGATCCCCTGTGCGTCGACCAGGGTGCCGTCGGGGACGAAGCGCACGTCGGCGCCCGTCTCCAGGCACTGCTCGACGATCTCGTCCACGATGTCCTCGCGGGCGCCCGCTTCCTCGCTCTCCGCCGGAACCAGATGGCCGCCGACGGAGTCGCGCACCGTCACGCGGTAGTTCTCCTCGACGGCCAGCAGCCGGACGCGACCCTCCTTCGCGGTCTGCCAGACCTCGTCGACGCCGGCCGCGTACTCCTTGCGTCCGCGGGCCCCCTCCAGTTCGCGGGCCACCGCCTCGGTGTCGCCCCGCATCTCCTCGTCGTGCAACGGCCCGATCGCCCGCCAGACGGCCTCGGGCGTGGCGTGCGCCAGACCGCCGTGCTGGACGGGCACCGCGCACTTGGCGACGCTGCCGACCTCCTCCAGCGCCGACAGCGCGGCCGGCTCGCCCGTGATGTACAGCCGGCGCGGATGCTCGCGCAGGACCGCGTTCATCGCGCTGTCCGCCTCCCGCAGGAACTGGCGGGTGCTCTGGTCCCGGAAGGTGCTCGGCGCGTCACCGATCTGCATCCGGCGTTCGGCGTCGAAGTTCTCGACGAGTTTCCTGGTCAGCGGGAAGCCGCCGGTGTGGTCCTCGGTGACGCGGTCGACACCGCCGTTCCACAGCGTCACGCGGTCCGCGGAGACGGACAGGATCCAGAAGGGGCGCTCGGCGGTCCGCGCGGAGACCAGGTTGCGGGTCAGGAAGGTGTCCGAGAGGACCACGCGCTCCGGAACGGTGCGGGCCAGCGACCACACCTGGTGCTCGCCCGGGGCTGCGAAGATCACCAGCCCGTCCTCGGCGTACGTCAGGTCGACCTCGGCGAGGGCCTGGTCGAGCTGCCGGACGACGTCGTTGCGCTGCTCCCGGGTGACCTGCGGGTTGGTCTCCAGCTGCCGCTTGGCCTCGGCCACGACGTTGCGCAGCCGGACCGGATCCTGTGCGTTGTCGGGCCCGCGGCGGTGCGTCGGCGTCAGCACCGACACCGCCGGGTAGGGGCGGGGGCGCCGCAGCTCGGTGAGTATCGAGGGACTCAGCTCGTGCTCCATGACAGCACGATAGGTCCGATTCGCGCGTCGGGCATTCGGGGCAACTCGGCTGGCGCGCGGGGGCTTTCGCTGCTAGGGCGCCGAAGGCGTCGCACGCCGTGCCGCGCCCCGCCCGAGCCCCCCGGCGAGCGGGCCGTCCGGTCCGCGCCACTCGCGCCCGCGCCACCCGGTGTGCGGACATTGGAGAAGTCTTTGCCCTTGGCCGGTTCCCGGTGCTCCGCCCCTGGTACGAGGCCCTTTCCATGATGTTCCGGGAGCAAAGTGCGGCCGGATCGAGCGGGCCGCGGTGGCAACCGGGTGACGGACGCGTTGACCGCGCCCGCCCCGGGGGAACAGGCTCGTCATATAGATGCTTGATGCAACTGGTTCGCCGGGTGCCGGTCGCTCACCCGCCCTCGGGCAGGGGAGGGCCCCCTCGGGCGGGCCGGAGGGCAGGAGGTAGCGGATGTGCGGCATCACCGGCTGGGTCTCCTACGACCGCGATCTGCGCGCCGAGGCCGCGACCCTGAGTGCCATGACCGAGACGATGGCCTGCCGCGGCCCCGACGACCGCGGCACCTGGGCCGAGGGCCCCGCGGCCCTGGGGCACCGCAGGCTCGCGATCATCGACCTGCCCGGCGGCCGCCAGCCGATGACGGCCGACACCCCGGACGGCACGGTGGCGCTCGTCTACTCCGGCGAGGCCTACAACTTCACCGAGCTGCGCGCCGAACTGGCCGGGCGCGGCCACCGCTTCACCACCGACTCCGACACCGAGGTCGTCCTGCGCGGCTACCTGGAGTGGGGCGACGCCGTGGCCGAACGCCTCAACGGCATGTACGCCTTCGCGATCTGGGACGGCCGCCACGACGAACTCGTCATGATCCGCGACCGGATGGGCATCAAGCCCTTCTACTACCAGCCCACCCCCGACGGTGTCCTCTTCGGCTCCGAGCCCAAGGCGATCCTCGTCCACCCCATGGTCCGCCCCCGGGTCACCCTGGACGGCCTGCGCGAGCTGTTCACCTTCGTCAAGACCCCGGGCCACGCCGTCTGGGACGGCATGCGCGAGGTCGAGCCCGGAACCGTCGTCACCGTCGGCCGCACCGGCCTGCGCACCCGTACCTACTGGCGGCTGGAGACCCGGCCCCACCCCGACGACCGCGACACCACCGTCGCCACCGTCCGCACCCTGCTGGACGACATCGTGCGCCGCCAGCTCGTCGCCGACGTGCCCCGCTGCACCCTGCTCTCCGGCGGCCTCGACTCCTCCGCCATGACCGCGCTGGCCGCCCGCCGCCTGGCCGAGCAGGGCGAGAAGGTGCGCAGCTTCGCCGTCGACTTCGTCGGGCAGAGCGACCACTTCGTCGCCGACGACCTGCGCGCCACCCCCGACACGCCGTTCGTGCACGACGTGGCGCGCGCCGCCGACACCGACCACCAGGACATCGTGCTCGACGCGCACACCCTCGCCGACCCGGAGATCCGCCGGAAGGTGGTCCGCGCCCGCGACCTGCCGATGGGCTTCGGCGACATGGACTCCTCCCTGTACCTGCTGTTCCGCAGCATCCGGGACCACTCCACCGTCGCCCTGTCCGGCGAGTCCGCCGACGAGGTCTTCGGCGGCTACCAGCACTTCTTCGACGAGGAGGCGCGCCGCGCCGACACCTTCCCCTGGCTGGTGCGCTTCCTGCGCGACTTCGGCGACGACGCCGATGTCCTGCGCCCGGACCTGGCCCGGACCCTCGACCTGCGCGCCTACGTCGCCGACGGCTACCGCACCGCCATCGCCGCCGTCCACCGCCTCGACGGCGAGAGCGACTTCGAGTTCCGGATGCGGCGGATCTGCCATCTCCACCTGACCCGGTTCGTCCGGGCCCTGCTCGACCGCAAGGACCGGATGAGCATGGCGGTCGGCCTGGAGGTGCGCGTCCCCTACTGCGACCACCGCCTGGTCGAGTACGTCTACAACGCGCCTTGGGCCCTGAAGTCCTTCGACGGCCGGGAGAAGAGCCTGCTGCGGGAGGCGACCGCGGACCTGCTGCCCAGGTCCGTCTACGACAGGGTCAAGAGCCCCTACCCGTCCACCCAGGACCCCAAGTACGCCCTCGCCCTCCAGGACCACGCCAAGGACCTGCTCGGCCGGCCGGGGCACCCCGTCTTCGACCTCGTGGACGCGGAGCGGCTGCGCCGCCTCGCGGACCGCGACACCCCCCTCGGCGGCAACCAGGCGGCGCGACGCGGCCTGGAGCGGACCCTGGACCTGGCCGCCTGGCTGGACCTGTACCGTCCGCAGATCGTCACCGGCTGACCCCGGTCAGCCGCCCGCGTCCGGCTCCCGGTCCGCGCCGCAGGAACTGCCGTCGGCCGGCAGGGAGCCGTACAGCAGGAAGTCGTTCACCTTCTTGTGCACGCACCGGGAGGACAGGTACCCGGTGTGCCCGTCGGCCCTGTTGTCGAGCACCACGGCGGACGGGCCGAGCCGCCGCGCCGTCTCCAGCGTCCAGCGGTACGGCGTCGCGGGGTCGCCGCGAGTGCCGACCAGCAGCATGCTCGCCGTGTCGACGTTCTTCACCTTCTCCCGGATGAAGTCGGTGCCCCTGGGGCGGCCGTAGCACATCAGCAGCTCGCTCAGCCGGGCGCGGCCGAAGACGGGCGATGCCTGCTCGTACGCGGTGCTCAGCCGGCCGAGGTCCTTGACGAGCTGCGCGGCGCCGGGCCGGTCGGGGTCGTCGGCGCAGTTGACCGCCATGGTCGCGGCGGGCTGGTTGTCCGGCGGGATCTCGGCGGAGCCGGCCAGATGGCCGTCCGCCGGACGCGGCGCTCTCGGCCGTCCCGGCAGGGTGCCGCCACCGGCGGAGAAGGCCTCGATGCGGTGGGTGTCGCCGTCCTCCACCAGGGAGGCGATGGCCCGTTCCAGGGAGGGCCACAACTGCCTGCTGTAGAGCGCCTGTCCCATCGCCCTGGCGAGGTCCTGGCCGGACAGCTTGCCGCCGAACCCGTTCGGCACCGGGTTCGCGTCGAGCGAGCGGACGAGCTGGACCACCTGGTCGCCGGCCGCGCGGCGGTCGTTGCCCCACGGGCAGGCGATGTCCCGCACACACCAGTCGAGGAAGTCGTCGAGCGCCGTCTGCTGCGCCTCGGTGGCGACGAGCCCCTGCTCGGCCAGCGGCTCGGTCAGGGTGTCGACCCCGTCGAGGGCCATCCTGCCGACCTTGCCGGGGAACAGCGCCGCGTACACCGCGCCGAGCCGGGTGCCGTAGGAGAAGCCCAGGTAGTCGAGCCGGCCGTCGCCGAGCGCCTGGCGGATCACGTCCAGGTCCCGGGCCGCGTCGACGGTGCCCATGTGGGCCAGGACCGGGCCCGAGCGCCGGGCGCACTCGGCGGCCGTCCGCTGCCACTCGGTGAGCTTCTCGCGGGCGACCTTCGGGTCGCCGAGGTTCCCGTTCCCGCCGGTCATCCGCGCCGCCCGGTCGTTCGTGTCCAGGCCGCAGCCGACCGGGGAGGACCTGCCGACGCCCCGCGGGTCGAAGCTGACCACGTCGTAGCCGTTGGTCAGGTCCATGAACCGCCCGCCGTCGGTGGTCAGACCGGGCAGGCCCGCGACGCCGGGACCGCCGAAGTTGAGCAGCACCGAGCCCTGGGAGTGGCCGGTGGCCCGGTAGCGGGCCAGGGCGAGCTCGAGGGTGCCGGCGCCGGGGTGGGCGTAGTCGAGGGGAACGGTGACCTTGCCGCACTGCAGGTCCGCCGGGGCGCCCGCCTCGCACGCCGACCACGTCACCCTCTGGCGGTAGAACCGGTCCAGACCGCCCGGCGCGCCGTCGTCGGCCCCCGCGGACAGTCCGGTGCCGAGGAGGGTGAGCGTGGCGGCCCCGACGCACGCGCGGCGCCGGGTCGCGCGCCGCGTCGACAGCTTGGCCGGCATGGGCGCCTCCAGCAACGCTCCGCAGCGGACCGGGAACAGGCCTTCGCCCACCTTAGGCGGACATACCGGGCGCCGCCTCCCGGCCCGGCCGCCGCACGTGCCGTATCCGGACCCGCCGGCGAGAGGCGGCGGCTTCGCGCGCTGTTCGACCACAGGCCCCCCGATGGGGTGAAAGGGCGACAGGCCATAACCCCAAATCCTTCACCAGCGTTTTACGGGGTGCGGGTGAGCGCCCGCGACCATGTCTGGAAGGCAGGGAACCTATGAAACGGGTCACGCGGAACAGTGTGATCGCTGTGGCCGCCGCCTCCGGCGCGATGGTGATGACCATGCCGGTGTCCGCCTTCGCGGCGGACGGCGCCGCGGCGGAGGGCGCCGCGGCAGGCTCGCCCGGTGTGCTCTCCGGAAACACCATCCAGCTGCCGGTGGACATTCCGGTCAACGTGTGCGGGAACACCGTGGACGTGGTGGGACTCCTCAACCCGGCGGCGGGCAACCGGTGCGCCAACGCGTCCGACGGGAGGGACCGGACGCCGGCGGCCCACGGTGCGGCGGCACAGGCCGACGCACAGGATTCCCCTGGTGTGGGATCCGGCAACTCCATCCAGCTGCCGGTGCACGTCCCGGTGAACGCCAGCGGCAACAGCGTGAACGTGGTGGGCATCGGCAACCCGGCCTCCGGCAACACGTCCACGAACAACACGCCCGGTCCGCAGGACGCCCCGGCGCCCCCGGCGCCCGTACGGTCCGAGCCGCAGGCGTTGCCGAGGCCCGTGACGCGCCCCGAGCCCGCGGTGGTGCCTCAGGCGCAGGTGGCGCTCGCCCACACCGGTGCGGACCAGTCCGTGCCGATGGCGGCCGCGGGCGCGGCCCTGGTGCTCGGCGGCGCCGTCCTGTACCGGCGTTTCCGGCCCGGCGCGTTCCGCTGACGCGGACCCGGGACCGCGGCACGGGCCCACCGGACACCTGACCGGTGGGCCCGCGCCGTAAATCTGTTGCCGTGGACGTCCGCGGTTTGGTCCAGTTGGCGTATGGATCAAGCTGAGGTACTCGCCCTGTACGACCGGGACCTGCGCGTAGGCGCTCGGCCCGACGGCCCCAGTACGCGTGTGGAGCGTGCCGGGAACGTGGTGCGCCAGATCGGCTCGGAGCAGGACTGGAACGGGGTGCTCTGGTCGGACGTGGACGAGGCCTCCGTGGACGCCGCGATCGCCGAGCAGACAGCCCGCTACGGTGACTCCGGCCTCACCTTCGAGTGGAAGGTGTACGGGCACGACCGCCCGGCGGATCTCGGGCAGCGCCTGCTGGCCGCCGGCTTCGCACCCGAGCCGGAGGAGACGCTGATGATCGGCGACATCGCCGAGCTGCACCTCGACGCCGAGCCGCCCGAGGGCGTTCACCTGCGCACGGTCACCGACGAGGCGGGTGTCGACCTCCTCGTCCGCGCGCACGAGGCGGCGTTCGGCACGGACGGCTCCCGACTGCGCCACGGCGTCCTCGCCCGGCTCGCCGCCGAGCCGGACACACTCGTCGCCGTGGTCGCCCTCGCTGGGGGCGTGCCGGTGAGCGGGGCGCGCATGGAGCTGGTGCCCGGCACGGGGTTCGCCGGCCTGTGGGGCGGCGGCACCGTCGAGGGCTGGCGGGGCAGGGGCATCTACCGCGCTCTGGTCGCCCACCGCGCCCGTGCCGCCGCCGACCGAGGCTACCGCTACCTCCAGGTCGACGCCTCCGACCAGAGCCGCCCGATCCTCGAACGCCTCGGTTTCGTCGCGCTGACCACCACGACGCCGTACGTGTACGAGCCCTGAGGCGCCTCCCGGGCCGAGCGCGGGCGCGCCGTCACCGGTGACCCGCCTTCGCCCGGTCCAGCGCGGTGACACCCACCGCGGCGAGGGCGATCTGGATGAGCCACTCGATCCAGTCGACCCCCTTGGTGTCCGCGACGCCGAGCGCGGAGGCGATCGCGGCGCCGACCAGGGCGGCCACGATGCCGATGAGGATCGTCCAGAGGATGCCTATGTGCTGGCGGCCGGGGACGACGAGCCGTCCCAGGACACCGATGATCAAGCCGATGACGATGGCGCTGATGATGCCCGTGATCTCCATCTTCCGTCCCTCTGCGTCGTGACCCCCCGCGTCCTTCGAATGCCCGCTGGAACCGGAGCCACACCGGGCGGTTCCCGCGTGGACGCCGATCCGACCGCCGCCGGCCGGTCCGCCGGCGCGGCTCCTCAGTCACGGCCGCGGGCACGCTGGAAGCGGGCCAGTCCCTCGGACAGTTCCACGACCGGGTCCGGGTAGTCGAGGGCGGCCCGCGCCGGCCCCTGGAGCTTCCACGGCTCGTGCACGGCCGGCCCGTCCAGACCGGAGAGTTCGGGCACCCAGCGGCGTACGTAGGTGCCGTCGGGGTCGTACCGCTTGGCCTGGGTGACGGGGTTGAGCACCCGGTTGGGCCGGGTGTCCGTGCCGGTGCCCGCCATCCACTGCCAGTTGAGCTGGTTGCTGGCGAGGTCGCCGTCGACCAGGTGCCGCAGGAAGTGCCGTGCGCCCACCCGCCAGTCGACGTACAGGGTCTTGGCGAGGAAGCTCGCGGTCAGCAGGCGGCCCCGGTTGTGCATCCAGCCCTCGTGCAGCAGCTGGCGCATGGCCGCGTCGATGATCGGATACCCGGTGCGGCCCTCCCGCCACGCCTCGACGTCCTCGCGCGCGGCCCGCTCGGACCGCCACCGGTCGTGTTGCGTGCGGTAGTCGGCGCTCGCCGCCGAGGGCCGCGCCGCCAGCACCTGACGGTGGAAGTCGCGCCAGGCCAGCTGCCGGACGAAGGCCTCCGCGCCCGGACCGCCGACGCCACGCGCCCGGTGCACGAGTTCGACCGGGGAGAGGGTGCCGAAGTGCAGGTGGGGGGAGAGCCGGGACGTGGCGTCGCCGGCCAGGTCGTCGTGGCGCTCCGCGTAGGCGCCGAGGCCGGAGCGCAGCCAGGCCGCCAGCCGTTCGCGGCCCTCCGTCTCGCCGCCGGGCGGCAGTCCCGCCGACAGCTCCGCGGCGGCCGGCCGGGAGGGCGGCTCCCCGGAGGCGACGCCGTCCGGGACACGGACGGCGCGGGGGGCGTCGAGCGGAGTGCGCAGCCACTGCCGCGACCACTGGCGGAAGTAGGGAGTGAAGACGGCGAAGTGGTCCGAGGTGGCCGGGGCCGGCGTGCCGGGCGTGACGGCCGTGGTCACCGTCTCGTGCACGTGCAGCCGGCGTCCGTCCGCCTCCAGCGCGTGCCGCAGCCGCTCCTCCCGGCGGTGGGCGAAGGCGCTGACGTCGGCCGCCATGTGGACGTCGTGGGCGTCGGCCTCGCGGGCGACGGCGCACACCTGCTCGACGAGGTCGCCACTGCGGACGACCAGCCGGCCGCCGCGGCGGCGCAGTTCCGCGTCGAGGTCGTGCAGGCAGTCGGCGAGGAACGCCAGCCGGTTCGGGGCGGCGAAGCCGGCCCTGTCCACGGCGCGGTCGCGCACGAACAGCGGGACGACGAGCGGGGAGGCGTCGAGAGCGGCGCGCAGCGGCGGATGGTCGTGCACCCGCAGGTCGGCGGTGAACAGGACGACTGAGACGTTGCTCCGCATCACCCCGGATCACTTCCACCGGGCGGGCCCTCACGGATGCGTGCCGCGTTTTCCATGGGCCGATCGTGTGACGGTGGCTGCCGCGCGGCGATGGCTGGGAAAATATTCCGCCGAAGCCGTCGGGCGAGGTGCCGGCGAGGGGCCCGCCGTTCGTGCGAAAGGCGGGACGACGGCACGACGCCTAAGGAGACCGTCATGACGTACTACCTGCTCAGCGTGATCCAGCCGGCCGATGGTGAGCCGCCCTCGGCCGAGGCGCTCGCGCGGATCATGCACGACGTCGAGGGCTTCCACCAGGAGCTGCGCGAGGCGGGCGCCTGGATCTTCGCCGGCGGGCTGCACGGACCGGAAACCGCAGTCGTCCTGTGTCCCGGGGACGGCGGTGAGGTGCGGGTCACCGACGGCCCCTACACGAAGGGCGAGGAGTACCTGGGCGGTCTGTGTCTCATCAAGGCGGCCGACCGGGACGCGGCCCTGGAGTGGGGTCGGAAGGCGAGCCTGGCCACCACCCTCCCCATCGAGGTGCGGCCGTTCCTGCACCCGGCCGGGGACTGATGCCCGGCGGGCACCGGCTCCGTCCGGCCTCGCGAGGGCCGGCGGCCGTGCTCCGCGGATCCTCACCGGGTGTGCGAGACTCCGCCGATGTCTTCCGAAACGATCAACGCGGACGCCGCGGGCACCTGGGAACTCGGCGACCTGCCCGTCCACCGCGTCGGACTGGGCGCGATGCGGCTGACGGGCAGCGCCGCCTTCCACCTCGGCACACCGAGCGACCGGACCCGGTCGATCGCCGTCCTGCGCCGGGCGGTCGAGCTCGGCGTGAACCACATCGACACGGCCGCCTTCTACTTCTCCGCCCGGCGCTCCGCCAACGAGCTGATCAACAGCGCGCTGTCGCCCTACCCCAAGGACCTGGTCGTCGTCACGAAGGTCGGCCCGTTCCGCACCTACTCGGGGGAGTGGGGCCCCTCCGCGCGCCCCGACGACCTGCGCGGCCACGTCGAGGAGAACCTGCGTCAGCTCGGCCGCGACCATCTGGACGTGGTGAACCTGCGGCGGATGCGGCAGGACTCCATCGCCGAGCACTTCGGCGCGCTCGCCGAACTGCGCGAGGAGGGCCTGATCCGCCACCTCGGCGTCTCCGACGTGGAGCCGCGCCACCTCGAGGAGGCCCGGGCCATCGCGCCGGTGGTGTGCGTGCAGAACCGGTTCGGGCTGGATCTACACGACCCCGGCACCGAGGAACTGCTGCGGGTCTGCGGCGAGGAGGGCATCGCCTTCGTGCCGTTCTTCGCGATCGCCGGCGAGGGCGGCTCGCGGGGGGCGGCGGGCGGTGCGCACGACAAGGAGGTCGAGGCCGTCGCCCGGGCCCACGACGCCACACCGGCACAGGTACGGATCGCCTGGACCCTCCAGCAGGGCCCGCACGTACTGGCCATCCCCGGTACCGGCGACCCCGACCACCTCGTGGAGAACGTGGCCGCGGGCGCCCTGCGCCTCACCGACGAGGAGATGGCCCGTCTCGACGCGCTGCACACCGGGGCCGCCTGAGCGGCCTCCCGCGCCCGCCGGCCCGGCCGCGACCTCCGGTCCGGGTCAGTCCAGCTGCCGGTGCAGGAACGCGACGGTGCTCTGCCACGCGCGGGCCGCCGAGTCGGGGTCGTGGCTGGGGCGGTGATCGTTGAAGAAGGCGTGGCCGGCCGGGTACATGCGGAAGTCCGCGGTGACGCCCGACTGCCGCCGGATCGTCTCGCGCAGCGCCTCGACCTGCTCCGGCGGAATGCTCCTGTCCTGCTCCCCGTAGTGGCCGAGGAGCTGGGCGCGCAGCCCCGAGAAGTCGGGCAGCTCGCCCCGGACGGCGCCGTAGAACGGCACGGCCGCGCTCACCCGCGGCTCGACCGCCGCGAGGTACAGCACGAACCCGCCGCCCATGCAGAAGCCGACCGCGCCGACGGTGCCGGAGGTGACCTCGGGCCGGGACAGCAGGTGGTCGACGGCTCCGGAGAGCAGTTCGACACCGCGGGAGACCGGCAGGGCCTTCAGCAGCCGCTGAGCCTCCTCGGCGTCGTGCGCCACGCTGCCGCCGTACAGATCGGGCGCCAGGACGACGAAGCCCTCGGCGGCGAGCCGGTCGGCCACGTCGGCGATGTGGTCCGTCAGCCCCCACCACTCCTGGATGACGAGGACGCCCGGACCGCTTCCCGACGGGGGCAGCGCGAGATAGCCGTGCGCGGTGGCTCCCGCGCTCGGGAAGGTGACGTTCTGCCGGGCGGGCGTCTCGGCGGGCCTGGGCCGCTCGGGCATGGCGCTCAACTCCTTGCCGGACTGCGGATCGGCGCCCTGCCCAGAGGCGGCGGGGGGCCCGCGGATCCTTACCACGTTCGCCGTGCCGCCTCCGCCCGCCGTTCACGGTCCGTTTCGCACCCCTTCGTACGGTACTGCCCGCGGTCCGGTCGTGCAGCGCGCCACCGTCCGCGCCGGGCTGCGGGCGCGCGCGTGCCCGCAGCCGTTCCCGTTCCCGTGGCCGTCTCCGCGACCATTCCCGGCGGCTCCTCCCATAATGGGCGGGCGGTCCCGGGTGGACGGGCGCGGCCGCGAGCGGAACGCGGCGCCAGAGTGACTACAATCATGTAGACGATCTACGACTGTGGGCGACGACGGGGTGAGGAAGAACCCATGACGGACGAGGACAAGGACGAACGCCGACCGGCCGGCGAGCTCGAGGCCAGTGTCATGGCCGTCCTGTGGACCGCGGGCGCGCCCCGGACCCCCGGCCAGGTCCAGCTGGGCCTCGGTGCCGGCCTGGCCCGCACCACGGTCACCACCATCCTGACCCGGCTGTACGACAAGGGCGTCGTCGAGCGCCACCGTCAGGGGCGTGGGTACGCCTACTACCCCGTCCAGGACGCGCACGGGCTGACCGCCCGCCGCATGCACTCCGAGCTCGACCGCGACACCGACCGCGAGACGGTGCTCGCCCGGTTCGTCGCCCAGCTCAGCCCCGACGACGAGCGTGTCCTGCGCGACCTGCTCGAATCGGGTGAGCGATGACCGCGGCCCTGCTCCTGCTGCTGCCCCTGCTGCTGCCGTTCGCCGCGCCGGCCCTGGCCCGGCGCGCACTGGACCGCCTCGCCCCCGTCACCGCGTTGTGGATGATCACCCTCTTCGCGGTCGTGCTCGCCGGCTGCTCCCTCGCCGCGCTCGGCGCCTTCGTCCTCACCGGCCTGCTCAAGCTGCCCCTCGTCGCGGCGCTGGGCAAGTTCGTCCACCCGCTGTCCACCGCCTCCGACCTGGTGGTCGTCCCGGCGGCCGCGATCTCCGTCGGGGCGCTCGCCGTGTGCGCGTGCACGCTCGGGCGCGCCGCGCTGAGGGAGTTCCGCGCCTTCCGCAGCGCGCACACGGAGGCCGGCCGCAGGCCCGCCGCCGGCGACCTGTGCGTGGTGGACTCCCCGCACCCGGACGCCTACGCGCTGCCGGGCCGCCCGCACCGCATCGTCGTCACCACCGCGATGCTCCGCAGCCTCGACGCGGCCGAGCGCGAGGCGCTGTTCGCCCACGAGCGGGCCCACAACCGGGGCGGCCACCACTACTTCCTCGCCACCGCCGAACTCGCCGCCCACTGCCATCCCGCGCTGCGGCGGGTCCGCGGGGCGATCCGCCTCGCGGCCGAGCGGGCCGCCGACGAGGCCGCGGCCGCGGCCGTCGGCGACCGCCGCCTGACCGCCCGCGCCATCGCGCGCGCCGCCCTGGCCGGCCAGGAGGCCCGCTCCGTGCGCCCGGAGTTCGCCGCCGCCGCCACCTCCGGCCCGGTTCCGCACCGCGTCAGGGCCCTGCTGGCCGCCCCGCACGTCACCCGCCGCGCCGCGACCCGGGTCGCCGCGCTGCTGATGGCCTGCGCCGCGGTCTCCTTCGCCGCGTCGGCGACCGGCATGATCGACGTCCATCACCGGGTCGAGGTCGCCCAGGGCGAGCCCTCCCGCTGAACCCCGTTCGACCGCCGTCCGGAGTGACTGGCGCCCTCGACGTTTTACGTATAACCTCACCCGACGATCGCACGTTCCGAAAGGTCCCGATGAGACGCATCGCCCTGATCACCCTCGTCGTCGACGACTACGACGAGGCGATCCGCTTCTACACCGGGGCGCTCGGCTTCCGGCTCGCCGAGGACGCCCCGCGCCCGGACGGCTCCCGCTGGGTCGTCGTCGAACCGGGCGGCGGGACCGGGACGGCCCTGCTCCTCGCCCGCGCCCGGACCGCGCCCCAGCGCGCCCGCGTGGGCGACCAGACCGGGGGACGCGTCGGGTTCTTCCTGCACACCGGCGACTTCGCCCGCGACCACGCCCGGATGCGGGCGGCGGGCGTGACCTTCCTGGAGGAGCCCCGCCAGGAGCCGTACGGGACGGTCGCCGTCTTCGAGGACCTGTACGGCAACCGCTGGGACCTGCTCCAGCCCGCCCCCGACGCGGGCTGACCCGCCGCACCCCACCACCACCGCACAGCACCACGCACACACCACCACCGCTCGACTGCCCTAGGAAACGCCCCATGACCGCGCCCCGCATCGACACCGACACCCTCCGCCGGCTCCCCAAGGCCGTGCTGCACGACCACCTCGACGGCGGTCTGCGCCCCGCCACCGTCGTCGAGCTCGCGGACGCGGTCGGCCACACCCTGCCCACCACCGACCCCGACGAGCTGGCCGCCTGGTACTACGACGCGGCCAACTCCGGCGACCTGGTCCGCTACATAGCCACCTTCGAGCACACCCTCGCCGTGATGCAGAACCGCGAGGGCCTGCTGCGCACCGCCGAGGAGTACGTCCTGGACCTGGCCGAGGACGGCGTCGTCTACGGCGAGGTCCGCTACGCCCCCGAGCTGATGGTCAACGGCGGGCTGACCCTCACGGAGGTCGTGGAGACCGTCCAGGAGGGCCTCGCCGCGGGCATGGCGAAGGCGGCGGCCCAGGGCACGCCCGTCCGCGTCGGCACGCTGCTGTGCGGCATGCGGATGTTCGACCGCTGCCGCGAGATCGCCGACCTGGCCGTCCTCTACCGCGACGCCGGTGTCGTCGGCTTCGACATCGCCGGCGCCGAGGACGGCTTCCCGCCCGCCGACCACCTGGACGCGTTCGAGCACCTGCGCCGCGAGAGCGTGCCGTTCACCATCCACGCCGGCGAGGCGCACGGTCTGCCCAGCATTCACCAGGCCCTCCAGGTGTGCGGCGCCCAGCGCATCGGGCACGGCGTGCGCATCACCGAGGACATCGTCGACGGCAAGCTGGGCCGGCTGGCCGGCTGGGTGCGCGACCGCCGGATCGCCCTGGAGATGTGCCCCACCTCCAACCTCCAGACCGGCGCCGCCACCTCGATCGCCGAGCACCCCATCACGGAGCTGAAGGACCTCGGCTTCCGGGTCACCCTCAACACCGACAACCGCCTGGTGTCCGGCACGACGATGACCCGCGAGATGTCCCTGCTGGTCGAGCAGGCGGGCTGGACGGTCGAGGACCTGCGCACGGTCACGGTCAACGCCCTCAAGAGCGCCTTCATCCCCTTCGACGAGCGTGTGCGCCTGATCCGGGACGTGGTGCTGCCGGGCTACGAGTCCGCGCTCTGAAGCAGCCCCCTGACATAGGCGGCCTGTCCGGCGTGCTGGAGATCGTCGGACAGGACGCTGACCAGGCGCACGCCCAGCGTGACCGGCGGGTCCCAGCCCTCGTCGACGACGCGTTCCAGGTCCTTGGCGGTCAGCTGCCGCAGCGCCGTCAGGGTCTGCTCGTGCACGGCGTCGTAGTAGCCGGTCAGCAGGTCACCGGAGTCGACCCGCACCTCGGCGACCTTCGCCGGACTGTGCCCGTACCCGGTGTCGTGGCGGTTCAGGGGGAGTCCGAAGCGCTTGTGCCAGTCCCGCGCGAGCCACACCTGGTCGAGGCCGAACGCGTCGGCGACGTGGTCGTCCTGCACGCGCGTGAGGTGCCAGACGAGCCAGGCCACCGAGTTGGCGCCGGTGGCGGGACGGGCGTTGAGCAGGTCGGCCGGCAGGCCGTCGACGGCGGCGTGGACTTCTTCCCGGATGCGGTCGTAGCCGTCGACGAGGATGTCCTTCGCATGCATACGTCCACCTTGGCGTATCGCTCTCCGTCCCGCGTCCGGAACCGGGCTGCGTCAGGCGGTGTCAGGCGGTGTCCGTCAGGCGGCTTCCGTCAGGGGAGGTCCGGCTCCTCCGGTTCGAGGAGGGCGATCAGGGCGCGGGCCGCCGGACTCGTGGCCTGTTCGGGCGGCAGCAGGGCGACGGTCTCGTACGCGGTCTCCGTGGCGCCCTTGAGCGGCAGCGCGGTGAGCGAAGGCCGCTTGTGCCGGAAGTGGCGGGGGACGACGGCGATGCCCAGGTTCTCGTCGACCAGGTCGAGCAGGCTGTGCACGTCGTTGACCTCCAGGGCCACCGTGCGCCGGACGCCCGCGGCGGCGAAGGCCGCGTCCGTGGTCCTGCGCGGTCCCCAGTCCGGGTGGAAGTCGACGAAGACCTCGCCGTCCAGGTCCCGCGGCGTCAGGACGGCTTCGGCCGCCGCCAGCCGGTGCCCCGGGTGGCACAGCACCGTCATCGGCTCGCCGGCCAACGACACGGAGCGCAGCTGGTCGGTGTCCGCCCGGGTCCGGTAGGCGAACGCCAGGTCGAGCCGGCCGGCCGCGACCTCCTCGGCGAGGGCGCCCGAACCCGTCTGCCGCAGCCGTATCTCCACGTCCGGGTGGCGCCGCCGGAACGCGGCGAGCAGTCCGGCCACATGCACCCCGGCGATGCACTGCTCGGTGCCCAGCGAGAGCGTGCCGCGCAGCACGCCCTGCACCGCCGCCACCGCCTCGTGGGCCGCCCGCACCTGGGCCAGGATCCGCTGTGCCTCGCCGAGCAGCGCGCGCCCGGCCTCCGTGAGCGTCACCCGGCGCGTGGTGCGCACGAACAGGGACGTCTGCAACTCCCGCTCCAGGGCCCGGATCGACGCCGAGAGCCCTGACTGGGAGACCATCAGGCGCTCCGCCGCCCGGGTGAAGTGCCGGTCCTCGGCGACCGCGACGAAGTGCTGGAGATGACGCAGTTCCATGATTGAGAAGCGTAGCCGTTGAATCCCATCGGATTCTCCTGTTGGACCGCTGCCCCCGGGGCGCGCGAGAGTGGGGGACACCGGTTCCGCCGGAACCGCTCACCCCTGTGCCAACCCTGATGGAGTCGCGTTGTTCACCGCCCACCCCGACCGCTACGCGGACATGCCCTACCGGCGCACCGGACGCAGTGGCCTGAAGCTTCCCGCGCTGTCGCTCGGCCTGTGGCACAACTTCGGCCCGGACCGCCCGGTCGACACCCAGCGCGTCATCCTGCGCCGCGCCTTCGACCTCGGCGTCACCCACTTCGACCTGGCCAACAACTACGGCCCGCCGCCCGGTGCCGCCGAGTCCGCCCTCGGCGACGCGCTCCGGGCCGACTTCGCGCCGTACCGCGACGAGTTGGTGATCTCCACCAAGGCCGGCTACCTGATGTGGCCCGGCCCGTACGGCGAATGGGGCTCCCGCAAGTACCTGCTGTCCTCGCTCGACCAGAGCCTGAAGCGGATGGGCCTGGAGTACGTCGACATCTTCTACTCGCACCGCCCCGACCCGGACACCCCGCTGGAGGAGACCATGGGTGCCCTGCACTCGGCGGTCCAGCAGGGCAAGGCGCTCTACGTCGGCGTCTCCAACTACTCCCCGGAGCAGACCCGCGAGGCCGCCCGGATCCTGGGTGAACTCGGCACCCCGCTGCTGATCCACCAGCCCCGCTACTCGATGCTCGACCGGCGCCCCGAGGAGGAGGGCCTCCTGGACACCCTCGACGAGCTCCAGGTCGGCTCCATCGCCTACTCCCCGCTGGAGCAGGGCCTGCTCACCGCCCGCTACCTGGACGGCATCCCCGAGGACTCCCGGGCGGCGAGCGACAGCCCCTTCCTCGACTCCGACGCGGTGACCGGCGAACTGGTGGGCAGGCTGCGCGCCCTGGACGAGATCGCGAAGTCCCGCGGCCAGTCCCTGGCGCAGATGGCACTGGCCTGGGTGCTGCGCGGCGGACGGGTCACCTCCGCCCTGGTCGGCGCGAGCAGCCCGCGGCAGCTGGAGGACAGCGTCGCCGCGACGCGGTCCCTGGACTTCGACGCGGAGGAGCTGGCCCGCATCGACGAGGTCGTCGCCTCGTAGGTCGTCGCCTCTCAGGACGTGTCCGGCCCGCGAGGCGGGCCGGACACGCGTGCGTACCGGCCCCGGCGGGCGCTCCGCCGGGGCCGGACCTCACGCCCTGCGGGGCCGGATCTCACGCCCCGGCGGGCACCCGGTCGAGGAAGCCGAGGACCGTGCGGATCCTGCCGTCGCCGTCCAGGGCGACCACGTCGGACCCGGCGACCGGCGCGGAGCCGTCCACCTCGCTCACCAACTCCCAGGAGAAGCGTGCCGTGTCGTGGTGCCCGTCGACGGCGCCGGTGAGCCGGAAGGCGAAGCCGGGGAACTGCTCGCGGGCGGCGGTGATGACGGCGGCGATCTCCTCGTGGCCGCCGACGTCGGCGAGAGGATCGGTGTAGCTGCCGTCCGGGGTCCAGGCGTCGGCCACCGCCTTGGCCCGGGCCTGGGCGTCCGGCGCGTTCCAGGCCTCGAAGTAGCGGGTGACGGCGATCGTGTACCGGTCGGACTGCGCGGACATGCTGAATCAGCCTCCATCGAGGTCGTAAACGCTGGTCGGAGCCGGGTCCCGGTGATCGGCGACCCGATGGGTCCACCCTGCCGCGCACCTGCCGCCGGGGTCGATTACCGCGCGGGTCATGCCCGTGGTCACGCAGCGCCGCGTTTCGGCCACGCAGCGTGCTGAATATGCCAGGAGGCTGGCTGGAAAGTCGTGGTGACAGTGGTTCAGCGGTGAACATACTCGATTTCAGGGGCACTTCACCGCATAAAAGCCGTACGCAGGGCGAGGCGGGCCGGCCGGGCGGCGACGCTACGGGGGAGGAGCAGTGCACGACGAATTCCTGTGCCATGTCACCGCGTACGGTGTGTGCGACGGCCGCCGTATCGGTGTACCGCTCGGTACCTACCGGGCGCCCACCCTGGCCCTGGCCCTGTGGTGGCTGCGCGACCGCGCCTCCTGGATCGCCGAGCGGCTCGATCCGGGCCCCGACACCCCCCATGTCCCACCCGGCGCGCTGGTCCCGGTGCCGGAGTCCGTGCCCGACGTCCCCGGCATCCTCCGCGCCTGGTGCGCCGACGTGGCCCAGCAGGAGCTCATGGCCGACGAGTTGACCGAGGGAAGACTGGTGCGCGTCGCCGCTCGTGACGAGACCACGGAGTACGAACTGCTCGCCGAGTCGGTGGACGCCCTGCGCATGCACCGGACCCTGCCCGCGCTCGTCATGCCGATGGCCTGACCGCACGGTGATGTGACCGGTGTGCCGCCAGGGCGCCCAGGAAGCCCGTGACCAGACCCCACAGGGCGGCGAGGCCCAGCGCGCTCCAGAACCGGGGACGCAGCAGCAGCTCTCCCGAGAGGTTGCCACCGACGTCTCCGAGGCCGAGCAGCGACAGACCGTAGTGCGCGGAGATCCGGCCCACGACACAGATCGTCAGAACCGTCAGGACCAGGGCGACGGCCATGCGCAGGGCGTGCCGCCAGGCCCGCGTCCCGGCCGGGGTACGCGCCGCCATCAGGTACGCGGCACCCAGCAGCAGCACCGCGTCCACGACCACCAGCCACCACACCCGGCCGTCGTGCTCGGCGAGCGTGCCCAGGTTGAGCGTGGAGACGTCCGGGGTGCGCAGCACCTCGTCGAGCAGCCGCGGCATCGGCAGCCCGAACGGGCCGTCCACCCGCCCGTCCCAGGTGGCGCCCAGGCCGATGGTGAACACCGGCCAGACCACGTTCGGCAGCCCGAGAAGGATCACGGCGAAGTGCTCCGCCGGATCCCCGCGGGTGGCCGCCGTCACGAGGGCGACGACCAGGCCCACGACCACGCACGCGAGCAGCAGGACCACCATGGCGTACGCCGCCGGACGCACCGGCTCCCGCCGCCGCAGCAGCCGTGTCGGCAACGGCGCCGCGGGCGCCACCAGCAGGGCCAGCACCAGCACGCCCGCCAGCCACAGCAGCCCGAAGACCGCGGTCAACGGCACCTGGGCGGCGAAGCCGACCTCAGGCGCGACGCCGAACAAGCCGCCGATAACGCCGAGCGCACCGTTGCCGAGGTCGACGGCGAAGGTCTGCCGGGCGGCCAGTGCGAGACCGATCAGCGCGAGCAGCCACAGGACGGCGATCCGGGCGGCCCACCCGGCCAGTTCCCGCGCCCCGGCCACCGCGCGGTGGCGCAGCGGCCGCAGAAAGCCCGCGGCGACGACGAGCGCGCCGACCAGCGTGACGGACAGCGGCATCACCGTGATCCCCGCGTGGGTCCGGGCGAGGGCACCCGCGTCGCCCGACAGGTCCACGCTGCCGCCGACCGCCGTCACCACGGTCGCGGCGACCACCCGGGGGAAGGCGTTGCCGGGAAGACGCGCCGCACCGGCCGCCCACAGCCCGAGTGCCGAGACCACGCCCATGCCCACCACGGCGGCCAGTACCGTGGTCAGGGCCTGTGCCCAGCCGTGGCGGGCCGTCGGCGGCGGGACCGTGGGGCTCGCGGGGCTCACACCGCCACGCTATGCAGGGCCCCGGCGTCGCGCCCGCCGGAAGGCCCGTCCGCGTCCGCGGGCGGGCTGGGACTGCCGGGCGCGGCTCGGGGTAACAGCACAGGTGCAGCAGTGTCCGGCCCGGCCGGCTTCCGAGAGAGACACGCATGACCGACTATCTGGACGGGGCAGTGATAGCGACTGGCTTCGACGTTCCCGTGGAACCGCTCCGGCGGGCGACGCACTACACCGGCGAACCGGGTTGCATCGCCGAGGCGCGCAACTTCGCCGCGCACTTCCTGGACCAGCTCAGGACCGAGTGGTGTGCCGAGATCGGCCGCCGCTGCGGCGACGCGCTCCTGCTGGTGGTCAGCGAGCTGGTCACCAACGCCGACCGGCACAGCGACGGGCCGTACATCCTGGAGCTGGAGGGAACGGACAGCGCGGTGAACGTGTGCGTGTACGACAGCAGCGCCGTACTGCCCCGGCGCTTCCCCCGGGACCCGCGGCGCGTGGGCCGGCACGGCCTGGAGATCGTGCACGCGCTGGCGCTGGAGGTGACCGTGGAACGCGTCCCGGTCGGCAAGCGGATCCGCGCGCTGGTCGAACTCGGCGGCGAGTGACCGGCGCGCGACGCGATGCCGCCCTGATCCCGTCCGCCTCGTCGGCCCACGTACGTCCGTACCGGCGCTCCGGCACCGAGCGATTGCGCGACCCCCGGGTACCCGGCCCGCCGTGAGGTATGCGCGCCGCCGGCCTCGGCGGGGCGTGCTCCGCGCCGTGCACCGCACCTCGGGGACCCCGGTCGCGAATTCACCCAGGGCGCAACCGCCCACCCTTCCGCCCGCGTCCGGGACTCCTACGCTGAGGGGATGAGCGAACGAGCGCCGAACCAAGCCCGCGTCATCCCCCTGCGCCCGCCGGCCGCGCGCCCCGGGCCGTCCCGTCCGGAACCCGGACGTCCCGCCCAGGGCCGCACCCCGGCGGCGGCACCCAGGGAACCCCTCTGGCGCGATCTCGTCGGCGACGTCCTGCGCCGCGAGCGGCAGGCGCAGGAGCGCACGCTCAAGGACGTCGCCGACGCGGCGCGGATCTCGATGCCGTATCTGTCCGAGATCGAACGCGGCCGCAAGGAGGCCTCCTCGGAGGTCCTCGCGGCCGCGGCGCGGGCGCTGGGCATCGGCCTCGGCGACCTGCTCTCACACGCCCAGGACGAGTTGGCGCGGACCGCGGCACGCGGCGCCGTTCACGACCGCGGCACGTCCGTCCCCCGTTACGACGGGATGTGCCTGGCCGCCTGACGCCCGCGCCCGCGCCGGCGCCTCGGACCGCGGGTCCACCCCCGCGCGGGGCGCCGGTCCGCTCGCGTCAGACCCCTGCGAGGCGTCGGCTCAGCACCTCGTCGGCCAACCCGTACGCCACCGCCTCCTCGGCGGTGAACACCTTGTCGCGGTCCATGTCCGCGCGCAGCGTCGCCGGGTCGTGGCCGGTGTGCCGGGACAGCACCTCCTCGACCTGGGAGCGGATCCTGCTCATCTCCCTGGCCTGGAGCGCCAGGTCGGAGACCGTGCCCTGCCGGCCGCCGGCGGCCGGCTGCCCCAGCAGCACCCGGGCGTGCTCCAGCACGAACCGCCGCCCCGGGTCCCCGCCCGCCAGCAGCACCGCCGCCGTCGAGGCCGCCTGCCCCACGCAGAACGTGGAGATCGGCGCCTGCACGAAGGTCATCGTGTCGTAGATGGCCATCAGCGAGGTGAACGAGCCGCCGGGCGAGTTGAGGTAGATCGCGATCTCCCGGTCCGGGGCCGCCGACTCCAGGTGGAGCAACTGGGCGATGACGACGCCCGCGACGCTGTCGTCGATCTCGGTGCCGAGGAAGACGATGCGTTCGTTCAGCAGCCTGCTGAACACGTCGTAGGACCGCTCGCCCTGCGCGGTGCGCTCCACCACGTAGGGAACCGTGTACGACCCCATGTCAGAGCCCCATCCGTCGGCGCGAGTCGGCCGGGCGGACGTCGGCGAGCGAGTCCACCACCCGGTCCACCATCCCGTACTCCCTGGCCTGCACGGCGGTGAACCAGCGGTCCCGGTCGCCGTCCCGTGAGATGGTCTCCTCGCTCTGCCCCGTGTGCTCGGCGGTGATCCGCTCGATGGTCCGCTTGGTGTGCTCCAGGTTCTCCGCCTGGATCTCGATGTCCGCGGTGGTGCCGCCGATGCCCGCCGACGGCTGGTGCATCATGATCCGCGCGTTCGGCAGCGCGAACCGTTTGCCGCGCGCTCCCACGGCGAGCAGGAACTGGCCCATGCTGGCGGCGAACCCCATCGCCAGTGTCGACACGTCGTTGGGGATGAGCCGCATCGTGTCGTAGACGGCGAGCCCCGCGGTGACGGATCCGCCGGGGCTGTTGATGTAGAGGGCGATGTCGGTGCGCGGGTCCTCGGCCGACAACAGCAGCAGTTGGGCGCACACCCGGTTGGCCGACACCTCGTCGACCTGGGTGCCCAGGAACACGATCCGCTGGGCCAGCAGCCCGGCCGCGAGGTGGTCGTCGAACCGGCTGGGCGGGGTGTCGTGCTCCTCGGCGCGCGGCGCGAGCGCGCCGGCCGGGAGCAGTGCGGTCGATGGGGTCATCGGGTCTCCTTGTCGTGGCACGGATGCCGTCGACCCCACTGTCGGCCCGGTGCCACCGCCGCGTCCGGTTTCTCTGCCCGTGGCAGATCCGCCACGGGCAGAGCGGCACCCGTCAGCCCTTCTCGCGCACCTGCCGGAAGAACGCCCGCACGTCCGCGACCAGCAGATCCGGCTCCTCCATCGCCGCGAAGTGCCCGCCCCGGTCGAACCGCGTCCAGCGCACGATGTTCTCGGTGCGCTCCGCCCTGTGCCGCAACGGGAGCTGCAGTTCGGCCGGGAAGACGGCGAGTGCGGTCGGCGCGGTCGACGGCTCGGCGGTTGCGGCGGCCCGGCCCGAGGCGTGCGCCCGCTCGTAGTAGATCCGCGCGGACGAACCGGCCGTCCCGGTCAGCCAGTACAGCATCACGTCGGTGAGCAGCCGGTCCCGGTCGACGGCCTCCTCGGGCAGCTCGTCGCAGTCCGTCCACTCGCGGAACTTCTCCACGATCCAGGCGAGTTGGCCGACGGGCGAGTCGGTGAGGGCGTACGCCAGGGTCTGCGGGCGGGTGGCGTGCAGCACCGCGTAGCCCGTGCCCTCCCGCTGCCAGGCGTCCCAACGCCGCCACGAGGCGAGCGTCCGCTCCCGCTCCTCGGGGCCGAGCACGGCCAGCTCCTCCCCGGTCGGCTCGGTGGACTGCTGCGCGCCCGGCAGCAGGTTCAGGTGGACGCCGATCACCCGGCCGGGGTGGGCACGGCCCAGCTCGCGGGAGATCGCCGCGCCCCAGTCGCCGCCCTGCGCGCCGAACCGCTCGTAGCCGAGCCGCCGCATCAGCTCGGCCCACGCGTCGGCGACCCGTCCCGCCTCCCAGCCCCGTTCGGCGGTGGGCCCGGACAGTCCGAAGCCCGGAATGGTCGGCAGGACGACGTGGAAGGCGTCGGCCGGGTCGCCGCCGTGCGCGGCCGGGTCGGTGAGCGGGCCCACGATGTCGAGGAACTCGACGACGGAGCCCGGCCAGCCGTGCGTGACGACCAGCGGGGTGGCGTCCGGCTCCGGGGAGCGGACGTGGGCGAAGTGCACCTGCGCCCCGTCGATCGTGGTCGTGAACTGCGGCAACTGGTTCAGCCGCGCCTCGGCCGCCCGCCAGTCGTAGTCGTGCCGCCAGTACCGCACCAGCTCACGCAGGTAGCCGAGGGGAACGCCGTAGTCCCAGCCCACGCCCGGCAGCTCGTCCGGCCAGCGGGTGCGGTCGAGGCGCTCGTGCAGGTCGTCGAGGTCGCTCTGCGGGACGCTGAGCCGGAAGGGCCGGATGCCGTCGGCGGACGGTGACGTCGTCATGCCCGCGATGCTAGTGCCGCGACAGGCAACGTTTGCCCCGTCGCGACGCCCGGCACGCACTCTCGCCGCACCGGCCGAAAGCCCGAGTACATCCAGTACGAGGACTTCCGGCCGGCACACCGAGAGCACGCACCGGCCGCCGCTCCTTGACGGGCAAACGTTGCCCGCCGCGGCACTAGTTCCGGGCCGCCGAAGCGCCCCGCGTTTTTTTCCACGCGCCGATGAGTTTCGCGGCGCGGGCCGGTCGATACACATGACCCGCGTCCCGTACTCCAGGAGGAACCCGTGGCCACCGAAGGATTCACCACCTGTCTCTGGTTCGACGGCCAGGCCGAGGAGGCCGCCCAGTACTACGTCTCGATCTTCAAGAACTCCGCCATCGGGGGGATCAGCCGCTACAACGACGCCGGACCGGGCCCGGCCGGATCCGTGATCACCGTCGACTTCGTGGCGAACGGCCAGAAGTTCGTCGCGCTCAACGGCGGCCCGCAGTTCACGTTCAACGAGTCGATCTCCTTCCAGATCCACTGCGAGAACCAGGAGGAGGTCGACCACTACTGGACCAGGCTCACCGAGAACGGCGGCGAGCCCGGCCCCTGCGGCTGGGTCAAGGACAGGTACGGCGTCTCCTGGCAGGTGATCCCTGACCGGCTCATCGAGCTGATCAGCGACCCCGACGCCGAGAAGGCGGCCCGCACCACGCGGGCGATGCTCGCCATGGGCAAGCTCGACATCGCGGCCCTGGAGAGGGCGTACGCGGGCGAGTGACGGCGGGCGACGGGGCCGGTCCACCCACCCGGGGGAGTGGACCGGCCCCGCTGTCGCCCGCGCCGGGGCGATCGCGCGCGCCTCGGTCAGGACAGGTCGTTCACCAGCACCGCGGCCCCGTCGAAGCGGCCGGCCTTGAGGTCCTCCAGCGCCTGCGGGGCCCGCGAGAGCGGATAGGTGTGCGTGGTGGCGCGCACCCCGTGCCGGGCGGCCAGGGCGAGGAAGTCCCGGCCGTCCTCGCGCGTGTTCGAGGTGACGCTGCGCAGCTCCTTCTCGTAGAAGAGTTCGCTCTCGTAGTGCAGCGGCGGTGTGTCGCTCAGGTGGATGCCGGCCACGGACAGGACGCCGCCGCGGTCCAGGGCCCGCAGCGCGACCGGGACCAGGTCGCCCACGGGGGCGAACAGGATCGCACTGTCCAGTGGCTCGGGCGGCACCGCGTACGCGTCCTGGGCCGAGGCCGCGCCCAGCTCGAGCGCGAGTCGCCGCGCGCCCGCCCCGCGGGTCATGACGTGCACCCGGGCGCCGTCGGCGAGTGCGACCTGGGCGCACAGGTGGGCGCTGCCGCCGAACCCGTACAGGCCGAGGCGCCCGCCGGCCGGCAGCGCGGCCCGGCGCAGTGCCCGGTAGCCGATGATGCCCGCGCACAGCAGCGGCGCGAGCGCCACGTCCTCGACCTCGCCGGGCAGCCGGTAGGCGAAGGCGGCCGGGACGGTCGTGTACTCGGCGTAGCCGCCGTCGGCGTCCCAGCCGGTGTACCGGGAGGCCGGGCACAGGTTCTCCGCGCCGCGCAGGCAGTACGCGCAGGTGCCGTCGGTGCGGCGCAGCCAGGCCACGCCCACCCGGTCGTCGGGCGCGAAGCCGTTCACCGCCCGTCCCCGGTCCGCGACCACGCCCACGACCTCGTGGCCGGGGGTGACCCCGGGCCGGTGCACCGGCAGATCACCCTCGGTGACGTGCAGATCCGTGCGGCACACCCCGCACGCGCGCACGTGCACCAGCAGTTCGTCGTCACCCGGCACGGGGACCGGCTTCGACGTCAGCCGCAGCGGGCCCTCCTCCACCGGCCGGGGGTCGGTCACCGTCCACGCCCGCATCGTGCCGTCCGTCATCTCGCGCCCCGTCCGCCGTGGCCGCCCGGTCCCCCCGTTCGTCCATTCGTCCATTCGTCCCCAGTGTGGAACAGGGCGGACCGTTCGGCGCGCGGCGCGGCCTGGTACGCGCCGCCGCCCTACCACAGGCCCCCGCGGCCGGCGGTTCGAAGGGCCCGTCCGGCCGTGGCATGATCGAGCCCATGCGTGAACGTGTGGTGGCCGCCTGCGACGGGGCGTCCAAGGGAAATCCGGGTCCGGCGGGCTGGGCGTGGGTCGTCTCGGACGACGCGGTGAGTCCGGCCCGCTGGGAGGCGGGAGCACTGGGCACCGCCACCAACAACGTCGCCGAACTCACCGCGCTGGAGCGGCTGTTGACGGCGACCGACCCGGACGTGCCGCTCGAGGTGCGGATGGACTCGCAGTACGCGATGAAGGCAGTGACCACCTGGCTGCCCGGCTGGAAGCGCAACGGCTGGAAGACGGCCGCGGGCAAACCGGTCGCCAACCAGGAACTGGTCGTGCGGATCGACGAGCTGCTCCAGGGCCGCTCGGTCGACTTCCGCTATGTGCCCGCCCACCAGGTCGACGGCGACCCGCTGAACGACTTCGCCGACCGGGCGGCCAGCCAGGCGGCGAGCGTGCAGCAGGCCGCGGGCAGCGCCCTCGGCTCGCCGGAGCCGCCGCCCGCCGCCCCCGCCTCGGCCTCCCCGCGCCGCCGCGCGAACGGCGCCAAGGCGGCGGCACGGCCGCGCGGTGGCGGCGCGTCGTCCCGCACGATCAAGGCGAAGTTCCCCGGCCGCTGCGTGTGCGGCCGCCCCTACGCGGCCGGCGAGTCCATCGCCCGCAACGACCAGGGCTGGGGCCATCCCGAGTGCCGTGCGGCGGCCGCCGGATAGCCGCCTCGACGCGAACGGGTCGGCGTCTCTGCACGGGTGAGCGCCCAGAGCGGCCCGATCCGGCGCCGGGGGGCGGCTGATGACAGACTGTCGCCATGGACGAACGTGAATTCGGCAGGTCGCACCAGCATGCGTCGGTCGTCGGGCTCGGCACCTGGCAACTGGGCGCCGACTGGGGCGACGTGGACGACAAGGAAGCCCTCTCCGTGCTGGAGGCGGCCGCCGAGTCGGGGGTGACCTTCTTCGACACGGCCGACGTCTACGGCGACGGGCGCAGCGAGTCGGCCATCGCCACCTTCCTCGGCAGCCGGCCGGACCACCATGTGCTGGTCGCCACCAAGATGGGCCGGCGCGTCGAGCAGATCCCGGAGAACTACGTCCTGGACAACTTCCGCGCCTGGAACGACCGTTCCCGGCGCAACCTGGGTGTCGACCGTATCGACCTGGTGCAACTGCACTGCCCGCCCACCCCCGTGTACTCCAGCGACGCGGTGTTCGACGCGCTGGACACCCTGGTGGAGGAGGAGCGGATCGCCGCCTACGGCGTCAGCGTGGAGACCTGCGCCGAGGCGCTGACGGCGATCGCCCGGCCGAACGTGGCCAGCGTGCAGATCATCCTCAACCCGTTCCGCATGAAGCCGCTGCGCGAGGTGCTGCCCGCGGCGCGGGAGGCGGGCGTCGGCGTCATCGCCCGGGTCCCGCTCGCCTCCGGGCTGCTGTCGGGCAAGTACACCAAGGACACCGTCTTCGCCGCCGACGACCACCGCACCTACAACCGGCACGGTGAGGCCTTCGACCAGGGCGAGACCTTCTCCGGCGTCGACTTCGCCACGGGCGTGGAGGCCGCCGCCGAGTTCGCCGCGCTCGCCCCCGAGGGCTGGACCCCGGCCCAGCTCGCGCTGCGCTGGATCATCCAGCAGCCGGGCGTCACCACGGTCATCCCGGGCGCCCGCTCACCGGAACAGGCACGCGCGAACGCCGCCGCCGCGAAGCTGCCCCCGTTGGGCGAGGAGACCCTCGCGGCGATCCGGGACCTCTACGAGCGCCGGATCAAGGACCAGGTGGAGGCCCGCTGGTAGCGGCGGGTCGGGGAATGCTCCCCGGGAAACCCGCAGGACACAGGGGCCGGCCCGGGGCGCGGGCCGGCCCCGGGTCACAGCATCCGCCCAGGCGACTGCGGCGGCCTCGCCCAGATCCCCGCGAGCAGCCCCGCGAGGAGGAGGCCGTCGACACGGTCTCCTCCTCGCCCGGGCGCCAGCACGGCATGCGGACGGTGCCGACGCCGCCCGGCACCGGTGTCGCGGCTCAGCGCAGTGCGAACCGGTCCGCCCAGGACATGACGTCGGCGACCGCGGCGTTGCCGCCGCACACCACCAGGCCGAGCCGGACGTCGGGGCCGATCCGCTCCCGTACCAGCCGGGCGGCCGGCAGCAGACAGCCGGCGGCGGGCTCGGCCCAGACCCTTCCGTGTTCGGCGAGGTCGAGGCAGCCTCGTACGGCCTCCCGGTCGGGCACCACGAGCACCTCGTGGACGAGGGCGCGGACATGGTCGTAGGTCAGCTGGGACACCGTCGGCGCGCTCAGCGTCGTCACGATCGAGGAGAGGGCCACCGGCACGGGGCCGCCGGACGCCAGCGCCTCGGACATGGCCTGGGCGCCCTCGGTCTCCACGCCCCAGATCCGCACCCCGGGCCGCAGCGCGCGCAGCGCCGCGGCGACGCCGGCGATCAGCCCGCCGCCGCCGATGCTGACGAGCACGTCGGTCAGCTCACCGGCGTCCGCGGCCAGCTCCAGGCCGACGGTGCCCTGCCCGGCGACCACCACCTCGTCGTCGAAGGGATGGACCAGCGTGAGCCCCTCGTCCCGCAGCCGCGCGGCCAGGGCGAATGCCTCGTCCATGCCGTCGGTCAGCCGCACCGACGCCCCGGCCTCCTCCGCGACCGCGACGGAGCGTGCGGGCGCGGAGTGCGGCATGACCACGGTGGCCTTCACGTGCAGCGCGGCGGCCATCACGGCCAGCGCGATCCCGTGGTTGCCGCCGCTGACCGCGACCACGCCCGCGTCCCGCTCCGCGGCGTCGAGCGACAGCAGCCGCGCCGTCGCGCCGCGCGCCTTGAAGGAGCCCGTGCGCTGCAACAGCTCCAGCTTCGCGGTCACCGGGGCACCGAGCAGCGCGGACAGGCCGGGGCTCGGCACGGTCGGTGTGCGCACGACGTGTCCGGCGATCCGCTCGGCCGCGGTTTCGATCTCCGAGATGCCGATCACGGCAGTCCACCTTTCCGGCGCGGGGTGATGATCCGCGCCGTCCCGACCCTCACCCGCCGGGGACGCACAGGTCAACAGGTCTCGCGGAGTCCCTCGGCCAGGGCCGGCCTCCTCAGTGCTGCTGGGGCCGGTACGCCGGTGCCTCGCTCGGCCGGACGACGACGTACCCCTCGCCCTCCAGCAGCAGCTGCACCGCCTCGCCGGACCCGCCGCGCAGCATCGACCCGAACGACTGCGAGCGGTGCAGCGACGTCTGGAGGCGGGCGGTCCACCCGACGACCGCGTCCGTGTCGACGTACACCGGCTGCTGCGGCGTGACCGGTAGGACCAGCGGGCTGCCCTCGCACACCAGACCGAGGCGGCCCTGCCCGGTGAACACGCTGTTGAACAGCCCGCCGCCCGCGATGCCCGAACCCTTGACCGTCGTGATCCGGTACGACAGCGTCGCGTCGAAGCACAGCACGTTGCGCCCGTTGACGGTGAACTCCTCACCCGGGTCGACCTCGACGACGAAGCAGTTCCGGGCCTCCCGCGCGAACCAGGCCTCGCCCTGCCCGCGCACCGTCATCAGCGGCAGCCCCTCCCCGGTGACCGCCCGCTTGAGCATGCCGCCGACGCCCTGGCCCCTGCGCTCGAACCGCAGGTCGCCGCGGTAGGCCACCATCGAACCCTGGCGGGCGAACATCTCGCCGTCCACCGTGTACCTGACGCACTTGGCGTTCTCGACGGACATGCCCGGCGCGGTCGCGGGGCCCACCACGTACTGACTGGAGAACAGGTCACCCTTCATGCGGGCATCCTGGCCCGGAGGCGCCCGTTCCGCCAAGATCACTCAGCGAGGTCGTTCGCCACGGCCGTGCCGGGCAGGGGATCCGCGCCTCGCACCTTCGTGCGCCTGCCGCAGAACGCCGACTCCAGCGTGCGCAGCATCGTCCGGTGCACCGCGCCGTTGTGGGAGGTGTTGGCGAGCGCGGCAAAGCTGCGTCTGCCGTCCTTGCTCGTGAACGCGTAGGTGGAGTAGCCCTGCACGGTGCCGGTGTGCCCGTACACCGACACGCCGCACGACAGGTCGCGGCGGCGCAGCCCCAGCCCGTACGCCTGGGCGGTGCCCGCGGGGATCCACCGCTCCATCTGGCGCAGTTGCGCCGGGGGAAGCAGCCGGCCGCCCAGCAGGGCCGAGAAGAACGTGTCGAGGTCGCGGGTGCTGGAGATGAGCGCGCCCGCGCTCTGCGCCCAGGACATCGTCTGCTCGGTGGCGTCGACCAGGGGTGAGGTGGGCTCGTCGGGGGTGAGGTAGCCGTGCGCGTGACGGCCGGGGATCTTCGTGGCGGGGTGGACGTAGAAGGTGTCGGTCAGCTTCAGCGGCTTGATGACGCGGTTCTCGTACTCGGTGCGGACCGGGTGGCCGGTCAGCTTCTCGATGAGCATGCCGGCGACGACGAAGTTGGTGTTGGAGTAGGCGTAGGCGGCGCCGGGCACCTGGGTGCGCGGGTGCTCCAGGGACAGGGCGAGCAGGTGGCGGTAGGTGAAGACCTTGGTGCGCACGGCCTCGAAGCCGGACACGGTCCTGGCGAACATCTCGTCGCTGTAGTCGTACAGACCGCTGCGGTGGCTGAGCACGTGCCGCACCGTGATCCGGCCGTCGGGCAGCAGTCCCGGCAGGTAGCGGTTGACCGGGTCGTCGAGCTTCACCCGGCCCTCGGCGGCCAGTTGCAGCAGCACGACCGCGGAGAAGGTCTTGGTGACACTGCCGATGCGGAACCGGTCGGCCGTGCTGATCAGGTCCCCGGTCCCGTGGTCGGCGAGTCCCTCGGTGGCCTTGTACACGGTGGGATGGTCGTCGTAGGAGGCGCGGTGGTCGTCGATCCGCGCCATCGCCCCCGGCGCGCCCTGCTTCAGCGCCGTGCGCAGGAGGGCGTCGAGTGCCGCCGGGTCCGGGGCGGGCAGCGTGTTCGGTACCGCCGTCCCGGGCCGGTGGCCCGCCGCGTGCGCAGGTCCCGCCAGCAGGGCCAGCACCAGCGATCCGAGCACCGCGCCGCGGCACACCGTTCGTGAGGCCATCCGTTTCGTCTCCCGTCTCCGTCCGCGCGGTGATCCGTGCGAGATCGATCACATTCGGGCAACGCAACCTTCCCCCATGCGGTCACATCGCCACGGGCGACACACAGTTGGCCATGCGCCGATCACTGAGTGGGGTGGATCGGCGGTCACCCCGTGCGGTCACGGCCGCTGAGATCCCCGGTCAGAACACGGTGACCCGGATGCCCGGTCACGGCGGGGCATCCGGGTGGACGGCGGGGGCGCGGTTCAGCCCAGGGTGTCGGCCCAGTTCGCCGGGACCCGGCCCACGGGCCCGGGGGCCGGCTGGTCCGCCGGGTGGCTCACGGGAGGCGCGAGCTCGGGGCCGGACTCGTAGAACTCGTTCGTGTCGAAGTTCCAGAACCAGTCCTCGCCGGGCTCGTAGCTGCGGATCACCGGGTGCCCGGTGGCCCGGTGGTGGGCGGTGGCGTGCTTGCCGGGGGAGTCGTCGCAGCAGCCGATGTGGCCGCAGCGGGCGCAGCGCCGCAGATGGAACCACCAGCCGCCGGCCGCCTCGCACTCGACGCAGCCGGCACCGCTGGGCGGCACCCGCGGGTCGATTTCGGTGTCACGGGTCATGTCGGCTCCTCGGATGTCGGACGGTCCTCGGCCATGAGCGGCGATCCGGCCGCCACCGCTCCCTCGCCCTCCTGGGCGGTCAGCGGCAGCAGCACCTGGAACCGGGTGTCGCCCGGCACCGACTCCACGCGGACGGCGCCGTGGTGCTTGTTGACGACGATCCGCCAGGAGATGTCAAGACCGAGGCCGGTGCCCTGGCCGACGGGCTTGGTGGTGAAGAACGGGTCGAAGATGCGGTCCCGGATCTCCGGCGGCACCCCCGGTCCGGTGTCGCGGAACTCGACCAGCAGCCGGTCGTGGTGGAGCGCGGTCCGCACGGTCAGTGTGCCCTCGCCGCCCGCGCCGTTCATGGCGGACACCGCGTTGTCGATCAGGTTGGTCCACACCTGGTTGAGTTCGGCCGGACAGGCGGGGATCCGCGGCAGTGTCCGGTCGTACTCCTTGACGACCTCGATGCGCGGCCCGATCTTGCCCGACAGCATCAGCAGGGTGCTGTCGAGGAGTTGGTGCACATCGGCGACCTGGTAAGGGGCGCGGTCCAGCTGGGAGTACTGCTTGGCGGCGTCCACGAGTCGGGAGATCCGGGTGGCGGAGTCCGTGATCTCGTCCATCAGCAGTTCGGTCTCCACCGCGTAGTTGAGCCACCCCACGGCACCCGGCAGGATCTCCTCGTCGACGGCCGCGGCGACCTGCTCGAGCCAGTCCACGTCCAGCCCCGCCTGGACGAAGACGGGCGCCAACTGCGGGCCCTGGTCGATGCCGTGGTCCTCCAGCCAGTCGGTGAGGGCGTCCTCGCGGTCGGCGGCCTGGAGCGGGCTGAGCTCCGGGGCCTTGGCGACCCGCTCGGCCGTACGCTCCTGGATCTCGATGAGGTTGGTCAACTGCTCCCGGGAGAACGGCCCTTCGGCGATCACGGCGAGCTTGCGCCGCATCTTGGCCACCCGTTCCCGCAGCGCCGCGGTGGCCCGTACGGCCGCCGCCGCGGGGTTGTTGAGCTCGTGGGTCAGTCCGGCCGACAGCGAGCCGAGCGCCAGCAGCCGCTCACGCTGTCCGACGGCCGCCTGGGTGCTCTTGGACCCGAGGAACAGCCCCTCCAGCAGGTGCACCGCCATCGGGAACCACTCCCGCATGATGTCCGCGAACGCGTCGGCGGGCAGCACGAAGAACCGCGTCGGCTCCGTGACCCGCATGGAGTTGAGGTAGACCTGCCGCAGCCGGTCCCCGAGGTACGCCTGCATGGCGCCCGAGTACACCCCGCGCTGGGAGGTCCGGCTGACCTCCACGTCGTCGCCACCGACCCGGCGGGAGAGCACCACCGTGCCCTCGATCATCACGTAGAAGCAGGTGGCCGGCTCGCCCTCGGTGTACACCGGGCCGGGGTCGAACCTCTCCACCCGGCCCTCGGCGCACAGCCGGCCCAGCTGCTCGGGCCGGAGCTTCTCGAACAGGAACAGCGAGCCGATCTCACCGGGGCTGCACGGCATACGCCCGCCGCTCACGACTGCTCCAGGTAACGGTGCACGAGCAGCACGGCCATGGCTCCCTCTCCGACGGCGGACGCGACCCGCTTGGCGGACTCCGCCCGGGCGTCACCGGCGACGAACACGCCGGGCACGTTGGTCTCCAGGTGGTACGGCGGCCGGTCCAGCTCCCACCCCGGCGGCGGCCGCCCGTCGGCGGTGAGGTCGGGCCCGGACAGGATGAACCCGCGCCCGTCCCGCAGCACCGTGCCGCCCAGCCAGTCGGTCCGCGGCGCCGCGCCGATGAACACGAACATCCACTGCGCGTCGACGAGTTCGCTCTCCCCGGTGGCCGTGTCGCGCAGGGCCAGCTTCTCCAGGTGGCCCGAGCCGTGCGCGGCGTCCACGACGGTGCCCGTGCGCACCACGATGTTGGGGGCCTCGTCGATCTGCTGGATCAGGTAGTACGACATCGACGCCGCCAGCGACGCCCCACGCACCAGCAGGGTCACCGACTTGGCGCCCCGGGACAGGTACATCGCCGCCTGCCCCGCGGAGTTGGCGCCGCCGACGATGTAGACGTCCTGCCCCTGGCAGGAGGACGCCTCGGTCAGCGCCGCGCCGTAGAACACCCCGCACCCGGTCAGCTCCTCCGCGCCGGCCGCCGGAAGCTGCCGGTAGGACACGCCGGTCGCCAGGATCACGCTGTGCGCGGCGACCGCCGAACCGTCGGAGAACCGCACGATCCGCGCCGCGCCGCAGACCTCGAGGCCGGTCACCTCGCGCGCGGTCAGGATCTCCGCGCCGAACCGGGTCGCCTGCCGGCGGGCCCGGTCGGTGAGCTGGGCGCCGGAGACGCCGTCCGGGAACCCGAGGTAGTTCTCGATCCGGGAGCTCTGCCCCGCCTGCCCGCCGGTCGCCGAGCGCTCCACGAGCACCGTCCGCAGCCCCTCGGAGGCCCCGTAGACGGCCGCGCCGAGCCCGGCCGGGCCGCCGCCGACCACCACCAGGTCGTAGAAGTCGGCCGCCGGTGTCGTCGCGAGTCCCACGTGGGCCGCGAGTGCGGCCGGCTCCGGTTCGAGCAGCGCGGTGCCGTCCGGGGTGACCACCAGCGGCAGCCGCTGACCGTCCTGCCCGGCCGCGGCCAGCAGCCGCCTGCCCTCCGGCTCGTCCGAGGAGTACCAGCGGTACGGCACCTGGTTGCGGGCCAGGAACTCCCGCACCTGGGAGGAGCGCGCCGACCAGCGGTGCCCCACCACCTTCGTGCTCGGCACCGGCCGGCGGTCGCTGCCCCGCCAGACCTGGAGCAGGTCGTCCAGGACCGGGTACAGCTTCTCCTCGGGCGGGTCCCAGGGCTTGAGGAGGTAGTGGTCGAGGTCGACGACGTTGATCGCGTCGATCGCCGCGTCGGTGTCCGCGTACGCGGTCAGCAGCACCCGCCGGGCGCCCGGGTGGATGTCCAGGGCCTGTTCCAGGAACTCGATGCCGTTCATCCGCGGCATGCGGTAGTCGGCCAGAATGACGGCCACGGGGTCGCCGCGCAGCTTCAGTTCGCGCAGCGCGTCCAGCGCGGACTCGCCGGACTCCGCGCGCACGATCCGGTACGACCCGCCGTAGCGCCGCCTGAGATCCCGGGCGACGGCGCGGGAGACCCCCGGATCGTCGTCCACGGTCATGATGACGGTCCGTGCCTGCTCCACGGCCTGTGTCATGCCGCTGTCACCCCGCGTGCTCGGATCGGCGGCCCGGTGCGCCCCCGTCGTCACCGCGCCGGCTCCTGTCCATCGTAGGGGCGTCCGTCCTGCCGCGCCCGAGTGCGCGGCAGGCGACCGCACCGGCCGGCCGCCTCGGTGACCGGCCGGTGGGGGAGACTGGACCGGGAACGGCTCACCACACAGGGAGGCACACGGGATGACACGCCCGATCACGGCAGGGGTGGACGGATCGGAGGAGAGCCTCGCCGCACTGGCGTGGGCCGCACGGGAGGCCGAGCGCCGCGGGCTGCCGCTGCGCGTGGTGCGGGCCTGGCGCCACGAGGTGCACGACGCCTTCGACCTGGGCGACCGGGACAGCCAGCACGCGTGGGTGCGCGACGCGGTCGCCGAGGCCGCCCGGACCGTCACCGAGCGCCACCCGGGCCTGACCGTGACCGCCGACGCCGTGGAGGACGACGCCGTGCCGGCGCTGCTCGGCGCCGCGGCGCGGTCCCAGGCACTGGTGCTCGGCTCGCGCGGACGGGGCGCCCTCGTCGGGTTCCTCGTGGGCTCCGTCGGACAGCAGGTGATCGCCGGGACCGAACGCCCCGTCGTCCTGGTGCGCGCCGAGGACCGGCCGGCCGCCGAGGTCGCGGGCCGGGAGATCGTCGTGGGGCAGCAGGGCGCCCCCGAGGACAGCGCCGCGGCCCTGGAGTTCGCGTTCGAGACCGCCGCCGCACGCGGAGCGGGGGTGCGGGCGGTGCGTGCCTGGACGCTGCCGCCGGTGTTCGCCTACAGCCCCGGCTCGCTCAAGCTGCTCGACGAGGCCGGCGGCCTGGAGCCCTACGAGAGCAAGGCGCTGGCCGCGGCGCTCCAGCCGTGGCGGGAGCGCTTCCCGGACGTCCCCGTCGTCGAGCACGTGGAGATGGGCAGCGCGGGCCAGGTGCTGCTCGCCGCGGCCGAGCACGCCCAGCTGCTGGTCGTGGGGCGCCGGGTGCGCCGTACGGCGGTGGGCGCGCGGATCGGCTCCGTCGCGAGCGGGATGCTGCACCACGCCGGCTGCCCGGTCGTCGTCGTCCCGCACCCGTGAGTCAGCCGGACGTCGTCTCAGGCGCCTCGCGCGCCTGGGACAGGATGGTCCTGACGTAGTCCTGCACGGCGGTGTCGAGGCCGATGTCGTGCTGCGCCCGCTCGGACAGGTACCAGCGGTGCTCCAGCAGCTCGTGGTACAGCTCGGCCGGGTCCATGGTGCCGTGCAGCTCGCGCGGCACCGCCCGCACGGCGGGGCGGAACACCTCCCGCACCCAGCGGTGCGCCAGCACCTCCGGGCGTGCGGCGTGCGGGTGACCGCCGCCCGGCGCGTAGTCGTCCTGGGTGGCCATCCAGCTCTCCAGGTCGTTCAGCAGCCGCCGTGCCTGGTTCTCCTCGGTGTCCAGGCCGGTCAGGCGCAGCAACTGCCGCTGGTGGTGGCCGGCGTCGACGACCTTGGGCACGAAGGTGACCGTCTCGCCGGTGGCGGAGCTCTCGATCTGCATCTCGGCCACGTCGAAGCCGAGGTCGTTGAGCCGTCTGATCCGGCGCTCGATGTAGTGGTACTTGCCCGCCGGGTACACCGAGGTGCGGGTCAGCTCCTGCCACAGTCCGTCGTAGCGGGCGCAGATCTCGGTGCCGAACTCGATCGGGTCCACCGAGGGGTGCAGCGCGCCGGAGGCCTCCAGGTCCAGCAGCTCGCCGCTGATGTTGACGCGGGCCAGGTCGAGGTCGTACTCCCGCTGCCCGGGGCTCAGCCGCCGGTGCAGCTCGCCGGTCTCGGCGTCGACCAGGTAGGCGGCGTACGCGCCGGCGTCGCGGCGGAAGA
Source organism: Streptomyces sp. NPDC052043 (assembly GCF_044548235.1). Taxonomy (NCBI): domain Bacteria; kingdom Bacillati; phylum Actinomycetota; class Actinomycetes; order Kitasatosporales; family Streptomycetaceae; genus Streptomyces; species Streptomyces sp. NPDC052043. Next base: position 193,252 of record NZ_JBIUBT010000014.1, read on the forward strand.
GCGTGTTGGACAGGGAGCAGTCGCCCCAGGCGAACCCGGCCAGGTGCAGCCGCACCAGCAGCACGGCCAGGGCGTCCATCAGGCGGTGCATCGTGGCCGGGCGCAGGGTGGTCTCGAACATCGAGCGGTACGGCATCGACCCGCCCAGGTGCCGGGTGATCAGCACCGGTTCCAGCGGCTCGCCGGCGTGGTCGGTGCGGCCGGTGACCACGGCCAGCGGGTCCACCGCGGGGATGCCGAGCCGGTCCAGGTCGCGCAGCAGCCCGTACTCGCGCAGTGCCGGGCGTTCGGCGAGTTCCTTGACGGCGATCACCTCGTCGCCGGCGCGGGCGTAGCGCACCACGTGCCGGGAGATGCCGCGCGGCAGCGGCACGAGGTACTCCTCGGGCCACTCCGCCAACGGTGTCCGCCACGGCAGTTCGAGCAGGAGCGCGGGATGCTCCGGGTTGGTGGCGCTGATCTGCAAGCCCATGGCAGGAAGCCTAGGGCGTGTGGGGCGTCGCGCGGCAGGCGGGACTTTGGCAGCAGGTGCTAAAGGGCGCGCTCCCGTGCCCGCAGTGCCGCCTGCCGCACCGGACCGCGGTGCACGGGGCCGTGCCCGGGCAGCAGCAGGTCCCCCTCCAGGGCTTCGATCCTGCCCAACGAGGCCAGTGCCTGGGCACGTTGGTGGTGGAACATGTCGGGCAGCAGCTGCGGACCGGTCAGGCGCGAGGTGGGGTGGCCGCACACCAGGGCGTCGCCGGAGACCACCACGCCGGTGTCCGGGAGGTGGAAGACGGTGTGGCCCTGGGTGTGGCCGGGCGTGTGCACGGGCACGGGCCGCCCCGGCAGGTCGAGCGGGCCGGCGGCCGGGAACGGCTCCGGCGCGGCGACCGGCACGTGCGCGGTGCCGCCGAGGCGCAGCGCGTGCACCGCCCAGGGCAGCACGCCGGGCCGCCAGCCGTTGCGCAGCACCTGCCCGACGGTCACCTGGTGCAGGAACTCCCGCCGCGCGTGCGGAAGTTCGGCTTCGTGCAGCTGCACCGGGGTGCCGTGGGCGAGGCGCAGGTACTCCGCGGAGCCCAGGTGGTCGTTGTGCGCGTGGGTGACCAGCACGGCCGCCACCGCCCGGGGCGAACTCCCCACCGCCGCCAGCGAGTCGAGCAGCTGCTGCCGGTCACCGGGGTAGCCGGTGTCGATCAGGGTGGCGGCGTCGCCCTCGGTCAGGATCACCCAGTTCGTGTTGCTGCCGTGCACCAGATAGGTGCCGTCGGCGACCTGCTGCACGTCCGCGCGCATCGCTCTCCTCGCATCCCGGGGCGGCTGCCCGCCGGGGACAGCCAACCAGATGCGTCGGGGTGCGGTGCAAGCGGGGACGTGCACCGTGTGTCGGTCACAGCCAGCTGTGGAAACGCCGGATGAACCAGACCTTCACCAGCTGGGTGAGGACGCAGTAGGCGAGCAGCGTGCCGATCAGCCACGGGAAGTAGCTCATGGGCAGCGGCCGCAGGCCGATGGACGCACCGAGCGGAGTGAAGGGCAGTGCGATACCGAAGGCCATCACGGCCGCCGTCATGACCATCACCGGCACGGACGCCCTGGACTGGATGAACGGGATCTTGCGGGTGCGGATCATGTGCACGATCAGGGTCTGGGAGAGCAGGCCCTCGATGAACCAGCCCGACTGGAACAGGCTCTGGCTGCCGACGGTGTTGGCGGAGAAGACGTGCCACATCAGCAGGAACGTCGTGATGTCGAAGATCGAGCTGATCGGGCCGATGAACACCATGAAGCGGCCGATCCCGCGTGCGTCCCAGTTCCGCGGCTTGCGCAGGTACTCCGGGTCCATGCGGTCCCAGGGGGTGGCGAGCTGCGAGATGTCGTAGGACAGGTTCTGCACCAGCAGGTGCAGCGGCAGCATCGGCTGGAACGGGATGAAGGCGCTGGCGACCAGGACCGAGAAGACGTTGCCGAAGTTCGAGCTGGCCGTCATCTTGATGTACTTGATGGTGTTGCCGAAGGTCTGCCGGCCCTGGAGCACGCCCTGTTCGAGGACGGTGAGGTCCTTCTCCAGCAGGATGATGTCGGCCGACTCCTTGGCTATGTCGACGGCGGTGTCGACGGAGATGCCGACGTCCGCGTCCCGCAGCGCGGCGGCGTCGTTGATGCCGTCGCCGAGGAAGCCGACGGTGTGTCCGCCGCGCTGCAGGGCGCGGACGATGCGCGCCTTCTGTACCGGGTTGACCTTGGCGAAGACGGTGGTGCGGGCGGCCAGTTCGGCCAGCTCGTCGTCGTCGAGGTCCTCGACGGCGGCCCCGGTGACGACCGCGCCCACGTCGATGCCGACGTCGGCGCAGACGCGGGCGGCGACCAGTTCGTTGTCGCCGGTGACGACCTTGACGGTGATCCCCTTGTCGGCGAGGGCGCGCAGCGCCTGGGCGGCGTCGGCCTTCGGCGGGTCGAGGAAGGCGAGGAAGCCGGCCAGCGTGAGCTCGTCCTCGTCGGCCACGGTGTAGGTGTCGCGGGTGGCGGGCAGCGAGCGGGTGGCGACGGCCAGGACCCGCAGGCCCTCCCGGTTGTGGTCCTGAGCGATACGGGTGACCTGCTCGCGCAGTTCCGCGGTCAGCTCGATCCGCTGTCCCCGGTCCGTCATGTGGGTGCACAGGGCGAGGACTTCCTCGACCGCGCCCTTGGTGATCAGGGTGTGCTCGGCCGAGCGGGCGGCTTCGGCGTCGGCGTACGTCGTGCGGCTCAGCACCACGGACATACGGCGGCGGGCGAAGTCGAAGGGGATCTCGTCGACCAGGGTGAAGCGGGCGTCGACGACGATCTCCTCGGCCTCGTCGACGCGGTCCAGCACCGCCTGGTCCATCAGGTTGCGCAGGCCGGTCTGGAAGTGGCTGTTGAGGTATGCGTACTGCAGCACCTCGTCGTCCTCCTGGCCGTGCGCGTCCAGGTAGCGGTCGAGGACGATGCGGTCCTCGGTCAGGGTGCCGGTCTTGTCCGTGCACAGCACGTCCATCGCACCGAAGTTCTGGATGGCGTTGAGCCGCTTGACCACGACCTTGCGCCTGGACATGGCCACCGCTCCGCGTGCCAGGTTGGCCGAGACCACCATGGGCAGCATCTCGGGAGTGAGCCCGACCGCGACGGCGATACCGAACAGGAACGCCTCGTTCCAGTCGCCCTTGGTCAGGCCGTTGACCGCGAACACCACCGGGACCATGACCAGCATGAACTTGATCAGCAGGAAGCTGACCCTGCGCACGCCGTTGTCGAAGTTGGTCTGCGGGCGCGCTCCGACCAGGGAACCGGCCATCGACCCGAAGTAGGTGTCGGACCCGGTGGCCACCACGACGCCGGTGGCGGTGCCGGAGGTCACGGAGGTGCCCATCAGACAGAGGTTGTCGGCTTCGACGGGGTCGTCGGTCTCCTGCTGCCCGAGGTCGCTCGGGCGGGTGTCGGCCTTGGACACCGGCAGCGACTCGCCGGACAGGGCGGCCTGGCTGACCGTCAGGTCCTTGGCGGTCAGCAGCCTGAGGTCGGCGGGCACCAGGTCGCCGGCTGCGAGCTGGATCACATCGCCCCGGACGACCTGCTCCATCGGCACTTCGAGGGAGGAGGAAGCGGAACCCTCCGCCGTGTAACGCCGCACCCTGGTGGTCGTGGTGACCAGCGCCTTGAGCGCGGCGGCCGACTTCGCGGACCGGTACTCCTGCCAGAACCGGAGCACGCCGCTGATCAGCACCATCGTCGACAGGATCAGCACGCCGGGGTCGGCCGGGTCCTGCCAGTACATCACGCCGGCCAGGAAGACCAGGACGGCGATGAAGGGGTTTCCGTAGGCCTTGGCCAGCTGGACGTACCACCTGGGCGTCCGCTCGTGGGCGATGACGTTGGCGCCGTCCCGCTCCAGCCGGGCCGCCGCCTCGGCGTGCGTCAGGCCCGGCCCATCGCTGACCGTGTCGTTCAGGACCTGCGCGGCGGGACGGCGGCTGATCGCGGCCAGCCGGGCGCCCGCCGCCCGGGTGCGGGCCTCCAGTTCGGCAGTGCGGCGCTCGCGGCGGGTACGGCCCGGCGGAGCCAGGCGCTCAGGGGTCATCGTGTCGGTCATCGACGTACCTCCCTCCGCGCACGACGGCAGGCGTGAGCACACGGCAGAGCCGACCGTGGCGCGGAGTAGTCGCAACGGCACCGGGGCAGCACAAGCAGCCCCGTTGCCGGAAGGATCGGAAAGGGATCAGAAAGGATCAGAAAGGGGTGGAGCAGGAGAAGGCAGGCACACCGCGGCCGCACCCGGAGTCTGCGCGGACCAGCCGTGCGGTGACCGCGGGCGTCAGCTCAGCGGTGGTTCACACGGCCGCGAAGGCGCGGGTGCGGACAGGCGGAAGACCTGCCGTGGCAGGAAACGGGAAGGCCACCAGGGCGGTATGACTGCTACTCGGACCACTGCTGTCGCAGTCCATGCCTCTCGCCTCCTTCCGGCCGGGGCGCGCGGTGCGCCGTACGACTCGGCAAGGAGCGACCGGGCGGATCCCGGATCACCCCAACTCGTCAGAGCTTTGGCACTCCACGGCGTGATCCCTTTGCGGGGAAGCCACTTGGGGTCACCCCTTAATTCGGGGAGACCTGTCCTGATCCGGAGCGTCTCTCGACGGGTGGGATCAGTGGCCTGTGTCCGTGAAGACGCCTCACCGAACGAGGTGCCTGCTGCCTTCGAACGTCCCCCATGGTAGCCCACTACTTGCGCATGAACGCAAGTAGGACGGTGAGTCAGTCCGGAAAATGCCTTTATTTGACACAGTTGAAGGGCGTCCGCGACCCGTTGATGATTGCTCACTTGCGCGACCGTGCAACTATTGGCGCTGCTTCTTCGTCTCACGGGTGGCAGAGCGGCGATGTCGACGACGACCGGGCTCCGTCGCCGCATTCAAGGATCAGCGAGAGCGGACGTATGCGTGATCAGCAGGAACGGACCGTCGGTGGCGTCGGTACGCAAGGGCGGGGCTGCCCACCCGGCCAGGCGCGGGTGGTCGCGCAGCGCGGTGCCGAGGGGCGCGCGTCGTCCCAGGGTGCGGCGCGCAGGCGGCGCCCGCGAGGAACAGGTGACGCGTCCCGGGTCGGCGGGCCCGGGACCGGTGCCGCCGCTCTGGCGCTGGCGGGCCCTGCGCTGTTGGGGGCTGCGGTGGACGCGGTCGCGGGTCACGGTCCCGGCTGGGGCGTGGTGTCCGGGGCGACGGCGGGCGCACTCCTCGCGGCTGTGCTGGCGGTCCGCGGTCGTGTCCTGGGGTGGGTGGTCCCGCTGCCGGTTCCGGCCGTGGCCGCTGTCACGGCCGGATGGGCGCTGACATCCGACGGTCCGCCTGCCACACGACTGGTGCGGTGGGCCGTGGCGGTGTTCCCGGCGATGGCCGCCGCGGAGTGTGCGGTGCTCGTCGTCGTGCTGGCGGCGGCTGTCCTCCGGTTCGGCGTGGGGAGGGCCCGCCGTGTCTGAGTCCACAGGGCGCCGTCGGCGCCGCGCCGCTGTCCGCAGCGGGCGAAGCTCGTTGGGGATACGCACGCTGCGCGTGGTGGTGTGGACGGTGTCGTCGGCCCTGCTGCTGGGATGCGGAGCGACCTGGTACGCGTACCACACCCTGATCAGCGGGCTCACCACGTCCGACGCGCTGGACGCGGTGCGCAAGAAGGCGCCACCTCGCCTGGACAACGCCGTGAACCTGCTGCTGATCGGCCTGGATTCACGCAAGGACATGAACGGCAACGACCTGCCCCGGCAGTTCGTGCAGAAGGAACTGCACGCCGGATCCAGCAGTATCGGCTACTACAACACCAACACCCTGATCCTCATGCACATCCCCGCCGGTGGCGGCAGGGTCCAGGCGTTCTCCATACCGCGCGACGACTACGTGCAGACCCTCAACGGCGACGGGTCCGTACAGGGCCACTGCAAGATCAAGGAAGCCTACGCCAACGCCTACACCGGCGCCCGCGACAGGTACGCCCAGCAGGGCGTCAAGGGTGCCGACCTGGAGGCCAGGAGCCGTGAGGCCGGGCGCGAGGCGACGCTGGCGACGGTCCAGGACTTCACCGGGGTGCCCATAGACCACTTCGCCGAGGTCAACCTGCTGGGTTTCTACGACATCGCCAAGGTCCTGCAGCCCATCACGGTATGTCTCAAGCACCCGGTCAAGGACCGCTACTCGGGAGCGGACTTCCCGGCGGGCGTGCAGCAGCTGAACGCCCGGCAGGCCCTGGCCTTCGTGCGCCAGCGGCACGGCCTGGACGCCGGGGACCTGGACCGCACCCGCCGGCAGCAGGCCTTCATCTCCAGCGTCACCCACCAGCTCAGGTCCCAGGGAGTGTGGAGCAGCCCGTCCAAGCTGCAGGGCCTGTTCGACACGGTGAAGAAGGACATCGTCCTGGACAGCTCCTGGAACGTCCTCGACTTCGCCCAGCAGGCCACCAACCTCACGGGCGGGAACGTCGTGTTCCACACCCTGCCCATCGAGGGCTTCGCGCTCCGCAACGGTCAGGACGTCAACCTGGTCGACCCGGAGAAGATCAAGGCGATGGTGCGGCAGGAGTTCGGCCAGAACCCGTCACCGGCTGCCACCGCCCCGGCCGCGCCCGCCGTCGTCGACGTACGCAACGGAAACGGCACCGAGGGCGAGGCCTCCGCGGTGCTGTTCTACCTGGTCGAACTCGGCTATACGGCCGGCACCACCGGCAACGCGGCCGCGCAGCCCACCACCACCGTCGTCTACGGCCCAGGCGCCCAGCAGGCCGCGCGGCAGATCGCCGGCCGACTCAACGCCGCTGCCCCGGCCGCCAGTTCGGAGGTGCCCGCCGGTCATGTGGTGGTCACCCTGGGCGGGAACCACGCACTGCCCAGCGGGCAGCCGTCGTCGCCGGCCGCCACGGAGCCGAACCCGTCGCCGCCTGCCGACTCGGGCATCGCCGTGAAGGCGGGCGGCGTGCCGTGCGTCAACTGAGTCGCCGACACCCGTGCCGAACTCGGCCCGGAGGTGAGCCCGTCTGGCATACTTTCTTTATTGCGCAATTGAACAAGCGTTGGGGTTTGTCGGCTCCTTCCCTCCGTTGCACCGGAGTTGTCCCGGAGGGGGAGCGGACGCTCCCTCGCAAGGAGGTCTCATCCATGCCTGCTTCGCCACGGTCTCGCTTCGCCCGGGCCCTCGCCGCCCTGGGCGTGACAGCTCTGGTGGGACTCGCCCCGCCGGCCTTCGGTGCGACGGCTGCCACGGACACCGGTACGGGGGCCGTGGCGGAAGCCTTCAAGAAGGGGCCGGTGTACGTCGATCCGCGAGCCGCGGGGGAGTTGCCGAAGTCCGCGGCCGACAAGCTCACGGCGAGGATCGAGGCCGCGGACAAGCCGGTCTTCGTCGCGGTACTGCCCCGGTCCGCCGACTACCCGCAGGCGTCCCTGATGCCGGACCTGCGCTCACTCACCGGCATCAGCGGGGTGTACGCCGTGCGCCTGGGCGAGTTGTTCAACGCCAAGGCGGACCATCAGGTGATGTCGCAGAGCGCCGTCGACAACCTGCGGGGAGCGGTGCAGCGTTCCTACGCCTCGGACACGGAGACGCAGCTGAACGCGTTCGTCGACCAGGCCGTCCAGCAGGCGAAGGGGCACGCCCCCGCGTCCTGGAAGGACAGCGGTGACGGCGGCTCCGGCGGCGGCGGGCTGATGGTCGGCGGCCTGCTCGCGGCCGGGGCGGCCGGGGGCGGATATGCGCTGTACCGGCGGGCGAGGAAGCGGCGGGAGGCCGAGCAGAGGGAGTTGGAGGCCCTGCGGGTGGTGGTGGACGAGGACATCACCGCCTTCGGTGAGGAACTGGACCGTCTGGCCTTCTCCCCGTCCGAGCCGGGCGCCACCGACGAGATGCGCGACGACTATTCCCGTGCCCTCGACGCCTATGAGCTGGCCAAACAGCAGATGGCCGATGCGGCACGGCCGCAGGACGTGCAACCGGTGACCGCCACGCTGACCGACGGCCGCTTCGCCCTGGCCACCCTGGCCGCCCGCCGCAGCGGAACCCCGCTGCCCGAGCGTCGTGTGCCCTGCTTCTTCGACCCCCGTCACGGCCCCTCGGCCGACGACGTGAACTGGTGCCCGCCAGGCGGCGCTCCGCGGATGGTCCCCGCCTGTGCGGACGACGCCGCCCGGGTGACCCAGGGCGGACAGCCGATGACGCGGATGGTCGACACCGGCCAGGGCGCCCAGCCGTACTGGAACGCCGGCCCGGCGTACGCGCCGTGGGCGGGCGGCTACTTCGGCGGCGCGGGCGCGGTGGTCGGCGGCCTGCTCGCCGGCACCCTGCTGGGCAGCATGCTCAGCGCGCCGTCCGCCTTCGCCGGCTCCGGCGACGGCGCCTCGTCCGCCCCCGATCTGCCGGACGGCGGCGAGTACTCCGGGGCGGACTTCCGGGCCTCCGACTTCGCGGGGGGATTCGACGGTGGTTTCGGGTCGGACGGCGGGGGTGACTTCGGCGGCGACTGGGGGTGATCGCCCCGGGGCGGCGACCTCCTCGGGTGACAGGCGACCAAGTGCCCGACCCAGGGCGACAGAATCGAGAGAGTCGGGAGGGACAGAGCCGTGCCGCACACGACCATGGCCGAGAGCCTGCTGGAAGAACTGGCCAGGGGATGTCCGCTGCCGCCGGAAGAGCAGGTGCGGACCACCTATCGTCCGGTCGAGGTGTGCGACGGGACCGGATGGACGCGGCCGGGCACCGTCACCGGATGGTGGACCAGCCCCGAGGGGGACACCCTGTGCCGACTGAGGCTGCCGGGATGCGCCTCTTCACGCTGGGTGGCCTTCGACTCCGACAGGATCGCCCTGCTGGTCCAGGGCGGCACCTGACAACTTCGTCGTTGACGGGCAGCGGATTCCGGCATCGTCTTTCGCGATGGACAGCGGTGACCGAGGTCAGCCCCGCAGGCGGGCGGCCCGAGGTCAGTCCCGCAGGCGGGCGGCCCGAGGTCAGTCCCGCAGGCGGGCGGCCGCGGCATCGGTCAGCAACCGGGCCAGATCCGCGGGCAGGTCGAGGTGGCGTACGAGCCAGGCGGTGTCATGGCCACGGGAGGCGAAGGCCCAGGCGGTGTAGAGGTGGTTGAGGGAGGGCGCGTTCGGTCCCAGCAGACGGGGCCGGACCGCTTCCATGGGGAAGCCTTCCAGGGTGCGGGAGGTGAACGACGACCCGTCCACCGCCTCCAGAACGCGGCGTCGCGCTCGCCGAGTGGCCTTGCGATCCGCGCGCAGCACCGCTGCGAGCAGGATGAACGCCGTGACGGCCGCTCCCAGCAGGGCGCCACTGATGACCGGACGGTACGCCGTCGGGGCGGTGGCCAGGACGGTCATCTCCAGCGTGGTGAAGGTGATCACGCCGAGGACGGCGGTGCCGGCGCCGTTGCGCGGGTGAGGCAGGGTCTTCATCACCGACTGTCCTTCCCTCTTTCCGTGTTCCATCGTCGCGCCGAGGCTGCTCGTTGTTCCGATCCCTGATCCGTAGGGGGGCGGCGCTTGGGTGCAGGCCGACGGCAGGGCCGGTCCCGCCCGAAGTCCCCGTGGGCCGGTCCCGGTGCGCGGCGCGCACAGATGGGCGGAAGATGGAGGGCACGGACGCGCACTTCGGCACGCCGGAGCGCATGGGACGGGACGACGAGGCGCCTCCTGCTGCCGTCCAGCAGCATAGCCGCATACTTGCGTGATCGTGCAAGTAGGGTGCTCCAGGGTCTTTCGTCGCGACTCAATCCTCCTCGCACCTCGGCGCGTCAGCCGAGGCCTATGACGCCATCGCCGTCCGCTACGCCGACCTCGTCCGCAACGAGCTCGACGCCCTTCCGCTGGACCGCGCGGTGCTCGGCGCGTTCGCCGAACTCGCCCGGACCACCGGACCCGGGCCCGTCGCCGAGCTGGGATGCGGCCCCGGACGGGTGACCGCCCACCTGTGGGACCTGGGGCTGGACGTCTTCGGCGTCGACCTGTCGCCGGTGATGATCGGCATCGCTCGCGAGACACACTCGGCCCTGCGGTTCGAGGTCGGCTCCATGGGCGCCCTCGAACTGGCCGACGGCACGCTGCGAGGCATCGTGTCCTGGTACTCGGTCATTCACGCCCTGCCGCGGGACATCCCCTCGTACTTCGCCGAGTTCCGGCGGGTGCTCGCGCCCGGCGACCACCTCCTGCTCGGCTTCTTCGAGTCGGAGGGCGGGCCTGTGACGCCGTTCGACCACAAGGTGAGATCGGCCTACCGGTGGCCGATCGACGACCTCGCCGACCTGGCCGTCGAGGCCGGATTCGTCGAGGTCGGCCGGATGCTGCGCGAGTCCCGCGACGGGGAGCGGTTCCGCCGGGGCCACGTGCTGATGACAGCCGGGGCCACCTGCTGATGACAGGGGGCAACGACCCCGGGTGACCGACGGCCGGCTTCGGCGGGACCGGCGGCCCGCCGAAGCTGGTTGAGTCGCCGCCCCGCCTTGGGGCAGGGTCCGGGGCATGGAGTTCTTCTGCCACCGGGCTTCAGTCGCGGTGCACCAGCGTTCACGCCGGTGGTGAAGCGAATCCGGAGGGTGCGACGCGGAGCGTCGCAGGATCGTTCCAGCGGAGCTGGATGCGGCTGATTCACCCTGGACTGTCGGTGACCGGTGCTAGCGTCCGGATCGTGCAGCTTCGGTATGCCTTCCGTCTCGACCCGACACCGGGTCAGCGCATCGCGCTGGCCCGGGCGTTCGGGTGCGCGCGGGTGGTGTACAACGACGCGGTAGCGGCGCGGGAACGGGCCTGGGCGGCAGGTCAGCCGTTTCCCACCGCGGCGGTGCCGTCGAAGACGCTTCTCACCGAGGCGAAGAAGTCCCGTGAGCGGCACTGGCTGGGCGAGGTGTCCGCGGTGGTGCTGCAGCAGGCACTGCGGGACGTGGAGACCGCCTACCGCAACTTCTTCGCCTCCCTCAAGGGGAAGCGCAAGGGCCCGAAGGTGGGCGCGCCGCGGTTGAAGTCGCGCAAGGATGCGAGGCAGGCGATCCGGTTCACCGCGAACGCCCGCTGGAAGATCACCGCCGCGGGAAGGTTGAACCTGCCGAAGATCGGCGAGGTGCGGGTGAAATGGTCACGCTCTCTTCCTGCCGTTCCGTCCTCGGTGACCGTGATGAAGGACGCGGCCGGGCGGTACTTCGCCTCCTTCGTCATCGACACCGACCCGACCGCCGACGCAGCCCGCATGCCCGACACCGACCAGACGGTGGGCATCGACCTCGGACTCATCCACTTCGCGGTCCTGTCCGACGGCACGAAGATCGACTCCCCACGGTTCCTGCGCCGCGCGGAGAAGAAACTGAAGAAGGCCCAGCGGGAGCTGTCCCGTAAGCAGAAGAGCTCGAAGAACCGGGCCAAGGCCCGCCTGAAGGTCGCCCGCGCACACGCGCGGGTGGCCGACGCACGCCGCGAGTTCCACCACCAGTTGTCCACGAAAGTGATCCGTGAGAACAAAGCGGTCGCGGTGGAGGACCTGGCGGTGGGCGGTCTGGCGCGCACCCGGCTGGCCAAGAGCATCCACGACGCGGGCTGGTCCCAGTTCGTGCACATGCTTGCCTACAAGGCCGCCCGGTACGGGCGCATCTTCGTGAAGGTCGGCCGGTTCGAGCCCACCAGCCAGGTGTGCTCCGACTGCGGCCACCACGACGGGCCCAAACCCCTCAACGTGCGGGAATGGACCTGCACCGCCTGCGGCACGGTCCACGACCGGGACCACAACGCCGCCATCAACGTCAAACAGGCCGCCGGACTGGCGGTGACAGCCTGTGGAGCGCAGGTAAGACCGGAACGTGTTCCGGCACAGCGCGGTGAAGCAGGAAGCCACGGAATCCGCACCGGAGCCCCTGCCGCGTAGCGGCACAGCATCCGGCCGGAAGGCCAGAATCCTCGGGCTTCAGCCCAAGGAGCAAGTCAACACCGCGACCGGCCCGGCTCACTGCCGTTGCGCCACGAGAAACGGGAGGAGCACTGGTCCTACATGGACTGGTGCGCGCAGGAGATGATCGCCCGCGGTCCGACGTTCGCCGACGACGGTGAGACGCCCACCGGCAGCGTGAACATCCTCGACCTGCCGGATCCGGCCGCCGCCCGCGCGTTCGCCTTCGACGAGCCCCACTACCAGTCCGGCGTCTACCGGGACGTGCTGCTGCTCCGGTGGCGCAACACGCTCGGCCGCACGATGTGGGACTTCTCGGGCGGCCGGACCGGCGGCAACCGCTACCTCGTACTCGGCCTGAGCGCGGGGCAGGACGCCACCGACTCCGCCGCACCGGCCGACCGGGACGAGCTGATCGCGTACGGGCCGCTGCTGTCCGACGACGGAGCCGCCCGGCTGGGCACGGCGGCCCTGGTCCGGGCGCCGGACCCGGACACGGCACGAGCCGTCCTGGCCCCGGGCCGGTACGCGGACGTCGAGGTCCACACCTGGCGGTTCGGCGGCCGGCCGTCCTGACCGGAAGGCAGCGAGCCGACGGCATTGCCGCGCTGGTTGTTCCTGCGGCCACGACGTGCGCAGCGAGGGCCCGGGTGCCCCGCATCCGTGCCGCGAACCCGCATCGCCCTTTCGATACACCGACGCATCGGATACATTCGCGTATCGAACGGGAGGTCCGGCATGGCGGACGAGGGCACGGAAAGGCGCGTCACCCGGCGTCGGCAGCGCACGCGGGCCGACCTGCTCGACGCCGCCTTCACGGTGTTCGCCGCCAAGGGCTTCGGCCGGGTGACGATCGAGGAGGTCTGCGAGGCCGCCGGCTACAGCAGGGGCGCCTTCTACTCCAACTTCACCACCCTCGACGAGCTGTTCTTCGCCCTCTACCGGGACAAGGCCGAGCTGATCGCCGACCAGGTGGCCGGGGCGCTCGCCCTCGACGGCCCCGACCCCGACGTGCCCGCCGCCGTCGACCGGGTCGCCGACGTGCTGCTGCTGGACCTGGACTGGCTCCTGGTCAAGACGGACTTCCTGGTGCACGCCGCCCGCGACGCGGCCGTGGCGCAGACGTTGCTGGAGCACCGCGCGCGGCTGCGCCGGGCCGTCGCCGACCGGCTCGCCCGCGCCCGCGCTCCGCTGCCCGCCGTCCTCGGCGACGCCGACGGCGCCGCCCACGCGGTCGTCGCCGCGTACGACGGAGTCACCACCCGGCTGCTGCTCGACGAGGACGTCGAGGGCGCCCGCGCCTGGCTCGGACAGCTGCTCACCGCGCTGCTCACCGACGGCGGCACCGCACACGCACCGCAAGAAGACTGAGGAAGCCCGAGGAGAACAGAAAGGGGACGGTCGCCATGGACGCCGACGTCATCGTCGTCGGAGCGGGCCTCGCGGGCCTGGTCGCGGCGCACGAACTGACCAGCCGGGGCCGCAGGGTCGCCCTCGTCGACCAGGAGAACGCCGCCAACCTCGGCGGGCAGGCGTACTGGTCCTTCGGCGGGCTGTTCCTCGTCGACACCCCGCAGCAGCGCAGGCTCGGCGTCAAGGACTCCTTCGAGCTGGCCTGGAACGACTGGCAGGGCAGCGCCCGGTTCGACCGGCTGGACGACGAGGACTCCTGGGCGGTGCGCTGGGCGCGCGCCTACGTCGAGTTCGCGGCGGGGGAGAAGCGGTCCTGGCTGGAAGGGCACGGCATCACGCTGCTGCCCACGGTCGGCTGGGCCGAGCGCGGCGATCTGCGCGCCGACGGCCACGGCAACTCCGTACCCCGCTTCCACATCGCCTGGGGCACCGGCACGGGCGTCGTGGAACCCTTCGCCGCGTACGCCCTCCAGGCCGCGCGCGACGGCCTGCTCACCTTCCACCACCGCCACCGGGTCGACGAACTCGTCGTCCAGGACGGGTCGGTGCGCGGAGTGCGGGGCACGGTCCTCGCCGAGGACGACTCGCCCCGCGGCGTCGCCTCCCACCGCGAGGAGACCGGCGCGTTCGAGCTCACCGCGCAGGCCGTCGTCGTCACCACCGGCGGCATCGGCGCCGACCACGACCTCGTCCGCCGCCACTGGCCGGAGCGCCTGGGCACCCCGCCGGCGCGGATGGTCACCGGCGTCCCGGCGTACGTCGACGGCCGGATGCTGGACATCAGCGCCGAGGCCGGCGTACGGCTGGTCAACCGCGACCGCATGTGGCACTACACCGAGGGCCTGCGCAACTGGAACCCGATCTGGCCCGGCCACGGCATCCGCATCCTGCCCGGCCCGTCCTCCGTCTGGCTGGACGCCCTCGGCCGCCGGCTGCCCGACCCCTGCCTGCCCGGCTACGACACACTCAGCACCCTCAGGCACCTGCGGACCACCGAGGACATCGCCGGGTACGACCATTCCTGGTTCGTGCTGACCCGCAGGATCGTCGAGAAGGAGTTCGCCCTGTCGGGCTCCGAGCAGAACCCCGACATCACGGCCAAGGACCGCAGGGCGGTGCTGCGCGACCGGCTGCTCGGCAAGGGCGCGCCCGGCCCCGTACGGGACTTCCTGCGGCACGGCGAGGACTTCCTGATCGCCGACACCCTGGAGCAACTGGTCGAGAAGATGAACCAGTCGACCGGCACACCCCTCCTGGACGCCGCCGAGGTGCGGCGCCTGATCGAGGCCCGGGACCTCCAGATCGCCAATCCCTACAGCAAGGACACCCAGATCCAGGGCATCCACAACGCCCGCCGCTACCTCGGCGACCGCCTCGGCCGGGTGGCCGCCCCGCACCGCGTCCTGGACCCGGCGGCCGGACCGCTGATCGCCGTCAAGCTGCACGTCCTGACCCGCAAGACGCTCGGCGGCATCCAGACCGACCTGGACTCGCGCGCCCTCGGCCGCGACGGACAGGTGATCGACGGCCTCTACGCGGCCGGCGAGGTCGCCGGCTTCGGCGGCGGCGGCCTGCACGGCTACAACGCCCTGGAGGGCTCCTTCCTCGGCGGGTGCCTGTTCTCCGGGCGCGCGGCCGGCCGGGCCGCCGCACGGCAGACCGCCTGAGCGCACGTCACGGCCTGCCCCCGTGGGACGCGGGGGCGGGCGGGCTCACCTCTTCTTCAGCAGTCCGGCCACCACCGAGGCCTGGCTCTGCTCCGGCGCCTTGGAGGCGGTCAGCAGCGTCACCGGGCCCCGGCGGGCCAACTTCCTGATGTGGTCCAGGAGTTCGGCCGCATCCGGCTCGGCCAGCTCGGCCTCGTAACGGCGCCGGAACTCCTCGTAGGACCCTTCCCCGCCGTGGTACCAGCGGCGCAGCTCGGTGGACGGCGTCATGGCCTTGGGCCACTCGTCGATGTGCGCGTCCTCCTTGGAGACACCGCGCGGCCAGAGCCGGTCGACCAGGACCCGCACGCCGTCGTCGGACTCGGGCGGATCGTAGATGCGGCGCACGCGGACGGTCACGGTCGGGCCTCTTTGGGGTGCGGGGGAATCCTGCCCGGAGCGTACTGCGGTACGCCCCGGGCCCGGCCGCGCCCCACGGGCGAGGGGAACCGGCGTGACCCGAACGGCGCCGGACCCGGTCACTGCTCGCGCAGGCCCCACGGGGAGCCGTACTCCGTCAGCAGGTCCAGGAAGGGGCGGGCCGGGAACGCCTCGGGACCCAGCACACCCGCTCCGGACCAGGCGCCGGTCGCCAGCAGCTCCAGGGCGACCACGGGGTTGACCGCCGTCTGCCACACCACGGCCTGGCACCCGTACTCGGCCATGGACCACTCGTTGTCCACCACGTGGTACAGGTACACCTCGCGCGGGGCGCCGTCCCGGGTGCCGCGCACCCAGGTGCCCGCGCAGGTCTTGCCGCGCATCCGCTCGCCCAGGGTCGCCGGGTCGGGCAGACAGGCGGCGACGACGTCCCGGGGCGAGACGGCGACCGGCCCGTCCGGGCCCGGGACGGTGACCGGCTCGGTGCGGTCGAGGCCCAGCAGGTGCAGCGTCTTGAGGGTGTCGATGAACTCGCGGCCCAGACCGTACTTGAAGGTCACCCGCCGCGCGTCGACCCAGCGCGGGACCAGCAGCACCTCCTCGTGCTCCACGTTCACGCACTCGACCTCGCCGATGCCCTCGGGGAAGTCGAACACCTCCGGCTCGCTGAACGGCTCGGTGGTGAACCAGCCGCGCCCGGCCTCGTAGACCACCGGCGGGTTCAGGCACTCCTCGATGGTGGTCCAGATGCTGAAGGACGGCGCGAAGTCGTAGCCGTCGACGGTCAGGTTCGCACCGTCGCGGACGCCGATCTCCTCGATCTCGTCGAAGAGTTCGTCGGCGGCGTACCGCGCGAACACGTCGGACAGGCCCGGCTCCACCCCCATGCCGACCAGCGCGAGCGCGCCGGCCTTCTCCCAGTCCTCCGCCCGCGCGAACTGCTCGTCGCCCAGCATGACCCCGCACTCCTCGTACGGCCGCTCGGGGTGCGGACGGGACAGGGACATCGCCATGTCGAGGTAGCCGGCGCCGGCCGTGCGGGCCGCGCGGAACAGCGGCATCACGAAGCGCGGGTCGGTCGCGTTCAGCAGCACGTCGCAGCGGTGCCGGGCGAGCAGGTTCGCAACCGCCGCCTCGTCGCTCGCGTCGACGCGTTCGGCGGTGAACCGGCTGTCGTCGACGGCCGCCACGGCGGACTCGGCCCGCCCGCGGTCGTAGTCCGCGACGACCATCGACTCAAGGAACGGACGACGGGCCGCGATCCGGGTGATCGCCGTACCCACACCACCGGCACCCACGAGCAGTACGCGCATGACCTGCACTCCCTCTCGGCTTTTCTTCGCTGAGCGTCGATAACAACGCCGCGCGGCACGTAAGGTCAATGGCGTTGGCATAAGCGTGGCGAGGAGTCCGAGGAGGTCGGGATGCCGAAACCGGTGGTCCCCGAGGAGAAGCGACGGCGGCGCCGCCCCACCCGGAGCGGCACCGTGCTGTCCGAGACACTGATCGTCGACACCGCGCTGCGCCTGCTGCGGGAGCACGGGAGCGCGGGACTGACCGCCCGCCGCCTCGGCCTGGCGCTCGACTGCGACCCGAGCACCCTCTACCGCTACTTCCGTGGCATGGACGACCTCACCCTCGCGATCGGGGACGCCCTCATCGGCCGGGCGCTGGCCGGCTGGGAGCCGACCGGGCAGTGGCGGGCCGACCTGCGCGAGACGGGCCTGCGCATCCACTCCGCGTACGTCGCCCATCCGCAGGCCGCGGTGGTCACCGCCAACCGCGTCTCCGGCCGGGCCAACGAACTGGCCGCCGACGAGGCCGTCCTGGGCGTGCTGCGGCGGGCCGGTTTCCCGCTGTCCGATACGGTGCGGATCTACCACGCCTTCGTCGACCAGACCCTCGCCTTCGCCGCGCTCGACGCCGCCTCCCTGGCCCTGCCGAGCGCCGCGCTGCGCGCCGACGAGGAGATGTGGCACTCGACCTACGCCCGGCTGCCCGCCACCACGCATCCGCACATCGCCGAGGCGGCGCCCCTGCTCGCCGCCCGCATGGTCACCAGCGCCTACCCGACCGCCCTGGACATGCTGCTCGACAGCGCGGCCGCCCAACTGGAGCGCGTGCGCGGCGGCGGTGCGGATCCGGGCGGTCCGAGGACCCGGCCGGTACTGCGACACTGAACACCGCACCGGTAGATGTAACGAGCAACCAGGAAGCCCGTGGACTCCAGCGAGAGAACCGACAGCAGCGCCGCGCCGAGCGGGAGCAGCACCGCGCCGAGGGACGGCGGCACCGCATCGAGCGACGGCCGCACCGCACCGAGCGGCGACGCCTCGGACCCGCCCGGAGCCGGCCGGCGCGGCTGGCGCCGCTGGGCCATGGACACCCGGCCGCTGCGCCGCCCCGCCTTCCGCCGGCTGTGGTCCTCGACCATCGTGACCGCGGTCGGCAGCCAGCTCACCGCCGTCGCCGTGCCCAAGCAGATCTACGACATCACCGGCTCCTCGGCCTGGGTCGGCTACGCCAGTCTCGCCGGCCTGGTCCCGATGGTCGTGTTCGCGCTGTGGGGCGGCGCGGTCGCCGACACGGTGGACCGCCGCAAGCTGCTGCTGGTCACCAACAGCGGCATCGCCGTCACCTCGCTGCTGTTCTGGTTGCAGGCGGTGGCCCGGTTCGACTCGGTCGTGGTGCTGATGGTGCTGCTCGCCGTGCAGCAGGCCTTCTTCGGGCTGAACTCCCCGGCTCGCAACGCCTCCATCGCCCGGCTGGTCCCGGCCGGGGAACTGGCCGCCGCCAACGCCCTCGGGTCGACCGTCATGCAGACCGGCCTGGTGGCCGGGCCGCTGCTGGCCGGCGCGCTCATCCCCGTCATCGGGCTGCCCGAGCTGTACCTCATCGACGCCGTGGCGCTGTGCGCCACCGTGTGGGCGGTGTGGCGCCTGCCCGCGCTGCCGCCCCTGGCCGGAGCCGCCGTGCGCCGCGCGGGGGTGCGGGAGATCGCCGACGGGTTCCGCTACATCTCCGGGCACAAGGTGCTGCTGCTGTCGTTCCTCGCCGACATCATCGCCATGGTCTTCGGCATGCCCCGCGCCCTGTTCCCGCAGCTCGCCGCGGAGACGTACGCCCCCTACGGGGAGGGACTCGCGCTCGGCCTGCTGTTCGCGGCCATCCCGGTCGGCGCGGTGGTCGGCGGGCTGTTCTCGGGCACCTTCTCCCGGGCGCGCCGGCACGGCTGGATGGTGATCGGCGCGGTCACCGCCTGGGGAGCGGCCGTCACCGGGTTCGGGCTGAGCCGGGGCCTCTGGTTCGCGGTGGTGTTCCTGGCGGCCGCCGGAGTCGCCGACATGGTCTCCATGGTGTTCCGCGGCGCCATCCTGCTGTCCGCCGCCACCGACGAGATGCGCGGCCGGATGCAGGGCGTCTTCACCGTCGTCGTCGCGGGCGGCCCGCGCCTGGCGGACGTCCTGCACGGCACGGCCGGCTCGGCCTTCGGCCCGCGCGCGGCGGTGGCCGGCGGCGGCCTGCTGGTGGTCGTCCTGATGCTGGGCCTGGCGGCGGCCGTCCCGGCGCTGCGCCGCTACCGGATCTGACCCCGCCGGATCCGACGGCTCAGTGGGAGCGCCGGGGGATGGTGTACTGCTCCAGGAGCTTGCCCCGGGTCAGCTCCAGCCGGTGGGCGAGGACCTCGGCGACGGTCCGCACCAGCGACAGCCCGAGCAGCGGATCCTCCACGGACAGCGCGAGCACCGCCGAGGCGTCGAACTCGTAGGCGCGGACCTGGCTGTACGCCTCCGCACCGAAGTCCCACTGGTACGGCGGGAACAGCCAGGACCAGCCGAGCAGGTCGCCCGCGCCGAGGGAGGCCACCGTCACCTTGCGGGTGGGCGTCACCTGCTGGTCCAGGTGCACGGCGCCGGAGCGGATGACCCAGAAGCGGTCGGCCGTACCCCCCGCCTCGAAGATCCTCGTGTCCTCGGGGAAGGAGACCTCCCGCGCGACCTCCATCAGACGCTCGCGTTGTTTCTGGGGGAGGGCGGTCAGCAGTTTTATCGCTTTGGTCATGACCCGAAGCTCCTCGCCGGCGATGGGTTCCCCGCATGTGCCTCCTCCCCATTTCAGCCGCTGCGAGTCACCGGGGCACCTCGGCGGGGGCGACTTCCTGCCGCCGTCCGCTCACCGCGGCGGCGACGCCGACCGGCATGGCCGCGGCTGAAGCGGACCGAGCCGGGATCTGTCGCGCATCTCCGGAAGAGGGCATGAAAAAGCCCTGGCTGGACGGGGGAAGCCAGCCAGGGCCGTACAGGGCGACGCACGGAGGACGTCTTGGGTCGACCCCGTCGCCGCGTATGGATGAACCGTAAAGCATTCTGGGGTGTTCCGTGCAGCCGGAACCGGGTCACGTGAGCGGACTCACTCCGCCCGTCAGGGCCGCTCGGCCCGCCGGCCCGGGGCCAGGATCTCGTCCAGCACCCGCAGGACGGCCTCGTAGGTCAGGGCGCGTACGGCCGCCTCGCGCGCGGCGTCCGACTCGGTCGCCCCGAGGGCGTCGCGGCGGTCCCGCCATCGGCGCTCCTCCTGCGCCGCACACGCCCTGGCCCGCTGGATCCGCCGCAGCAGTTCGTCCGAGTGCACCACATCGGTCATGTCCTGCACCTACCCGCTCCCGGGGGCCGCGATGGCGCATCGAAGCGACCGGTACGGAGAAGAACCACGCGAAGCGGAGTTTGCCGCTCCCGCTCCCGGGCATACGGAATCTCGTGCTTCGGACCGGAGGCGCGTCAGCGGAAGCTGTACCTGCTGCTCCGGGAGGTCTCCAGACGGACCGGACAGCACCACGCTTCCGCGGTCAGTCCCTGAAACACCGTTCAGGAGCCATACCGCATGCTCACCGACATATCGACAAGCCGCCCCGACGCCCCCGCGGACCAGGCGGCGCCCGCCCGCCGGCCGCACGACGACGCCCCCGACACCACCGCCCTCTTCCAACGCCTCGCCGCCGCCCGGGACGACCCGGAACGGGAGGCCGTCCGCGACGAACTCGTCAGCGCGTGGCTGCCCATGGCCCACCGCATCGCCGGCCGCTTCCGCGACCGCGGCGAGTCCATCGAGGACCTGCGGCAGGTGGCGGCACTCGGGCTGGTCAAGGCCATCGACCGGTTCGACCCGGATCGCGGTGCCTTCGAGAGCTACGCCGTGCCGACCATCACCGGCGAGGTCAAGCGGCACTTCCGGGACCGGATGTGGGCGCTTCGGGTGCCCCGCCGCGTCCAGGAACTGCGCAACAAGGTCCGCGTGGCCCGGCGCGAACTCACCCAGAACCCCGGCAGCCCCGAACCCTCCGTCGCGGCGATCGCCGCGCACGCCGGACTGACGGAGGAGGAGGTCAGCGCGGGAATGGAGGCGATCGACAGCTTCAGCACCCTGTCCCTGGACGCCGAACTGTCGGCCGGCGACGGCTACAGCCTCGCGGACAGTCTCGGCGCGTCGGACTCCTCCTACGAGACCGTCGTCGACCGGGAGTCGGCCAAGGAGGGGCTGCGCCGGCTCCCCGAACGGGAGCGGGCCATTCTCTACATGCGCTTTTTTGAGGACATGACACAAAGCCGCATCGCGGACCGGCTCGGCATCTCCCAGATGCACGTCTCCCGGCTGATCAGCCGCAGCTGCGCGCGCGTGCGCGACGAGGTGCTGGCCGAACGGGCGAACCGTTCCGGCTGCGGACCGCCCCCGACGACCGGACCCACGACGTGAGGGACCCTGTGCACGTCTGAGCGGGCGTGCGCGGGGAACACGGAACCAATGAACGAAGACGAGCTTCCGCCCGACGGCCGGGCCGTGGAGGTGTATCTCGATCTGCTCCGCGTCCGGATGCCCGAAGAGGACTACGAACTGCTGCTCGACGTCGTCGACCCGGTGCTGCGGGCGATCGACGAGCGAGGCGTGCCCTCCGCCGACTTCCCGCTGGAGGGCGCCCAGGCGCAGGGCCTGCCCCAGGAGATACGGGACGAGGCCGCCCTGGTCATCGCCACCGCGGTCACCGGCAGGCTGGACAACGAGCTGGTCGTCCTCGACATCGAGGAGACCGGCCCGGTCCGGGTGGTCACCGACGCGGCGACCGCCGCCGACCCGGCGCGCCTGACCGAGATCGCCGACTACATCCGCGACCGGCACCGGGAGGCCGAGGAGCTGCGGGGCATCGCCGAGGCCAGCGACATGCCCACCGACTTCTGACCCGGCGGCGGGCCGGGGACCGCGCTCCGGCCCGTCACGACGTGGGCTTCGACAGCGGGACGTCCAGCGGGCGGGCCAGGCCGACCACCGCCTCGTCCAGGCGCTGGAGGTGCCGCAGCACCCGGTCGGTGATGCGCCCGAACCGGGGGGTGCCGGGCGCCCCGTCCGGCTCCAGCAGCGAGGCGATGCTCGGGCCCCGCTCGACCTCGGCGCCGGTGGGCTCGTCGGCCACGTGCGCGCGGATCGTCTCGATGTTGCGGGTGATCCGGGCACAGGCCTGGCGCAGCCGGGGATCCGCGGCTATCGACGGATGGGTGGGCAGCAGCTCGGCGGTCGCCGCCAGCGACCGCGCGTGGTAGGCGCACGTCTCCAGCAGGGCCATGACGTACTGGGCGGTGTTCCGCCGGGCCCGCAGGGGCGTGATCGGATGCGTCAGGGGCTGCGTGCCCGCCCGTAGATCGCCCAGCGCCCGGTCCAGGTCGCGCGCCCGGTCGAGCAGATCGACCGGCGGGCCACCGCTGAGCTGCTCGACGGCGGCGGCCGTGACGTCCGTCAGCCGCTCCAGCACCTTGCCGAGCAGCTCGTTCGTACGGCGGTCGGTGTGCACCGGCAGCACCAGCGCGGCCGCGATGATCCCGCAGGCCGCCCCGAGCGCCGTCTCCTCCACACGCAGCACGAGCACCGCCGCGCTGTACCGGTGCAGCAGCGTGTACAGCAGTCCCAGCGCCGCGGTGACGAAGAACGACATCAGCGTGTACGACAGCGGGGCCGTGTAGAACATCGCGAAGACGAACACCAGCACCAGGGCCAGCGCCGTCCACGTGTGCGGCCCCACCAGCCCCGCCAGCACGATCCCGGCCACCACGCCGAGCACGGTGCCCACCAGACGGCGGTAGCCCTTGACCAGGATCTCGCCCGTGGACGAGGTGTTGATGAAGACGATCCAGCAGGTCAGCACCGCCCAGTACCAGCGCTGGCTGGAGAGGAACTCACCGCCGACGATGGCCAGCGACGAGCCCACCGCCACCTGCACCGCGGCCCGCGTGGTGGGCCGCCGCCACCCGGTCTGGACCTGCTCCTCCTGCTCGGCCTCCTCGGCCCCCTCGATGGCGGCGTTCTCCGCGTCCAGCTCCTCCCGGGAACGGATCGTCGCGGGCGCGTCGTCGGACTCGTCCTGCGGGCCGTCCAGCGCGATCCGCAGACCCATGACGGCCCGCGCGGTCTCGCCGATGCCGCGGAAGACGTCCTGCACGGCCGGCGAGGCGGGCGGCAGGTTCTCCTCGTCGCGGTAGCCGAGGAGCCGGTTGCGTACGTGCGCCAGCGCGGTCCCGCCGCCCTCGCCCACGGGCCGCAGCACGAGCACGGCCAGCGCCCGCAGGTCGCGGCGCAGCGTCTCGGTCGCCTCGTCCCGCACCGGCAGCCGGCCGCTGGAGGGGACGGACGCGCCGGGCAGGTGGAGGGTGAGCGTGTTCGTCCGCTCCGCGCTGCGGGCGTTCAGCAGGAGCAGCCCCAGCCGCTCGGCGGCGATCTCGGCGTCCGCGATGCGCCGCTGCACCAACCGCGCCACAGCCTCGTCGGAGGTGCCGTCCGCCAGCCGTGACTGGATCATCATGGCCGTGTCGTGCAGCCGGGCCGTGCCCTCGCGCACCGCCTCCAGGACCTTCTCCACCTCGTCCGGACCGGCGTCCAGCAGCTCCAGCTGGGCCGACACCAGCTGCGCCAGACGCACCCGGAACGCCTCGCGCAGGCGCTGCAGGACACCCGCTGGCGTCTCGTACACGATCACGAACCGGACCAGGGCGCTGGAGGCGAACGCGACCGCGATGACACCGTAGAGCCCGGGCAGCGCCGACGCGGTGGCGCCGACGAACAGGGACATGAAGTAGAGCTGGAAGCCGATCAGGCCGAGCGCGTTGCCCCGATCGCCGAACCGGCGGCTGTAGACCGCGCTGAAGATCAGGACGACGAAGAAGACGTCCCCGGCCACCACGAGCGGGTTGAGCAGCGCGCCGAGCGAGACGGACGCCAGCGCCACCGGAAGCCCGAGGGCGAGCGTGACCGCCTGCTGCGCACGCTGCTTCTCCCGGATGGCGAAGGTGGCCGCCATCGACGTGATCGCGCCGGCCACCAGATGCGTCACGGGCACGCGCAGCACGCCGAGGACGGCGAGCGTCAGCGCGATCGAGCCCGCCGTCCGTGATCCGGCGGCCAGCCGCAGCAGGCCGGGATCGGACGCCGTGACGCGATCACGCAGCCGCGACCGGACCGGCCTCTGTGCTGCTCCCACGCCGCCGCACCCTCCCGTTTTCCCGTCATGATCCGCCCGACCAGCATGGCATGTCCAGACCGGACCGCCGGTCGCGGCCCGGCCGTGCCCCTGGGGGAGGGCCCCGCCCCGGTCTCACACCTGCCGGGGGCGGACCCCCTCGACGTGGTCCCGCACCTGCTCGGGCGTCATGTACGAGTCGGTGTACTCGAAGTCCTTCAGCTTGGCGGGCTTGCGGGCCTGGAACCCGGTGCGTACGAAGTCGTCCCCGGCGACCGCGTTGAGCAGCCAGTTGGTCGCGACCCTGGTCTTGGCGACGTTCGTGCGCAGCGCCCCCAGGTGGTAGCCGCGGGCCACGGCCTGGGCCGGGACGCCGCGCAGCTCCACGCCGAGCGGTTTGGAGACCGCGTCCGCGCCGCCGAGGTCGACGACGAGGCCCAGGTCCTTGTGCTCGTACGGCCGCAGCGGCTGCCCGCGCAGCGTCGCGATGACGTTCTCCGCGACCCGCCGGCCCTGCCGCGTGGCGTGCTGCGCGGTCGGCGGGCACACCGCGCCGCCGCCCTTGGCCAGGTCGGGCACGGCGGCGGAGTCCCCGAGCGCGAACACGCCGTCGTGGCCGGGCAGGCGCATCTCGGCGGTCACCGCGAGCCGGCCCCTGACCGTCTCCGCGCCGAGGGTCGCGATGAGCGGGCTGGCCACCACGCCCGCGGTCCAGATCAGGGTGCGGGTCGGCACCACCCGGCCGTCGGTGAAGGTGACCTCCTCCGGTCCGGCCTTCGCGATGGACACCCCGAGCGAGATCTCGACGCCCCGGCGGCGCATCACCTCCTGGGCGCTGCGGCCCAGCTTGTCGCCCAGCTCCGGCATCAGCGCCGGCGCGATGTCGATCAGGTGCCACCTGATCAGCGCCGGGTCCAGCCGCGGGTAGCGCTGGACGGCGGCGTGCGTCAGCCGTTGCAGGCACGCCGCGGTCTCGGTGCCGGCGTACCCGCCGCCGACCACCACGAACTGAAGCCGCGAGGCGCGCTCGGCCGGGTCCTCGCTGGCGTCGGCGAGGTCCAGCTGGGTGATGACGTGGTCGCGGATGTAGGCGGCCTCGGCCAGCGTCTTCATGCCGAAGGCGTGGTCCAGCAGCCCCGGGATGTCGAACGTCCGGGTGACGCTGCCGGGGGCGAGCACGAGGTAGTCGTACGGCTCGTCGACGATGTGGTCGGTGAGTTTGCGGACGACGCACACCTTGGCCCGCAGGTCCACGCCGACGGCCCCGCCCGGGATGATCCGGGTGCGGTACTTCTTGCTGCGGCGCAGGGAGACGGCGACCGACTGGGGTGTCAGCACCCCGGAGGCGACCTGGGGCAGCAGCGGCAGATACAGCTGGTACGAACGCGGTGTCACCAGGGTGATGTCCGCTTCGCTGGGGTCGAGCCTGCGCTCCAGACGGCGGACGCACGCCACACCGGCGAAGCCTGCGCCGATCACCAGGATCCTGGGTCGTGTCACGATGTCTCATCCCTTCTGCGGGCTTCGGGCGGCTGCGTCGACGTCCGTGCGTCTGCGTCTGCCCGTGGACGGCTGCTTCGCACCTCGGCGATCCGTCGGGTCCGCCGAGCACCACGATGCCCCCATCGGGCCGTGCGCGCACCGGACGCCGCCGTCTCCGCCGCCCGGACGCCAGGGGCCGCCTCGGCGGGTTCCCGGGATCCGGCGCCGTATGGGCCCCTTCGTGGAGCGCCCGCGTCCGGCCGGTGCCCGTGCGCTCCGCCGGGCGTCAGCCGCCCGGCGCTGCGGCGGCCGTGCATGGCGTCGTGGTGCATGGGCACTCGATGCGTTCGAGCGCACCCCGCGGAGTCGAATGCCGGGGTCGCTGACGGGTAGTTGGTGCGGTGGGAGCCGACGCGCCGGGACCGTCGGCCCGAGGCTTGTGACACGTCAGCCCGGGGAGGAAGGAGCAGCGTGACCATAGACAGAATCTGGTCGTATTCGCCGCAGGTCGCTCGTACCGAGGGAGAGGACCTGACCGGCTTCACGGTCGTCGCCACCGACGGCACCGTGGGCCGCGTGGACCGGGAGGGCGGCCACCTGGGGATGCGGCACCTGGTCGTGGAGACCGGCGTGTGGGTGTTCGGCAAGAGCGTGCTGGTGCCCGTCGGGATGGTCGCCGGCATCGACTCCGCGGGGCGGAGGGTCATGGTGGACTGTTCGCGCGGGCAGATCAAGGCGGCGCCGCCGTTCAGGACCGACAGCGAGACCAGGGACCCGGCCTATCTGACCCGGGTGGGTGCCTACTACGACGGGCTTCCGCCGCGGGCCGCGACCAGCGCGTGAACCGGTGCGGCCCCCGCGGCGGGGCCTGACACCGGAACCGAGCCCGGACCCCGTCCGCAGCCGGGGCTCCGGGTGATCCGGGCTCACCACGGCAGGAAGACGTGCACGTCCTTGCCGTGGTCGTTGACCACCACGCTCACCTGGTCGCACAAGGTGTGGATCAGGTGCCAGCCGATGCCGCCGCCGCCCTGGCTGGGGCGGAACGGTCGCGGGGCCGGCCGGGTGGTGCTGGTGTCGCTGAGCGTCACGTGCACCCCGTCGAAGGTGCGCCGCAGCCGCAGCTCGAACGGCCCCGGCGCGTACTGCACCGCGTTCGCCGCGAGTTCCGTGACGACCAGCAGGATGTCGTCCCAGTACTCGGATGCCGCCGGCCGCACGTGCCGTGCGACCTCGTCGAGGAACTCCTCCGCCGCGAGTCGCGCACCCGTGACATGGTGCAACGCGCCCGCGAAGCGGGCGGTGCGGCTCGGAATGCCCTCGGTGGCCAGTGCGTCGTCCCCACGTGGCTCGGATGCCATCTCAACTTCCGGCCCAGCCCCGTCGGCCGGGCTCCCGTCCTTCCCTTGCCTTTCCTCGCGTCCCACTCTCTTGTTCCCAGCGGCGCGGAGCCTACGCGCGGGCGGCGCGGCGGCGGAAGGCCGGCCAAGGTGCCCTGGCCCGTGTCAGCGGAACACGTTGTCCGAGTCGTCCCAGTCGTCCCGGTCGCTCCGGTCGGCCGTCGGGTCGCTCGGGCCGTCCCGGCGCGGGGAGTGGCTCCGCGCCCGGTACATGGCGTCGATCTCGACCGCGTAGTGCCGCACGATGGCGTCCCTGCGCAGCTTCATCGACGGTGTGAGCAGCCCACCGGCCACGTCGAAGGGCGCGGGCAGCACCCGGAAGACCCGGATGGACTCCGAGCGGGAGACGGCGCTGTTCGCGGCGGCGACCGCCCGCCCGATCTCCTCCCGCAACGCGTGCTCCTCGCGTGCCTCGCGTCCCGGCGCGTCGCCCTGCGACGCAGTCGCGGCACGCCAGTGGGCCAGGAACTCCGGGTCCAGGGTGATCAGCGCGCCCACGCACGGCCGGTTGTCGCCCACGACCACCGCCTGGTGGATCAGTGGATGCGTCCGCAGCCGCTGCTCCAGCGGGGCCGGAGCCACGCTCTTGCCGCCGCTGGTGATGATGACGTCCTTCTTGCGCCCGGTGATCGTCAGATACCCCTCGGCGTCCAGCTTCCCGATGTCCCCCGTGGCCAGCAGGCCGCCACGCAGCGCGGCCCGGGTCGCGGCCTCGTCGCCCACGTAGCCCTGGAACAGCGACGGCCCCCGCACCAGGATCTCCCCGTCCTGAGCCACCTCGATCTCCGTGCCCGGCAGAGCCTTGCCGACGGTCCCCGACTTCTCCCGGCCCAGCGGCTGCATGGTGATGCCGCCCCCGGTCTCCGTGAGGCCGTATCCGTCGTGCACGGGGATCCCGATGCCCGCGTAGAACAGGGAGAGTTCGCGGCTGAGCGGGGAGCCGCCGGAGGTGGCGCGGGTCACCCTGCCGCCCAGCGCGGTCCGCAGCCCGCGGTACACCGTCCGCTCGTACAGGGCGTGTTGCAGCCGCAGGTCGAGGCCGGGGCCCGGACCCCGGCCGAGCCGCTGCCGCTCCAGCGCCGCGGCGAAGTCACGGGCCGTGTCGGCCGCCCGCTCGAACAACGTGCCGCGGTTCGCTTGGTGGGCCGCGCGCAGGAAGTTCTTGTAGACCTTCTCGAAGACGGAGGGCACGGCGTGGAGGTACGTCGGCCGGAACGTGCGCAGCGCCGACGCCAGCGCCTCCTCGCCCAGCTCCGGTTCGTGGCCCATCAGGATGCCGCCGCGGATGCACAGGCCCTGGACCATCAGCCCGTACACGTGCGAGAAGGGCAGGAAGGCGAGCACCGACGCCTGCTCGCCGGGCGGCGCGGCGGTATGGCCCCAGCCGGCCAGCAGCGTGTCGCAGGGGCTCGCCAGCGCGCGGTGGCTCAGCACGCAGCCCAGGGCGCGACCCGTGGTGCCGGAGGTGTAGGCGATCACCGCGGGTGCGTCCGGCAGCACGATCCGGCGCAGCGAGTCCACCGTGGCCGGCGGGATCAGCGCTCCCCGTTCCACCAGCTGCTCCAGCGCCCCCGCGTCCAGCTGCCACACGTGCCGGAGCCCGGGCAGCGTCGCGCACACCGGGCCGACCGTCATCACGCCCTGCTCGTCCTCGACGACGACGGCCACGCACTCGGAGTCACGCAGGATCCACTCGACCTGTTCCCGTGAGGAGGTCGGGTAGATCGGGACGACCTCGGCGCCGACCGCCCACAGCGCGTACGCGAGGACCGTCCACTCGTAGCGGGTGCGGGCCATGACCGCCACCCGGTGGCCGGGCGCGATCCCGGCGGTGACCAGTCCCCGCGCCAGATCGGTCACCTGGTCCCGCAGCTGCGCGGCGGTCACCTCCTCCCACACCGGCGAGGAGGGATCGGCGCGGCGCGCGAGCACCGGCAGGGTGGGACGGGTCCTCGCGGTCTCGAAGACGCTGTCGGCGAGCCCGCCGGTCAGCGGGGCGACCGTGGACGGAGCGAGGGCGAGGTCGCGCATGCGCTGCTCCTGGGGTTCACGGAGGTGACCGCGCCGATGAGGGACGCGGTCGGCGCGGATCGAATGTAGCCCAGGTCAGCGCGGCACGGGCCCCGAACCGGGAAGTGGCCCCGGTTCCCCCGCCCCGGTCCGCTCAGGCGGGGTGCGGAGTCAGCCAGAGCGTCGCGAGCGGTGGCAGCGTGAGGCGAAGGTGCCTGTCCCCGGCCGCGCCCCCCGGTACGAGCGGATCGGGGTTGCCGACGTCACCGCCGCCGTAGCGGGCGGCGTCGGTGTTGAGGACCTCGCGCCACACGGTGACCTCACCCGGCACGTCCAGGCGGTAGCCCTCGCGCACCACGGGGGAGAAGTTCGACACCGCGAGCAGCGGGGCGCCTGCCGCGTCGTGGCGCAGGAACGCGTAGACGTTGTCGTCGGCGGCGTCCACGGCCACCCAGCGAAAGCCCTCGGGCCGGGTGTCGCGCTGCCACAGGGCCGGTGTGGCCCGGTAGCACCTGTTGAGGTCGCGGACCAGGTCCCGCACCCCGCGGTGGTCGCCCGCCGCGCAGTAGTCGTCGTCGAGCAGCCACCACTCGGGCCCGAGCTCCTCGGAGAACTCGCCGCCCTGGGCGAACTCCTGTCCCATGAACAGCAGTTGCTTGCCCGGGTGGGCCCACATGAAGCCCAGGTAGGCGCGGTGGTTCGCGCGTCGCTGCCACCAGTCGCCGGGCATCTTCGACACCAGCGCCCGCTTGCCGTGCACCACCTCGTCGTGCGAGATCGGCAGCACGTAGTTCTCGCTGTACGCGTACACCATCGAGAAGGTCAGCTCGTGGTGGTGGTGCTTGCGGTGCACCGGCTCCTTGCTCATGTACTGGAGCGAGTCGTGCATCCAGCCCATGTTCCACTTCAGCCCGAAGCCCAGGCCGCCGCGGTCGGTCGGCGCGGTCACCCCGCCCCAGGCGGTCGACTCCTCGGCGATGGTGACCACACCCGGCGTCCTGCGGTACACGGTGGCGTTCATCTCCTGGAGGAACGCCATCGCGTCCAGGTCCTCCCGGCCGCCGTACGCGTTGGGCGTCCACTGGTCGGAGTCGCGCGAGTAGTCCAGGTAGAGCATGGAGGCGACCGCGTCCACCCGCAGGCCGTCGACATGGAACTCCTCACACCAGTACACGGCGTTCGCGACCAGGAAGTTGCGCACCTCCGTACGGGCGAAGTCGAACTCGTACGTCCCCCAGTCGGGGTGCTCGGCGCGCTGCGCGTTCCCCGGCTCGTACAGCGGGTCCCCGTCGAAGCGGCCCAGCGCCCAGTCGTCCTTGGGGAAGTGGGCCGGCACCCAGTCCATGATCACGCCGATCCCGGCCCGGTGGCACGCGTCGACGAAGAAGCGGAAGTCGTCCGGAGAGCCGAGGCGCGCGGTCGGGGCGTAGTAGGAGGTGACCTGGTAGCCCCAGGAGGGGCCGTAGGGGTGCTCGGCGACCGGCATCAGCTCCACATGGGTGAAGCCCAGGTCCTTCACGTACGCCGGGAGCTGCTCGGCGAGCTGGCGGTAGGTCAGGCCAGGCCGCCAGGACGGCAGGTGGACCTCGTACACCGAGAACGGCGCCTCGTGCACCGGGGTGTCCGCCCGGTGGGCCATCCACTCCGCGTCGTCCCACTCGTGGTGCGCCGCCGTCACGACGGACGCGGTGGCGGGCGGCACCTCGGTGCGGCGGGCCATCGGGTCGGCCTTGAGGAACCGGCCGCCGTACTGCGAGGTGATCTCGAACTTGTACGTCGCGCCCTCCCCGATCCCGGGCAGGAACAGCTCCCACACGCCGGCCGCGCCCAGCGAGCGCATCGGGAAGGCGGTCCCGTCCCAGTGGCTGAAGTCGCCGGCCACCCGCACGCCCCGGGCGTTGGGCGCCCACACCGTGAACCGGGTGCCGGTCACGCCCTGGTGGGTCATCGGTTCCGCGCCGAGCGCCCGCCACAGCTGCTCGTGCCGGCCCTCCCGGATCAGGTGCAGGTCCAGCTCGCCGAGGGCGGGCAGGAAGCGGTAGGGGTCGTGGACCTCGTACTCGTCCTGCTCGTAGCCGACCACCAGGGTGTAGGCGGGGATCGCGGCCCGGGGCAGGACGGCCGAGAACAGCCCGTCGCCCTCGGAGGCGAGCGGGGTGCGCTCGCCGTCCACGACCACGTCGACCGCGCGGGCGAAGGGGCGCAGCACCCGCAGGGCGATGCCGCCCGGCACCGGATGCGCGCCGAGCAGCGCGTGCGGGTCGTGGTGGGCGCCGGACAGCAGGCGCTCACGGTCGGCGGGGTCCGGCGGCGGGGCCGCTCGGCCCTGTACCGCGGCGGGCAGGACGGGGCCGGACGGCTCGGGAAGTGACGTGTCGCGCAGTGCCACCGGTTCAGCCTCCTCTCACGGCGAGACGTTCGATCGCCGCCATCGGTACGGCGAGCCAGTTGGGGCGGTGCCGGGCCTCGTACAGCACTTCGTACACGGCACGGTCCGTCTCGTAGGCCCGCAGCAGGGCGTGTGTCTTGCGGGGGTCCCAGCCGGCCCGGGAGGCGTAGCCGGCGCAGTACGCCTCCCGGCAGCGGCGCGCCCACTCCGGGCGCCAGGGGCGGCGCTGGCGGGCGGCGTAGTCGAAGGAGCGCAGCATGCCCGCCACGTCCCGCACCGGGGACTCGGGGATGCGGCGCTCGGCGAGCGGACGCGACGGCTCGCCCTCGAAGTCGATGACGAACCATTCCCGCCCGGCCCGCAGCACCTGGCCGAGGTGCAGGTCGCCGTGCACGCGCTGGGCGGGCGGCCCGGCGTCGCAGCTGGCCAGCGCGGCGAACGCGGTGCGCAGCCGGGGCGCGTAGGGCCGCAGCGCGGGGACGCTGTGCGCGGCGGCCTCCAGGTTCTCGGTCATCGTCGTGGCGGTGCGCGCGATGTCCTGGTGGGCGCCGGTGGGGAAGGCGCCGGCCAGCGCCAGGTGGACCTCCGCCGTCGCCTGCCCCAACTGGTGCGCCTGGGCGGTGAAGTCGTCACCGGTGGCCAGGGCCCGCAGCGCCAGCGTCCAGCCGTCGGCTGCGTCCCGCAGGAACGGCTGGAGCACCCCGAGCGTCGCCGGCTCCGGTTGCGTGGTGCGGAACCAGGCCACCGGGGCGGGTACCCGGGTGCAGTCCTGCCCGGCCAGGGCCCAGGGCACCTCCAGGTCCGGGTTGACGCCCGGCTGGATGCGGCGGAACACCTTCAGGATGAACTCGTCCCCGTAGATGATCGAGGAGTTGGACTGCTCGGCGTCCAGCAGCCTGGGCACCAGGCCGCCGGGGATCGGTACGGACGCGTCCGCCTCGAAGTGCAGCGGGCCGAAGGCGCCGGGGTGGCGCATCCGCTCCAGGAGCAGCTGTGCCGAACGCGGGTCGCACAGCGCGTCGTAGACCGCGAGGCCGGCCAGCGGACCGTCCTCGGGACGGCCGATGAACGCCCGGTGCAGGCGCGGGGCCGGCTGTTGCCGTACGCCGAGCAGCAGTTGGTAGCAGTCGGCGGGCGGCGCGGCGGGCGTGCCGGTGGGGGAGGGGACCGTGCCGGGACCGGAGTGGACGTCCGCGTGCTCGGCGTGGACCAGCAGGTGCAGACAGCCCGGGAACAGTTCCGTCATCGACAGCAGGCGCAGATCGGTGACGGGCCGGTCCTTGCCGGCGAACCAGCGTTGCCGTGGCAGCCAATCGCGCAGCAGTGAGCCGAGCGAGGCCAAGGGCCCGGCCGGGCCCTTGGCACTCGGCGTCAGCGACGCGGTCTTCGGCATGGTCACGCCTCCTTTCGTCGGCCGCACGCTCACCCGCGTCGGCCGGTCCGGGAGGCGACGTTGGCGGTGAGCCGGAACCAGTAGAAGCCGTGGCCCGCCAGGGTCAGCAGATAGGGGAGTTCCCCGATCGCGGGAAAGCGGACTCCGCCGATGAGTTCGACCGGGTGGCGTCCCTGGAAGGCCCGCAGGTCGAGTTCGGTGGGCTGCGCGAAGCGGGAGAAGTTGTGGACGCACAGCACCAGGTCGTCCTTGTGCTCGCGCAGGAAGGCGATGACCGCGGGGTTGGAGGAGGGCAGTTCGGT
>NZ_JBIUBT010000015.1:0-186939 GCF_044548235.1 Streptomyces sp. NPDC052043
GTTACATTCCGAACCCGGAAGCTAAGCCTCACAGCGCCGATGGTACTGCAGGGGGGACCCTGTGGGAGAGTAGGACGCCGCCGAACAAATTGTGATAAAAGGGCCCACACCGAAAAGGTGTGGGCCCTTTTGTTTTGGTGCATTACCGTGAGCCCATGAGCAGCCTCAGCAGCACTGAGCAGTACGTCGTCCGAGCGGTACGTACCGACGAGTGGCCCGCCGCGAAGGCGCTGCGGCTGGTCGCGCTCCAGGACCCGGTGGCCCATCTGGCCTTTCTGGAGACGTACGACGACGCCGCGGCCCGGCCGGACTCGTTCTGGCAGGAGCGGACGGCCCGCGGCGCCGAAAGGTCGAGCGGTGTCAGGCAGTTCATCGTGGAGGGGCCGGACGGCGAGTGGGTCGGAAGCGTGACCGTGCTCGTGGAGGAGGCCGGCACGACGGACTGGGCCGGGCTCCCGGTCGAGCGGCGGCAGGGACATGTCGTTGGTGTCTACGTGCGGCCCGAGCACCGCGGGTGCGGACTGACCGAGGTGCTGTTCGACGAGGCCCTGCGATGGGCCTGGGACACCGGCGTGGAGCGGGTGCGGCTGCTCGTGCACGAGGACAACGGGCGGGCCCAGCGCTTCTACCGCAGGATCGGCTTCCTGCCGAGCGGGGTCACCGTGCCGCTGACGGCCGGCTCGGCGGAGTCCGAGCTGGAGTACGTCCTCGAACGGCCCTGAGAGTCCTGGTCACGCCGGGAGTTCGTGGTGCGGCCAGCGGGCACGGGCCTGCTCGCGGGAGCGGAGCAGGGCCAGCGTGGGCAGCCCCTGGCCGGCTCCGGTCTCCAGCAGCTCCGGGAGTTGGGGAAGCGGCGCGACGGCGGCCACGTCGTCCAGGACGAGCGTGAGTGGTGGGTCGAGGCGACCGGAGGATGACCGTTCGGCCATGCGCCGGCCGCGCTCGACCACGCTTGAGGCGAGTGCCGTCAGGAGGGGCATCGCACCCGGGTTGGTGCGGGGATCCTCGAGGGATTCGCCGACCACATAAAGCGTGCCCCCTTCGTTCACGAAGGAATCCAAGGCGACGGCATCAGTTCGGTGTGGAGTGCAGGCCTCGCGGATGTTCACCGTGAACAGTGAGGACAGCGCGCGGCCGGTCAACTCCTGAGCGATGTCGCGCCGTTCGGGATACGAGGTGAGCGAGGCCTCGAGCTCGCCGGCGGATCCGGCGGCGGATTTGGGGTGCGTGCGGAGGATCCGCACGGCCTCCTGGACCTGGGTGCCCTGCGCCCAGCGGTGGACGTGCCGGACGGCGCGGCCGTCTATGGCGGCGGCGTGCAGGAAGCTGCGCAGAAGGGTTTCCGCGGTGTCGCCGATCGCCTGGTCGACCTTGGCGGTGGGGCGGACCGGGGCGAGCAGGGCGGCGGCTCTGGCGGCCGCCGTCGCCTTGTCCTCGCAGCCCGCCGTGGGGGACCAGTGGAGGCGGGCCGGGGTGTCGCAGAGGTGGGCGGGGTCGTAGAGAAGGACCGGGCCCAGTTTGGCCCGGGAGTCCTTCGTGTCCTGCCACAGGGCCGGGTTCGAGGTGATGACGAGGGCCGGGCCCGCCGCGTCCCGGATCGCCTGGGCCGCGGCCGCCTGCCGGTCTTCGCGCGGCGCGATCAGGACCCTTTCCCGCTCGCCGAACGGCCCGCCAGGCCCGCCAGGCCCGCCAGGCCCGCCAGGCCCGCCAGGCCCGTGAGGTGCGCCAGGGCTGCCGGCCGCGAGGGGCGCCTCGGGTCCCGCCCTGTGGGCGGGCTGTGGCGTCTCCTGCTGGGCCTCCTGTGGGGCTTGTGCGGGCGGCTGGGCGGCCACGAGCGGCCGGTCGGGCTCCGGTGCCGTCCGCTGGGTGGGGACCTCCTGGGGGGCCGGCACGGGCACCTCCTGGGGTTCCGGCGCCGCCGCCCGCTGTCGGGCCGCCGCTCTCTCCGCCCGCCTGCGCAGTCTCCCGGCCCTCCACCGGGCGACCGTGCCCAGCACGAACACGGTCAGCACGAGCAGCACCATCAGCTGGCCGATGAACAGGCCCCAGAACAGTCCGTACCCCGACAGCCGCTCCGGCGGAACGTCCGGCCAGGCGCCGGGAATGTCGTGCGGGTCGGTGATGAGGTGACGCATCGCCAGCGGCGTACGGGTGAAGGCGACCCCGGAGGGCCAGGAGCCGTGGGAGAACAGGCCGGCGATCCCCGTGGCCGTCCACACCATCAGGGTCATGCCGAGCAGGAAGGCCAGGACGCCGACCAGCAGGCCGTCCGGAACGCCGCCCTGGCCGTCCCGCCGGGCCTGGCCGCCCTGTCCGTGGTCGCGGTCGTCCGGTCTCACGTGCGCGTTCCCCCTAGGCCACCGTCGACTCGGAGGAGTCGTCCAGGTCGGCGAGGTGCTGTCCCATGAAGGCCGCCGCCCGCTCCTCCGCCTCCCGTTCGGCGGCGCGCAGGGCGTTGTCGGCGGCGCGGTTGCTGGAGGACTCCGTCATGGCGCGGTCGGTGAACACCAGTGGCCGTTCGGTCTCGGTGACCAGGTGTTTGACCACCTGGACATTGCCGTTGACGTCCCAGACCGCGATACCGGGCGTCAGGGTCGGGATGATCTCGACCGCCCACCTGGGCAGTCCGAGCACCCGTCCCGTCGCCCTCGCCTCGTCCGCCTTCTGGGCGTAGATCGTCCTCGTGGAGGCCATCTTCAGGATCGCGGCGGCCTCCTTGGCCGCCGCCCCGTCCACCACGTCGGACAGGTGGTGGACGACGGCCACGAACGACAGACCCAGCCGGCGGCCGAACTTCAGCAGCCGTTGGAACAGCTGGGCCACGAACGGGCTGTTGATGATGTGCCAGGCCTCCTCGACCAGGAAGATGCGCTTCTTGCGGTCGGGGCGGATCCAGGTGTGCTCCAGCCACACGCCGACGATCGCCATCAGGATCGGCATGGCGATGGAGTTGCGGTCGATGTGGGACAGGTCGAAGACGATCAGGGGCGCGTCCAGGTCGATGCCGACCGTGGTGGGGCCGTCGAACATGCCGCGCAGGTCACCGTCGACCAGGCGGTCCAGGACCAGCGCCACGTCCAGGCCCCAGGCCCGTACGTCGTCCACGGCGACGTTCATCGCCTCGGCCGACTCCGGCTCGGGATGCCGCAGTTGGTCGACGATGTCCGACAGCACCGGCTGGCGTTGCACGATCGTCTCGTTGACGTAGGCGTGGGCGACCTTCAGCGCGAAGCCGGAGCGCTCGTCCAGGCCGTGCCCCATCGCGAC
Organism: Streptomyces sp. NPDC052043; assembly: GCF_044548235.1. Lineage (NCBI taxonomy): Bacteria > Bacillati > Actinomycetota > Actinomycetes > Kitasatosporales > Streptomycetaceae > Streptomyces > Streptomyces sp. NPDC052043. The sequence goes on from NZ_JBIUBT010000015.1 coordinate 3,268, forward strand.
CTCGATGATGGTCCGCAGCAGTGCCAGCTGACCCGTGGTCGTGATCGACGGGTCCAGGGGGTTGAGCCGGATGCCGTGGTCCAGGGCCGCCATCGGGTCCAGCCGGATCGGCGTTATGCCCAGCTCCTCCGCGATGAGGTTCCACTCGCCGACCCCGTCCTCGCCCTGGGCGTCCAGGACGACGACCTGGCGGTCGCGGAAGCGGAGCTGGCGCAGGACGTAGGTCTTCTCCAGTGCCGACTTGCCGTTGCCGGACTCGCCGAGGACCAGCCAGTGCGGGGCGGGGAGCTGCTGGCCGTACAGCTGGAAGGGGTCGTAGATGTAGCCCTTCCCGGAGTACACCTCCCGGCCGATGATGACGCCCGAGTCGCCGAGGCCGGGCGCGGCGGTGGGCAGGTAGACCGCCTGGGCCTGGCCCGTGGACGTTCTCACCGGCAGCCGGGTCGTCTCCACCTTCCCGAACAGGAAGGACGTGAAGGCGTCCGTGAGCGCGGTCAGCGGGTCCCGCATCAGAGCATCAGCCCCTACCGTCGGATTCCGGTGGCGAACGGGAGCGTGTTCACGAAGGCGCGGTGGTGCTCGCGGTCGCACCACTCGAGTTTCAGATAGGACTTGCCGGCCGAGGCCCTGATCGTCCGTTTGTCGCGGGCCAGGGACTCGGGGGAGCGGGAGGACACGGTGATCCAGCCGACCAGGTTGACGCCGGCCGCGCCGCTGGCGAGGTCCTCGCCGCGCTGGTCGAGGCGGCTGTGGGCGGCCACGTCGCGCGGGTCCACGGTGCGGTTCATCTTCGCGGCGCGGCTGGCCTCGGCGACGTCGTTGGTCTTCTCGGTCAGCATGCGCTCGATGGCGACCTCGGTGGGTTCGAGGTCCATCGTCACGGCGACGGTGCGGATGACGTCCGGGGTGTGGACGAGGAGGGGCGCGAGGAAGTTCACGCCGACCGGGGTCATCGGCCACTCCTTGACCCAGGCGGTGGCGTGGCACCAGGGCTCGCGGGTCGCCGACTCGCGGGTCTTGGCCTGGAGGTACGTCGGCTCCATGGCGTCCAGCTCGGCCGGCCAGGCGTTGCGCCTGGTCATCGCCTGGATGTGGTCGATCGGGTGGTCCGGGTCGTACATGGAGTGGATCAGCGAGGCCAGCCGCCCCTGACCGAGCGGCTGCCGTACGCGGATGTCCGCTTCCTGGAGCCGGGAGCAGATGTCGGTCAGCTCGCGGGCCATGACGACGGCGAGTCCTGCGTCCCGGTCCACCTTGCGGCCCGCCTGGGGCCGGGCGGCCCGTGCCATGGCGTGGGCCTCGGCGGCGAGTTCGCGGGTGTAGTGCATGCAGGCGACGAGGTAGGCGCGGTGCTGCTCGCTGCTGGTGGACACCATGGACTGCAGTTGGTCGTAGGACCCCTGGAGCCACTGCGGCGCCCGCTCGTCGCCGCGTACGCTGACGTCCTTGGCGTGGGCGTCGGGGTCGGCGGGCAGGGTGCGGGCGAGCATCTGGAGGCGGGTGACGAAGCCGTCGCCGTTGGCCACGTGCTTGAGCAGGGTGCCGAAGCGGTCGACGAGGGCCTCCTGGTCCTCGGAGTCGCGCAGGCCGACACCGGGGCCCTCGATCTCGATGGCGGCGGTGACCGTCTTGCGGTCGGCGTGCAGCAGTACGGCGATCTCGTCCGGCCCGAACGGCGCGGCGAGCCAGGTGATCCGGCCGATGCCGGGCGGCGGCCCGATCTCGACCTCCCGGCCGTCCAGGCCCGTGCCGGCCTCCATCACGGCCGAGCGGTAGCCGGCGCCGCGCTTGACGGTGCGCTTGTAACTGCGGTTGATCTCGAACCACTTGTAGAACGTGCGCTGCCGGTAGGGCACGTAGACCGCGGCCAGGGCAAGCAGCGGGAGGCCGGTGAGCAGCACGATGCGCAGCATCAGGACGTCGACGACGAGTCCGCACACCATGCCGAGGAACGCGCCCGCAATGATCAGGGCGATCTCGCCGGTCTCGCGGTTGCGGCCGACGATCGCGTTCGGCCGGGCGCGGCCGATCAGATATGTACGGCGGGGCGTGACCGTGTGGGACACGTGGGAATCGGTCGTCAACGCCCTTCACCTCCCGTGCGGTTGGAGCTGCTGTTGCGGGTGCTTCGGGCGTGCGGGGTGTTCACCGGGCTGGGTGCGCGGGGAGCGGGTGCGGCGGAGACGGATCCGCCGCCACCGTCCGGGACGCGCGCGCCGTGCGCGGCGACGCCGCCGGAGGCCGGGTTGGCCGGGCGCGGGGTGGACGACTGGCCGCCGCCACCGCCGTTGCTGTCGGCCCGGGTGCTGTGGGTCTTGATGCCCTGTGCGACCAGGGATGCCGGGGAGCTGATGACCGCGGCGGCCTTGCCCTCGGCGCCCCGCATGATGCGGTTGTTGCGGCCGGCCGCGATCTCGTCGCCGAAGCCCGGGACGAACCGGTAGATCATGGCGCTGGCGAAGATGGCCAGCAGGATGATCGCGAGGCCGGAGACGACCGCGGAGAAGGCGCCGGGTCCGTTGTCGCCCGAGGAGAGCGCCCCGGCGAGTCCGAGCACGATCACGATGACCGGTTTCACCAGGATCACCGCGATCATGATTCCGGCCCAGCGGCGCACGTGCCCCCACAGGTTCTTGTCGACCAGTCCGGCGTAGACGACGGTGCCGAGCAGGGCGCCGACGTAGAGCAGGGCGGCGCGGATGACGAGCTCCAGCCAGAGCACGCCGGCGGCGAGGATGGAGACCAGGGAGACGACGATCAGCATGATCGGTCCGCCGCCGATGTTCTCGCCCTTGCCGAGCGCGGTGGAGAACGTGCCGAAGAAGGTGCCTGCCTGGTCGCCGGTCGCCTTGGCGAGGACGTCGGAGACGCCGTCGGTGGCCGAGACGACCGTGTAGAGGATCAGCGGGGTGAAGGCGGAGGCGAGCACGGTCAGCCACAGGAAGCCGACCGCCTCGGAGATGGCGGTGGCCAGCGGCACGCCGCGCACGGCCCGCTTGGCCACGGCCAGCAGCCAGAGCAGCAGCGTGAGCACGGTCGACGCGGCGAAGACGACCGCGTACTGCTGGAGGAACTTCTGGTTGGTGAAGTCGACGTTGGCGGTCTCCTGCACGGCGTGGCTGAGCTTGGTGACCGTCCAGGAGGCGGCGTCGGCACAGCCCTTGGCGAGCGAGGAGAGGGGGTCGAGGCTGGAAGTGGGGTCGGGTGCCCGGGAGTTGCCGCCGCTGTGGCTGTTGCCGCGCTCGCAGTACTGCTTGGCCCGGCCGACGATGAGGTCGCAGTTGTTGTCGCTCGGCGTCGGTGTCGGGCTGGGTGAGGGCGCGGCGACGGCACGGGCGGCCAGCAGCACGACCGACGTCTGCACGGCTGCCACGGCTCCGCTGAGCCGGAGGAGGCGCTGCTTGCTACCGGGCATACGTGAACCCTCCGTACTCTTCGATGGCCTTGCGGATCTCGTCGGAGGTGGCGGCCTTGTCGTCACCGGGGACTGGGGCGGGGCCGTCCTGCTGCGAGTCGGAGACGATCTTCCAGTCGCCTCTCGACCACTGGAGCTCGAACGTCCACGTCTTCCAGGACGAGGTGACGGGGTCGGTGGAGCTCTCCGCGGACATGCCGATGAGTCCCAGGTACCAGACCGCGATCTCGGCGCCGCTGTCGCCGTACCGCTTCACGGTGGTGCCCACCGGCACCACACGGGAGACGAACGTGCTGCCGGCGGGTGGGTTGCCGTCCGCGTCCAGGCCCATCCTGTCGAGGAACGCCGCCGAGTAGGCCTGGTCCATGGGTCCTTGGAGCCTGGCCGCCGCGTCGGGCGTGTAGAGGAGGTCCAAGAGGGCGTGCCGGGTGTCCTTCTTGAACATGCCGGTCGAGCCGAGGGCCACGGCGTAGTTCGCGGCCGCGCTCTGTGCGCCCTGTTCGTCGTGGGCGAAGCCCGACGGGATTCCGCCCGTCTTCGTGTGCACCGGCTGCTTGCCGGTCGCCGCGGTCGCCGCCGCCTTCGGTTTGTCGGCGTGGTTGCCGGTGTCGGGGGAGCGGCCCCCCGAGCGGTTCGCGAAGGCGATCGCGGCGATGAGGAGGACGACCACCGCGACCACCGTGATCAGGCTGCGCGAGGACGAGCGGCCGCCGCGCCGCGCGCCTCCGTAGGGGTCGCCGGACCGGTCCGGGAGCCGGGTGCGGGTCTGCCCGCCCTCGTAGGACGCGTCGTCGGCGCGCGCGGAATCGCCGTACCCGTGCCCGTCCGATCGACTCATGCCCCGTACGCCCCCTCGACCTCGTACCGAAATGCGTGGAAGTACGACGGTAGCCGTGCTGGTTCCCGCGTGGACGCGGTGTGGTGACTCGACATCAGGGAAACGCAACCTCAGCCGGTGGGCACGGTGGGTGGGTAGGGGCAGCGGGGGCACCGGGCGCGCCCGGAGGGTCCGACCGGCGGTGCGCACGGAGCACCGTGCGCGGCATGCGCGGGTGTGCGCCGGTTACACGGCCATGCCGTACACGATGGTGAAGAGCGTGCCGAGCGAGCCGATGATGAAGACGCCCGTCAGACCGGCGATGATCAGGCCCTTGCCCTGTTCGGCGCTGAATGTGTCGCGCAGGGCCGTGGCGCCGATGCGCTGCTTGGCGGCGCCCCAGACGGCGATGCCGAGGCAGAGCAGGATGGCCACGGCCATCACCACCTCGATCATCACCTTCGCCTCGTTGCCCAGGCTGCCGAAGGGGCCCCAGTTCGGAGCGATCCCGCCGATGATGGTGTTGATGTCTCCCTTGTCGGCCGCAAAGAGCATGTAAGTCACCGCCCCTGTTGGGTAGTTCCGCGTCCCCTGCCCTTGTGCAGAGGTCAGGCCCATTGTCGCCGACAATGATGCCGCCGTATGTCGACTTGGCGGCATTGCCTGGTGGGTTTCGTACGTATGGTCACTCTGTGTATCACGGCAGGTCACGCCGGGCAATGAAGTTCGACCGCAACCCGTGCTGTGGTTCCGTCGTTGACGTTTTCTTCGGTGCCGGCAAGGCTTCTGACGACCAGTCGGGTGAGGGGTCGCCCGTGGCGATGGTCTCACGCTTTGCCGTGGCGGCACCGCGCTCCCGGCAGCGCGCTCCCGGGTGCGGCGGCTTCGGCGCCGGGCGGGGCGCACCCGGAGGGGCGATGTGACGGCGGTCATACGATGAACGGGCGTTTCACAGGAAAATCTCAGGGAAGTCGGGGTCTGTTTTTCACCCCCTTCCGTCACAGTGGAGCCTGATGAAGCGCACCTCAGGTATCGAGAACCCCGCTGACCACGCACGTCCCGGGCGTCGCCGGGTCGGTGCGCGGGCGCTGTTCGCCGTGCTGGTGCTGCTGGTCGCGACCTCGGCCTCCGCCGCGGCCGCGCACGACGGGCCGGCCCGGCTCGGGGCGCCCGGTCGGCTCGGGACGACCGCCCCGCTCGGGGTGACCGCCGTCACGTCGAACACCCCGCAGAGCGTCCGGGTCGGGGCGCTGTTCAGTGCGGACAAGGCCGGCGACCTCACGGGCAACCACTTCTGCACGGCCTCGGTGGTGCACAGCTCCCACCGGAACCTCATCGTCACCGCCGCCCACTGCCTGAGCGGGGACTTCGCCATGGTGTTCGTGCCGGGGTACCGCGACGGCCGGGCGCCCTACGGCGTGTGGACGGTCGGGCGGCGCTTCCTGTCCGAGGACTGGTCCGCGCGTCAGGACGAGGACAGCGACCTGGGCTTCGCCGTGATCGCCCCGCAGAAGGGCAGGGGCGTCGAGGACGTCGTCGGGGCCAACCGCCTCGTCACCGGGACGCCGACCGGGGCGACCGCGGTCACCGTCACCGGCTACCCGGACTCCCGCGAGGTGCCCGTCAGCTGCACCAACAAGCCGCAGGCCCACAGCGGCACCCAGCAGCGCATCGACTGCCCCCGGTTCACCGGCGGCACCAGCGGCAGCCCGTGGGTCGACGGCGACCAGGAGGTCGTCGGCGTGCTCGGCGGCCACGAGCAGGGCGGTTCCACGCCGGACACGTCGTACAGCGTGGTCCTCGGGGCCACCGCGGCGGAGCTCTACAAGGACGCGTCCGCCGCTCGCTGATCCGTACCGTCCCCCCTGACCCGTACCGTGCTTCCGGCGGGGTCGCATGGCGGCCGGCCGTCGTGCTGCGCTGCGCCCGTGTGTGATCACCTCAAAAGCGCGGTGGGCGCCTCTACACTGTCGACGGCGGACTCCCGTGAGGCGAGGGGCGGTTGACGGTGCGTAAGGCATGGATCGTGGCGGGTGCCGCCGTCGCTTCCGGGCTCAGCTTCGTCACCCTGCTCGTCATCGGCGTGTACGTCGTCGCGGGGAACATCGCGGGCGGGGTGGGCGGCGGGACCGTGGGGCTCGCCAAGGGCGCCGTGCCGGCCGCGTACCAGTCCCTCGTGCAGAAGTGGGGGAACCTGTGCCCCGCGATCAACCCGGCGTTGCTGGCGGCCCAGTTGTACCAGGAGAGCGGGTTCGACCCGAACGCCAGGAGCGCCGCCGAGGCGCAGGGGATAGCGCAGTTCATCCCGGGCACCTGGGCCACGCACGGCATCGACGGCGACGGTGACGGCAAGGCGGACGTCTGGAACCCGAATGACGCGATTCCGTCGGCCGCGTCCTACGACTGCGAACTCGCGTCGTACGTCAAGGACGTGCCGGGCGACGTCACGCACAACATGCTCGCGGCCTACAACGCCGGGGCCTACGCGGTGATCAAGTACGGTGGCGTGCCGCCGTACGCGGAGACCCGGAACTACGTGAAGACGATCACGACCTTGGAGAAGAGCTTCGCCGCCCCCGTCACCCGCGTCGATCCCTCCGAACAGGCCGCCGCGGCCATCTCCTTCGCGCAGGGCAAGCTCGGCTCGCGCTATCTGTGGGGCGGGAACGGCACCGCCGAGCAGGGCGGACGGTTCGACTGCTCGGGACTGACCAAGGCCGCCTACGAGAGCGTGGGGGTCATGCTGCCGCGGGTCGCCAACGACCAGTACAACGTGGGGCCCCACCCCGAGCGGGACGAACTGCTGCCGGGCGATCTGGTGTTCTTCTCCGACGACCTGACCAACTCGCGGGCCATCCGGCACGTCGGCATCTACGTCGGTGGCGGGTACATGATCGACGCGCCGAGGCCGGGTGCCGTGATCCGCTTCGACCCCATCGACACACCCGACTACTTCGGGGCCACCAGGGTCACCGAGGATGGCGCGAAAGCGATGCCCTCCACGGTGTGAACGGACGGTGAGCCAAGCCCCTGAGCTGCGGCGACGAGTATCTCTTCGATAACGTCTGAGTGATCATTCGGTGGAGTGCGGAACGCATCCATCGGGGTCGTGCGTTGGTGTTGACGTAGCCAAGTGGGTGTTCGGTGACGCGTGTGCCCTGCGCGCATGCGACGGAAGCGGATCTACGACCACGGGGGTGGGCAGGGGCGGCGCACGCCGGGTGCGCGCGCGACGACACGACGAAGGGGCCTCAGCAGGATGGCTGGACTCGCCGAATCCGGGTCGAACCCCGACGTCGACCTGCTCTACGACATCAACGGCCTGGCCGGGGACGCGCCGCGCTGGTTCGACCGGGTCATGGAGTACGTGGGTGAGTACGGGCTGCTGCTCGCCATGGTGCTGCTCGTGGTGTGGTGCTGGTGGTCCGTGCGGCGCCGGGGCGGCGAGGGGGCGGCGTCCGCGGTCGCCGCGCTGGTGTGGGTGCCGCTGGCGGCCGGTCTCGCGGTGCTGGTGAACGTGCCGATAAGGGGCTTCGTGGGGCGGCCCCGGCCCTTCGTCGACCATCAGGGGCTGGACGTCCTGCTGCCGGGGAAGGCCGACTACTCGTTCGTGAGCGATCACGCGACGATCACCATGGCGATGGCGGTCGCGCTGTTCGTCGTCGACCGGCGTTTCGGTCTGGTGGGGATCGGGCTGGCGCTGCTCGAGGGGTTCTGCCGGGTGTACATGGGCGTGCACTACCCGACGGACGTGGTCGGCGGGTTCGCGCTGGGGACGGCGGTCGCGTTGCTGCTCTCCCCGCCGGCCATGGCTCTGCTCACGCCGCTGCTCAAGGCGGTCGAGCGATCCGCGTGGGGCGGCCGGCTGGTGCGTGCGCGTCGTGCCGCCGCGGACCACGACGCCCTGCCCACCGACCGCCCCACCGAGGACCGGACACCGACAGAGGAACGAGACCTGGCCGCGTAGCCGGCCCCGGCCGCGCGGGGCTTTGCCGGCCGCGCCGGGCTTGGCTGGCCGTGCCGGTCGCCCCGGCCCCGCGGGGCTTCCCTGCCCGGGCCGGGTCCCCCGGCCGTGTGGGGCTTCGCTGGCCACGCCTGCTTCCCCGGCCACGACAGGTCTCCCCGGCCGTTACGCCGGGTTTTCCCGCGTCGGGGGCTTACAGGCCCTGGGGGTAGGTGAAGAAGTGGTCCGGGTCGTACTGCTGCTTCAGTTTGGTCAGGCGGGGCAGCGCGTCGCCGTAGTAGGCGGTGCGCCAGTTCTTGAGCGTGGGGTCGCTGTAGTTCTGGTACGCCGCGCCGGAGGCGTAGGGCCGCATGACGTCGTGCGCCGACGTCAGCCAGGACTGGGCCGCCGAGCCGGTGGTGCCCGGGCGCCAGGAGGCGACGTACTGGGCCAGCATGCGTGAGCGGCGGTGGACGAAGGCCGTCGCCGTCGGGGAGACCCGGTTGACCGCCCCGCCGAGCGCGGTGAACGCGATGCTGCCCGCGCCGCCCCGCACCGAGCGCAGCTGGGCCACCAGCGTCTGGATGCCGGCCGAGGGCAGGGAGCGGTCGAAGAAGTCCGAGCGGGCCGCGTAGGTCTCGCGGCCGAGCCTGCCCTCCGGGGAGCGGCCGGGCGTCGTGCCCGGCAGATGGCACTGGGCCTCCACGGGGAAGGACGAGCAGCCGGCGTAGGCGTCCATGGCCTGCCAGTAGGAGTGGCGCCGGAGCGACACGGTCGACGCCGAGGCGCCGACTCCCGCGGCCAGGCGGTCGACCGCGTTCTGCAGGGCGCCGTAGGTGCCCAGGGAGAAGGCGGCCACGGACACGGTGGGTGTGCCGCCCGCCGCGCTCTCCAGGTGCAGCGAGGACCAGATCTCGTCCGGCTGGTCGGGCCCCCACTCCTGCCAGGCCTTCACCACCGCCGCCGCCCTCGCCCACGGCCAGGTCAGGTACGCCGACACGGCCTGGGGCGCGGGGTGGGTCCTGAACCGCAGTTCGGTGACGACGCCGAAGTTGCCGTTGCCCGCGCCGCGCAGCGCCCAGAACAGGTCCTTGTTCTGGGTGGCGTCGGCCGTCAGCTGCCTGCCGTCCGCGGTGATGAGGGTGGCCCCGGTGAGGCTGTCGCAGGTCAGGCCGTAGGCGCGGGCGACGACTCCGTGGCCGCCGCCCAGGACCAGGCCGGAGATGCCCACGGTCGGGCAGGAGCCGCCGGGTATCGTCACGCCCTTCGCGGTGAGCGTGCGGTAGACGTCGATCAGCTTGGCGCCGGCGCCGATCACCGCCGAGGAGCCGCTCGTCCGGACCTGGCTGAGCTTCGAGACGTCGATGATCAGCCGGCCGTCGCCGGAGGACCAGCCGCCGTAGGAGTGGCCGCCGTTGCGGAGGGCGACGCGGACGTGGTGGGCGTGGGCGTAGGACAGGACGGTCCGGATGTCCTCGGCCTGGGCCACGTAGGCGACCGCGGCGGGCGTGAGGCTGTCGAAGCGGGTGTTGTAGAGCTGCCGGGCGGTCGGCCAGGAGGCGTCGCCGGGGCGGACCAGGGTGCCCTCCAGGGAGCGGGCGAGCGCGGCCCAGCCGGTGGCGGACGGGGTACCGGTGGCTCTCGGGCTCGGGGAGGCGGTGCCGGACGCCGCCGCCATGCCCGTGGCGTTCGTCCGGGCCGTCGTCGCCCGGGCCGTCACGCCTCTGTCGCCGCTGCACGCGGTCGTCGCGACCGCCACCATCGCCGCCGCGCCGCCCCCCAGGAAAGTCCGCCGTTCCATGCCCGCACCTCCTGTCGTTCCTGCCGACCGAGGCGACGAGGCGGCCCGGAGGGTTCCCGGGGAACCACGCCGCAGAACTGCCACAGTACGGCCGTCCGGGCGTCAGCGACACGCGAGCGCGGGCCGCCTCGGTCGCGCGGGCCGCCGGCGCGGTGCAGTCTCTCGGGTGGGGACTCGGCGGACCTGCCGGGGTTCGACGTGCCTCAGCAGCCGGCCATGTCCCGCCCGTGGCCCAGCCGTAAGCATTCCGTGACCTCACCGCACTGTCGGCAGGGGTTCACCCCTCGTTCACTTCCGGCCATCGGCCGCTTCACCTGTTCTGCCTAATTTCGGGCTTACCCGGTGCTGATGCGCAGGTCGGCGCATCCGGTGTCGGCCACACCCTCGCACGCCGCCACAGGACGGCGGCTCCTGGAAGGAACTCCCTCAAGTGAAGCTTCAGCGCAAGACCCGGCGGGCACTCGCTCTCGGCGCACTCGCCGTCTCCGGCGCCCTGGCCCTCACGGCGTGCGGCTCCGACGACACCGGCAGCAAGAACAACGCCGGCGGCGACAGCAGCACCGCGGCCTCCAACAGCTCCATCAAGTGCGACGACGCCAAGGGCCAGCTGCTCGCCGACGGCTCCTCGGCGCAGAAGAACGCGATCGACGCCTGGGTGAAGCAGTTCAGCCAGGCCTGCGGCGTGCAGATCAACTACAAGGGCGGCGGCTCCGGTGCCGGCGTCACGGCGTTCACCCAGGGCCAGGTGGCCTTCGCCGGTTCCGACTCGGCGCTGAAGCCCGAAGAGGTCACCGCCTCCCAGAAGGTCTGCACCGACGGCGGTCAGGGCATCGACCTGCCGATGGTCGGCGGCCCGATCGCGGTCGGCTACAACGTCCCGGGTGTGGACAGCCTGGTCCTCGACGCCCCGACCCTGGCGAAGATCTTCGACAGCAAGATCAAGAACTGGGACGACGCGGCGATCAAGAAGCTGAACCCCGACGCCAAGCTGCCCAACCTCAAGATCCAGGCGTTCCACCGCTCGGACGAGTCCGGCACCACGGACAACTTCACCAAGTACCTGAAGGCCGCCAGCCCCGAGAACTGGAAGTACGAGGGCGGCAAGGCCTGGCAGGCCAAGGGCGGCCAGGCTGCTCCGCAGTCCTCCGGTGTGGCCCAGCAGGTGAAGCAGACCAACGGCGCCATCGGCTACTTCGAGCTGTCGTACGCCAAGGACATGACCACGGTCGACATCGACACGGGCGCCTCCGCCCCGGTGAAGGCCACCATCGAGAACGCCAGCAAGGCCATCGCGGACGCCAAGGTCGTCGGCACCGGCAAGGACCTGGCGCTCGACCTGAACTACAAGACCAAGGCCGAGGGTGCCTACCCGATGGTCCTGGTCACGTACGAGATCGTCTGCGACAAGGGCAACAAGCCCGACACCCTGCCCGCCACCAAGGCGTTCCTCAACTACATCGCCAGCGAGGACGGCCAGAAGATCCTCACCGAGAACGACTACGCGCCGATCCCTGACGCGATCATCAGCAAGGTCCGCACCACCATCGACGGCCTGAGCTGATCCGAGTGCGGCCCGGTCCCCCAGCAGGGGGGCCGGGCCGCACCTTCCGGTGCACCGCCGCCAGGAGCCGTACTCCGCGTACGTCTCCGCAGACCGGAGATCCCGATGGACATATCAACGCATACGACGGGCGCCGACGCACCGTCCCCCCACCCCCGGCCGACCGACGAGGCCGGGCGTCAGCGCGCCGGCCGCGGCGCCACCACCCGCCCCGGAGACCGGATCTTCCTCGGCCTCAGTCGCGGGTCGGGCATCCTGCTGCTCGTGGTCATGGCCGCGATCGCGGTCTTCCTCACCTACCGTGCCTGCCTCGCGATCGGCAAGGACCACGGCAACTTCCTGACCACCTTCGAGTGGAACACCGGCCTTCAGCCGCCGGTCTTCGGTATCGCCGTGCTGGCCTTCGGCACGGTGGTCTCCTCGGTCATCGCCATGGCCATCGCGGTCCCCGTCGCGGTCGCCATCGCGCTCTTCCTCACGCACTACGCGCCGCGCCGGCTGAGCGGCCCCATCGCCTATGTGATCGACCTGCTCGCCGCCGTACCGTCGATCGTGTACGGCCTGTGGGGCGCGCTGATCCTCGTTCCGCACATGGACGGCCTGTTCGGCTGGCTCAACGACTACCTCGGCTGGACCGGCGTCTTCTCCTGGGAGGGCGGCCCCGCCCGCTCGATGCTCACCGTCGGCATCCTGCTGGCGATCATGATCCTGCCGATCATCACCAACGTCAGCCGCGAGGTCTTCCGTCAGGTTCCGCGGATGCACGAGGAGGCGGCCCTGGCCCTCGGCGCCACGCGCTGGGAGGTCATCCGCATGTCGGTGCTGCCCTTCGGGCGGTCCGGTGTGATCTCCGCCTCGATGCTCGGGCTCGGCCGCGCGCTCGGCGAGACGATGGCCGTCGCCACCGTGCTGTCGCCGACCTTCACCATCCGGGCCAGCCTGCTCGACGCGGGCGGCGGCACCTTCGCCCAGAACATCGCCAGCAAGTTCAGCGAGGCGTCGGAGTACGGCCGTGACGCGCTGATCGCCTCCGGTCTGGTGCTGTTCGTCATCACTCTGCTGGTCAACGGCGCGGCCCGCCTGATCATCGCCCGCCGCAAGGACTACTCGGGGGCCAACGCATGAGCCACGCAGCCATCGCCGACAAGCGCTCCAGCAGCCTGCGCGGCGCCAGCCTGCCCACATGGTCCCCGTGGGCCATCGCACTCGGCTCCCTGGTCGCCGCGGTCGTCATCGGCCTGGTCGGCGGTCTCCACAGCCGCGTCCAGTGGGGCCTGATCGCCGCGATCCTCTTCGTCCTCGGCACCTACGGCATCGCCGCCCGCGTCGAGGGCCGCCGCCAGGCCAAGGACCGGGTCGCGACCAGCCTCGTCTGGGTCGCCTTCCTGCTCGCCGTGGTGCCGCTGGTCTCCCTGGTCTGGACGACCGTCCAGCGCGGTGTGAAGGTCCTGGACGTCTACTTCCTCACCCACTCGATGGGCCTGGTCGCCGACACCGAGCCGGGCGGCGGCATCTACCACGCCATCATCGGCAGCCTCGAGCAGGTCGGCCTCGCCACCCTGATCGGCGCGCCGGTCGGTGTGCTCACCGCGATCTACCTGGTGGAGTACGGGAGCGGCAAGCTCTCCAAGGCCATCACCTTCTTCGTCGACGTGATGACCGGCATCCCCTCGATCGTCGCGGGCCTGTTCATCCTCAGCCTGATGCTGATCTTCAAGATGCAGCCGTTCGGCTTCGCCGGTTCGCTGGCGCTGGCCATCCTGATGATGCCGGTCGTGGTCCGCTCCACGGAGGAGATGCTCAAGCTCGTTCCGAACGAGCTGCGTGAGGCGTCCCTCGCCCTGGGCGTGCCGAAGTGGCGCACGATCCTGAAGGTGGTCCTGCCGACGTCGATCGGCGGCATCACGACCGGTGTCGTGCTGGCCATCGCCCGTATCGCCGGTGAGACCGCCCCCGTGCTGCTGCTGGTCTTCGGCAACCCCTTCATCAACACGAACCCCTTCGAGGGGGCGCAGTCCTCGCTGCCGCTGTACATCTACCAGCAGTACACCAACAGCGTGGGCACCGGCGCGGCGTACGACCGTGCGTGGGCGGCGTCGCTCACCCTCATCGCCTTCGTGATGATCCTCAACCTGGTGGCCCGCGGCATCGCCCGCTGGAAGGCCCCCCGTTAACGATCTGCGGCTGCTGCCGCGCGGGGCCTGTCAGCGACCCCCGGACTTTTGGAAGTGAAGTAGTCATGGCCAAGCGAATCGATGTCAGCGGACTCACCGCCTACTACGGCGCCCACAAGGCGATCGAGGACATCTCGATGACGGTCGAGCCGCGTTCGGTGACGGCGTTCATCGGCCCCTCCGGCTGCGGCAAGTCGACGTTCCTGCGCACCCTCAACCGCATGCACGAGGTCACCCCGGGCGGCCGGGTCGAGGGCAAGGTGCTGCTGGACGAGGAGGACCTGTACGGCGCCGGGGTCGACCCGGTGGCCGTGCGCCGCGAGGTGGGCATGGTCTTCCAGCGCCCGAACCCGTTCCCCACCATGTCGATCTTCGACAACGTGGCGGCGGGACTGCGGCTGAACGGCAGCTACCGCAAGAGCGAGCTGAACGACATCGTCGAGAAGTCGCTCAAGGGCGCCAACCTCTGGAACGAGGTCAAGGACCGCCTGAACAAGCCCGGCTCGGGCCTCTCCGGCGGTCAGCAGCAGCGCCTGTGCATCGCCCGCGCCATCGCGGTCGAGCCGAAGGTGCTGCTCATGGACGAGCCCTGCTCCGCCCTCGACCCGATCTCCACGCTCGCCATCGAGGACCTGGTCGGCGAGCTGAAGGAGCGCTTCACGATCGTCATCGTGACGCACAACATGCAGCAGGCGGCGCGCGTCTCGGACCGTACGGCGTTCTTCAACCTGGCGGCCGTGGGCAAGCCGGGCCGGCTGATCGAGATCGACGAGACCGAGCGGATCTTCTCCAACCCGTCCGTGCAGGCGACCGAGGACTACATCTCCGGCCGTTTCGGCTAGAGCGCAGGTCCCCCCCCAGAACCCTCGCGGTGCTGCATGGCGGTGCCACCGTGAGGACGCAGAAGGGCCCGCCCCCGGCTCCCGGGGGCGGGCCCGCGCGATTCACCGGCCGGGGTGTGCGCCCGGCCGCTCACTCGGCGACTTCGGTGCGCTCCCACCACTGGTAGACGGTGACGTGTCCTTCCTTGCTGTCCTCGTGGCGCGAGGTGACCTTGTAGTGCTCGTATCCCCCGAGGTGCGGGATCTTCAGTTCCTTTCCGGGAGGGACCACCGGCACCAGGGTGCCCGCGAGGTCCTCCGGCCCGCCTTCGAGGAGTGCCTTGCTAGTCATGGTTCCAGTGTCGCCACACCGGGCCGGGCTGCTACAGGAACGCCAGCCTGATCAGCCAGAAGGCGCAGGCCGCCACGATCGCCGCGGCCGGCATGGTGATGAACCAGCCCAGGACGATGTTCTTCGCGACGCCCCAGCGGACGGCGTTGACCCGCTTCGTCGCGCCCACACCCATGATCGCCGAGGTGATGACGTGGGTCGTGGAGATCGGCGCCTTGAAGAGGTACGCCGTGGCGAACATGATCGACGCGCCGGTCGTCTCGGCGGCGAAGCCCTGCGGCGGGTCCAGTTCGATGATCTTGCGGCCCAGGGTGCGCATGATGCGCCAGCCGCCCGCGTAGGTGCCCAGTGACAGCATGAGCGCGGAGATCAGCTTCACCCATACCGGGATCGGGTCGCCGTAGGTCTCGACGCCGCCGATGACCAGGGCCATCACCACGACACCCATGGTCTTCTGGGCGTCCTGGAGGCCGTGTCCGAGCGCCATGCCGGCCGCCGACACGGTCTGCGCTATGCGGAAGCCGCGCTTGGCCTTGTGGGGGTTGGTGCGGCGGAAGATCCACATGATCGCCGTCATGACCAGGTAGCCGACGATCAGGCCGACCACCGGCGACAGGAACATCGGGGTGACGATCTTGTCGAGCACGCCGGACCAGTACACCGTCGTGCCGCCCGCGAGCGCCGCGCCCACCATGCCGCCGAACAGGGCGTGCGAGGAGGACGAGGGCAGGCCGAAGTACCAGGTGATCAGGTTCCAGACGATGGCCCCGAGGAGCGCGGAGAAGAGGATGCCCATCCCCTTGCCGCCGGTGGGCGTCTGGATCAGACCCTCGCTGACGGTCTTGGCGACCCCGCTGCCGAGGAAGGCGCCGAGGAGGTTCATCGCCGCGGCCATCGCCAGCGCGGCGCGGGGGGTGAGCGCCCGTGTCGACACGGAGGTCGCGATGGCGTTGGCGGAGTCGTGGAAGCCGTTGGTGTAGGCGAAGCCGAGAGCGACCAGGACGGTCAGGATGAGAGCGAAGGTGTCCATGGACGCCTCAGGACTCCTTGACCGCGATGGTCTCCACCGTGTTCGCCACGTGCTCGAAGGCGTCCGCGGCCTCCTCCAGCACGTCCACGATCTGCTTGAGCTTCAGCACCTCGATCGCGTCGTACTTGCCGTTGAACAGGTGCGCGAGCAGCTTGCGGTGGATCTGGTCCGCCTGGTTCTCCAGGCGGTTCACCTCGATCCAGTACTCGGTGAGGTTGTCCATGGTCCGCAGGTGCGGCATGGCCTCGGCCGTCAGCTCCGCGGCCCTGGCCAGCACCTCGATCTGCTGCTCGACGCCCTTGGGCAGTTCCTCGACGTTGTAGAGGACGACCAGGTCGACGGCCTCCTCCATGAAGTCCATGATGTCGTCGAGGGACGACGCGAGGGTGTAGATGTCCTCGCGGTCGAAGGGCGTGATGAACGAGGAGTTCAGCTGGTGGAAGATCGCATGCGTGGCGTCGTCACCGGCGTGTTCCGCGGCCCGCATACGCTCTGCGATCTCGGCCCGGGCGGAAGCGTCCGCCCCGAGCAGTTCCATCAGGAGTTTCGAGCCCGTGACGATGTTGTCCGCGGACGCGGCGAACATGTCGTAGAAGCTCGTCTCCCTGGGGGTCAGACGAAAGCGCACGTGGGGTCCTCGGGGTGCTGCGGTTCGGGTCAGGGTGATGTTAAGCGCATCATCCGGCCACGGCTAAGGGGCCGTCCCCCAGTGTCGCCCATGGACCGCCGTGCTCCACACGGGGGCATGCCCAGACTGCTGCTACCCGGCAGAATTCGTTACGATATACCCGCCAGGGGTATATCACCTCGGTGTGTACCGAGAATTCCGAGAGCGGGGACGCGATGACGACCACCGAGGCCGGCGCGACGGCACCCTCCGAGAACGTGAGCGGAATCACCGGACACGAGCCCGTCACGCACGGTTACCACAAGCAGAAGGACGAGCACCTCAAGCGGCTCCGCCGGATCGAGGGCCAGATCCGCGGGCTGCAGCGGATGGTCGACGAGGACGTCTACTGCATCGACATACTCACCCAGGTGTCCGCCTCCACCAAGGCCCTGCAGTCCTTCGCCCTGCAACTGCTGGAGGAGCACCTGCGGCACTGCGTCGCCGACGCGGCCCGCAAGGGTGGATCGGAGATCGACGCGAAGGTGGAGGAGGCCACGAAGGCGATCGGGCGGCTGCTGCGCACCTGAGGCCGACCGGCCCGGGCCGCTGCCGGGCATCCGGCGGTCAGCAGTCCGGGCCGCGGCCGGGCATCCGGCGCTCAGCGGCCCACGCGGGCCTCGCGCTCCTCGGCCACCCGCAGCACCTCGTCGATGCTCTCCAGGCTGAGCCGCTCCTCGGCGGCCGAGGCCGCGATGATCAGCTCGCCGCACAGCTCTATCTCGGCGAGGGCCACGTGGTCCTGAACCGCCGTACCGCCGAGCGGAGCCACGTGCTCACCTCTTCTCTGCCGTCTGCCGCCGCCGGCTTCCTAGGGTAGGGAGCGGCCTCCGCGCGGCGCATGGCACCAAAGGGCTAGTCCCGCCGGTCATTTCTCGGCCCGTTCGGGCCTTGTCCCGGCGCGCGGCTCGGCTTACGGCTCGACTCAGGGCTCGGCGATCCGCCCGGTGTAGATGTCCTGCGGTCGCGGCAGCGTCACGGTCACCGGGGTCCCGAAGGCGGACAGCAGCGTGGTGGAGAAGACGGCGACGGTCCGTCCCAGCTGCCCGTTGACGAAGGCGAAGCTCTGCTGGAGCTTGCGGATGCGGCCCTGGTCGTCGAGGTAGACGTCGAACGGCACCGAGGCCGTGGCGAACCCTTTCGCCGCGGCCTCCAGGGCGGCCTCGTCGGCCACCGTGGCGCTCTTCGCCGCCAGGGCGAGATCGGCGGTGCCCCGGTAGTGCCGGACCGAGACCCCCGCGACCTCGGTCCGCTCCACATACGTCGCCGTGCGCGTGCCGCGCAGCACCTCGGCGGCGGCGAACGGGTCGGTGGCGCCGCCGGTGACCAGGTTGCCGTCCACGAGCGTGGCCGTGTCCACCCGCACCCACTTGTCGGCCGGCACGCCCGCTCCCCTGTTCTTCATGAACAGGGCGCCCGGTGCGAGAAGCTCGGTGATCGGGACGTGCTCGTCGGCCCCGGCCGGGTCCTGCGGCAGCACCAGCGTCAGCCGCCCGCGCTGCCCGCGGAAGTCGTAGCCGCCCTCGCCGCGGATCGTCACACGGGTTCCGCCGGTGGCCATCTCCATCGCCGTACGGGCCCGCGCGCTGCCCGCCTCCAGCAGCACGTCCGGCGCCTGGCGCAGGGTCTGCACCGGGTCGGGCGCGGCGCGCGCGTCCTCGGCCGCCGCTCCGCCGCCGGAGCATCCGGTGGCGCACGCGCCGGCCAGGACGGCCGCCGCGAGCACCGCGCCGCCCGTCCCGGCCCGCGTGCCCGGACTCACCCGAGCACGAGCAGGAGGGACATCCAGCCGCCGCCGCTCCGCCATCGCCCTGCCTACCCCCAGCTGCTACGTCCGTCACGGGCCCCTGTCGTCCGGTCAACGACGAGTGGGTGGCCCCCGTCACGCACGCACCCGATCCACAGGGGGTCGTAACGTCCCGTTCACCTGGCGTAGCTACATTTGTCGCCGTGGTGCAGCATGAGGGTTTGAGCCCTGCCCAGGAGGACCGCGGGATCCGGGACGCCGTGGGACACCGTGCGTCGACCGTCGAACAGGGCCGCTTCTGCCTGGCCCGGTGCAGCTGCGGCTGGCGCGGCCCCGCCCGCCGGGCCCGCAGCCTGGCCCGCACGGACGCACTCGGACACGAGGGCGGCGCCTAGGGCCTGTTGCGCAACGGGCCCTGACTGCATTGCTCATGAGCGACAGCCGGCCGGCCAGGGTCTGTCGTCGAACCGGTGTGCGTGCTCAGCCGGGACGGAGGGCCGTCGGCAGTTCGTCGGTCAGTTCGCGGTCGCGGAACTGGGTGAGCCGCTTCCGGGCTTCGGCCGGGGACAGCCACAGGACGCGGTCCACCTCCTTGTTGGGGCTGAAGCGTCCCGCCGTGGCCTCGGCCGCCCAGTAGCGGACCTGTTTGGGCCGGCCGCCCGCCATGTAGGTCACGGTGCTCAGTTCGGCGCCGGGAACGGCGACGTAGCCCGTCTCCTCCGCCACCTCGCGCACGGCGCCCGCCAGCGGGTCCTCGCCGCGCTTGAGCTTGCCCTTGGGGTGGGACCAGTCGTCGTACTTCGGGCGGTGGACCAGGCACAGCTGGAGCGTGCCGTCCAGCGGCGAGCGGCGCCACAGCACACACCCGGCCGCCAGGACGGGTGTGTCGTTCGCGTCGAGATCGGTCACCGTGCTCACCCGTTCTGTCAGCCGGCGCCGACGGCCTGCTTCTGCCACGACTGCTGGAAGGCGAACCTGGCCGCCTCCACCTCGTGCCGCTGGTCCGCGTGCAGCACGCCGAGCGCGTACGCCGTCGCCGGGGCGATGCGCGGGGTGCGGGCCGCCGAGGCCGCGGCGGCCGCCGCCTCTGAGGCGTCGCGGTGCCGGTCGAGGGCCTGGCCGGCCGTCAGCAGACGCACGTTCACCGGCGCCCCCGCGGGCTCTCGGCCCCGCTCGTCGCGCAGGGAGGGACCCCCGGCCCCGTCGAGGACCTCGCGGGCGTACCGGTGCAGGCGCAGCAGCAGGCGGACCTGGTGCCAGGGGGCGTCCTGCGGGTGCGGGGAGGGGTCCGGGGACAGGCCGTGGACCAGGGCCTCCGCGTTGTACGGGCTGCCGGCGGTGACCAGCGGGAGGGCGGCCACGGCGTCCGTCAGGCGCTCCCGGGCGGCGTCGGCCAGGGGAGTCAGGTCCGCGGTGGCGGCGGCGGGGGTGAGCGGGACGTCGCTGGCGAGTACGGCCACCTTGTCCGCGACGGCGTGGAAGCGCGCGGAGCCCAGCGCCTGGAGGGCTGTCGAGTGCGCCCGGGTCCGGGCCAGGCCGAGCTGGCGCTCCAGCAGGGCGCCCGCCTTCGCCGCGCCCACGGTGAGCTTGCCGCGGTCCGTGGTGCGACCGCCCGCGGCCTCCTCGGTGGGCTGGGCGGGGAGGACCGCTGTCCCGGAGAGCCGGTGCAGGGCCAGCAGCAGCCGTTCCAGGCAGGCCTGGCAGGCGTGCTCCCGGGCCAGGGTGCCGGACAGCCAGGCCAGTTCCGGACACAGCTCCGCCGACCAGGCCTCCTCGACCAGGGGGCGGAAGGTGTGCAGGCTGCCGCTGATGCGGCGGGCCGAGCGGCGCAGGGCGCGCGCGGCGTCGACGGACTCCTGCGTGCCGTGCCCCGTGCCGCCGGTCTCGCGGTGCAGGCGCAGCGCGCGGAGGAACTCGGTGGCCTGGGCCCGCAGATAGCACGCGAGGGCTTCGGCGGTGGGGACACCGCCCTGCTCGGGCGCGGGCGGCAGCTCGCGGGAGCCCCCGGCCGTGGAGTCCGTCGGGTCAAGGTGTTGCTGTGCCACGCCGGCGCCTCCGGGCGTCTATGAGCATCTCCTGGATGTTGCGCAGGGGCTGGCCGTCCGAGTCGGTCGCGTACCGGGTCCACTCGCCGTCCGGGCCGAGGTGCCAGGAGGAGGTGGTGTCGGACATACCGGTCTCCACCAGCCGGTTGAGGGCCGCACGGTGAGCGGGGTCGGTGACCCGGACCAGGGCCTCGATACGGCGGTCGAGGTTGCGGTGCATCATGTCGGCGCTGCCGATCCACACCTCGGGCTCGCCGCTGTTGCCGAAGACGAAGACCCGGGAGTGCTCGAGGAAGCGGCCGAGGATCGAGTGGACGCGGATGTTCTCCGACAGGCCGGGCACGCCGGGGCGCAGGGCGCAGATGCCGCGCACCAGCACGTCGACCGGCACCCCGGCCTGGGAGGCGCGGTAGAGCGCGTCGACGACGGCCTCGTCGACCATCGAGTTCACCTTGATGCGGATGAAGGCGGGACGTCCGGCGCGGTGGTGCTGGATCTCCTTGTTGATCCGGGAGATCAGCCCGTCGCGCAGGGACTTGGGGGCGACAAGGAGCCGGCGGTAGGTCTCGCGGCGGGAGTAGCCGGAGAGGCGGTTGAACAGGTCCGAGAGGTCCGCGCCGACCTGCGGGTCGGCGGTGAGCAGGCCGAGGTCCTCGTAGAGGCGGGCGGTCTTCGGGTGGTAGTTGCCGGTGCCGACGTGGCTGTAGCGCCGCAGCGTGTCGTCGCCCTCCTGGCGCACCACCAGGGACAGCTTGCAGTGGGTCTTCAGGCCGACCAGGCCGTAGACGACGTGGCAGCCGGCCTCCTCCAGCTTGCGCGCCCACTTGATGTTGGCCTGCTCGTCGAAGCGGGCCTTGATCTCGACCAGGACGAGGACCTGCTTGCCGGACTCGGCGGCGTCGATGAGCGCGTCGACTATGGGGGAGTCGCCGGAGGTCCGGTACAGGGTCTGCTTGATCGCGAGGACGTCCGGGTCGGCGGCGGCCTGCTCGAGGAAGGCCTGCACGGAGGTCGAGAAGGAGTCGTAGGGGTGGTGCAGGAGCACGTCCCGGCTGCGCAGTGCCGCGAAGATGTCGGGGGCCGAGGCGGACTCCACCTCTGCCAGTTCCCGGTTGATGCCGGCCACGAACTTGGGGTACTTCAGCTCGGGCCGGTCGAGGCCGTGGATGCGGAAGAGGCCGGTGAGGTCCAGGGGGCCGGGCAGCGGGTACACCTCGGCCTCGCTGATCTTCAGCTCGCGCACCAGCAGGTCGAGCACCTCGCGGTCGATGGACTCCTCGACCTCCAGGCGCACCGGCGGCCCGAAGCGGCGCCGCATGAGCTCCTTCTCCAGCGCCTGGAGCAGGTTCTCGGCGTCGTCCTCCTCGACCTCCAGGTCCTCGTTGCGGGTGAGCCGGAAGGCGTGGTGCTCCAGGACCTCCATGCCCGGGAACAGCTCCTCCAGGTGGGCGGCGATGACGTCCTCGAGGGGGACGTAGCGGCCCGGGGAGCTCTCCAGGAAGCGGGACAGCAGCGGGGGCACCTTGACGCGGGCGAAGTGGCGGTGGCCGGTGACCGGGTTGCGTACGACCACGGCCAGGTTCAGGGACAGGCCGGAGATGTACGGGAAGGGGTGCGCGGGGTCGACCGCCAGCGGGGTCAGCACGGGGAAGATGCGGTGCCGGAAGAGCGTGAACAGGCGGGCCTGCTCCTTCTCCGTGAGCTCGCCCCAGCGGACCAGGTGGATGCCCTCCTCCGCGAGTGCGGGGGCGACGTCCTCGTGGTAGCAGGCGGCGTGCCGGGCCATGAGCTCGCGCGAGCGGGCCCAGATCATCTCCAGCACCTCGCGCGGTTGCAGCCCGGAGGCGGACTGGGTGGCCACGCCGGTGGCGATGCGGCGTTTCAGTCCTGCGACCCGGACCATGAAGAACTCGTCCAGGTTGCTGGCGAAGATCGCGAGGAAGTTCGTGCGTTCCAGCAGGGGGGTTGCCGGGTCCTCGGCGAGTTCGAGGACGCGCTCGTTGAAGGCGAGCCAGCTGCGCTCCCGGTCCAGGAAACGGCCCTGCGGCAGCTGCTCCCCCTCGGCCAGTGCCTCCACGTATCCGTCGAGGTCGGCGTCGATGTCCGGTTCCAGATCGGAGACCGTGGCCGCCACGGTGTGCGGGCGGTGCGCGGCGATGGAGCCCACGGAGGGCTGCGGGTGCGGTGCGGTGGCGGGCCCCGCGGGATCTCCCACGCGGGTGGTGGGAGCCGGCGGGGTCTGCGCTGCCTGGGTGTCTGGCTGGCTCATGAACCCATTCTTCCGCGTCTGCGGCAGGACGGGCGCGTCGAAAGGCACGCGCGGGAGCGCGGCGGCGGTGCCCTCGCGGGGCGGCTCGGGCTCGGGCGCGGCGGGCTTCACCGCCTGAGCGTCGCAAGACCGTCTGAACCAATGGTTACGGCCACATGACGTGCGGGACACCGGGGAGCGGCCCACCGGCGACGACGCGAGCCTCCACGGGGCGCACGGCGCCGGAAACCTGCCCCGGCGACGGAGGGTTGGCAACCGCCCGTCGACCGATCGACCCGAGGCGGGTCGCCCGCGGGCCGGAAAGGCGGAGCGGCGGGCCCAGGCCTCCGGGTGGTGGCCGGCCGGTCATGGACGCGCGAAGTGGCCGGCAGGCCGGTCCGTGGGTGGTGGGGCCCCGACTGTGCACCGGGGGGCGGAGGGGCCGGGGCGGTCAGGTTTCCGTGCGGTACATGAGGTCGGTCTCGTAGGTCGTGAAGCCCAGGCGTTCGTAGACGGCGACCGCCGCCTTGTTGTCGGCGTCGACGTAGAGCATGGCCGTCGGCAGGTCCCGTGCGGCCAGGTGGCGCAGGCCGATCAGGGTGAGGGCCTTGCCGAGGCCGCCGCCCTGGGCGCCGGGGCGGACACCGAGGACGTACACCTCGCCGAGGCGTTCCTCCCCGTGGACCTTGGTCCAGTGGAAGCCGACCAGCCGGCCTTCGCGCTCGGCGAGGAAGAACCCCTGCGGGTCGAACCACGGCTGCGCCGTGCGGTCGTCGAGGTCGCGCTGGGTGAGCGAGCCCTGCTCGGGGTGATGGGCGAACGCCTCCGCGTTCACGGCGAGCCAGGCGGCGTCGTCCCGGCCGGGCTCGAAGGCCCGCACGCTCACGCCCTCCGGCAGCACCGGCTCGGGCAGGTCGAGGTCCGTCAACGGCCTCCGCATCTGCCGCAGTTCGCGGAACAGGGTCAGCCCGAGGACCTGAGCCAGATGCCGTGCGGCGGACTGGCCCCCGTGCGCCCACACCCGCAGCCGCTTGCCGGACGCGGCCAGCAGCGCGGACCCGAGCGCCCGCCCGTGACCGTGCCCGCGGTGCAGCGGATGCACGACCAGCTCGGCGGTGGGCGCCTCCACCGGGTCGGTGTCCTCCAGCTGCGCGTAGCCGACGAGTTCGCCGTCGACGGTCAGCAGCAGATGGGACACCCCCTCGCGGGCCCCGCCCCGCAGCTGGAGCCGGCCCTGCTCGGACACCGCCTGCCGTCCGTCGGTGCGGGCGGCCGCCGCCAGCAGTCCGAGCACGGCTTCTGCCTGGTCCGGGGCGAGCGCGGCGAGGGTCTCCAGGGAGCGGGCGGTCGGTGCGGTGTCGTCGCTGGTCATGGATATGAGGGTAAGGGGTTCACCCGCCCGGTGAGCGGGCCTTCGGCGCGCCTCAGGCGACGCCGGGCGCCTCCGGGGGCGGGACGGGCGCGCCCGGCAGCCGTACCGTCGCCACCGTGCCGGCGCCCCCGGCCGGTGCCAGGGTGACCTCGCCGCCCGCCCGTTGGACGGTGCGGGCGACGATGGACAGGCCGAGCCCCGAGCCGGGCAGCGCACGGGCGCTCGGGGAGCGCCAGAAGCGGTCGAAGACGTGGGGGAGTTCGTCGGCGGGGATGCCGGGACCGTGGTCGCGGACGGTGAGGACGCCCTGCTCCAGGGCGACGTCGATCGTGCCGCCCTCGGGGCTGAACTTCACCGCGTTGTCGAGGACGTTGACGATCGCCCGCTCCAGCGCGGACGGCTCGGCCCGTACGAACCAGGGGTTCAGGTGCGCCGTTATGGTCAGATCCGGGCCGCGCAGCCGGGCACGGCGCAGCGCCGCCTCCACGGTGTCCTGGAAGGCGATCACCTGGACGCGTTCGCCCCGCTGCCCGTCCGAGCGCGACAGCTCCTGCAAGTCGCCGATCAGGGAAGCCAGTTCGGTCATCTGCGCCTTGACCGAGGCGAGCAGCGCCTTGCGGTCGGCCTCGGGGAGCGGCCGGCCGGTCTCCTCGCTGCGGGTGAGGAGTTCGATGTTCGTCCGCAGTGAGGTGAGCGGGGTGCGCAGCTCGTGGCCGGCGTCCGCGATCAGCTGCTGCTGAAGGTCCCGGGAACTGGCCAGCGCGGAGGTCATGGAGTTGAAGGAGCGGGACAGCCGGGCGATCTCGTCCTCGCTGTCGTCCTCCACGGGGATGCGGATCGTCAGGTCCTCGGTGCGTGCCACGTGCTCCACCGCCTCGGTGAACTTGTCCACGGGGCGCAGCCCGGCGCGGGCCACGGCGAGGCCGGCGGCCCCGGCGCCGACGACTCCCACGCCGGAGACGAAGAGGAGCAGCAGGGCCAGGTCGTTGAGGGTGTTCTCGGTGTCCTTCAGGGAGAGTCCGAGCATGAAGGCGATGCCCGGGTACGCGTCGGAGTTGGGACCGGGGCCCATCGGGACGGCGACGGTCATCACCCGGACGTTGTTGCCGTCGGTGTCGGTGGTGGTGTGGAAGGTGCGCTCGCGCAGATCGGGGTTGGCGGCCACCCCGCTGTCCACGGCGGTGACCTTGATGACGCCCGGGGACCGGCTGTCCACGCAGAACTTGCCCTGGGCCGTCACCAGCTGCACGTAGAGATAGGAGCGCTGCATGTCGCCCGGCGAGTTGTCCGTCGTCTGGGAGCAGTTGGCCGCCATCGCGGACGCCGTGGTGGCGGTCACCCTGCCGTAGCTCGCGAGCCGGCCGTCGACCTCGTCGTACAGCTTC
Source organism: Streptomyces sp. NPDC052043 (assembly GCF_044548235.1). Taxonomy (NCBI): domain Bacteria; kingdom Bacillati; phylum Actinomycetota; class Actinomycetes; order Kitasatosporales; family Streptomycetaceae; genus Streptomyces; species Streptomyces sp. NPDC052043. Next base: position 28,646 of record NZ_JBIUBT010000015.1, read on the forward strand.
CCCTGGACGATGAACCAGCAGGTGAGGGAGACCGCCGCCACCGCGAACGCCACCGCCGCCGCCACCAGCAGCGCCAGTCGGGACCGGATCGGCAGCGCACGGAAGCGGCGCAGCGCCTTCCTCACTCCGCGCCGCCCTGCCGCAGGACGTACCCCACCCCGCGCACCGTGTGCACGAGGCGGGGTTCGCCTCCGGCCTCGGTCTTGCGGCGCAGGTACATGACGTAGACGTCGAGGGAGTTCGACGAGGGCTCGAAGTCGAAGCCCCAGACCGCCTTGAGGATCTGCTCGCGGGTGAGCACCTGGCGCGGATGGGCCATGAACATCTCCAGCAGGGTGAACTCCGTGCGGGTCAGCTCCACCTGCCGGCCGCCCCGCGTGACCTCGCGGGTGGCGAGGTCCATGCGCAGGTCGGCGAAGGTGAGGGCCTCGTCCTCCTGGGCGGCGCCCGCCACGGCCGCGGCGTAGGTGCTGCGCCGCAGCAGTGCCCGGATGCGGGCGAACAGCTCGTCCAGTTCGAAGGGCTTGACCAGGTAGTCGTCCGCCCCGGCGTCCAGGCCGGTGACCCGGTCGCCGACCGTGTCGCGGGCGGTCAGCATCAGGATGGGGGTGGTGTCGCCTGCGCCCCGGATGCGGCGGGCGGCGGTCAGGCCGTCCATCCGCGGCATCTGGATGTCGAGGACGACCAGGTCGGGCTGGCAGGAGGCCGCCTTGTCCAGCGCGTCCGCGCCGTCCACGGCGACCTCGGTCTCGTATCCCTCGAAGGCGAGGCTGCGCTGGAGTGCTTCGCGTACCGCCGGCTCGTCGTCGACGATCAGGATGCGCTGGGGATCACGGTCGCCTTCGGCGGGACTCATCGGTCGTCGTTCCTCGGATCGCTGGGGCCTCGGGACCGGTCGGCCCTCGGGCTGGACGCTCTCAGCCTCGCATGTTTCGGTGCGGCGGGGTGCGGCGCGCGGGGCGCGCGCCGCAGCTCAGGCCGCGACCGCGATGATCCGCCGCAGCGGCACCTTGTGCCGGTGGGGGCGTGCGGCGGAGGTGCGCAGGCCCATCAGCTGGGGGACCACGGCCGCCTCGGGCACGCGGTTCGCCGGGCTGTGCGGCTGCTTCACGACGGCGCGGGCCAGGGTGATGCCGGCGAGGGTGGTGGCGTCGATGGTGTCCGTCGTCTCGTGCACAACGTGCTGGATCATGTCGTACTCCTTGTCGAACGGTGCCGGACGCTGTCCGGGGGCTGTCCGGGCTCCTGCCGGTGTCGTGCCTCAGCTCTGGGAGCCGGAGCGCAGTGTGGCGAGGTCGGACTTGACGGTGTTGATCGGGATGGCGAAGCCGAGGCCGACGCTGCCGGCGTTGGACGAGTCCGAGGCCGACGTGGACGAGTACATCGCCGAGTTGATGCCGACGACGTTGCCGCTCGCGTCGATCAGCGCGCCGCCGGAGTTGCCCGGGTTGAGGGACGCGTCGGTCTGTATCGCCTGGTAGGTGGTGGTGGAGGAGCCGGTGTCGCCGTTGAACTGGCGGCCGCCGAACTGGAAGGGCCAGCCGCCGCCACCACCACCCTGCTGTCCCTGGTTCTCGTCGGTGGAGACCGTCACGTCCCGGTGCAGGGCGGAGACGATGCCGCTGGTGACGGTGCCGGTCAGGCCCTCCGGGGAGCCGATCGCGACGACCTGGTCGCCGACCGTCAGCCCGTCGGAGTCGCCGAGGGCCGCCGCCTTGAGGTCGGAGGCGTTCCGCAGCTTGATCAGGGCGAGGTCCTTGGAGCTGTCGGTGCCCACGACCCGCGCGGAGTACGAGGTGCCGTCGCTGGTGCGCACCTTGATCGAGGACGCGCCCGCGATGACGTGGTTGTTGGTGACGACCTCGCCGTCGCTGGTGACGACCACGCCGGAGCCGGTGGAGGTGCCGTTGTCGAGGGTGGCGTTGATCTCGACGACGCTCGGGGTGACCGCCTTGGCGATCGCGGCGATGCTGCCGCGCTGGCTGGCGGCCACCACGTTGGTGGTGCTGCTGGAGGCGACCGTGTCCGTGCCGGTCAGCTTCTGGAAGGCGAAAGCGGTGCCGCCGCCCACGGCGGCCGAGGCGATCGCCACCGCGGCGAGCAGGGCGAGCGGGCCCCGGGCGCGCTTGCGGGACGCCGAGGCGTGCGCGGGTCCCGACGGGCCGGCCGGGAAGGCGGCGGTGTCGCCGCCGTCCGCGCCGCCCTGACCGCCGGGGGCGCCCGACCAGGCCGCGAACGGCTGGGCCGGGGGGTACGACGGCGGGGGAGGCCACTCCGGATTCACCGGGGCGGAGGCCTGCCGCTGGTCCGCCGACTGCACGGAGTCGGCAGCCGGGGCCTGACCGTCACCCTCGGGGTGTTCGTACTCGCCGCTGCGGCGGATGCTCTCGCTCATGACATTGAGAATGTCCCGGGATCATGAGAGCTTCCTGAGTCTGCGCTGAGAAGCCCGACAGAACCTCGTATGCCCGATATAAGTACGTTCCCCGAGAGGTCCCTGCCGACAGGGAACCACGAGGTGAGGGGGGCGGGGAGGCGCCTAGTCGCAGCCGCAGGACCTGCGTGCCACCAGCCGTGACGGGAACAGCTTCAGCCGTTCCCGGCGTGAGCCGGCCACGCGGATCCCGTCGTCCAGCACCAGGTCCACCGCCGCGCGGGCCATCGCCGACCGGTCGGAGGCGACCGTCGTCAGCGGCGGGTCCGTCAGCGCCGCCTCCTTGATGTCGTCGAAACCGGCGACCGCGAGTTCGCCGGGGACGTCGATGCGCAGCTCGCGCGCGGCCCGCAGCAGGCCGATCGCCTGGTCGTCGGTGGAGCAGAAGATCGCCGGAGGGCGGTCCGGGCCGGCGAGGATCTCCAGGCCGATCCGATAGGCGTCGTAGCGGTTGTACGGCGCCTCGAACAGGCGCCCCTCCGTCGGGATGCCGGCCTCCTCCATGGCGCGCCGCCAGCCCTCGACGTGGTCGGACACGGGGTCGCCCACGGCGGGCGTCTCGGCGGTGCCGCCGACGCAGGCGACGTAGTCGTGGCCGTGCTCCAGCAGGTGCCGCACGGCGATCTGGGCGCCGCCCAGGTCGTCGGTGACCACGGCCACGTCGTCGATGGCCTCGGGGCGCTCGTGCAGCAGCACCACCCGGGCGTCCCAGGCGTCGATCTCGGCGGCGGCGAGGTCGTTCAGCGCGTGGCTGACCAGGATCAGACCGGAGACGCGCATGCCGAGGAACGCGCGCAGATAGTGGACCTCGCGCTCGGCGACGTAGTCGGAGTTGCCGACGAGGACCATCTTCCCGCGCTCGGCGGCGGCCCACTCCACCGCGTGCGCCATCTCCCCGAAGAAGGGCTGGCGGGCGTCCGGGACGATCAGGCCTATGAGGTCGGTGCGCCGCGAGGCCATGGCCTGGGCCACCCGGTCGGGCCGGTACCCCAGCTCCTTGATCGCGGCGAGGACGCGCTCGCGGGTGGCCGGGGCGACCGGCCGGGGTCCGTTGTTGATCACATAGCTGACGACGGCGGTCGACGTCCCCGCCAGCCGCGCCACGTCGTCCCGAGTCACCTTGGCCACGCGCGGAGTCTACGCGGATGGACCCGCTTCCGGGCAGGGCGTACCGGAGCGTGGACGCCGTTGCGGCACGCCCGTGGGAGCGCTTCTCACCTCTCCGCGCGGGCCCGCCCCGCCGGGGTGTCCTGATTCTCCGGCTTTGGCTGGACGGACCCGGCCTTCTTCGTGTCCGCGGTGTCCCCGGCGCGGTCCGTCTTCTCGGGCGTAACGAATCGGTAACCGACATTGCGGACCGTCCCGATCAGCGATTCGTGCTCGGGGCCGAACTTGGCCCGCAGCCGCCGCACGTGGACGTCGACGGTCCGGGTGCCGCCGAAGTAGTCGTAGCCCCAGACCTCCTGGAGGAGCTGGGCGCGGGTGAAGACGCGGCCCGGGTGCTGCGCGAGGTACTTCAGCAGCTCGAACTCCTTGAAGGTGAGGTCCAGCACCCGGCCCTTGAGCCGAGCGCTGTAGGTCGCCTCGTCCACGGACAGGTCGCCGCTGCGGATCTCCATGGGGGAGTCGTCGTCGACGATCTGCCGACGGCCCAGGGCCAGCCGGATGCGGGCCTCCACCTCGGCGGGACCGGCGGTGTCCAGGAGCACGTCGTCGATGCCCCAGTCGGCGGTGACGGCCGCCAGGCCGCCCTCGGTCACCACGAGGACCAGCGGGCAGCCGAGGCCGGTGGAGCGCAGCAGCCGGCACAGGCCGCGCACCTGCGGCAGGTCGCGCCGCCCGTCGACCAGGACGACGTCGGCGCCCGGGGCGTCCACGAGCGCGGGCCCCTCCGCCGGAGCCACCCGCACGTTGTGCAGCAGCAGGCCGAGGGCGGGGAGCACTTCGGCCGACGGCTGGAGTGCGTTGGTCAGCAGCAGCAGTGAACTCATCGCGCCTCTTCCCCGGGTTGTCGGCCGCGCCCCGGCAGGGGTGACCCCCCTGCCCGGGCCGTCCTCCGTGCCCGCACCGTTCGCTCGTCCATGGCGTCTGGTTCCTCCTCGGGTCCCTGCCCATGCGATCGACGGGCCGTGCACCTGCGCGGTCTCCCGCGCCCTGTACAACGCTTCCGAAAGCACGAAAGGACCCGGGGGCTGCGCTGCCCGAGTCCTCTTCGCAGCAGAATAGCCGATATGAGGTCGGGATCGGCAGGTCGTGTGGCGCGTTCGACGGACGTCCGGGAGGGCGGGGCCCCGCCGGGCACGGGCGTCGGGGGCGCGGTCAGGACGTTCCTGCGCTCGGCCGACGGGGTGGCGCTCGACGCCCTGTACGAGCCGGGCGCGGCCGCGCACGACGGTTCCGGCGGCGGGCGTGGCGACCGCGACGATTGCGTGTTCGTGGTCGCCCACGGTTTCACCGGCGACCTGGACCGGCCGCACGTGCGCCGGGTGGCGCGGGCCCTGGCGCGCCACGGCGCCGTGGTCACCTTCTCCTTCCGCGGCCACGGGGCCTCCGGCGGGCGCTCGACCGTCGGTGACCGCGAGGTGCTGGACCTGGCGGCGGCGGTGGCCTGGGCGCGCGGGTTCGGGCACGCGCGCGTGGCGACCGTCGGCTTCTCCATGGGCGGCTCGGTGGTGCTGCGGCACGCGGCCCTGCACGGCGGCCCGGCGGACGCCGCACCGGGCGAGGGGCGCGCGGACACGCGTACGGACGCCGTGGTCTCCGTCAGCTCGCCCGCGCGCTGGTACTACCGGGGCACGGCCCCCATGCGCCGGCTGCACTGGCTGGTCACACGCCCCGAGGGCCGCCTGCTGGGCCGCTACGGGCTGCGCACCCGCATCCACCACCGCGACTGGGACCCGGTCCCGCTCCCGCCGTTCCAGGCGGCTGCGCGGATCGCGCCCACCCCGCTGCTGATCGTGCACGGCGACCGGGACGGCTACTTCCCCCTCGACCACCCCCGGATGCTCGCCGCGGCCGCCGGTGACCACGGGGAACTGTGGCTGGAGTCCGGCATGGGCCACGCCGAGAACGCCGCCGCCGACGAACTCCTGCACCGCATCGCGCGCTGGACCCTCGCACAGGCGGGCTAGCCTGACCCTGTTCATAGACGAGTGATCGAGGGACGGGATGGCAGAGGTCACGGTGCGCTACTGGGCGGCGGCGAAAGCCGCGGCGGGGGTCGCCGAGGAACCGTACGAGGCGCAGACGCTCGCCGAGGTGCTCGACGCGGTGCGCGGACGGCACCCCGGTGAGCTGGTCCGCGTACTGCGGCGGTGCTCGTTCCTCATCGACGGCGACCCGGTGGGGACGCGCGCGCATGAGACGGTACGGCTGACCGAGGGCGGCACGGTCGAGGTGCTCCCCCCGTTCGCAGGAGGGTGAGCGCATGACCGACCGGCCGTATGAGGGGTCCCCCGGGTCTCCGTACGACAACCCCTACAGCGGGTACGACCCGTACGCGGGGCAGTACCCCCAGCAGCCCGCCGCGCAACAGCCGTACCCGCAGGCCCAGCCGCAGGCGCCCGCCGCGCAGCAGCCGTACCCCCAGCAGCCGTACCCGCAGGCGCCCGCGGCACAGCAGCCGTACCCGCACGCGCAGCCGCAGGCGCCCGCCGCGCAGCAGGCCCACCCGCACGGCGAGTCGCAGGCGTGGCCCGGGCAGCAGCAGGCGTACGGGGACCCGCACGCGGCCGAGCCGTACACGCAGCAGTGGCAGGGGCAGACCTGGGACAGCCAGACGCACGTCCGGCCTCCAGCCGTCGCCGCCGAGACGGCGTACCTGCCCCCGGTGGGACACCAGGGGCCGGTCGCGGCCCACGGGGTCCAGGGTGCCGGGGTCCAGGGCGGCGGGGGTCATGGTGGGCAGGCGCCTTCCTACGCGTCGCAGTCGCAGCAGCAGCAGCCGCAGGCTCCGGCCCCGTCCGCCGCCGCGGAGACGGCGTACCTGCCCCCGGTGGGGCAGCACGCGCCGCAGCCGCAGGCCGCCGCCCCGGCCGCCGCCGCGACGGCGGCCGACCCCGCCGGGGACGGGCCCGACTACGGCCCAGCGACCGTTGCCGGCAACGCCCGGGTCACCGACGCGCAGCGGGCCCGGGCCGAGGGACGTTCGCCGATCATCGAGCCCGGAATGCAGCCGGCCGCGCTCACGGCGCTGCTGGGCCTGCTGCTGGCCGGTGCGGCGGAACTCGGCGTCTACGGGCTGCTCCTGCCGCTGGTCGTGCTCCAGGGCGTGACGGCCGCGGGCTGGTTCCGGCTGAACGGCATGTGGCCCGCCCGGCAGGGCATCGCCCTCGGCTTCGCGGGCGCGCTCGCCGCGGACGTGGTGGTGCTCGCCGCGGGCCGCGAACACGCGCCCGCCGCGATCCTGGGCACGCTCGGGGTGTGGGTGCTGCTCTCCCTCGTCCTCCAGCTGCGTTCCCACGCGGACCCGGACGAGCGGATGTACGGCCTGATGGCGACCGTCGCCGCGGCGGCGCTGGCGATCGTGGCGACCGGCTATCTGGCCGCCCCGCCGGACGCGGTCGCGGTCGGCGCGGTGGCGGTCGCGGTGGCCGTCCTGGCGCGGGCGCTCCCGCTGCCCACGCCGGCCTCGGTGGCCGTCGCGCTGCTCGCGGCGGCGGTCGCGGGCGTCGCGGTCGGCGGCATGACGGACCTGGGTGCCAAGGGCGCGCTGCTCGGCGCGGGCGCCGCGGTGTGCGCGCTGGTCGGACACCGCGCGGCCAGCTACGACTACCCCTCGCGCTTCGTGCACTTCACGGCCGGCGTCGCCCTGCCGCTGTCGGCCGCGGCGCCGGCGGTGTGGGTGCTGGGACGCGCGCTGGGCTAGGACCGGTTGCCGACGCGCCCGGAGCGAGGCGGCTCGTGAGGGCCCCTCGGGGGGACCGGGCGACGAGCAGGCGACGGCCGGGCGCGTCGGTCAGTTCGAGACCACCGACCGCACGACGTCGGCCACGCGGCGGACGACGGGGGAGGCCTCGGCGCGCCGGGCGAGGGCGAGGGGAGCGAACTCGGGCGCACCGGTGAGCGGGACGTACACGACGCCGTCCAGGCGCAGGGAGCGCACGGACTCGGGTACCAGGGCCACACCCATGCCGGCCGCGACGAAGACGACCAGCGTCCCGGTCTCGCTGACCTCGACGACGTCGGCAGGTTCGAAGCCGGCGCGGCGGCAGGCTTCGAGCACACGCGGTTGCATCGTCGAGCGGTGTCCGGCCGGATGGGTCACGAAGACCTCGTCCGCGAACGCGGCCAGGTCGACCGCGGACGAGCCGGCCAGCCGGTGGCCGGCCGGCAGCACCGCCACGAGCGGCTCGTCGCGCAGGTGGTGGATGACGAGGCCGCCGCCCGGCGCGGCCGAGGTCCGCAGCACGGCGAGGTCGAGCGTGCCCTCCCGGACGGCGTCCAACAGGTCGGGACCCAGGAGTTCGCCGCGCAGGTCGAGGTGGACGGCGGGAAGCTCGGCCCGAAGACGCTGGGCGACCAGGGGGAGCACGTCGTAGGTCGCGGTGCCGACGAATCCGAGGCGGACGCTGCCGGCCCGGCCGGCGGTGAGCAGGTCCAGTTCCGTGCGGGTCCGTTCCAGGGCGGCGATGATCTGCCCCGCGCGGTCCTGGAGCAGGCGCCCGGCCTCGGTGAGGTCGACATGGCGGGTGGAGCGGTCCAGGAGCGTCGTCCCGACCTCGCGCTCGAGCGTCTTGAGCTGCTGGGAGAGCGCCGGTTGCGCGATGTGCAGGCGCTGCGCCGCACGGCCGAAGTGACGCTCCTCGGCCAGGACCAGGAACGACCGCAGGTGCCGGATCTCCATGACCCCCAAATATAGTCGAGCAGCCTTATCAATGCGGTTCAATCAAGTATTGGACCGCATCAATCCGGCCTGCCTACCGTTGCGGATGTGACGACGAGCTTCGTATACACCACCGCCCGCACCCCGTTCGGCCGCTTCGGCGGCGCCCTGGCCGGCTCCCGCCCCGACGACCTGGCCGCGACCGCGCTCGCGGGCGCGCTTGCCAAGGCCCCGGACCTCGACCCCGAGCGCGTCGACGACGTCATCCTGGGCTGCGCCAACCAGGCCGGTGAGGACAACCGCAACGTCGGCCGGATGGCGGTGCTGCTGGCCGGGCTGCCGACCTCGGTGCCCGCCTCCACCGTCAACCGCCTCTGCGGCTCCTCGCTCGAGGCCCTCATCCAGGCCTCGCGCGCGATCGAGTCCGGCGACGCCGTCGTGGTGGCCGCCGGCGGCGTCGAGTCGATGACCCGCGCGCCCTGGGTGCTGCCCAAGCCCGAGAAGGCGTTCCCCGCCGCGAACGCCACCGCGTTCTCGACGACGCTCGGCTGGCGTCTGGTCAACCCCCGGATGCCCGCCGAGTGGACGGCGTCCCTCGGTGACTGCAACGAGCAGCTGCGGGAGCGGTTCGCGATCTCGCGGCTGCGGCAGGACGAGTTCGCCGCGCGCTCGCACCGGCTCGCGGCCGCCGCCTGGGACGCCGGGTTCTACGACGACCTCGTGGTGCCCGTCGACGGTGCCGACCTCGAACGCGACGAGAGCCTCCGCCCGGGCACCACCACCGAGAAGCTGGCCGGTCTCAGGACCGCGTTCCGCTCCGTCGAGCAGGGCGGCACGATCACGGCCGGCAACGCCAGCCCGCTCAGCGACGGCGCCTCGGCCATGCTGGTCGGCTCGGAGGCTGCCGCCGGCCTGCTGGGGGTGGCGCCGCTGGCCCGGGTCGCCGGTCGCGCGGCCTTCGCCCTCGACCCGCAGGACTTCGGCTTCGCGCCGGTCGAGGCGGCGCGGCGCGCGCTGCGCCGCGCCGGTATCACCTGGGACGACGTCGCCGCGGTCGAGCTCAACGAGGCGTTCGCGGTGCAGTCGCTGGCGTGTGTGGACGCCTGGGGGATCGACCCGGAGATCGTCAACACGAAGGGCGGGGCCATCTCGCTCGGCCACCCGCTGGGAGCGTCGGGCGGCCGGCTCGTCGGGACCCTTGCCGCACGGCTCGCCGAGTCCGGTGAGCACTGGGGCGTCGCCGCCGTCTGCATCGGTGTGGGCCAGGCCCTCGCCGTGGTTCTGGAGAACGTGGAGGCCACCAAGTGAGCGCGACCATCCTGGACTCGTACGACGAGGCCGTCGCCGACATCGCGGACGGCTCGACCGTTCTGGTCGGCGGCTTCGGCATGGCCGGCATGCCGGTGCGGCTCATCGACGCGCTCATCCGGCAGGGCGCCACCGACCTGACCGTCGTCTCGAACAACGCGGGCAACGGTGACACCGGCCTGGCGGCGCTGCTCGCCGCCGGACGGGTGCGCAAGGTGGTCTGCTCCTTCCCGCGGCAGTCCGACTCGTGGGTCTTCGACGGCCTCTACCGCGCCGGCCGGATCAAGCTCGAGGTCGTGCCGCAGGGCAACCTCGCCGAGCGGATGCGTGCCGCGGGCGCCGGAATCGGCGCGTTCTTCTGCCCCACCGCCGTCGGCACGCCGCTCGCGGAGGGCAAGGAGACCCGGGAGATCGACGGGCGTACCTACGTCCTCGAGTACCCGATCAAGGGGGATGTCGCGCTGATCGGCGCGCACGTCTCCGACACGATGGGCAACCTCGTCTACCGCAAGACCGCCCGCAACTTCGGTCCCGTGATGGCGACGGCGGCGCGCACGGTGATCGCGCAGGTGAACCGTGTCGTCCCGGTCGGCGGGCTCGACCCGGAGTCCGTCGTCACCCCGAGCATCTACGTAGACCGCGTCGTACCGGAGGAGCGGGCATGACCACGAGCACCACCAGCGAACCCCGTGACCGTCAGGCGATCGCCGCGGCCATCGCCGCCGACATCCCGCGCGGTTCCTACGTGAACCTGGGCATCGGGCAGCCCACGCTGGTCGCCGACCACCTGGCGTCCGACGCCGGGATCGTGCTGCACACCGAGAACGGCATGCTCAACATGGGCCCGGCGGCGACCGGCGACGCGATCGACCCCGACCTCACCAACGCCGGCAAGATCCCGGTCACCGAACTGCCCGGTGCGGCCTACTTCCACCACGCCGACTCCTTCGCGATGATGCGCGGCGGACACCTCGACGTGTGCGTGCTCGGCGCGTTCCAGGTGGCCGCGAACGGCGATCTGGCCAACTGGCACACCGGTGAGCCGGACGCCATCCCGGCCGTGGGCGGCGCCATGGACCTGGCGATCGGCGCCAAGCAGATCTGGGTGATGATGTCGCTGTTCACCAGGAGCGGCGAGTCGAAGCTGGTCGGGTCGTGCACCTATCCGCTCACCGGCGTCGGCTGCGTCGGCCGGGTCTACACCGATGTCGCGACCTTCGACCTGGCGCCGGCCCGCGACGGCGGCGCGGTCGTCGTCCGGGACCTCGCCGGCCTCACCTTCGACGAACTCGCCGCCCGGGTCGACGTCCCCCTCGTACGGGGCTGACGACCGGGTACACACCGACGACCCGGTACACGCCGTGCACGCCGACGAACCGGTGCACGACGGGGGCCGGGGCGTCTGTCACAGGTGATCGACAGTTTCCCGGCCGGGCCGCCCGGCCGGGATACGCTCGCGCCTGACGGCCCTCCGGTCGTCGGATCGCCGAGCCGAGGAGATCACCAGGTGCGCGCGCTGCGAATACTTCTGATCTTCGTCGTGGTCGTGGGCGTGCTGTTCGCGGTGGTCGATCGCGTCGCGGTCCATCTGGCGCAGGGGCAGGCGGCCGACCGGCTGAAGTCGGCCGAGAACCTGGCGAGCACCCCCGACGTGTCCATCAAGGGCTTCCCCTTCCTGACCCAGCTGGCGAGCGGCGAGCTGGACGACGTCGAGGTCGGCGTCAGGGATTACGAGGTGGCCACCGGCAACGGCGCGCGGAAGATCCGTGTCGACGGCTTCACGGCGGACCTGAAGGGCGTGCGGTTCTCCGGCGACTACCGCTCCGCCACCGCCGCCACCGCCACCGGCACCGCCACCATCGCCTACGACGAACTGCTCAAGGCCGCGAAGTCCGACTCCGCCAAGGTCGCCCCCGGCCTCACCGCCCGGGTGGTCGGCCTGTCCGACGGCGGCGACGGCAAGATCAAGGTCGAGGTCGAGGTCTCGGCGCTGGGTGTCAAGCAGCGCGTCTCCCTGCGCAGCTCGGCCGCTGTGCGGGGCCACAAGGTGGAGGTGCGCGCCGACTCCCTGCCCGTGGTCGGTGGCGTGCGGCTCCCCGAGGGCCCGGTCCGGTCGATCACGGACTTCCAGCAGGCGATCGACCGGCTCCCCACCGGGATCGAGCTGGACTCGGTCCGGGCGGCCGCGGACGGCGTCGAGATCACGCTGAAGGGTTCGGACGTCAAACTGGCCGGGTAGCCACGCGGTGGACGAGGAGTTGTCCGACTGGCGAGACGTCCTCGTCCGCACCGCAGATGCGCCGCGCGGCCGGGAGCGGGCGCGAGCGCCCGGAGGTCGTACGGCGACGGTCCGGGCGCTCCATCCATCCCACACATCGGACGATCATGTCTCAGCATTCGGCATGCCGGTGACACGCCCGCCCCTCCCTCCCTACGATCGACCCCATGCAGCGACAGGCGGATCTCACGAAGCGGCGGGCAGTGGACCTGTGCCGCGTTGCCGCCATGCTCTGTCGCCTTTCCTGAGCGGGAGCCCTCTCCCGCGTCCCTGCGCCCCGTAACGACCCGGGGCCCGCCCGCACGCCCTGTACGCCGGCACCCGAACGCGTACCCGTGTGCCCCCTCGCACTCGCACACCCCGCCGTACCTGCCCCGGAGGAGATTGAGCATGAGCCGCAGCGACGTCCTGGTCGACGCCGACTGGGTCCAGGAGCACCTGGACGACCCGAGCATCGCCATCGTCGAGGTGGACGAGGACACGTCCGCGTACGACAAGAACCACATCAAGAACGCCATCCGGATCGACTGGACCCAGGACCTCCAGGACCCGGTCCGCCGCGACTTCGTCGACCAGGCCGGCTTCGAGAAGCTCCTGTCGGAGAAGGGCATCGCCAACGACCACACGGTGATCCTCTACGGCGGCAACAACAACTGGTTCGCCTCGTACGCCTACTGGTACTTCAAGCTGTACGGCCACGAGAACGTCAAGCTCCTCGACGGCGGCCGCAAGAAGTGGGAGCTGGACGCCCGCGAGCTGGTCGACGGCACCGACGTGCCCGAGCGTGCCAGGACCGCGTACCGGGCCAAGCCGCAGGACAGCTCCATCCGCGCGTTCCGCGACGAGGTCGTGGCGGCGATCGGCAAGCTGAACATCGTCGACGTCCGGTCGCCCGACGAGTTCTCCGGCAAGCTGCTCGCCCCGGCCCACCTGCCGCAGGAGCAGTCGCAGCGCCCCGGCCACGTGCCGACCTCCCGGAACATCCCGTGGTCCAAGAACGCCAACGACGACGGCACCTTCAAGTCGGACGAGGACCTCAAGGCCCTCTACGAGGCCGAGCAGGTCGACCTGGCGAAGGACACCATCGCCCTGTGCCGCATCGGTGAGCGCTCCGCGCTGACCTGGTTCGTCCTGCACGAGCTGCTCGAAGTCCCGAACGTCAAGAACTACGACGGCTCCTGGACCGAGTACGGCTCCCTGGTGGGCGTGCCGATCGAGCTCGGCGCCGGCAAGTAAGCACGACGGTTCAGACCGTTTCGACCTCATCGAACCTCTGGAGAAGCACATGTGTGGAGCGAAGGCCGGCGGCCCGGACGCCTCGACGATCAAGCCCGGTGAGACGACGATCCAGGGTCAGGTGACCCGCGACGGCGAGCCGGTGACGGGCTACGTCCGTCTGCTGGACTCGACCGGCGAGTTCACCGCGGAGGTCCCCACCTCCGCCACGGGCCAGTTCCGGTTCTACGCGGCCGAGGGCACCTGGACCGTCCGCGCCCTCGTCCCCGGCGCCACCGCCGACCGCACGGTCGTCGCCCAGCAGGGTGGCCTCGCGGAGGTCGCGATCGCGGTCTGAGCGGTCGGAGCAACGCACGGCCGAAGGGCCGCACCCCACGGGTTGGACACCCGGGGTGCGGCCCTTTCGGCGTGCTTGCCGGCGTTCTCGCCCCGGCACGGCGTGCCCGTGCGGACCTACCCTTGAGGTATGTACGCGCGACGTCGGCACGTCTACTTCGCCATGATGGCCGTCTGCATCGGGCTGTTCGTCCTGGCCTGGGGCGTCGTGCGCATCTGGTCGGTCCCCGCGGCCGTCGGCATGTGCCTGGTCGCCATGGTGATCCCGCCGGTCGCCGCCATGGTCGCCAACCGGCGCGGGCCCGAGGACCGCTGGTGGGACGACCCGTCCGGCGATCCCAAGTCCGACGAGTGGTGGGACGAGCTGGACGGCAAGAAGCGGCGTTGACCTCCGCCGCACACCGACCTCGCCGCGGGGCGCCTCAGTAGACGAGCGCCTGCGTCTCGTCCCCGAGGGCCTCCTGGACGAAGACCTGCGAGCCCGCGATCCGCACGCCCTCGATCACGTCCTGCTCGGTGATCTCGCGCCGCGCCGCGCACTGGGTGCACAGCGTGATCCGGCCGGCCGCCAGGATCGAGTCGATCAGCTCGGGCAGCGGCGCGGCGTGCGGCAGTTCGAACTCGGCGGCCCGACCCGGCAGCGCGAACCACGAGGACTCCCCGGTCAGCCACAGGGAGACGTCGACCCCGCTCGCCACGGCCACCGCCGCGACGTTGAACGCCTGCGAGCACCGCTCAGGGGCGTCCGCCCCCGCCGTCACCTTGATCACGAGCTTCTTCGCCATGCCTCGATCGTAATAAAGATCTTTACAACTCCTTGCATCACCCATGAGTCTTCTGAGAGCGCGCATACGGAAGGCGCGCTTCCCGTTCTCGTGGGGGGGACGTCTTGGAAGTACCGGAAAGACCCGAAGAAGCACCCGAGATCCAGGAGCCGGCGCCCGGCGCACCGCGCGCCCGCCGTCGCGGCCGTACCGCACTGCTCGTCGCCACCGCCGCCGTGCTGGGCGTCGTCGCCGGCACGTGCACCGGTTATGTCGTCCAGGCCGGCCGTACGCCGACGCCGCTGCCGCCGCTGTCCCAGCCGGTCGTGAAGCAGGCCAAGGGCGAGGTGGAGCCGTTGTCGGCGGCGCAGGACCGGCGCGTGCGTACCGACGGCGACCTGCGCAAGCTGCTGGTCCCGCGGCCGAGCGGGGCACGGGACAACGCCGACCTGCCGGGCGGTCGGGGCTGGCTGGACCTTGCCGAGTACGCGCGCATCTTCGAGGAACCGGACGACGCCTTCGGGTCTCAGGTCGGCAGTGAGTTCCGCCGTGCCGCGGTGGCCGCGTGGCTGACCACCGACACGCACCACGTCGAGATCCAGCTCGTGCAGTACCGCCAGGAGGAGCAGGTGGGCGCCGCGGACCAGGCCGAGGGCTCGCGGTACTGGGCGCAGCACGACTCGGGCAACGACGGCTGGCCCCTCCCCGGCACGGGCGACGGCAGGGTGTACGTGACCAGCACACCCAACCGGAATCCGGGCTACTTGCCGACGTACGTGGCCGAGGCGCACGCCTGGCGCGGCGACATCGCGATGGACATCTACATCTACGACACCAAGCCCGTATCCAAGAAGGAGATCATGAGCCTGGCCGAGCGGCAGGTGGGGCGGCTGTGAGCGAGTACCCGAGCATGGATCCGGCCGCTCCGGCCGACGAGCCCGCACCGGCCGGACCCACGGCGCAGACCGCGCCTGCGCTGGAACCGGAGCCTCCCACGACCGCGCCCTCGTTGGAGCCGGAGCCGGAGCCGGAGCCGGAGCCGGAGCCGGAGCCGGAGCCGGAGCCTGCCGCGCCCTCGCCGGGGCCGCAGCCGGAGGCGGCCGTGAAGCCCGCCCGGCGCCGCCGCGTCGGGCTGGTCGCCGGATGCGTCGTGCTGCTCGCCGCGCTCGTCAGCGGCACCGGCTTCACCGTGGTCACCGTACGCAATGCGGACCACGATCCCGGCGCACCCGTCTGGCGTCTGCCCAAGCCGGCGGCGGACGGACACCAGCCCGAGGCCACCGGCCTGAAGGGGATGCTGCTCCCCTACGGCACGAGCGGATACGGGCGCGGCCCGGACATGGGCGAGTACGGCGCCGACGCCGAGCTGAGCGGCGCCCAGGCCACCGCGCTGCGCAAGGAGCCGCTGAGCGTCCTGCCCCGCTCCCAGCGGCTGTTGGTGGAGAAGCAGATCGACAAGCAGCACATCACGGGCATGGTGATGCGCAGCTACCTCAGCCTCGAGAGCCCGGGCAGCAGCAGCGAGTACGAGGCCGACGCCGCCTTCGGTGTCGAGATCGTGCTCTCCCGGATGGAGAACCGTGGTGCGGTGCGCTCCATCGCCACCATTCAGCAGGAGTTCCTCACCGCTATGAAGGTCTTCCGGGTGGGACCCAGGATCGAGGGCCACCCGAACGCCCGCTGCTTCCTGCCGCCCATGGAATCCGGCGCGAAGCTCGAGCGCATGATCTGTTCCGCCTACGAGGGCGATGTCCTGGTCAGCGCTACCGCGTACGGGGTCAAGCCGCTGGACAAGAAGGGTGTGGCCCGGTTGCTCCGCGACCAGCTCGACCGCATCAAGGACCCGGGGAAGGCCGTATGACCGAGCAGCAGCAGGCACCTGAGGCCGCGGCGCCGCAGCCGGCGGCCGCACCGCCGATGCCGGACATCCCCCCGACGCCGGACGTGCCGCCGGCCGTCACCGTCCTCCCGGGGCCACCGCCCGGTGGTGGAAGCCGGCGGCGCCTGCGGGCCGTACTGCGCTGGACCGCGGCCGTCGTCGTGTTCGCGGTGGCCGGGGCGGGAACGGCGAACGGCATCACCGGCATGGAGCGCACGGACATCCCCGGCCTCGCGACCGCCTCGGACGGCCGCTGGGACTACCCGCAGTTCGTCCGGCCTCCGCTGCCGTCCGGCAGCCCCCCTCCGCTGGCCGAGTCCAACATGGCCGGGACACACTACGCCGACCTGCGCGCTCTAGTGCTGCCCGCGCCCACGGGGGCCCGTGAGGACAGAACCCTGCGCGGCACCGACGGCTGGCTTCAGACGAAGGACTTCCTCGCCGAGTACACGCTGAAGGACGAACGGAAGGAGTTCGGGCAGAGGCTGACCGATCACGGCCTGCGGCACATCGCCGCCCGCGGCTGGACCACCCAGGACGGCACGCACACGCGGATCTACCTGCTCCAGTTCAACAGTGCCGCGCTGGTGGACAACATGGTCACCTACGGCGAGGCGCTCGTCTCGTACGACAGCCCGCGCTACCAGATACGCGGAGCCGAGACGCCCGTCGACGACGAGGACTTTCCGCTCAAGGCCCAACTCCAGGACATCCGGTACTACGCCTATACCGAGGCCAAGCCCTACGGCGCCGAACAGGTACGGCAGGCGTACTTGACGGCGGGCGACACCCTCGCGGTGATCGTCCAGTCCCGTAAGGGCACCACTGCTTCCGTTCCCTTCCAGCAGACGGTCATGCTGCAGAGCGAACTGCTCGCCTGAGGCCGGGGGCGCACCTCGCCAAGAGGGCCGGACCCCGGCCGACTAAGCTGGGGTCCGGCCCTGTGCACGTACCGCACCTGCTCAACCGAGGAGCACCCCGTGGAGATCTTCTTCGAAACCCTGCTGGTCCTGGTCTGCGTCGGCGTTCTCGCCTTCGCCTACCTGACCGTGAAGAAGCTGTACCAGGGCCAGCGCTGACGACGACATTCAGGAACGGCTGCTCATGATCGAGATCCCGTCCGACCTCCACAAGGACCTGGTCCCCCTCGCCTTCCTGCTCGGCGACTGGGCCGGTGCCGGCGTGCACGACTTCCCGGGCGCGGAGAAGTGCAACTTCGGCCAGGAGGTCACGTTCACCCACGACGGCCGGGACTTCCTGGAGTACCGGTCCCACACCTGGGTGCTGGACAACGACGGCAACAAGGTGAAGCCGCTGGAGTCCGAGTCCGGCTTCTGGCGGATCGACGCCGACCGCAAGGTCGAGGTCACGATGACCCGCGACGACGGCGTCATCGAGATCTGGTACGGCGAGCTGGCCCACAAGAAGCCGCAGATCGAGCTGGCCACCGACGCGGTCGCCCGGACCGCCGCCTCCCGCCCCTACACCGGCGGCAAGCGGCTGTACGGCTACGTCAAGAGCGACCTGATGTGGGTCGGCGAGAAGCAGACCCCCGAGGTCGAGCTGCGCCCCTACATGTCGGCCCACCTGAAGAAGGTCGTCACCCCCGAACAGGTCGAGCGCTGGGCCAAGGCCCTCCCGGACGACCTCCCGGACGACGGCATCGCCTTCTTCAAGTGAGCCGGGTTCTTCGAGTGAGCCCGGCCGGGTCACCGTCCTAGACTTGGGGCGTGGTGAGCATCGACTGGAAGAGCGATCTGCGGCAGCGCGGCTACCGGCTGACCCCGCAGCGGCAACTCGTGCTCGAAGCCGTCGACAGCCTGGAGCACGCGACACCCGATGACATCCTCGGCGAGGTGCGCAAGACCGCGTCGGGGGTGAACATCTCCACCGTGTACCGAACCCTGGAGCTCCTGGAGGAGCTCGGGCTGGTCAGCCACGCCCATCTGGGGCACGGCGCGCCGACCTACCACCTGGCGGACCGGCACCATCACATCCACCTGGTCTGCCGGGACTGCACGAACGTCATCGAGGCGGACCTGTCGGTGGCGGCCGAGTTCACCGCCAAGCTGCGGGAGCAGTTCGGCTTCGACACGGACATGAAGCACTTCGCGATCTTCGGGCGGTGCGCGGACTGCGCGCGCAAGGCCGCGACGGCTTCGGGCGCCTCGGCCGACCGGGGTCCAAGTACTGAGTCGTAGGCTTGTGTTCATGAAGAGCCCCCTGCTGTCCCTGCCCGGCGCCGTCCCGGCCGAGGGCGTGGACGAAGGCGTCGCCGCCCACTACGGCGACCTGTTCCGCGAGCAGCGCGCCCTCGCGGACGGCACCGGATGCGTCGACCTCTCGCACCGCGGTGTCGTCACCGTCTCCGGCGAGGACCGGCTGAGCTGGCTGCACCTGCTGCTCACCCAGCACGTCAGCGAGCTGCCGCCCGGCCAGGCCACCGAGGCGCTGATCCTGTCCGCGCACGGCCACATCGAGCACGCGCTCTACCTGGTCGACGACGGCGAGACGGTCTGGGCCCATGTGGAACCCGGCACCCAGGAGGCGCTGATCGCCTACCTGGAGTCGATGAAGTTCTTCTACCGGGCCGAGGTCGCCGACCGGACCGCCGACTTCGCCGTCGTGCACCTGCCGGCCGGTTCGATCGCCGAAGCACCCGAGGGGGTCGTCGTGCGGGAGACCGCCTACGGCCGCGATCTCTTCCTGCCTCGCGCGGACCTGGAGTCCTATGCGGGCCAGGCCGGCCCGCCGGCCGGCATCCTCGCCCACGAGGCGCTGCGTGTCGAGCAGCACCGGCCCCGGCTCGGCTTCGAGACCGACCACCGCACCATCCCGCACGAGCTGGGCTGGATCGGCACGGCGGTGCACCTTCAGAAGGGTTGCTACCGCGGTCAGGAGACCGTGGCCCGGGTGCAGAACCTGGGCAAGCCGCCGCGCCGCCTGGTCTTCCTGCACCTGGACGGAAGCGAGGTGCACCTGCCGACGCCCGGCACGGAGATCCGCCTCGCCGACGAGGGCCCGGACGGCCGCAGGATCGGCTTCATCACCACGTCCGTACGGCACTACGAGCTCGGCCCGGTCGCGCTCGCCCTGGTCAAGCGGAACGTCCCGGTGGACGCACGGCTGATGGCGGGCGAGACGGCGGCCGCGCAGGAAGTGGTCGTGGAGCCGTAGCCCCCGGGGCTCCGGCTCCGGCGCACGTTCCGGCAGGCCCGGGCTCACATCTCCAGCAGGACCGTGAACGGGCCGTCGTTCGTCAGCGACACCCGCATCCGCGCCCCGAACCGGCCCGTCGCGACCGTCGCGCCCAGGGAGCGCAGCTGCGCGACCACCTCCTCCACCAGCGGCTCGGCGACCTCGCCGGGCGCGGCCGCGTTCCAGGTGGGGCGGCGGCCCTTGCGGGCGTCGCCGTACAGCGTGAACTGGCTGATGACCAGGAGCGGGGCGCCGGTGTCGCTGCACGACCTCTCGTCGTGCAGCATGCGGATCGACCAGAGCTTGCGGGCCAGCTGCGCCGCCTTCTCCTTGGTGTCCTCGTGGGTGACCCCGACGAGGACGCACAGCCCCTCGCCCTCGATGGCCCCCACCGTCTCGCCGTCCACGACGACGCTCGCGCCGTCCACCCTCTGCACCACTGCACGCATGCCGACCATGATGCCCCTCGGCCGTCCGGGTGCCGCCCCGGGGCCATATCGTGCTTCTTTCTGCCCCGTAACCCCCCATCCGGGGCTGATCGGGGGCACTCGGTCACATACTGGCCACCCAGGGTGGCACGATGCTGTCGTACGCGCCGGTCGAGGGGACGGTTGAGGCGCCATGAGCACATCGAGTACCGAGCGGCACCCGGCGGCGGCCTCGCCGATCCGCGCGGACGTCGCCGAGGTCCACCGGCCGCCCGTGCAGCGCGTCGACAGCCTCGGGCCGCCCGCTGTGGACCCCGAGCCCAGCTCGTCCAGCACGGGGTACGCCCGGCATCCCGACCTGAGCGTGCTGAGCCTGCCCGAGCTGCGCGCCCTGCGCCGGAAGGCGCAGCGGGACGAGGCCGACCTGAGCTACGTACGGCGGCTGCTCCAGGGGCGGATCGACATCCTGCGCGCGGAGCTGGCCCGGCGCGGGCCGGAGTCCGTCCTGGGCGCCGGGCAGGTGCCCGCGCCCGAGCAGGGGTCCGTCGTCGAGCGGCTCGCGGAGATCCTCAAGGACGCGCCCGCCCGGCAGCGCTCCTCCGCCCGGCATGTGACGCTCGGCACACCGCACGGGGAGGAGTACAGCCGGCTGGCCGCCCAGATGCTCGCCGAGGTCGAGTTGTCGGACCTCGAGGCGCGTACCGACCGGGAGTTGGGCGCGGCCATGGGGCGGCTGGTGCGGTACGAGCAGCAGGTGTCGGGTCGGCGGCAGCAGTTGCAGCGCACGGCCGACGGCTGCGGCACGGAGATCGCCCGCAGATACCGCGAAGGGGAAGCACAGGTCGACGACCTGCTCGTCTGACGCGGAGGTCGCGGAGGTCGCGGAGGTCGCGGCGGCCGCGGAGACCCCGGGAGCCGGCGTGGACGGCGGGACCGCGGAGCGGGTTCGGGAGGGGAGCGGGGGCGGCGAGGGCGAGGGCGGGACGGGCGCGGGGACGAGGGAAAACACCGCGACATTCCGTCCCCGGCCCGCCTACTGTCGGCCCATGACTGCCGCCGGCCCCGCCATCGACGTACGTCCCATCACCGACGCCGAGATCCCCGACTGGATCCGCGCCCTGAACACCGGTTTCCTGCGTCACCCCGGTGACTCCGAGGCCGCGATCGCCGACGGGCGCACGTACATCGAGCCGTCCCGCACCCTCGGCGCCTTCGACGGCGGCCGGTGCGTGGCGACGTTCCGGTCCTTCCCGCAGGAACTCACGGCCGTCGGCGGCGCGACCGTTTCCGCCGACGCCATATCCAACGTGACCGTCTCCGCCACCCACCGCCGCCGCGGTCTGCTGACCCGGATGATGACCCAGGACCTGGCGGCCGCGAAGGAGCGCGGTGACGTCGTGGCGACCCTGATCGCCGCCGAGTACCCGATCTACGGCCGTTACGGCTTCGGCCCGGCCACCTGGATGACCGAGTGGGCGATCGACGTGCCCCGGGCCGGCCTCGACCCCCGCTGGGCGGGACCGGACGACGGCGGCCGGGTCGACCTCGTGGACGCCGACGACGTACGCAAGCTCGGCCCGGAGCTGCACGAGCGGCTGCGCCGCGCCCAGCCCGGCGCGATCGACCGCTCCGACCGCTGGTGGCAGGTCAGCACCGGCGCACTGCGCCCGGACCCCAGCCGGTGGACCGACCGTTTCCACGCCGTCTACCGCGCCGCGGACGGCACGGTCGAGGGACTGGCGGCGTACCACTGCGACGAGACCTGGTCGGACGCCAAGCAGCCGCTGAACACGGCCACGGTGAGGAACCTGATCGCGGTGACCCCGGCCGCCGAGCGCGCCCTGTGGCTGTACCTGTGCTCGATCGACTGGATCACGAAGGTCAAAAGCGGCTGGCGGGCCCCCGACGACCTGCTCCCCCTCTTCCTGCCGGACCCGCGCGCCGCCACGATCACCACGCACGCGGACTGGCTGTGGGTGCGGATCCTCGACGTCGTACGGGCCCTGGAGGCGCGGACGTACGAGGGCACGGGCACGCTGGTGCTGGAGGTCCTGGACCGGGCCGGACTGGCCGGCGGGCGCTGGCGGCTCGAGGCGTCGCCCGCCGGAGGGATCTGTACGCCGACCACCGAGAGCGCCGATCTGACGCTGGACGTGGCGGAGTTGGCGACCCTGTGGCTCGGCGACGAGTCGGCGGTGCGGCTCGCCGCGCTGGGCCGGGTCCGGGAAGAACGAGCGGGCGCCGCCCGAGGGGCCGACGCCCTGCTGCGTACGTCCAGGCGGCCTTGGTGCCCGGACATGTTCTGAGCGCTCCTTCCTGCCGGTGACGGGTGAGAGGTGTGACGCATCCGTAGCTTGCTGTTCAGTTGTGGCGGTACAGACGGTCTTCAGTTGTGGCTGTGCGGCATGTTCGGTTGTGACTGTGCCTGCCGTACCCGCCGGCTGTGCGCCGGCTGTTCAGTTGTGACTGTGCCTGTGCCTGTGCGGTGCCGGATCACCGGCTGCCGCTCCCCGTTGGCGCGCCGGCCGACCGAGCTCCCGGCTCCCCTCCGGAAGGGAGCACGGTCGTACGTTCTCCAACCGTCACCTGGTGGCCAACACTTGGAAAGTCTGGCCAGGTCGCTCAAGTTGGCTACCAACTCCACTGTTGTTATCTCCGCTTGGAAGCGGCTCATAACCATCTTCCCGCGAACTGCCGGAAGATGGCGGGAAGTTGTACCGTTTGGGCGTGGACCCGGAACACGCCTCCGCCAATGGGCGGAAGAGGTCACAGCGGCCACAGAGGTCACACCGCGAGGTGGCCGACGAACTGCGGCACCGGATCAGGACAGGGGTGCTGCGGCCGGGCCAGCGCATGCCCACCCAGGCCGAGCTGGCCGAGGAGTTCGGCGTCGAGCGCGGAGCCGTGCGCCAGGCCCTGCGCGTCCTCCAGTCGGAGCGCCTGCTCACCAACGTCTCCAGGGGGAGCCCGGCGACCGTCGCGGCCGACCCGGCGGGGGCCCTGACCGGTGGCCCCTTCGCCCCGCCGCTGCCCACCACGGCCGCCCTCGCGCCCCGTATCGAGGCCGCCTTCGACGCCACCCACGTGGAGATCGACGCCCTCTGCCTGACCGCGATCTCGCTCACCCTGGCCATGGGCGAGCCGTTGCGGCAGATCCACGCCGGGCGACTGAAACCGGCCAAGGTCGACGTCCGCGTGCTGCTGCCGTCCCGCAACATCGACCTGGCCTTCCCGATCTCGGTGGACCGGCCCAGCGAGGACGACCCGGTCCACCAGCGCTGGCTGGCCCAGCGCAACGCCCAGGGCCAGGTGCTCAAACACAACCTGCTGGCCCTGCGCGCCACCCACGGCATCGACGTCCGCGTGAGATTCCGCGCGCTGCCCTTCACCCCGCCGGTCAAGCTGTACCTGCTCAACGACAGGGAGGCGCTGTTCGCGTACTACACGCTGCGGCGGCGTGAGCAGGAGATCGACCACGAGCACCTGGAGCTGTACGACGCGGAGGGCACCCGGTCGATCCTCTTCGCCTTCGAGCAGGGTGCCGACCCGCGCGACACGACCTTCGTCGAGCAGTCCCACGTGTGGTTCGACGCGCTGTGGGAGACGATCAGTTCGGAGCTGCTGCTGACGGGCTGACGCCTCCCGCGGGGAGCGCCACCCCAGCCGGATTGGTGACCAACCTTGTTCCAGTTGGCCCTACTTGGCGGTTATCCCTAAACAAGTTCCAAACAACTCCCGCCAGGTGAGGCAAAGTTGTAGCGTTTGGTTGTGACCCAGGAGAGCGTGGCCGTGAACGGCAGCAGAAGGAGCTCGCCCCAGGAGATCGCCGAGGCGCTGCGGGAACGGATCCGCACCGGCGAGCTCCGGCCGGGCGACCGCCTGCCCACCCAGGCCGAACTCGCGGAGGAGTTCGGGGTGGAGCGCGGAGCCGTGCGCCAGGCCCTGCGGGTGCTCCAGGCGGACGGCCTGCTCAGCAACGTCACCAAGGGCAGCCCGCCGCGGGTCGCCGCGCCCGTCGCCGCCCGCGCGGAGCCGCAGCCGACGATGGTCGGCCTCGCGCCCCGGCTCGTGGAGGCCTTCTCCGCCCGGCAGGTCAGGATCGACGCGGCCTGCCTCACGGCCGAGACCCTGATGGTCGCCGTCGGCGAGCCCCTGCGTCTGATCCACGAGGGACGGCTGCGCCCCGAGTCGATCGACGTGCGCATTCTGCTGCCGTCCCGCAACATCGACCTGGCCTTCCCGATCTCGGTGGACCGGCCCAGCGAGGACGACCCGGTCCACCAGCGCTGGCTGGCCCAGCGCAACGCCCAGGGACACGTCCTGAGCCACAACCTCAAAGCCCTGCGCGCCACCCACGGCATCGACGTCCGCGTGACCTTCCGCGCGCTGCCCTTCACCCCGCCGGTCAAGCTGTACCTGGTCAACGGCGCGGAGGCGCTGATCGCGTACTACATGATCACCCGGCGGGAGGAGCGGGCCGAGGACGGGACGCTGGACATGTACGACGCTCTCGGCACGGAGTCCCTGCTGTTCTCCTTCGAGAAGGCGACCGGGCAGCGCGACGCCGCGTTCGTGGCGGAATCGCAGAAGTGGTTCGACGCCCTCTGGGAAACCATCACGTCGGATCTGACACTCTCCTAGTGACTTCTGATGCGACGCAGACCGAAGCGGTGACAGCTGAGACCGGGAACGAGACCGAGGAACTGCGGAACCTGATCACGGGTGCCCGTGTCGTGCTCTGGGACTTCGACGGGCCGATCTGCCGACTGTTCGCCGGGCACTCGGCGGAGCGGGTGGCGACCAAACTCGTGAGGTGGCTTGAGGACCGGGGCCTGCACGGCCTGCTGACCGGCTCCGAACGGCAGTTGCTGGACCCGCACGTCGTCCTGCGCGCCGTGGACCACCGGCACCCCGGCAGCGACCTTGTGACGGAGCTGGAGGAGCGGCTGACCCAGGAGGAGCGACGGGCCGCCGACTCCGCGCGGCCCACCCCCTACGCCGACCCGCTGATACGGACCTGGAAGGCCCTGGGCGCACGTCTGGCCATCACCACCAACAACTCGCCCCTCGCGGCGCGCGAGTACCTCGCGCGCCGCGACCTCGACGACTGCTTCGCCCCTCATGTCTACGGGCGCACCCAGGACCTGTCACACCTCAAGCCCGACCCGCACTGCCTGAACCGCGCCCTGACCGCCACCGGGGTCTCCCCCGCGCGGGCCCTGATGATCGGCGACACCCCCTCGGACCACGAGGCCTCCCTACGAGCGGGCGTACCCTTCCTCGGCTACGCCCGCAACGCCCGCAAGGAGAAGCTGCTCAGGGAGGCGGGCGCCACCGTGGTCGTGGAGTCCCTCGAGCCGGTACTGCGGATCCTCCGGATGCTCAGGCCTGAGTCATCAGGAGCGTGAAGACCACGGCCGCGCCGACCGCGAGCCGGGTACTGCGGCCCCGTACGCCCACCGTGACGGCGGCCAGCAGAGCCAGTCCCACCAGGCCCAGCCGGGCCTGTACCTCGCGCGCCAGGAGGAACTCCCCCAGGGCCCTGAGCAGTTGCAGCTGGACCACGTTCCCCACCCACCCTTCCATTCGCCAGTGAGCTGGCCAACTAGTAGCCCAATTGGGCTGATTGCCTTGAAGTGGATGTCCCCTGCCGGTCTGATCGATTAACACGGCAGGCCAAAATGACTCCTGGAGGAGGCGAAAAGCCGGTTTGCTGGTGGGATGCCGGCGGTACCGTCAGGTTGTGGGTGAGGAACGGGCGGGTGACGGTGGCGGCAAGGAGTTCCGCCGGGTGTCGGAGGAGCTGCGGGCCCGGATGGTGGACGGCACCTACCCGGTGCGCTCCTTCCTGCCCTCGCAGCGCGACCTCGCGGAGGAGTTCGGGGTCTCCCGGGACACCGTGCAACGGGTGCTGCGGGAGCTGGCCACCGAGGGCTGGACCGAGTCCCGGCAGGGGAGCGGCACCCGTGTCGTCAAGAACCAGCGGATACAGTCCTCGACGGCCAAGGCCACCCGGTCACGCAGGGGGGTGAGCCTGGGTCCGCTCATCAGCGAGGCGTTCGAGCAGCCGGAAGTGACCCTGGACGTCTACACCTTGACGTCCGAGTCGCTGGACACCCACATCAGGCTCCAGGCGGAGCGGATCCGGAGCGGGTTCATCCAGCCCCGCAGCATCTCGCTGCGCATGCTCCTTCCGACCACGTCGTTGCCCCTGCCCTACCCAAGGGCCATGGACGAGGAGAACGCCACCCGTCTGCACCACCGTCTGCTCGCCATCACCGAGCGGCACACGGACTCGCTGCGGAAAGTACTGCGCGAGCTGCGGGCCGAGGAACTGGTGCCTGCCGTGGACGTGCAGATCCGGCACGTACCGCTGACGCCGGCCTTCAAGTTGTACGTCCTCAACAGCGTGGAGGTCCTCTTCGGGCCGTACGAGGTGATCGAGCGGCCCGTGGTCCTCGAGACCGGAGAGGAGATCAGGGCGCTCGACGTGCTGGGGCTCGGGGCGACCCTCACCCATCACATGCGCGATGCCGACAACCCCGATTCGCCGGGCTCGGTCTTCGCGACCTCGATGCAGTCGTGGTTCGAGTCCGTGTGGACCTTGCTGTCCGAGTGACTGCGGGCCGCCCCAGTGCCGTGCTGTAGCATGCCCGCACCTGGTGAGCAACAGCTCCGTTTCACAGGTGGAGCACGCAAGAGGTGGCGCGCAAGGCGACCTCGACGGTGCGACGCAGGCCGGACGCACTGGTAGGGGCACACCACCCGTTGTGCCGACGGCAGGCGTACTTCGGTCGTGTCTGATTTGACGTTTAGCGTACCTTTTGTCATACCGATGTTCTCGCCTGAGCACTTGAGCAACTGGAGCGGCCGTGGCTGCACCTCCTCCTCGTCCCCCCCTTGGGGAACGCGCCCTCCGTGACGTTCGAGCATTCGTGCGGCTTGCCGCCGAACTGGGCGAGTACAGCAGCGGCTACCACAACCAAAACCATGTGCTCCCCCTGACGGACCACATGGCGCGGCTACTGCGCACGAAGGCCGGCACGTCCGTGACCGTTCGGATCCGCCGTGCCCAGGCGCTGCCCGTGGTGATCAGAACTTGGGAGAACGAGGCCGCGATCCTCGACGCCGTCAGAGGGGCGCTGCCCAACGTTCCCGAGTGCCTGGTCAAGCAGGACTCCTTCGCGATCCACAGATACGTCGAGGGTGTGCCCCTCTCCAGCGTCTGCGGCAACGGCAAGCCGGTCGACAGCCTGCTGGTCAAGGCGCTGGCGGGCCTGCTTGCCCGGATGACGCAGGTCCGTAGGGAGGCGTTGCCGCCGCTCCCCCCGCAGTGGCCGCGCAACGACAAGGACAGCCAGGCGTTTCTGCAGACGCTGGCGAGGCTTGCGGATCGGCAGATCAGGCAGCCCAATTGGTATGCCTTCGGTGGCCTGTTCGTCGCCTTAGGCATCCCCGATGACGCCCTGACCCAGCTGGCTGCGCGCGTGCCCGCCATGGCAAGGCGGCCGTACAGCCTGCTCCACGCGGACCTGCACCGCGACAACCTGATCATGGCGTCCGGCGACGATCCGGCCCTCTTCTGCGTCGACTGGGAACTGGCGACCTACGGCGACCCGCTGCACGATCTGGCCACGCACCTCGTCCGTATGCGCTACCCCCGACATCAGTGGGCCGAAGTGATCGATGCCTGGGCCGGAGCCATGGACCGGATCCGTCCCGCGGCCGTCAATGGCCTGGCCAGGGATCTGCGGCACTACGTCGCCTTCGAGCGGGCACAGTCCGTCTACCCGGACGTGATGCGGGCGGCGCAGGCCCTGGAGGACGGGCCCGACCAGGAGAGCCTGGACGAGGCGACGACGAGTGTGCGCCGGGCACTGGAGGCGGGTGCCGAACCACTCGGGCTCAGAAACGTTCCGGACACCGCGGAGATCGAGCGTGTCCTGTTCCGATGGCGGGCCCCCCGGGCGGCGGTGCGCAGCGGTGGCGCGGTCCGGGCGGGCGGGGCGATCTCGTGGTCGGCGGACCCGCGCCTCCCGGAGCGGCGCGATTTCCCCGCCTCCGCCATCGATCACGCCCTGCTCGCCGAGGGGATGGCCTTGGCCAGCCGGGTGTTCAAGGGCACCGCACACCTCAACTCGGTGGTACGAGTGCCGGGGTTCGACTCCCCGGTCGTGGTGCGCCGCAAGCTGGCAAACGTCTGCCGCCGCGAGCCCAGATTCCTCAGCGAGCACGCTGTACTGCGGGCCATCGAGCAGTCGGGCGTTGCGGTGGAGGCACCGAAGGTCCTCGCCCTGGGCCGCAGCCACCAGGGCGAGCAGTACGCCATCCACACGTATGTCGGCCCCGAGGACACCGACCGTCCGCCCAGCCACCCGGAGCTCGGCCTGCGGCCACACGAGGCGGACGCGCTCGTCGACCAGTTGTGCGCGTTGACGCGTGTGGGCTACGGAGAGCTCGACCCGGTGGCGGGCGAGGGGACCTTCTTCAACTGGCTGTGCGACCAGTTGGTGCTCATGGTGGGCAAACTGCCCAAGGAATCGCGGCAGCTGGCCCGGTTTCTCGGCTTGCCCGACGCCCCCCGGCTCCAGCAGATCCTCACCCGGTACTGGATCAGCCCCCGCCGTCCGGCGCTCCTGCACGGCGACCTGAACCCGTGGAATCTCGTCCGACGTGACGACGCCCGCGCTCTCACCATCATCGACTGGGAGATGGCCCTGATCGGTGACCCGTTGTACGACCTGGTCCGGCACATGCATCTCACGCCGACCCGTCCGGAGATCCGCGAACGCATGTTCAACCGTTGGGAGCGCCGTCTGCCCGCCGAGTACACGACCGGCTGGCAGCAGGACTGGCGCGTGTACCACCGGCTCGAGACCGTCCGCTCCGCCTACGTCGACCTGGACCGCCTGGTGACGGGCGCGAGCCTGGACGCCCCCAACGTCCGCCGCGCCGTCGAGTCGTACGCGATGACCCTCGCGGCGGCCATCGGGTCACTCGGACTCACCGTCCGCGCCGCGGCGAACCCCTATCTTGCCCGCGCTCTGGCTTGACGAGACCATGGCAGGACGGGAGGACGGGACCGGGAGCCGGTCTGTCCGCGGTCGTGCGGCGCCCGGTCGGGCCGGTCGACGCGGGGCGGGGGAGGGTTGCGGATGGCCGCAGGGACCAGACCACCGGACGAGGGCGGCGTCGGACGGCTGCGCCGACTGCAGGAGCGCTACGAACCGCTGATCACGCGCGTCCTGCTGCTCGGCATCTTCGCCACCGGCCTGATCGCCCAGTTCGTCAAGCCCGTCGGAGACGCCCTGGAGGACAAGGCCTACCTGGGCGGCGCGCTGCTCAGCCTCGTCGGCTACGTGCTCTACGACCAGATCAAGGAGTTGAGCGCGGCGGTCAAGGTGCCGGCTCGCGTACTGGTGAACTCCAGTGAACTGGGGACCTTCGTCGGTGAGGCCTTCCGGGCCCGCAAGGTCGAGATCAGCTTCCTCGGTTACACGGGCGAGACGCTCTACAACGCGCTCTACCACCGTCTGGAGGACCTCTTCGACGACCCCGGACCCATCCGGCGCGTCTCCATCCGGATGCTGGTGCCCGACTTCGGCCTGCCGATGACGGTGCCGTCCCGGGTCGGCGTGGGCGACACGCCGGAGGACGACGCCGACTTCCGCAGGCGCATGGAGGAACGCTGCCGCGAGTACGACGGCATCCTGTCCGAGCTGTCCGAACGGCTCACCGCGACCAGCAGGGTGCTCGTCGAGTGCGAGTACCGTCTCTACCCCGGCATCCCGCGGGACAAGATCTGCATCTTCAACCGGCAGCGCGTCCTGCACGGCCTGTACGACCTCTCCGCGCGGATGCGGCTTCAGCACTTGGGCCCGGAGTTCTACGACCCCAAGGGCTTCAAGACCGACCTCAACGTCTGGTCGCGCGAGGGCACGACCGCGGCCGAGGTGGCCGTCGCCACCTGGAACAAGCACTTCGACGACCTGTGGGCCCTCGCCAAGGTCCCGCCCTGGCGCCGGCAGCCGCCCCGCTGACCCGGAAGCCCGGCTCCCGGGCGGTGGAGCTCGCTCTTGCAAGCGGGTTGCTTGCAATTGTTAGCAGGGGTGGTGCAAGGTGGAGGCATGGCATCGCTCAACGTCGGCAATCTCGGTGAGTACCTGCGCGAGCAGCGGCGCAACGCGCAGTTGTCGCTGCGGCAGCTCGCCGACGCCGCCGGGGTGTCCAATCCGTACCTGAGCCAGATCGAGCGCGGCCTGCGCAAGCCGAGCGCGGAGGTGCTCCAGCAGGTCGCCAAGGCGCTGCGGATCTCCGCCGAGACGCTGTACGTGCGGGCCGGGATCCTCGACGCCGAGCGGGACCGGGACGACGTGGAGACGCGCGCCGTCATCCTCGCCGACCCGTCGCTGAACGAGCGGCAGAAGCAGGTGCTGCTCCAGATCTACGAGTCCTTCCGCAAGGAGAACGGGTTCGGGACCTCCGAGACGGACGGTCCCCGTGAGCGGGCGGCCCAGGACGGCGGCACCGACGGCGGCTCCATACCCGTCCGGCCCGCCGCCGAGGCGGACGGCGGCCGGCCCGCCCCCGCCGAGCGGGGCCGTACCCGCACGTCCGGCGGTGACGCCGATCCGCGGGAGGCGGCGGGCTGATCCCAGCGAGCGCACGGTCAACGGGCCGGGCGCCCGGCCCGACCACCGCGGAAACCCACAACCCTCAGCCACAAGCGACCCGGGAGGACCCACACCATGGCCATCACCGACGACTTGCGCAAGACCTTCAGCGACCCCACGCCGCTCTACTTCGCCGCGGGCACCGCGGACCTGGCCCTCCAGCAGGCCAAGAAGGTGCCCGCCCTGATGGAGCAGCTGCGCGCCGAGGCCCCGGCCCGTATCGACGCGGTGCGCAACACCGACCCGAAGGTCGTCCAGGCACGGGCCACCGCCCGCGCCAGGGAGGCCGGTGTCCGGGTCAAGGAGACGCAGGAGACCCTCCAGACCAAGGTCACCGACTTCCTGACCTACCTCGACACCGACCTGAAGAAGCTCAGCACGAACCTCGACGCCGACCTGAAGAAGCTCGGCGAGAGTGCCCAGGACCTCGCCCTGCGCGGCGTCGGCGTCGCCGCCGAGTACGCCGTCAAGGCCCGCGAGACCTACGAGAAGGTCGCCGAGCACGGCGAGCAGACCGTGAAGACCTGGCGCGGCCAGGCCGCCGAGGGCATCGAGGACTTCGCCGGTGGGGTCGAGGAACTCGCCGTCGCCGTCGAGCCGCAGCCCGAGTCGAGGACGGAGCCGGTCGTGGTCAACGAGGACGGCCCCGAGGCCGGAGCCACGCCCATCACGGCCAAGAAGAACCAGTCGAAGAAGGGTCCGGCCGTGCGCAAGACCCCGCCCACGGCGAAGAAGCCCACCCCGCCCGCCCCGTAGGCGGCGCCGGGCAGGTGGCCTCCTGCGGGTGGCGTCGGGCAGGCGCCGACACGCCGGATCGCCTCACCCGAACGGGCGACGGGCACCCGGGCCGGGCACCCTTGGGGTGTCCGGCCCGTTCTACGGGTACGGTGGCGGCGTAGGAATCGGGAGAGAACGGGCGGTGGGCAACATGCTGATGCTGGGCTTCCAGGGGCTCCTGGGGATTCTGAAGATCGTCCTGATGGGCTTGGCCGCGTTCGGGCTGTTCGACGCCGCGTTCCGGCGCGAGGACGCCTTCCGCGCGGCCGACAAGCAGAACAAGATGTTCTGGCTGATCATCCTGGGCATCGCGCTCGCCGTGAGCTACCTGTTCTCGATCTTCTCGTTCCTGCCGATCATCGGCGTCATCGCGAGCATCGTCTACATCGTCGACGTGCGGCCCGCGCTCAAGCAGGCCTCCGGCGGGAACGGATGGGGACGCCGCCGCGGCAGCAGCAGCGACGGCCCGTACGGGCCCTACAACGGCGGCCGGTGACCCCCGACTCCCGTCGGCTACGGCTCCCGGTCCAGCAGGACCACCGCCACGTCGTCGGTGAGCTCGCCGCCGTTGAGTCCGCGCACCTCGTTCACCGTCGCCCGCAGCAGCCCCTCCCCGCGCAGACCCTGGTCGAGCTGGTGGCGGACCACCTCGACCATGCCGTCCTGGCCCAGCCGCTCGCCGTCCTCCCCGACCCGGCCCTCGATCAGGCCGTCGGTGTAGAGCATCAGGCTCCACGCGGCGCCCAGCTCCACCTGCATCCGGGGCCAGCGGGCGCCGGACAGCAGGCCGAGTGCGGGGCCGTTGTTCTCGTACGGCAGCAGCCGGGCGGGCCTGCCGGGAGTGATCACCAGCGGTGACGGGTGGCCGGCCAGGCACAGTCCCGCCTGGCGCCCGTCGGGCGCTATGTCCACCGCGCACAGGGTCGCGAAGATCTCCTCGTCGGAACGCTCGTGCTCCAGCACCTGCTGGAGCGTGCCCAGCAGCTCGTCCCCGCACAGCCCCGCCAGGGTCAGCGCCCGCCAGGCGATCCGCAGCTCCACGCCCAGCGCCGCCTCGTCGGGGCCGTGCCCGGAGACGTCGCCGATCATCGCGTGCACGGTGCCGTCGGGGGTGCGGACGGCGTCGTAGAAGTCGCCGCCGAGCAGCGCGCGCGAGCGGCCGGGGCGGTAGCGGGAGGCGAACCGCAGCGTGGACCCGTCCAGCAGCGGGGTCGGCAGCAGGCCGCGCTCCAGGCGGCGGTTCTCCTGCGCGCGCAGCCTGCCCTCGGCGAGCCTGCGCTCGGCCGTGTCGGAGCGCTTGCGCTCCACCGCGTAGCGGATCGCACGGCTCAGCAGCCGCCCGTCCAACTCGTCCCGGAACAGGTAGTCCTGGGCGCCGACCCGCACCGCCTGGGCGGCGCGTTCCGCGTCACCGGAGGAGGTGAGCGCGAGGACGGCGTGCCGGGGCGCGAGTTCGAGCACGTGCCGCAGCACGGCGAGCTCGTCGTCGTCGCCCGCGGACCGGCCCGGCGCGGGCAGCGCGAGGTCCAGCAGGATGCAGTGCACGTCATCGGTGAGCAGCCGCTCGGCCTCGGTGAGGTTGCGGGCCCGGCGCACGCGGATCGGCCTGCCGGACGAGTCGAGCAGTTCGGGCACCATCGGCGAGCCGACCGGGTCGTCCTCGATCAGCAGCAGCGTGAGCTGGGCGCTGTGGGCCTGGGCGCCGGCGCGGTTGTCCTTCTCGACGGTTGCTTCCTTACGCGGAGCCTGTGCTGCGGAGGTGTCGTCGCCGTGGGACGCGGTCTGTGCCTGGTCGCACTCCGCGGCCGGGACTGTCCTCTGCCGCGGTACGGGCACGGGCATTGTCCTGGGTTCCTTCCCTCCCCCCGAGGGCATGGCGGGTACGAGGGACCTCGGCCCGCCGACGGGACACTAGCGGTAGTCGGCGCCGCGGGGGAATGGTGTGAGGCGCGTCGCTCCGGCTTTCGCCTCTGTCATATGCCGCGATCCCTACCGGAGTTGGACACGGAGACCCGGGGGCCGGAATGACGAAGCTCACGTCCCCGGGGGGTTTGGCGGCGACCCGGGGGTGCGATCGGTCACGTGGCCGGGGTCACCGGAGGCCGGCCGGGCCGTGGAGTGCGGGGCCGTGTCCCGCCGTCGCCTCGGCCCCTGGCCCGCCGTGGGAACCTCAGTCCGTGTCGGGCCGTACGACACCCAGGATCGGCATCGAGCCCGCCCCGGCGAGCGTCACCGTCCGCCCAGGCCGCGGGGCGTGCACGATCGTGCCGTCGCCGACGTACATCCCGACATGGCTGGCGTCACCGAAGTAGATGATCAGGTCGCCGGGCCGCATGTCGTTGATGTCCACGTGCCGCAGCCGCTTCCACTGCTGCTGCGAGGTGCGCGGGACGGGACGGCCGGCCGCCGCCCAGGCCTGGGAGGTGAGCCCCGAGCAGTCGTACGTCCCGGGGCCCTCGGCGCCCCACTCGTACGGCTTGCCGAGCTGGGCCGTCGCGAACTCGACCGCCCTCCTGCCGGCCGCGGACGCCTTCCCGTCGAGCTCGTCGAGGATCCCGGTGCCCAGCCAGGCCGACTGCGCCCGGTCGGAGGCCTGCCGTTCCAGTTCGGCGAGGCGCTCGCGCTGCCGCTTCTCCAGCCTGGCCTCGAGCTGCTCGGCCTCCTTGATCCGCTCCTTGATCCGCTTCTTCGCCGCGGCCTTGGCCTTGCGGCCCGCCTCCAGCAGGTGCAGGTGGTCGGCGGCGTCGTCCGCGTACAGCTTCAAGTCCTGCTGGGCGCGGGCCGTTTCCTCGATCAGGCTCTTGGTCGCCCGCTGGCTCTGGAGCACCCGGCCGGCCCCCTCGAAGAAGTCCTGCGGGTCGTTGCCCAGCATCAGCTGGACCTCGGGCGGCAGGCCGCCCGTGCGGTACTGGGCGCGGGCCGCGGCGCCGGCGCGGTCCCTCAGCCCGTCGAGTGTGAGCTGTCCCTCGGCGATCTTTTGGTTCAGGTCCGTGATCTCGGCGGACTGCTTCTTCGTCTTCTCCGCGGCCAGGTTGTAGGCGTCGGTGGCGACGGCCGCGTCGTGGTACAGCTTGTCCAGCTTGGCGCGGACGGCCTGGAGATCCTTGTCCGGCGGGAGCGTGACGGAGGGGGAGGCCGAGGGCGAGGCCGAAGGAGCGGGCGCGGCCGGCGGCGTCGGTTCCGGCAGCGCGCGTGCGAAGGCGGTGCCCGGTGCGCCCAGCAGCGTGACCGCGCAGACCACGGTCACAGCCGCCGCGAGCACGCTGTGCCTGCTCCGTCCCATACTCGCCCCCCGGCTGGTTAACCGTCAGTAACATGCAGACGCTCGGGCGATCGTGCCACGACTCGGCGCAAAGCGACAGAGGTGTGGCGATCCCCCGGCGATCTCCCCGTCTGTGTGACGAACGCACCGCAAAGATCGTTCCCCGCTGGTCACGGCGGATACGCGCGCCGCCGCGCGGCAGGCTGTCACCGGTCAGGCGCGCGGCGCCAACGCCCGCCATGTGAGGGTCACTTCGCCCTGCCGCCACCGCCCAGGACCGTCCGTCACCGGCCAGTCGGCCGCCAGGTCGCGCACCGCGCGGATCCAGCGCTGGCGGGCGCCGTAGGCGGCGTACGGCGCGGCGCTCGCCCAGGCCCGGTCGAAGTCGCGCAGGAAGGCGTGCACCGGCTCACCGCGTACGTTGCGGTGGATGAGTGCCTTCGGGAGGCGTTCGGCCAGGTCGGACGGGCGGTCCAGGGAGCCGAGCCGGGTGGCGAAGGTCACCGTGCGGGGGCCTTCCGGGCCGAGCGCGACCCACACGTGCCGGCGCCCGATCTCGTCGCACGTGCCCTCCACCAGCAGGCCTCCGCGCGAGTGCCCGCCCGCCGGGGCGAGCCGCGTGCGCAACCGCTCCCAGACGGCGGCGACCTCTGCCTCGTCGTACTGCCGCAGCACGTTGGCCGCGCGGATGAGGTGCGGACGCTGCGGGACGGGGACCTCGAAGCCGCCGTGCCGGAAGACGAGTCCGTCGCGCTCGTACGGCTTCGCGGCCGCGACCCGGGCCGGTTCGATCTCCACGCCCACCACACGCGCGCGTGGAGCGGCGGTGCGCAGCCGGTGCAGCAGCTCGACCGCCGTCCAGGGGGCGGCGCCGTAGCCGAGGTCGACGGCCACCGGATCGGCGGCGCGGCGCAGTTCGGCGCCGTGCACGGCCGCGATCCAACGGTCCATGCGGCGGAGCCGGTTGGGGTTGGTCGTCCCGCGCGTCACCGTTCCCACGACGGGGGTCCCCCGGCTCGGGCGAAGCCGAGTGTGGGGGAGGGGCGCTGCGCGGGATGTCATGCGTACGAGGGTATGGCTCGTGCGGGCGGTGCCGTGCGGGCGGTGTCGTGCGGTGGTCGTGCCGGGTTGCGCGCGTGTGCGTGACGCGCTGCTCCCGAGGTACCCGCAGTGCGTCCGGGCGCCGGTCGCGCGTGAGCGCCGGACCGTTCCCGTACGCGGTCGCGCGCGAGCGCCACGCCCCCCGATGTCGAACGGTTGAGCGAGCGCCGGTAATGATTGGGCAAAGGACCCGGTAGCGGAAATGGAGTCAGGTCCTCCGGCGTTGGGTCATGAAGGGCGCTCGGCGCCCTTCGTACGGCATGCCCGCAACGAGGAGGAACGCCACGTGAGCCAGTACGTCAGCAGGCTCGGGCGCCGTTCCCCGACGGTGCCCCCGCGGCTGCGACTGCACCGACGGCCCCGGCGCGTCGCCATGCTCTCCGTGCACACCTCACCGCTCCACCAGCCCGGCACGGGCGACGCCGGCGGCATGAACGTCTACATCGTGGAGCTCGCCCAGCGGCTGGCCGCCCAGGGCGTCGAGGTCGAGGTCTTCACCCGGTCCACCGCGGGGGACCTGCCGCCCGCCGTCGAACTCGCCCCGGGCGTTCTCGTCCGGCACGTCGACGCCGGCCCCTACGAGGGCCTGGCCAAGGAGGAGCTGCCCGCCCAGCTGTGCGCCTTCACGCACGGCGTGATGCAGGCCTGGGCCGGCCACCGCCCCGGCCACTACGACCTCGTCCACTCCCACTACTGGCTCTCCGGTCACGTCGGCTGGCTCGCCGCCCAGCGCTGGGGCGTCCCCCTGGTGCACGCCATGCACACCATGGCCAAGGTCAAGAACGCCAGCCTGGCCGAGGGCGACACCCCCGAGCCCGCCGCCCGCGTCATCGGCGAGACCCAGATCGTCGCCGCCGCCGACCGGCTGATCGCCAACACCGACGAGGAGGCCGGCGAACTCGTACGGCACTACGGCGCCGACCCCGCCAAGGTCGCCGTCGTGCACCCCGGAGTGAACCTCACCCGCTTCCGCCCCGCCGACGGCCGCGCCGCCGCCCGCGCCCGCCTCGGCCTGCCGCAGGACGCCCTGGTCCCGCTGTTCGCCGGCCGGATACAGCCGCTCAAGGCCCCCGACGTGCTGCTGAGGGCCGTGGGCGTCCTCCTCGACCGGCGGCCCGAGCTGCGCTCCCGCATCGTCGTACCCGTCGTCGGCGGCCCGAGCGGCAGCGGCCTCGCCAAGCCGGAGGGCCTGCAGAAACTGGCCGCCCGGCTCGGCATCGCCGACGTCGTACGGTTCTGCCCGCCGGTCGGGCAGGACCGGCTCGCCGACTGGTTCCGGGCCGCGTCCGTCCTGGTCATGCCCTCCTACAGCGAGTCCTTCGGCCTGGTCGCCATAGAGGCGCAGGCGGCCGGCACCCCGGTCCTGGCCGCCTCCGTCGGCGGACTGCCGGTGGCCGTGCGCGACGGCGAGACCGGATTCCTGGTCCAGGGCCACGACCCGGCCGACTACGCCCACGCGCTGGGCCGCTTCGCCGACGACCCGCGCCTCGCCGACCGGATGGGCGCCGCCGCCGCCCGGCACGCGGGGTTCTTCGGCTGGGACGCGTCGGCGGCGGCCACGGCCGACGTGTACACGGCCGCGTTGCAGGCCCACCGGCGTCGCGTACGCTCGCCCCATGGGTAGCGCCACGGGTGCCACGGGTGAGGCGGAGCAGCAGCGCGCGACGCGGGTCGTCGAGGACGTCCTCAAGGACGCGGAACTGGAGTGGGAGAGCCCGCGGACCGGCACCTACGTCGTGAAGCTCCCCGGCACCCGCAAGCTGTCGACCACCCTGTCGATGATCGTCGGCCGGCACTCGCTGTCCCTGAACGCGTTCGTCGTTCGCCACCCCGACGAGAACGAGTCCGCCGTCCACCGCTGGCTGCTGGAGCGCAACCTCAAGCTGTACGGCGTGAGTTACGCCGTCGACCAGCTCGGTGACGTCTATCTCACCGGCCGGCTGCCGCTGGCCGCCGTGACCGCCGACGAGGTCGACCGGCTGCTCGGGCAGGTCCTGGAGGCGGCCGACGGCAGCTTCAACACCCTGCTGGAGCTCGGCTTCGCCTCGGCGATCCGCCGCGAGTACGCCTGGCGCGTCTCGCGCGGCGAACCGACCCGCAACCTAGAGGCGTTCGCACACCTGACACAACGTCCGGCCGACTGAGCCACGCCCGCCTCACGGAGCCACGTGCCGTCCCGGAGTCACCCCCACGAGTTTCCTGAAGTGCCGGGTGAGATGGGCCTGGTCGTAGAAGCCGGTCTCGGCGGCCACCTCGGCCGGTTTCCGCCCCGCCAGCAGCAGCCGGCGGGCGCGGTCCACCCGGCGGGACATCAGGTACTGGTGCGGGGCGATGCCGTACGCGCCGCTGAACGCCCGTACCAGATGGGCGGGATGGGCCTGTACGAGGGCGGACGCCTCGCCGAGGGTGACACCCTGCGGCACCCGCTCGTCGAGCAGTTCGCGCAGTCGGCGGGCGAGGGCGGGGTCGCGGCGCGGGGCCCCGACGGCGAGCCGGGGCCGCAGATGCGTGCGCAACCGCTCGCCGATGAGTGTCAGCCGGCTCTCCGCCTCCAGCTCGTCACCGGGCAGGGCGAGCGCGGTGTGCACCTGCCCGACCCGCCGCCGCAGCACCGGATCGCGCAGGTCGGGACCGTCCACGGCCGCCCCGATGAGCTCGTCGCCGAGATGGCTGGTGTCCAGGTACAGCACCCGCTTGCGGAAGCCGCTCGGGCCGACGGGGGAGCCGTTGTGCGGGACGTGCGGCGGCAGCAGGGACACGGTGTCGTGCGGGGTGCCGTGCTCGTGCCGGTCCAGGTCGTACCGTACGGCGCCGTCGTCCACGATCAGCAGCGTCCACGCCTCGTGCACGTGCATCGGGTAGGCGTACGCGGTGAAGTGCGCGTGGAACACCTCCACGACGCCCGGGACACGCGGGCGCCAGGCGGAGACGTTCCGCTGCGGGGCCATGCAAAGAACGTACAAGACGGCGCGGCAGGACGTTCGGGAGTCTCGTCCCATGAACAACGAGCAGTCGAACGACGAGCGGGACGAGCTGAACGACGAGCAGAACGACGGGCAGCCCGTCCGTTTCGACACCAAGATCGCCGTGCTGCTGCGCGAGGACCTGGAGCCCTGGCAGCGGCTGAACGTCACCGCGTTCCTGGTCAGCGGCCTCGGCACGACACTCCCGGAGGTGATCGGGGAGCCGTACGAGGACGCCGACGAGGTGCCGTACCTGCCGATGTTCCGCCAGCCGGTGCTGGTCTTCCAGGGCACCAAGGAGACGCTGACCGCCGCGCACGGGCGGGCCCTGGTCCGGGCTCTGCCGCGCGCCGTCTTCACCTCCGACCTGTTCACCACGGGCAACGACCGCGACAACCGGGCCGCGGTCCGGGCGGTGCCGACCGGCGACTTGGACCTGGTGGGTCTGGCGGTGTACGGCCCGAGGAACGCGGTGGACAAGGCGTTGAAGGGGGCGCG
Organism: Streptomyces sp. NPDC052043; assembly: GCF_044548235.1. Taxonomy (NCBI): domain Bacteria; kingdom Bacillati; phylum Actinomycetota; class Actinomycetes; order Kitasatosporales; family Streptomycetaceae; genus Streptomyces; species Streptomyces sp. NPDC052043. The sequence continues at coordinate 67,605 of NZ_JBIUBT010000015.1, forward strand.
GATGCATCCGTAGGCCTGCGGGCGAACCGGTGTCTGCGCTTGCCGACGTCTGCGCCCGCTCCTGCGCCTGCCTTACGCCGTGCCGACCTCGGTGCGAGGCTCGGTGCGGGTCTCCACGCGGGTGGCCGGCTCGGCCTTCGGCAGGTGGCGCATCAGGGCCCAGTAGCCGAGGGCGGCGGCCGTGCCGACCACCGCGCACATGCCCCACAGCCACTCGGCGCCGAGCCGGTCGATGACGGCACCGGACATCAGGGGCGCCACCAGCGCGGCCACCGACCAGGACAGGGTGTAGACGCCCTGGTAGCGCCCGCGCCCCTGCACCGGGGAGAGCCGGACGACCAGCCCGGTCTGGGTGGGCGCGTTGATCATCTCGCCGAGGGTCCACACGCAGACCGTGAGCGCGAACACGCCGACCGACCCGGCGAACGCCGTGAGCCCGAAGCCGTACCCGGCGAGCAGGGCGGAGACGATCAGCAGCCGCCCGGGGTCCCGGTGCTCGATGAAACGGGTGACCGGGATCTGAAGGGCGACGATCAGGATTCCGTTGATGGCGATGGCCATGCCGTAGTCGGCGGGCGTGAACCCGGCCCGGCCCATGGCGACCGGCAGTCCCACCGACCCCTGCTGGAAGATGACGGCGATCAGGAAGGACGCCCCGACGACACCCATGAACCGCCCGTCCCGCAGGACGGTCCCCAGCCGGACGGCGTCGCCGCCCTCGTGGCCCACCTGCGCGTCCAGGCCCGGCCGGGACTCGGGCACCTTCAGGAAGACGACGATCGCGCAGGCCAGCGTCATCCCGGCCTCGATCAGGAAGCCCGCGAGGTAGCTGAACTCGGCGATGAAGCCGGCCGCCATGGAGGAGACGGCGAAGCCGAGGTTGATCGCCCAGTAGTTGAGGGAGAAGGCGCGGACGCGGTCCTCGGGACGCACGATGTCGGCCATCATCGCCTGCACGGCGGGCCGGGAGGCGTTGCTGGCCATGCCGACCAGGAAGGCGACGGCGGCGATGGCGACCGGCTCCCGGACGAATCCGAGCGCCGCGACGGACACGGCGGTGGAGGTCTGGGCGATGAGCAGGGTCGGCCGCCGTCCGAGCCGGTCGGCCATCACGCCCCCGGCGAGCGAGGAGACGACCCCGCCGAGGCCGTGCAGCGCGGCGACCAGACCGGCGTACGAGGCGGAGTAGCCGCGGCCGAGGGTCAGGTACAGCGCCATGAAGGTGGCGACGAAGGCGCCCAGCCGGTTGACGAGGGTGCTGATCCACAGCCACCAGAACTCACGGGGGAGCCCGGAGACGGTCTCGCGGGCGGCGCGTCTCAGACTGGCGACGGACATGGAGCGACCCCCGTGGATGTAAGCGGCTGATGCGGCGAGCACAACTTACGAGGAGGGGGATGCGCAGGACCACTCAATTAGCAGAAGCCGTCAACTGTCGGACGCCGCGGCGGTGCGGCCGTCCGCCTGCCGGGCGCCGGGACAGGGGGCCGAATGCGTGGATTACGCTCTGAGGCATGGCCGACGCACCGTACAAGCTGATCCTGCTCCGCCACGGCGAGAGCGAGTGGAACGCGAAGAACCTGTTCACCGGCTGGGTGGACGTCAACCTCAACGAGAAGGGCGAGAAGGAGGCCGTCCGCGGCGGTGAGCTGCTGAAGGACGCCGGCCTGCTGCCCGACGTCGTCCACACTTCCGTCCAGAAGCGCGCGATCCGCACGGCCCAGCTCGCACTGGAGGCCGCCGACCGCCACTGGATCCCGGTCCACCGCTCCTGGCGCCTGAACGAGCGCCACTACGGTGCCCTCCAGGGCAAGGACAAGGCCCAGACCCTTCAGGAGTTCGGCGAGGAGCAGTTCATGCTGTGGCGCCGCTCCTACGACACCCCGCCGCCGCCGCTGGACCGCGACGCCGAGTACTCCCAGTTCTCCGACCCGCGCTACGCGGCCCTCCCGCCGGAGCTGCGCCCGCAGACGGAGTGCCTGAAGGACGTCGTCGCCCGCATGCTCCCGTACTGGTTCGACTCGGTCGTCCCCGACCTCCTGTGCGGCCGCACGGTCCTGATCGCCGCCCACGGCAACAGCCTGCGGGCCCTGGTCAAGCACCTCGACCAGATCTCGGGCGCCGACATCGCGGGCCTCAACATCCCCACCGGCATCCCCCTCTCCTACGAACTCGACGCCGACTTCCGCCCCGTGACCCCCGGCGGCAAGTACCTCGACCCGGAGGCCGCGGCAGCCGCCATCGAGGCGGTCAAGAACCAGGGCAAGAAGAAGTAAGTTTCGTGATCATGCCCCTGAGCTGCGCAGACGGCGCGACTCAGGGGCATTTTCACGGCTTGGGCCCTCTCTGGGCCCTCAGGCCCCCGGGCTCTGCGGCCGGAGCGCTCGCCCGAGAGCCTTCCGGGCCCGCTCCCGGCTGCTCGGCATGAGGTGCGCGTACACCTTCAACGTCAGCCCCGGATCGGAGTGCCCGAGGTACTCAGCGAGGGCCTTGATGCTCTCTCCGGCGTCCAGGAGGACGGACGCGTAGAAGTGCCGCAGGGCGTGCATTCCGTGCTCGCGGGCGGCGGCGTGCTCGCGGCTCTTGGCCTTCGGGATGACGCCGGCCTTCGCAAGAGCGGGCTTCCAGTGGTCTTCGTTCAGCGAGGTCCGCCAGATGTGCCCACCGTTGGGCCCCGTGAAGATGAGCCGCCGGGTCACCGGCTGGCCGTTCGCTCGCATCCACGGGAGTTTGATCTCTACCGGCGGGAATCGCTTCATGTGCTCCTGTAGCGCCTCTGCCACCGGATCGGGCAGAGGGACGTCACGGAGCTTGCCGCCCTTCGGGGGTGCGAACACGGCCTTGCTCAGGCTCAGCTTGAGTTGCTGCACTACGTGCAGAGTGCCGCTGTCGAAGTCGATGTCATCGACGGACAGCCCGAGGATCTCCCCTTGCCGCAGGCCGCATCCGGCGCCCACGTCGACCATGGGCCGGAAGCGCTCGACCATGGCGGCGCGCACGTCGAAAACGCGCCTCGGCTCCCAGGGGACGACGCGGCGCGCACCCATGGCCGGCGGGGTCACCGTGCGCGAGTTGCAGGGGTTCCGGCGAAGGCATCCATCTTCTACGGCGGCGGAGAGCACAGCGCGGACGTTGGAGAAGATGACGCGTGCGTACGCGCCGGACATGCCGGATGCTTCGAGCTGCGTCACGAACTCTCGGATGTGGCTCGGCTGGAACGACCCGAGCTGACGCGCCCCGATGCGCGGGAAGGCGTGCAGTCTGAGCTGAGACTCCATCGACGCCCGAGTGTTCGGGTCGCCGCTCTGGCTCGCGAGCCACTTCTCTGCGAACTCCTGAAACGTGGTGCGGGACGCGTTCGGGTCGATGAAGTCGCCGCGGGCTACGTCTGCCTGCATGGCACTCAGCCACTGCTCGGCCTGGCGTTTCTGCCCGTCGGGGAAGGACTTCTCCTTACGCTTCCCCTCGGGCGTGAAGTAGCGGGCGCGGTAGCGCATGCCCTTGCCGTGGCGGTCGGTCCTGACACGGACGGTCTTGCTGTCGGTGCCGGTCGTGGTCGTGAACCAGCGGTCGTGGATGTGGCCTGCCATGAGGAGCGGAGTCCTTTCCCAGCATGGAGCAGGGGCGGCCGCTCAGCGGCCGCCCCTGACGGTGTGTAAGGCTGCGTCAGGCCGCGACGCGGTCGACGTCCTTGAGCTGAGTGACGTAGGCCCCCACTTCGGCGGGGTCGTAGCGAACGTGCTTACCGACGCGGAAGCCGGGAGGGCCGGTGCGCTTCCTGCGCCACTGGTAGACGGTTTCGAGGGGAACGCCGAAGATCTCGGCGATGTCGTCGGGAGTGAGGTACCGGTCGGGGAGACCGCTGCGGAGGGTGGCGCGGGGGTCGGGTTGAGCGGGACGGGTTCGGCTCATGTGGTCCTCAGAGGTTGAGTCGCGTTGGCTTCGGGGGTTTCCCGGACTCCGCGCGTGTCCGAGGTGCGAATTTCTGCGTCATTGCGTCATCAGCGTCATTCAGGCTTCTGACCTGCGGCTTCGTGTGACGCAGTGGTTTGGGGGTGCGTCATCGGTGCGTCATGGGCTGCGTCATCGCATGACGCAGATGACGCAGGATGATGCAGGCTCCGCCGTCTGCGTCATGGCTGTAGCAGCAGGTCAGGGGCCGTTTTCCGGCCTGCATGACGCAGATGACGCAGCGTCTTCCCTCTTAGGACAAAAGAGGGGGTGTCTGTTGTAGTTCGGTGCGCCTTACAGCGTGAAGAAGGAGCCGCTGCGCGGCACGACCTTGGGGCGGCGTTCCGCCGAACAGCAAGAGGAGCACGCACGGCCGCTGGTGCTCCTCTTGCTTGTCTGGGCGAGCGCGCGGATCGCGGGTCAGAACACCCGCTTCTGCTCGTGTGGGGGTGGGGTGGCCGGGCGGGTCATTTCGAGGTAGCGGCCCTCGCTGGTGCGACCGGAGTCGATGAGGACACCGCGCGCGGCAAGGGTGGGCTGGAGGCGCTTGAGTCGGTCGGAGAGGACTTTGCCCGTGGTCGGCCAGCCCTTGGGCAGGGGGCGCAGTTCGTCGTCGCTGTAGAGGCGACTGAGGCAGTGCAGCCATTCAGTGGAGGTCATCCGCTGCACCGAGCCCGGCTCAATGGTGTCGGCATGCTTGAGGACGGTCTGGGCGAGGAGATCGCCCTCGATCACGTCGTCGTTGAGGTCGTCCAGGCTGGCCCGGTAGGCGGTGAGCGCTCCGAGGCCGGTCGCGGCGTCGAGCTGCGCGCACAGGTGCGCGAAGTCGGCCATCCGCAGGTCGGTGGGGGTCTCCGCTGCGACCGCGCGGACCTTCACCGTGAGGTCCAGGAGGGAGCCGAGGACGACGGGCAGAACCTCCGCGTACTCCGCCCATAGTTCCGCCTCGGTGCGCCGGACGCGGGGCCGCTCCAAACGCAGCGGCAGGAGCCGTTCCGCGAGGTCGGGCCGGATGACTCCCACGTCGATACCGGTCAGGAGCAGGGGCCGGCGGTAGCCGACGCGGAAGACGTCCCCGTCGGTGAACAGGGCGCGCTTGACGTTCTCGGCGCCGGTCACGATGCAGCACATGGCGTCGGACAGGTCCGGGGTCATGTGGGACAGGTTGTCCAGGGCGGTGACCCATCCGGCGGCGACGGCCGCGATCAGGTTCTCCTCGTCCTTCGGGGCGCGGCGCAGGTCGCCGCTCATGCCCTCGATGATCCGTACGAGCATCCGCCCCCCGGTGGACTTGCCCGCGCCCTGCGGACCGGTGAGGAAGGGGGCAGGGACCGGTACGGACGGTCCGAGGCAGCCGATCAGCCAGGCGATGGCCAGGCATTCGGCCTCCGCGGTGGCGAAGTTGCACAGCCTGAGCAGGAGGTCGATGCCCTTGCCGTCAGTGTCCTTGGCCGGCAGGGGCAGTTCCCCGGTGAGCTGGGTGCGCCGCCAGCACACCTCGCGCGGGTCGGGGATGGCGATGTCCCAACCGGTGGGGTGGATACGGACGGACTGCCCGTCATCGCGGCCCAGGTCCAGCCACGTCGCGCCGTCGAATCCGGGCGCGACGCGGATGTGGACGGGCTGCACGTCCTCGGTCAGCGCGAGGGCTTCAATCAGGTCCAGCGCCTCCTTGAGCGCGGTCCCGTTGAACACGCCCAGCCCGTCCCTGAACAGCCCGACCATGAGTTCCTGTCGGTGGCTGCCCGTCGTGCCCTGGGAGCGGATCGGACGGGCCACGGGGTGGCCGTTCTTCTGCGCGTACACGGTCCCGTCGGCGGTGCGGAAGTACCGGAAGCGCTCTTGCGCGTAGTCCGCGATGACCTCGCGGGCAGGAGTCTTTTCGTCCTCGGACATGGCTACAGTCCCAACCTGGTGCGGGCGTTGGTCCACGCGTCGGTGCAGTGCCGGGGGGATTCACCCTTGGCCTGCGCGGCGGTGAACAGCCGCGCGATGTGGCTGTCGGTGAGGCAGCCGCACCGGCCGTGCGTCGACAGCACGGCCAGGAAGGTGCGGTAGACGGTGCTGTGCACGCCGCTGGTGGCCTCGGTGATGCGCTGCTCCGCCATGGCAATGCCACGCTCCAGATAGGCGGGCGTGCGATGGCGGCACTCCTCGCCCCAGGCCGGTGCGGGCACGGTGATGGCCTGCGGTGCGGGCCGGGTCGGGGAGGGCCTGCTCACGGCCAGCGCACGCACAGCATCCGGCAGCGCGGTCATGGTGCCGGTACCGAACCCGAGCCAGCGGGCGTAGGCCATCGTGGACTTGATGTCGACGCCGTCACGGACGCCGTTCACAGACCGCATGGTGCCCCGGTAGATCCAGTGCTCTCCGCGCGTGGTGGCCACGGTCTGGGTAGACGGCAGGGTCCGACTCGCCCAGGCGATGGCGTGCGGGTTGTCGAGGTCCACGACGGTAAGGCCAGCGCCGCCGGGGTGGTAGGCAACCGCTGCCGCGGCGCTCCACGCGCGATCCCATGTCGGCGAGTTGCAGACGCGGGGGTCGGTGGTGGCGGCGGCCCAGCCGTGGCAGGGCGCCGGGCAGGTGCAGGGGCCGGGGGTCTTCATGTTCGGTCGGCCGCCGCACGCGTTGTCGGCGCAGCGGCGGCAGTTGCCGAAGGGCACCTTCCCGGCTCGTAACGGCAGTACTGGCACGCCGGAGGCTGCCAGGGAGAGAGCAGCACGCAGGTGCTCTCCTCGAATGTCGGTCGGTTGCGTCATGCTGGGAGACCTCCACAGGTCTGTTGATGGCAGGTGGACAGGCGGCGGCCCCGGTTCTTGGTCGGATGGGGGCCGCCGCCGTCTTCGCTGGTGGTTCAGGCGGCGGCGGTGTCGTCGCCGCGTGTGGCGGTCAGTCGGCCGTCCAGGGCGCGGACGACCGTGCCGCCGGTGGTGAGGGTCTTCACGGCCTTGGACACGGCGCCCTTGGACAGGCCCGTGAGCGTGACCAGGTCCTTCTGGCGGACCGATCCGTCGGCGGTCTCGATGGCCTTCAGGACGCGGGCGACGGCGCCGTCCGTGGCCGGCGCCTCCTCGGGCGCGGTGTCCTTGACGAGGGTGAGCGTCGGGGCGCCCGCGGCTTCCACCGTGGGAGCGACGGAGCGGGACCAGGGGGTGCGGTCGGGCAGGGCGATGACGACGGCCTTGTCCATGTAGCGGACCTTGACGGGGTCGGGTTTGCGCTTGCCGTCGCGGACCAGCGCCACACCAGGAACGGGGAGTTCGTCGGCGTTCCAGCCCTTGGCCTGAGCGTCCTCACCGAGGACCACGCGGGCCTCGGCGGGGGTACGCACGGCCAGGCAGATGGAGACGCCGATCTGCGGGGCGATCTGCTTGGGGATGTCGTCGCCGATGGTGGGCTTCTGCGTCATCCACCACAGGTCGATGCACGCTGCGCGGCCCATCCGGGCGATGGACTCCAGGCCCGGAAGCGCGGAGCGGTTCACGCTGCGGGTCTTGCCGTCGCTGGTCTCGGTCTCGTACGGGACTTTGTCGGCGGCCGTCATGACCTCGGCGCCCTCGTCGACGACGACCGTGATGCGCGGCCGGTCGGCGGTGGGGGTCCAGGTGTCCTGTCCCTTGGGCAGGATGCTGAGCCGGTCCAGCATCTCCGTCTCCAGTTCGTCGACCACGTCGACGACTTCGTGCGGGGTGGAGGCGACGCGGGCGCGGTGGTCCCACAGGCGGCCTTCCACGCGCTTGAGGTCGATGATGACGAGCGCGTTCGACTCGCCCTCGGACGCGTCGTACAGCAGTGGCCGGGAGGCCACCGACTTGCCCGCGCCGGACCGACCGGCGATCAGCAGCCGTTCCTCGAGCGGCACGGTCACGGACTCGCCGGTGACGGTGTCGACGCCGAGCGAGCGCCGTTCGGGCGTCCACGTCAGGTCGTCGCCGTCGGCAGCGCTGCAGGTGCGCAGGATGAGTTCGGCCCAGCCGCCTTGCTTGCCCGCCTTGATCTGCATGCGCAGGCTCGTACGGGCGCCGAGCAGGGCGCGGATGTGGTCCTCGGCTGCGCGGAGCTTGGTCGCCGTCCACGTGCCGTCGAGGCGGACGGCGCACACGATGCCCGCCTCGGTCAGCTTGGGCCGGCCGGTCAGCGTGCCCGCGAGGCCGCGCTGTTCGGCGTGTTCCTTCCAGTGCTGCGGCTGCAACCGCTTCAGCAGCGCCGACTCTTCAGCGGTGGGCTTCAACCCGGTGGTGTCGCGCTCGCGCACGGCCACCCACACCGTCAGCGCAGTCACGGCGGCGACGACGGCCACGGCCGACCACACCCACACGCGGGCGGAGACGAGCGGCAGCCACACGTATCCGGCGACGCCGAGGACGGCGGCGGTCTTGGTGGCGAACAGCCACATCGGATCGGGCACGCGCCGCTTGGCGGTGCGCAGTTCGCGTTCGGCGCGGTGGCGGATGGGGGTGATGCCCTCGGGGTCGATGGCGCGGGCGGTGGCGAGCGCGCGGCGGGCATCGCGCACGAGCGGCTTGCGTTCGGCGCGCAGGGCACGGCGGCGGTCGGCTTCCTTGCGCCAGTGGTCGGCCGTCCAGCGCGCGGCGGTGGCTGCGTACTGGCGGTGGGTCCGCCAGACTTGAGACTGGCTCACGGGTTCCTCTTCTCTCCGTGGGTCGGACGGTGGCGGGCCCTGACCTGGCCCGCCACCGTCACGTTGAGTAGCTGGTTTCCTGGATTCTTGGTTTCCGAGGGGCCCTCTACTCGTGCGCGCGCGAGGGCGGAAACTTCCGTCACCCTGCGTCGCTACGGGGCTTCTGGCAGCCGATCAGCCTTCCGGGGGTCAAACCCCACCTGGAAGGCCTCTCGGGCGCCCTGTGGGCCGCCTACGGCCTCACGGTGTTTCAGCGGGCCTTCCGACCGGTCCTGCCGGTGTTCTTGGTGCCGGTGGTGACCGAGCGGACCACGGTGACCACGGCCCAGCCGAGCACGAGCGCGATGAAGGCGAGCATCGCGAGGTTTGCGGCGATGGCGGTGAGGGCGCCGACGAGCAGCGGGCCGAAGTAGACGCCGGCCGCGACCGCACCGGCACCGACACCCGAGCCGAGCGCGACGCGCTGCACCGTGCGGTCCGGCGGCGCCTGGTGGATGTGCACCACCTGCGGCCCGGTGGGCTGTTGGACGGGCAGAGAGGCAGGGTCGGCGTAGACGTGGCTGCCGTCCGGGAGCTGCACGACCGTCAACGGACGGTGTGCGGGGAGCTGTTCCATGACGCACCTTCCGGGGCGTTGTCGGGGAAAGCGCAGGTCGAGCACATGCCGAGCGAGGGCGGGATGACGTAGCCGGCGTCGTGGCGGCACTCGGGGCAGGTGCGGCGGGCGGCGTTGGCCTTGGCCAGGGCCTCCCAGCGGGCCGGGGTCATCGGACGCACCGGCTTGGCGCGGTCGATGCGATAGAGGTAGGCGACCAGCAGCCCGCGACGGCGCCGGGGCCGCTCCACCTGCGCCGCCACCCCCTGACCACCCGGACGGAGACCGAGGACGCGGAGTTGGCGGTAGGTCGCGTAGCCGTCCGGAGCGAGCCGCCACCGATAGACGGGCAGCGCGGCCATCACGCGACCTGAACGCCGCGTTCGGCACGCAGGGTGTCGCGCAGGGCGCGGGCGTTCGCCGGCGAGGTGCGGACCTCACGGCGGATGCCCTCAGCGGTCAGCCTGGCGTCCGGCCAATCGGCCGTCGCCTTCCGAGCGTCGGCCAGCAACTCATCCGGGGTGCGCTTCGGGCGCGGGGTCCGGGCCACCTCGGGCACGCGGCCCGTGGCCCGGCGCGGACGGGTCGACTCGGCAGCCACCGCACGCCGCTCGACCGGCGTCACGGTCGGCTGCTCGATCGCCTGGACCGGCTTGGCCGTCACGGTCGACTTGAGGAAGCCGACGGCCACCGGTCGGGGTAGCGGCCTCACGTTCGGCGTGATCGGCGCCGGGGTCGATTCCACGAGGTCAGAACTAGACTGATTCCTCTCGGTATTGGTCGATTCCTCCGCATTCGCGGTCGGGGCTGTAATTCGGAGTCACTCGGCGGAGCTGGCAAAGGTGCAAAATGAGTCCCAGTATTCGGCCATCGAGGATTCCCTAACCAGAGGATTCGTTAATGCGCTCTCTGGTGACACGGAGGCTCTGCTAGCGAACGCTCCAGAGTTGTCACGATCTTCTAGAATTGCAAGAATCGCCCGGCACTGCACACCTGCAGCAATCATGGTTGCATTTGCTTTGATGATTCCCGTTCTGCCTGGAGTTGGTGAGGCGACTGGGGCTTCTGTCCGAGTATTTCTGCTAGCGGCGGCCGCTCTGGCCCTAATTCCTGGATCGGGGGCGGCGAAAGCCACTGTTGAAGGAGCCTTGACGAAGGTTCTGCCCGATCAATCGAAGTCGTAGACGATGGAGCGGGTCAGGTAAGCCCCTCGGTGGACTCCCGGAACCTTCCGCGAACAAGGCAGGCATCGACAGCGTGTGACGTAGGCCTGTGGCGATGTTGAGCGCCTTCAGGACGAAGAGTCATGGCCTCAGTCGTGGTCTCGATCGCTGTTCGTTCCGGGGAGATCCGCTCACGTCCGTCGAAGCCCGGTAGTCCCTCTGACCAGGGGCGCAAGCAGCACGACGAACAGCGGTGGACGCCCCCGGACCAAGATCGGACAACTCGTAATGCGTAAGTCTCGGGTTCGAATCCCGAAAGCGGCTCATCTCAAACCCCAGGTCGGAAACGCCTCCGACCTGGGGTTTTCTCGTTCAGCGGACGCCACGGCGGCGCCGGGAGCGGCTCGCACGCCTCCATTCTGGGCATGGCTCGGGGCACCGAAGCCGAGCAGGAGAGCGCCTTGATCATCCGGACGGCGGTAGCGCAGCGTGAACGGTATGTGTGAATTTATGACGGTACGTAGCGTCGTTCCTGTGGGAACGGGACCGGGAAAAGGAGACATTATGCGCAAGGCGCACAGGCTCGCCGTCGTGATGCTCGCCGCCGCGGGCATGATCGGAGCCTCGGCTTCGATGGCCGCAGCGGACGGCAGCGCCGTCACCAGTAGTAATTTCAAGTTTGCCCCGAGTGGCGTCACCGCCCTCGATCAGTGCGACGACGACGACGATGATGATGAAGATGAGGGTTCTTCCGCGGCTTCGGCTGCGGCTTCGGCTGCGGCTTCGTCCTCGGACGGCAGTTCGGCCGCCGCCGCGGCTGCCGCCGCCTCGGCCGCCAGCGGTTCCTGACCCTGCGCCCAAGGCCCCGGATCTCGGCGGGGCCACTGAATCAAACCTCAGGTCGGAAACACTTCCGACCTGGGGTTTTCTCGTTCAGCGGACGCGACGGCGACGCCGGGAGCGGCTCACACGCCTCCATGCTGGGCACGGCTTGGGGCACCGAAGCCGAGTAGGAGAGCGTCTTGATCATCCGGACGGCGGTAGCGCGATGCGCACGGTGCGTGATGAGTTCATGATGGTATGTAGCGTCGTTCCTGTGGGAACAGGACCGGGAAAAGGAGACGTAATGCGGAAGACGCACAGGCTCGCCGTCGTGATGCTCGCCGCCGCGGGCATGATCGGAGCCTCGGCTTCGATGGCCGCAGCGGACGACGGTGGCCTCACCGTCACCGGTAGTAATTGCAAGTTTGCCCGGGGTGACGTCGTCGTCCTCTATCAGGGCGGCTGCTCGGCCGTCAGCAGCGGTGGCTCCCTCGGTGCCGTGACCGTCTCCGACGGCAGCGAGAAGAACGCGACCCTGAAGGCCGATGGCACCAAGCCTGACGGCACTGAAGCTGACGATTCTTCTGCGGCTTCGGCTGCGGCTTCGGCTGCGGCTTCGTCCTCGGACGGCAGTTCGGCGGCAGCCGCGGCTGCCGCCGCCTCGGCCGCCAGCGGTTCCTGACCCCGGCGTCCAAGGCCCCGGATCTCGGCGGGGCCACTGAGTGGAGGGCGAGGGCGCGCACCCGTCGACGGAAGCGGGCTCGTCTGAGCGGGGAGTCGGCGGCGATCACGGTCGCGCTCCCGGGTCGGCGGTGCGTACCCCGCTGCGCAGGAGGCGGACGTAGCGGCCCAGCACGACGTCCAGTACGTCAGCCGGCCCGGCGCCCCAGCCTTCGACGCCCAGAAGTTCTTCATCGAGCACGGACGCGCTGGCGTCCAGCTGATCTGATCCAGGCACCTGAGAGCGGACGCCTCCGGGACGGCTCCCATGGGCCGAAGAGTAGCCAGCAGAGCTGGCGACACCGCTGGCCGCCGTCCGGCGCGAGACGCTGGGAGAAACCTGGGAGAAGGTCTTCTCCCCGCACCTCCCGTGGGCCATGCGAGACCAACTCATGCCAAGCCCCTGACCTGTGCAGATAGCTTCGTCATCAGGTCTCGATCTCGTCCTAACCTTATTCGGGACGAAGAGGTCGTGGGTTCAAACCCCCGCCACCCCGACAGAGAAACACCAGGTCAGGCCCGGTTTCCAGAGATGGAAACCGGGCCTGATGTGTTCTTGGGGGCGCGGCGAGATCAGCGGCCAGTCTCAGTTGCAGTCTCATTTGCCTCCCGATCCGGCACTGTCCACTGACGTCCGTTGAGGTTCGCGAACCTGCTCTGACCGGCAGTGGAGCCTGTTACACGGACGTCTACAGACGCCCCCGGACCAAGATCGGACAACTCGTAATGCGTCGTTTTCGCAGGAGACCCGAGCAGCGTTGCCTCCGGAGGCCAAGGGCGTCGCGTCCACCATGTGTTCCCCGGACGGCTCGGTAGAGGGTGAAGTGCCTGCACGGGTGGAGGCTGCTCCTCTTCGTAGATGAGGGTCCGGGGCGACACCGCCGGGCCCTCTCTGGGCCCTCCGAGGACGACAAACAACGGTCAACAACGACCAACCATGACCACTCGATCGCAGGTCAGCGGGAGTTTGTGTCCTGCTGACCTGGTCAAAAGAACAGGCCCGCCAGAGCCAGGGCAAGAAGAAGTAAGCCCGGACGATTGAGCCCCCTGCCTGCGGGTCTCCCGTGGGCAGGGGGCTTCTTCGCGGGCCGGGGCCGTCCGTGGGCCGTGGGACTACGGACGCTGGTGGCGCCAGGGGTCGTGATCACTCACGCCAAAGCAGTTCCCGGCCAAAGTCGCTACGCCGCCCGCGTACTAGCCCGCGGGCCATGACCACGCCCGCGCAGCATGACGGTCTTCTGCCTGACCTGGAATGCGACCAGTTCCGTGCGCTTTTGCGTCGGTACTGTGCGCATGAACTCGATGGGCACGCTCGTACTCATCGTGCCAAGCAGTCATCGTGAAGATCAGTGCGATGGCCGCTATGAGCAGTTGGACCGCTCCTGCGAACGGATGCGCCGAGTACAGGAAGACCACGGCGATCACGAGCACGCCCAGTGTGAACCCGCCTAGCCAGAGGACCGGGACCCAGTCCATCGTGGGTGTCCCGGTTTGTTCGTCTGCAGGGCCCCATCCACCACGGAGGACCAACGTCAGCTCCAGCAGAAGGGCGACTGGGATCTCGATGAGCAGCACGATCAGACTTATGCAGCCACCCGCGAACCCGTCGCCTCGCGAGTCTGAAGGCTTCCCAGGCCGGCGATCGGTCCCCGGCAAGCGCGGTACACGCGAACTCGGCTCGAAGGGCATGGCCACATGCTCGTACGTCACACCGTGCGCTGCATCGCGGTTCACCAGGCCGAGACCGAGTCGTGTCTGAGCGAGAGATCTTTGCCGCCCGCCTGGAACTGTCCCTCCCCCGTTGGGACTCGCGATCAGCGGAAGCGTGATCGCACATGCTGAGCAAGCGTGGGTGGCCGACGCCAAAAGGCCCCAGACCGAGGAGGGTTCCTGGTGACCGCGTGGATAAGAGTCCGACTGCTGTCCAGCACAGCCGAGAGCGCCGTCTACACATGGGCCGATGACGAGGAACGCGCAGGCTGGCTGATCTTCACCCCGACAGACAGCAGCTTCCATGTCTGCGACAGCACGGGGAATCCGCCCCTGGGCGCGATGAGTGTAGGGGCGATTCGCTGCCGTTGGGTCGCCGTCTCTGGGCCGTCAGGTGCTGGACGGAGAGGGCCGGGCCGTGTCGAAGACGGCAGCGAAGCCCCTGCGTACAGCTGATGCTCAGGTTGACCTCTGCTTAGATCTTGTGCCCCGCGAGCGAGGCTGTGACCCTTCCTCCCCGTTGAGCCTGCTGAATCCGCTCCGCCTGCAAGCGAGCCAGGGCAAGCATGTCTTGAGGGTCGGCCTTCTGCTCATGGGTGTATGCCATAGTGGCGACGACTGTGCCGACCCGCATCACGACGGAGACGAAAGGCTGGCCGGAGTACTCGTTGAATCCGGTGCGTGCCATGCTTACGTTGCCCACGGTGGGCATGGAGATGGCGCGGTCCTGCTGGCCGGCGTACGACTTACGATGCTTCTCGTATCCCGACCGAGCGCTTTGCGTGTCGTCGTAGGCGTAGAGGTCGATATAGACATTTCCTGTGCTGTCCGCGTTGTCGTATTGCAGCTCAGCATGGCTGGTCAGTCCTGCACACACGTTTGCGCGGCAGGGTGCGCTCTTCGGATAGTCGCGTCCGCGCAGTTCCGTTCTGCCGACTTTCCAGCCGACGGGCATGCTCTGCAGATCCGGGACCGTCTGCTTGAGCCGAGCGTAGCTAAGGGGAGTCGGCAGATCGGGAGTTGGGACGGCCGGCGTACGAGTGCCGCGCTCCGTGCCGCCGGCAACTGTCTCGCTGCCCTGGCATCCGGCCGCCGTCAGCACCACAACGGCTAGCGCCGCCAGTGTCCATCCCCTTGTCACTGACAGTCTGCGTCCCATCCGCGAGCCCCTCCCCCGTGTGTGACTTCGCAGAGGATAACGGTGGGTTGATCACCTGTACGGCTAAGGCGCCGCCTTGGCGCTCTTCGGCACAGACGCGGGCAACCCGTCGGTCTGCACGGCTGTCAGCCCACCAGGGTGTGCAGCCCGACTGCCAGAAGAACTACTCCCGCGATCCCGAATTGGATCCGCATGGTGGTAGGGCTCAGCCAGGGCGTTCCATACCGTGTCCGCCGCGTGGCCACCACGTCCGCCCAATCCCACACCCACACGTCGACACCGCGGTAGCCGCATGCCACCGCCATGAACGCGCTGCCCGCGAGTAGTGCGAGCACTCCACGAAAGATCAACGCCGTTCCCTCGACCCACTCCATGACCAACGCCACTCCGCGGCATTGTCGCAGGGGACGCCGAGGACGGCCTGATCCGCCAACAACTGCGGCGCAGGGCGGATGTCCGGGCGAAGGCGGGAGCAAGGCGGCATCAAGCGTGCATAAAGATTGCCGAGGGCAGGCAATGTATTGTCACCCGGTCGCATGGCACTATGCAGGCGGGGGAGATCGCCGAGTGGAAGCGGGGCCCGAATGAACTGGTTTGTGGGTCTCGGCGTCGCCGGACTGGTCCTGCTGGTGCTCTCGCTGATCTTCGACGGGCTCCTGGAAGGCGTGTTCGGCGGGGTGCTGGACGGGCTGTTCGACGGGCTGCTGTCGCTGCCGGTCATCGCCGGATTCGTGTCCATGCTCGGCTTCGGCGGAGCGATCGCGCTCGGCACCACCGGTCTGGGGGTCACGGGGGCGACGGCGATCGGCGTGGTGGCGGGCGTCGCCACGGGCTGGTTGACGTGGAAACTCAGCCGCGTGCTGATGCGGGAGCAGGGCGCCGCCGCTCCACGAGGCGGCGATCTCGTCGGCAGCTCGGGGTCCGTGGTGACCGCCATTCCGGCCGAGGGGTACGGCGAGGTACTGGTACGTCTTGCCGGGCAGCCGCTGAAGCTGGCCGCGAAGTGTTCGGTGCCCGTGGCGCGGGGTGCCGAGGTCTGGGTGGAGTCGGTACTCTCTGCGACCTCGGTCGCGGTCCGGCCGGTCGAAGACTGACCGTCGGAGCGGCGTGCCACGCCGCGAGGCCCGCACCTCCGCTCCTTCATCTTCCTTCCGCGCCCGTTCTGATTCGTTCCTGATCCACTCCTGATCCGTTCAGATCAGTTCAGATCAGTTCAGTTCGGATCCGATCTGATCCGAACTGATTCGATCTGATTCGTTCCAATTCGCCGTCCCCCGGGGAGGGCTGAGGGGATTCCACATATGAGCCCTGTACTGATTGCCGTGATAGGAGTCGTCGTACTCCTGGTCCTGCTGGCCCTCGTGGTCGTCACCCGTTACAAGGTCGCGGGTCCCAGCGAGGCGTTCATCGTGACCGGCCGGCGCGGCAAGAAGTCCACCGATCCCGAGACCGGCCAGGTCTTCACCGACAACAGCGGCCAGAAGGTCGTGGTCGGCGGCGGTGTCTTCGTCGTGCCCTTCGTCCAGCAGAAGTTCACCCTCGACCTGTCCAGCCGGCACATTCCGGTGGCCGTCCGGGGCGCGGTCACGCTGCGTGGGGTGAAGGCCCACCTCGAGGGCGTCGCCATCGTCAAGGTCGGCGGCACCGAGGACTCGATCCGCGCCGCGGCCCAGCGCTTCCTCCAGCAGCAGGAGGGCATCGTCGGGTTCACCCAGGAGGTGCTGTCCGGCGCGCTGCGCTCCATCGTCGGGCGGATGTCCGTCGAGGACATCATCCGGGACCGGGCCGCCTTCGCCGGACAGGTCGCGGAGGAGGCCGAGGCCAGCCTGTCCGGGCAGGGTCTTGTGCTGGACGCCTTCCAGATCCAGGACATCACCACCGAGGGCTCCTACCTGGAGGACCTCGGCCGGCCCGAGGCCGCCCGCGCCAAGCAGGAGGCCGACATCGCCGAGGCCGTCGCCCGGCGCGCCTCCGAACAGGCCCGCCTCAAGGCGGAGGAGGAGATCGCGGTCGCCCAGCGCACCTACGCCCTGAAGCAGGCCGAGATCAAGGCCGAGACGGACGAGGCCGCCGCCCGCGCCAACGCCGCCGGCCCGCTCGCCGAGGCCGCCCGGCGGCAGGAGGTCCTGCAGGAGCAGGAGAAGGTCGCCGCCCGGCAGGCCGCGCTGACCGACCGCGAACTGGACACCCAGGTCCGCAAGCCCGCCGACGCCGCCCGTTACCGGGCCGAGCAGGAGGCGGAGGCCCACCGCATCGCCCTGGTCAAGGAGGCCGAGGCGGCCGCCGAGCGGGCACGGCTCACCGGTGAGGGCGAGAAGGCCCAGCGTGCGGCGCTCGCCCAGGCCGTTCGTATCGAGGGTGAGGCCGAAGCGGCCGCGATCGCCGCCAAGGGCACGGCGGAGGCCGACGCCATGCACAAGAAGGCCGACGCCTTCGAGCGGTACGGCGACGCGGCGGTGCTCCAGATGCTGGTCGAGGTGCTGCCGCAGGTCGTCGGCAAGGCGTCCGAGCCGCTGTCGGCCGTGGACAAGCTGACCGTCATCTCCACGGACGGCGCGGGCCAAATCCCGCGGACCGTCGCCAACAACGTCGCCCAGGGCATGGAACTCCTCAGCTCCACCACGGGCGTCGACCTCGCCCAGCTCCTCCAGGGCATCGCCGGGCGCGGCACGACGAAGACCCCGGCGCAGGTCGAGTCGTCGACTCCGGCACCGGCCGAGCCCTCTCACGACAAGATCGACATCACCGAGTAGAACCGAACAGGGAACAGAGCGGGTGACACCGCCGACCACGGAGCCCGGACGCCCGAACGGCGCCCGGGCTCCGCTGTCTTCTGGTCCCTCCTACCTGGCCGGCGGTGTCGCAATCGAGCCGTCCGTCACCTCCGGGAGCCCTAGGGTGCTGCGCGAAGCCTGCGACCCTGACGACCGGGAGAACTGTGAGACTCGCACCGATAGCCGCCGTGGCCCTTCTCTCCTCTGCCGCCCTGCTCACGGCGTGTGCTCAGGAGGAGGAGTTGCGTCCCCCCAGGTCGGCGGGGGAGGGCGCCTGGTACTCGAGTAGCAAGGAGGAGCGCCAGGGGTACTGCGCGGCTTACCGTGCGCATGATCCACAGCACCCCGTCCACATCCCCACCTACGCGTCGGAGGAGTCGGAGGACGAGTTCGCCGACGACTTCTACGACGTGCTCAAGGAGAAGTGCTGAGCAGTAGGGCGTACCCGGGGTCAGCGGCGGCCGCTGTGGTGGCCGCGGTCGTTGCGGAGGTTGCTGTTCCAGCTCTTGGTGTCCACCAGGTGGCGGCGCTCGTTGCGCAGGGTGGCGGAGTCACGGCGGTCCCAGATCTGGTTGTGGCGGTCCTGGAACAGGTCGGTGCGGGTGTCGCGGCCCACGCCGGTGTGGACCCGGACCGTGGCGTGGCCGTTGAGCCGGAAGTGGCGGAAGGTGTAGGTGTGGCCGTGCCGGTCGGACAGCGTCCAGCCGCTCAGGTTGACGTTCTGGCGGCTGGTGTTCGTGATCGCCACCCACTCCTGGTTCACGGCGCGGTTGGAGCGGTGGTCGCGGCCCTCGGAGCCGAGGTGCACGTTGCTGATCACCACGTTCTGGCGGTGCGCGCGGGGGGCGTGGCCGGCCGCGGACGCCGGCAGCGCCACCGTGCCGACCAGTGCTCCGGCGGCGGCGACGGTGGCGGCCAGACGACGAGCGGTCACAGAAACGGAAACGGACACGGTCTCTCCCTGCTTGGTGCGAGCACACTCCGCCCGCGGGGACGGGCCGCGCGGGAAGGTGTGCGCTGTGCGGTGGCGGCCGGCCGGCCGCGCCCTCACACCTTGTCCGCCGATTCCGGGACATGCGGGTAATTCCCGACTGGTGTTACAGAGTGCCCATATTTCCGTGACGGTTGGCTGTAGGGCTCATTCAGCCGCCGAACGCGGGCGGTTGACGGGCCGTCGGCGGGGGAGGCCCTTGCGGGCACTGAGCCGCCGCGCGCGTACGCCATGACGCGCCACCCCGGACGCGGCACGGCTGTCACTCCCCCGTGGGTAACAGCCGGTGCAAACGGCGCGGGGCCCCGGTGGAGTACCGGGGCCCCGCGACCACCGCGGCGACGTGCGCCGCGGTGCGGTGGTGGACGAACGTGGTGGGCGGCGGCCCGTCAGCCGCACTGGCAGGGGCCGCCCGACTGGCACCCGCAGCCGCAGCCCGAGCCGCAGCCGCAGGCGCCGAAGAGCGGGAGGCTTTTGATCTCGGCGGGCTGCTCGGTCTCGCGCTCCTGCGTGGGGTCGGGTGTGGTGCTGGGGGATTCGGCCATGGGTCCCTCCTCGAGACTGGTGCCTTCACCCATTCCATGCCCGCTGCCCTGGGCGCATCAACGGCGCACGGTGGCTCGTGCACGCCCGGCGCCTCAGGCGCCCCGGCCGTGCGCCGCCGCCCCCGGCGCCCCGCCTCGGGCTCCCGCTTCGCACCGCCGCCTCCGCCCGCGGTCGTCAGGCGCCCTCCACTCCCGTCACCGGCTGGATGTCCTGCTGGAGTTCGTCCGCGTGCTCGCCGGTGACCAGGTACACCACCCGCTTGGCGACCGCGACCGCGTGGTCGGCGTACCGCTCGTAGTAGCGGCCGAGCAGGGTGACGTCCACGGCCGTCTCGATGCCGTGCTTCCAGCGGTCGTCGATGAGGTGCTGGAACAGGGTGCGGTGCAGCAGGTCCATCTCGTCGTCGTCCTGCTCCAGCTGGAGGGCCAGGTCGACGTCCTTGGTCACGATGACCTCGGCCGACTTCGCCATCAGGCGCTGGGCCAGCTGCCCCATCTCCAGGATGGTGGCGTGCAGGTCCTGCGGGACCGCGCGCTGCGGGAAGCGCAGCCGGGCGAGCTTGGCCACGTGCTGGGCCAGGTCGCCCGAACGCTCCAGGTCGGCGGACATCCGCAGGGACGTGACGACGATCCTGAGGTCCGTGGCCACCGGCTGCTGCCGGGCCAGCAGGGCTATCGCCCGGGCCTCCAGGTCGTGCTGGAGCTCGTCGACCCTCTGGTCGGCCTCGATCACGCTCTCGGCCAGCTTCAGGTCGGCGTCCAGGATGGCGGTCGTGGCGCGCCCGATCGCCGACCCGGCCAGCCGCGCCATCTCCACCAGACCGTCGCCGATCGAGTCAAGTTCCTCGTGGTACGCGTCCCGCATCAGGGTTCCCTCTCGTGCGTCGTCGTTCGGGGGTTCGTAGGGGGTTTTCCGGGGCCGGGACCGCGGAAGAGCCGACGGTGCGAACCCCACGCTCCCACGGTCCGGGGCCCACGCGTCCGTTTCCGTCACCCCAAATGAACCATCACTGGCTCCAAGGTGAACTCTGGGCGACGAGTGTCCGAGGTCGCACCTCGGCGGCTGTGGTCCGGTCCCGTCCCGTGCCTAACCTGGACGCATGGACGTGAACGCGGCGGTCGCCGCAGCGGCAGCGATCGCCGGAGTGCTCACCGGCGTCATCGCCATGCTGGCGTTCCGCTGGAGCGAGCGCGAGCAGAGGCGCCCGACCCGTACTTCCCTGCACACCGACCCGGTCCTGCCGCCGGGTGTGGACACCGTCCTCTCCGTTCTGCGCTCCTCAGCGGTCGTCCTCGACGAGGCCGACGCCGTGGTCAAGGCCAGCTCCGCAGCGTACGCCCTCGGGCTGGTCCGCGGCGGCAAGCTGGCCGTGGAGCCGATGCTCCAGATGGCCCGGGACACCAGGAGGGACGGAGAGATACGGCAGGTCGAGCTGGACCTGCC
Source organism: Streptomyces sp. NPDC052043 (assembly GCF_044548235.1). Classification (NCBI taxonomy): domain Bacteria; kingdom Bacillati; phylum Actinomycetota; class Actinomycetes; order Kitasatosporales; family Streptomycetaceae; genus Streptomyces; species Streptomyces sp. NPDC052043. The sequence goes on from NZ_JBIUBT010000015.1 coordinate 88,121, forward strand.
GCGGCGCGGCACCGGACGCGGGGAGGCCCTCGCCGTCTCCGCGCGCGTCGCGCCGCTGGGCTCCCGGCTGGTCCTGCTCCTGGTGGAGGACCTCACCGAGGCCCGCCGGATCGAGGCCGTACGACGCGACTTCGTCGCCAATGTGAGCCACGAGCTGAAGACGCCGGTCGGCGCGCTGTCCCTGCTGTCCGAGGCCGTCATGGACGCCTCCGACGACCCGGAGGCCGTGGAGCGCTTCGCCGGGCGCATGCAGATCGAGGCGACCCGGCTCACCAACCTGGTGCAGGAGCTCATCGACCTCTCCCGGGTGCAGAACGACGATCCGCTGGAGGACGCCGAGCCCGTCCGGGTGGACGAGCTGGTGGCCGAGGCCGTCGACCGCTGCCGCCATCAGGCCGGCACCAAGCAGATCACCATGGCGGCCGGTGGCACCGCCGACCTGCGGGTGTGGGGCAACCGCGGCCAGCTCGCCGCCGCCCTCGGTAACCTCGTGGAGAACGCCGTCAACTACTCCCCGTCCCGTACCCGCGTCGGCATCGCCGCCCGCCGGGTCGACGTCCCCGGCGGGGACCTCATCGAGATCGCCGTCACCGACCAGGGCATCGGCATCTCGGACAAGGACAAGGAGCGCATCTTCGAGCGCTTCTACCGCGTCGACCCGGCCCGGTCGCGTGCCACGGGTGGCACCGGCCTGGGTCTGGCGATCGTGAAGCACGTGGTTGCCTCGCACGGCGGGGAGATCACCCTGTGGAGCGCTGAGGGACAGGGCTCCACCTTCACCCTGCGGCTGCCGGAGGCGGCCGCGGCCCGAGAGGCCCGCGACCGCGCGCAGCAGCACCCCGCCCTCGACGAGGAGGCCGGGCAGCCAGTTCTCCAACCCACCCCTTACGAACCGCTTCCTGCCCCGGAGGTCCTTCCGTGACCCGAGTGCTCGTCGTCGAGGACGAGGAGTCCTTCTCCGACGCCCTGTCGTACATGCTCCGCAAGGAGGGCTTCGAGGTCGCCGTCGCGGCCACCGGGCCCGACGGACTCGACGAGTTCGAGCGCAACGGCGCCGATCTCGTCCTCCTCGACCTGATGCTGCCGGGCCTACCCGGCACGGAGGTCTGCCGCCAGCTGCGCGGCCGCTCCAACGTCCCCGTGATCATGGTGACCGCCAAGGACAGCGAGATCGACAAGGTCGTCGGCCTGGAGATAGGCGCGGACGACTACGTCACCAAGCCGTTCTCCTCCCGCGAGCTGGTCGCCCGCATCCGCGCGGTGCTGCGCCGGCGCGGCGAGCCGGAGGAGGTCACCCCGGCGGCCCTGGAGGCCGGGCCGGTCCGTATGGACGTCGACCGGCACGTCGTCACCGTCGCCGGCTCCAAGGTCGACCTGCCCCTCAAGGAGTTCGACCTGCTGGAGATGCTGCTGCGCAACGCCGGCCGGGTCCTGACCCGGATGCAGCTCATCGACCGCGTCTGGGGTGCCGACTACGTCGGCGACACCAAGACGCTGGACGTCCACGTCAAGCGGCTGCGCGCGAAGATCGAGCCCGATCCCGGCGCCCCGCGCTATCTGGTGACGGTCCGGGGGCTCGGTTACAAGTTCGAGCCGTAGGCCGGTGCGGGCCGCGCCGCGCGCACCGTCCGTTGCCCACCCCCCACGTCAAGGGCGGCACCCTCCTGGAGAGGGAGCCGCCCTTGACGTGTCGGTGGTGCTGGTCGCCGAGCGGGTCTCAGTTGCCGGCGGCCGGCTCGCCGGGCGCCGCCGGGATGTTGCTCGGGCCCCACTTGTCGAAGTAGCCCTCGGCCGGGACCACGAAGGGGCGCAGGCTCACGTCACCGGTCTTGCTGAAGGTGAAGGTGACCTTCTGCGCGTTGCCGTCCTTGAGCACCGGGCCGGGGTTGGTCAGCGCGGCGGAGGCGTTGCCCTTGCCGCCGAGGATCACGGAGCCGTGCGCGGGGATGGTCACCTTGCCGCTGCCCTGCGCCGGGGTGATCTGGGCGGAGCCGTCGCCGTCGACGCGGATCGCGTCCAGGGTCTGGTCGGTCGTGCCGCTGTTGAAGAGCGTCGCGATGATCACGGCCGGGCCCTTGGTCTGGACGCCGGGCTGGGTGACGATCACCGCGTTCTGGATCTTGATCGGGCCGACCGTCGTGGCCGCGTTGTCGGGGCGGATCTGGAGCGTCTGGGCGTCGTTGCCGGCGCCGCAAGCGGCGAGCGAGGCGATCGAGAACGCGATGGCGGCGGCGGCAAGGGCGCCGCGTCGAAGGCTGCTGCTCACGGCGGCGGCAACTCCTTTTAACGTGGGCGGAACAGGGCGGCTCCTTTATAAAGCCGTCCTAAGCGTCTGTCAGCGGCCATAGGTTACCGAGCCGTTCCCGCGGGCCTGCACCCGACCCGCCCCCTGGGCCTCCCGCCGCGTCTCGCACCCCCGCGGCGCGGCCGTCCCGGCGTCCGCGAATCCGATCCCGCGGCCGGGTCGGTACGGGTGCCCGCGCATTGGCCGTGCGGTCGTCCGCCTTTCCCATAAGCGCACCCCGCATAGTCCGCTCATACTCCGTCATCGGCCTGCTGGGGATTTCCGGTGAAGGAATGCGCGCCGGGGGCGGGAATTGATCACGGCGGTCCGTCCGGTGGATGGGACGAACGGCGTGATCAATTCCGGATTCGTCTTGGAGGCGGCTCCTAGGCACCGAACGGAGTAGCGGAAGTCGCGCGCTTGGAACCAGACAAAACGGGATGTTCGGCCGTTTGGATGGGGCGCCGGATGTGTGTAACGTACGCGTTTCACCCCGTGTGTAGAGCCCCTCCGACCTGCGAATACCTGCTTCCCCTTGACCCCCGTGACCCTTCCGAAGCACGTCCCTGTCGCTGTTGTCAAGCCCCGAGATATGCTCTGACCTGCGAAAACGCCATTCAGAAGACGCCGTATCCGTGTTACCCTGGATAGCCACGGAAGGGGTACCTGTCACATGACGTTCAAGGTTGGCGACACCGTGGTCTATCCCCATCACGGGGCCGCGCTGATCGAGGCTATCGAAACTCGCCAGATCAAAGGCGTGGACAAGACCTACTTGGTGCTGAAGGTCGCCCAGGGTGACCTGACGGTGCGTGTGCCAGCGGACAATGCGGAGTTCGTCGGCGTGCGTGATGTGGTCGGTCAGGACGGGCTGGACCGGGTGTTCGAGGTCCTGCGTGCTCCGTACGCCGAGGAGCCCACGAACTGGTCGCGTCGCTACAAGGCAAATCTGGAGAAGCTCGCCTCCGGCGATGTCATCAAGGTCGCGGAAGTCGTGCGTGACCTGTGGCGTCGCGAGCGCGAGCGCGGACTCTCCGCCGGTGAGAAGCGCATGCTCGCCAAGGCCCGCCAGATCCTGGTGAGCGAGCTCGCCCTCGCGGAGAACACCAACGAGGACAAGGCCGAGGCCCTGCTCGACGAGGTTCTCGCGTCCTGACGCGAGGCGACCGTCACACCCGCCTCAGTTCAGCACAGAAAATGCCGCGGTGCCCGATGGCGCGTTTCACGTCGCCGGGCGCTGCGGCATGTTCGTACCCGCGCGCGCCCGTGCGGGTGTCCTCCACGCCGTACGTCGGGGAGGGACCCCCGATACTGTGTGCCGGGCCCGCACGTCGGCTCGACCAGGGTCACGGAAGGGTCCGGTCGGGGCCGCGCGTCCGGCACTCCCCCCGCGCTCTGGGAGCAGGGGGGCGCTCCTCCAGGCCATACCCACGCCGGGCCGCCACACAAACCTGACAGGAACCATGTCTGACGATTCGCGTCCCTCACCCACGAGCGGTCGGCCGGGAGCCCTCGTCGCCGCCGTGATTCCGGCCGCCGGCCGGGGCGTACGCCTCGGCCCGGGCGCCCCCAAGGCGCTGCGCACGCTGAACGGCACGCCCATGCTCATCCACGCCGTGCGGGCCCTGGCCGCCTCCAGGGCGGTCGCGCTCGTCGTCGTCGTGGCCCCGCCCGACGGCGCCGCCGAGGTCAAGTCGCTCCTCGACGCGCACGCGCTGCCCGAGCGCGCGGACTTCGTCGTCGTGCCGGGCGGCGAGAGCCGCCAGGAGTCGGTCAGGCTCGGCCTGGACGCGCTGCCGCCGGGCCACGACATCGTCCTCGTGCACGACGCGGCCCGCCCGCTGGTGCCCGTGGACACCGTGGACGCGGTCATCGAGGCCGTGCGGGCCGGGGCGCCCGCCGTCGTGCCGGCGCTGCCGCTCGCCGACACCGTCAAGCAGGTCGAGCCCGCGGCGGTGCCCGGCGGGCCCGAGCCGGTGGTGGCCACGCCCGACCGGTCGCGGCTGCGGGCCGTGCAGACCCCGCAGGGCTTCGACCGGACGACGCTGGTCCGAGCCCACGAGACGGTCACCGACGACGTCACCGACGACGCGAGCATGGTCGAGCAGCTCGGCGAGCAGGTCGTGGCCGTGCCCGGCCACGAGGAGGCCTTCAAGGTCACCCGCCCGCTGGACCTGGTCCTCGCGGAGGCGGTCCTGGCCCGGCGGAGGCTCACCGATGGCTTCTGACGCGCCCCTGCTGCCCCAGGTCGGCATCGGCACCGACATCCACGCCTTCGAGGAGGGCCGCGAGCTGTGGTGCGCGGGCCTGAAGTGGGAGGGCGAGGGCCCGGGCCTTGCCGGGCACTCCGACGCCGACGTCGTCGCGCACGCCGCGTGCAACGCGCTGTTCTCGGCCGCCGGCCTCGGCGACCTCGGTCAGCACTTCGGCACCGGGCGCCCCGAGTGGTCCGGCGCCTCCGGGGTCACCCTGCTGGCGGAGGCCGCGCGGATCGTCCGCGCGGCGGGCTTCCGGATCGGGAACGTCGCGGTGCAGGTCGTCGGCCCCCGGCCGAAGATCGGCAAGCGCCGGGACGAGGCCCAGAAGATCCTGTCCGAGGCGGCCGGAGCGCCGGTCACCGTCTCCGGGGCGACCACCGACGGGCTCGGCTTCCCCGGCCGCGGCGAGGGGCTGATGGCGGTGGCCACGGCGCTCGTGGTGCGAGTGGACTGACGGCGTGCGAGGGTACCCGCGTACGCCCCGACGTGTACGCCCGGCCCCCACGCGGGTACCCACGCGCGATCAGGTTCACGGAGGTCCCCCATGCCCGCCGCCCTGCCCGACCGGCTCAAGTCACTGCTCGACGGTCCCGTCTTCGTCATCCTCGGCACGATCCAGCCCGACGGCAGCCCGCAGCTGTCCCCGGTGTGGGCGAAGCGGGACGGTGACGACGTCCTCGTCTCCACCACGGTCGACCGGCGCAAGAAGAAGAACCTCGACCGCGACGCGCGCGTGAGCGTCGTCGTCCAGGATCCCCGGTCGCCGTACGAGTACGCCGAGATCCGCGGCACCGCCGAGACGACCACCGCGGGCGGCCCACAGCTCATCGACGAGCTGTCCCTGAAGTACACCGGCAAGAAGTACGCCGAGTTCAACCCCTCCTCGGCGCAGGACGCCGAGCGCGTGGTCGTGCGGGTCAGGCCGCACAAGGTCGTCGGGATCCTGTGACCGCGGCCCTCCCGCGCGGCGCACGTGCGGGACCCGTGCCGAAAAGGCAGCCGAGGCACTGCGCGCCGCCCACTACCCTGTAGGCGTGACTATTCGCCTGTACGACACCAGTGCCCGGCAGATCCGTGACTTCACCCCGCTCGAGCCGGGTTGCGTCTCGATCTACCTGTGCGGCGCCACCGTGCAGGCAGCCCCGCACATCGGGCACATCCGCTCGGGGCTGAACTTCGACATCATGCGCCGCTGGTTCGCCTACCGCGGCTACGAGGTGACGTTCATCCGCAACGTCACCGACATCGACGACAAGATCATCGCCAAGGAGCGCGAGCAGCACCGCCCGTGGTGGGCGATCGGCTACGCCAACGAGCGCGCGTTCGACGACGGCTACACCGCGCTCGGCTGCCTGCCGCCCACCTACGAGCCCCGTGCCACCGGCCATGTGCCGGAGATGATCGAGATGATGCGGGGGCTCATCGAGCGCGGTCACGCCTACGCCGCCGACGGCAACGTCTACTTCGACGTGCGCTCCTTCCCCGGCTACCTGGAGCTGTCGCGGCAGGAGCTGGACAACCTGCTCCAGCCCTCCGGCGAGGGCGAGACCGGCAAGCGCGACCCGCGCGACTTCGCCATGTGGAAGGCGGCCAAGCCGGGCGAGCCGACCTGGGACACCCCGTGGGGTCCCGGCCGTCCGGGCTGGCACCTGGAGTGCTCGGCGATGGCGCACAAGTACCTCGGCAGCGCCTTCGACATCCACGGCGGCGGTCTCGACCTGATCTTCCCGCACCACGAGAACGAGATCGCCCAGGCCAAGGCCTACGGCGACGAGTTCGCCCGGTACTGGGTGCACAACGCCTGGGTGACCATGGCCGGCGACAAGATGTCCAAGTCGCTGGGCAACAGCGTGCTGGTCTCCGAGATGGTCAGGCAGTGGCGGCCCATCGTGCTGCGGTACTACCTGGGCACCCCGCACTACCGCTCGATGATCGAGTACAGCGAGGAGGCGCTGCGCGAGGCCGAGTCCGCGTTCGCCCGCATCGAGGGCTTCATCCAGCGCGTGATGGAGAAGGCCGGCCCGGTCGAGCCGGCCGAGCAGGTGCCGCCCGCGTTCGCCGAGGCGATGGACGACGACCTGGGCGTGCCGCAGGCGCTCGCGGTGGTGCACACCACCGTCCGCCAGGGCAACAGCGCGCTCGCCGCGGACGACAAGGAGGCCGCCGTGGCCCGGCTCGCCGAGGTGCGCGCCATGCTCGGCGTCCTCGGCCTCGACCCGCTGGACCCGCACTGGGCCGGAGGGAGCGAGCAGCGCGGCGAGGACCTGCACGGCGTGGTCGACACCCTGGTCCGCATGGTCCTCGACCAGCGCGAGGCGGCCCGCGCCCGCAAGGACTGGGCGAGTGCCGACGCCCTGCGCGACCAGCTGAACCAGTCGGGCCTGGTCATCGAGGACAGCCCGCAGGGACCGCGCTGGAGCCTGGGCGCGCGCTGAGCCCGCCCACCAGCACGGAAGATCGATTGTGCCGCCCGGCCTCCCGGGCGGCACACTGCATAGACGTACGTACGACGCTTCAACAGACAGGTAGGTCATGGCCGGGAACAACCGCCGCATGTCCGGCAAGAAGGGCGCGCAGGTCGGCAGTGGCGGCCAGCGGCGCCGGGGGCTCGAGGGCAAGGGGCCGACGCCCCCCGCCGAGATGCGCAAGGGGCACGCCAAGCAGCGCGCCGCCCAGGCGAAGGTGCGCCGTGCCCAGGGCCGTCCGCAGCAGCGGCGCGGCTCGGGCCGGTCGGCCTCCGAGCTCGTCGTCGGCCGCAACCCGGTCGTCGAGGCGCTGCGCGAGGGCGTGCCCGCCACCACGCTCTACGTCCAGCAGTTCATCGACAACGACGAGCGGGTCCGTGAGGCGCTCCAGCTCGCGGCCGAGCGCGGCGGGATCAACCTCATGGAGGCCCCGCGCCCCGAGCTCGACCGGATGACGAACGGGCTCAACCACCAGGGTCTGGTCCTCCAGGTGCCGCCGTACGAGTACGCGCACCCCGAGGACCTCGCCGACGCCGCCTACGACGAGGGCGAGGACCCGCTGATCGTCGCCCTCGACGGGGTCACCGACCCGCGCAACCTCGGCGCGGTCGTCCGCTCCGTCTCCGCCTTCGGCGGGCACGGCGTGGTCGTCCCGGAGCGGCGCGCGGCCGGGATGACCGCGGGCGCCTGGAAGACCTCGGCCGGCGCGGCCGCCCGTACGCCGGTGGCCCGCGCCACCAACCTGACCCGGGCCCTGGAGACGTATCAGAAGGCGGGCATCACGGTGGTCGGCCTCGCGGCGGACGGCGAGGCGGAACTCGGCGACCTGGAGGCCCTGGAGGGTCCCGTCGTCATCGTCGTCGGCAGCGAGGGCAAGGGCCTGTCCCGGCTGGTCGGCGAGACCTGCGACCTGCGGGTGCGGATCCCGATGCCGGGTGGCGCGGAGTCGCTGAACGCCGGTGTCGCGGCCGGGATCGTGCTCTACGAGGCGGCGCGCAGGCGCGCCTGACCGGTCGTCCGAAGCCGGGCGCGGGTGGTCGAACGGTCGTCCGTTCGGTCATCCGCCCGGGTGAAACCGGGCGATCCGCACAACCTTGACGCGGTCCGGACAGATCCGACGCGTCACGGCAGTGTCCTAACTCCTCGTCACTCGGTTAGATGAGTGTGGACACCAGAACACCCCGCACACCCACGGGGGACCGCTCGTCGGGGTACGACGACGCTCCCGCGCTGAGCATGGTGAAGGTGCCGAGCGATCCGGCGCAGGTCATCGTCAACCACGCGAGTTTCCGCGTGCAGTTGGGCGCCACCTCGCGGCGCGCCCCGTCCCGGCGGATCGCCCGGCACCCCGGCGGCACCGAGTACACCGGCGGCGTGCCCTTCGCCGCGGGGCGGGCCGGGACCGCGACCCACCGCCGCCCGGTCGTCTGGAGCGGCCGGTCCTCCCCGGACGACACCGGCGCCCACCGCCTGCTCCAGGCCGTGCGGAGCGGAAGCGCGGGGTACGTCGACGAGTCGTCCGTGAACGCCGGGGCCACGCAGTTCATCCCGCGCGTCGGCGGCATGCCGGGCCACGACCCCTACGACCTGGAGCAGACGGTCGAGACCCCCGTCGTCGGCGCCCAGCGCACGCCCCGGCCCGGCGAGACCCGGCTGCTGCCGCACATGCGGACCCCGGGCAGTGCCTACGAGGAGACCGCCCACGGCGGCGCCGGGTACGGCCAGAGCGGGTACGGCACCTCGGCGTACGGCCAACCGCGCTACGACGACGGCGGCTTCGCGGACGACACGTACGGCGGGTACGACGAGCACGACGAGTACGGCGTGCAGGACGAGTACGGCGAGCCGGAGGGGCACCGGCAGGGCAGGCGCCACGCCGACGACCCGTCCCGGCACGCGTACTACCCGGGCCGGCGCATGAACCTCGGCGTCGTGCTGCTCCCGCTGCGCATCTTCCTCGGGTTCATCTCCCTCTACGCCGGCATGGGCAAGCTGTGCGACCCGCTCTACTTCGACGGCGGCAAGCGCGGCTCCATGGTCAAGTGGCTCAACACCCTGCACCCCTGGGAAGTCGCCGAGCCGCTGCGCCAGTTCGCGCTTCAGCACCCCGTCGGCTCCGGGCTCGTCATCGCCTTCCTCCAGGTCATCGTGGGCATCCTCACGGTCCTGGGCTGCTGGCAGCGGGTCGCCGCGGCGATGGGCGCGCTGCTGTCGGCCGCGCTGATCGTGACGGTCAGCTGGAAGACCGCGCCCGTCTACGACGCGCCGGACATCATCTACCTCGCGGCCTGGTCCCCGCTGGTCATCGCCGGCGCGCCCGTGTACTCCGTGGACGGGCGCCTGGCCGCCTCCGCCTGGCGCCGGCTCGGACCGCGCTCCGACATCTGGGAGCTGCGCCGGTTCGTGCTGCGCCGTGGCGCGCTGGTCACGGTGGTCGTCACCGGTCTGATGCTGCTCGTCGGCTCGCTGCTGGGCGGCGCCGTCCGCGACGCCGGCCGGGTGGTCGTGCCCGGGCCGGGCGAGGCCCCGCGCAACGAGCTGCCCGGTTCGCCGTTGCCGAAGGAGTCGGGCGAGCGGCAGCAGCAGCCGCCGTCGGCGTCGACCTCGCCGGCCACCCGGCAGGGCTCCTCGGCGAGTCCGTCCTCCAGGCCCGCGAGCACGCCGGGCGCGGACCGCGAGGCGTCCCGTGAGAGCGGTACCGCGACCGGCGGCGTGCCCAGTGAGACCCAGGGCACCGGCCAGACCCCGCCGCGGTACTCCGCCCCGGCGCAGCAGGCGCCCAGCACCAGCTCGGGTCCGACCTCCGGCGGTACCGCGACCGGCGGCAGCACCGGATCGACCGGTGGCTCAGGGGGGCCCGGTTCCAGCAGCGGCGGTTCCAGCGGCGGCGGCTCGTCCTCGGGCGAGCCCGGGCTGGTCGGCGGACTGCTGGGATAGCAGCCCTGCCCCCCGCAGCGCCGCACGGGGTGCGGCGCTGCGGGTTCACCTCCCCAGCGTCGCCAGCTCCTTCGCGGCCTCCGTGAGGTCCTTCGCGGTGTCGATGGCACGCCAGTAGGCGCCCTGCGGGATCGGGAAGCCGGCGAGCCTGCGTTCGCGGGCGAGGTGCGGGAAGGTGGTGCGCTCGTGGTCGCCGCGCTCCGGGAGGAGGGCGGCGAACTCGGGTGAGAACACGTAGACGCCCGCGTTGATCTCGAAGGTCGAGGGCGGGGCCTCGATGAAGTCCGTGATGTGACCGAAGCCGTCCGTCCGCACGGCGCCCCAGGGGATCCGCGGGCGGGCCAGCGCGAGCGTGGCGACCGCGTCGCGCTCGGTGTGGAAGTCCGCCATGTCGCGCAGGGAGAACCGGGTCCAGATGTCGCCGTTGGTGGCGTACCAGGGCTGGTCCGGGTGGGGTAGCTGGGCGGCGGCGAACTTCAGGCCGCCGCCGCGGCCGAGGGGCTCCGGTTCCACGACGGTGCAGACGCGGAGCGGCAGGTCCGCCGACTTCAGCCAGTTCTGGAGCACGTCGGCGAGGTGACCGCAGGACACCACCACGTCCGTCACACCCTCCTCGGCCAGCCAGGCGAGCTGGTGGCCGATGATCGGGGTGCCCGTGCCGGGGATCTCGACCATCGGCTTGGGCCGGTCGTCGGTGTAGGGCCGCAGCCGGGAGCCCTGGCCTCCGGCCAGGACGACGGCTTGGGTGGGGCGGGTCGCGGTGTTCGGATGGGTCATGCCCGCACTGTACGTCCCGCACTTCGATCTCCGGCCGCCACCAAGGAATTCCCTGCCCACGGCCACCGGCCACCGGCTCCCCGCCGTCCCGGGTCCTCCGGGCACGGCATGCGGTCGGCCCTTCGGACGGGGCACGCGGCTGGCCGGGGGTGGGCCGACCCGGCGGGCCCGGGGGCGCCGCAGGACGTTCTGTGGGCCCGTCCGGCCGTACGGAGGGCGGGCCCCCGCGCTGTGGGGTGGCCCGCCCTGGCCCTGAAGGCTTCGCTCGGTCGGCCGGAGGGCCGTGGGGCGTCAGGTGTGGGTGGACTGGATGCCGGAGGCGAAGGAGGTGTCGCAGACCGGGCGGGCGTAGGACTGGGCGCGGGTGGGGCCGTAGATGTGGACGGCGGCGCGGCCCAGGGTGCGGGCGATGGAGGAGCAGTGCCTGGCCAGTGACGGGCGGCCGTTCACCGCCTCCTGGAGGTGGGTGAGGACCACGCCCGGGTTCTTGTCCTGCAACTCGGTCAGCAACTGGTCGCGCAGCACGTCCTGCGGGGCGCGGGAGCGGGACTTCGCCGGGGCGCCGACGGCCACCGCGTCCGACGCGGTGAGGACCGAGTTCGCGGGGCTCCCCGACCAGTTGACCCGGGTGACCGCGAGGGTTCCGGAGAGCACCAGGACGACGGGCAGGACGAGGGCGAGGGAGCGGCCGATCCGGCGGGCGGGGCCCGGGCCGCGTCGCGTGGGGTGGTTGGTGGAGTGCTTCACGCGAGCGAGGGTAGCGCTCGGTGATGATTTGGCGACATTTAGTCACCCCTTCGGGGGATGGCCGGACGCTCCCTTCCGGGTGAGGTGTTGACGTACATCGCTCGAAATGTCCGGTGCGCGGGGGTGGTTCGCCGGCATGGAGAAGGGCCCCGTGGCCAGGTCACGGGGCCCTTCTCGTCAACTCGGGTGAATCCCCCGAGGGGTGTCCCGAGGTTTCAGCCGTAAGGTGTCAGCCGTGGACGCGTCAGTCCGACAGGCGCTCGCCCGTCGAGGTCGAGAAGACGTGCGTCTCGCCCGGCCGCGGCACGACGTGCACCGTGGAGCCCTTCTCCGGGACGGAGCGGCTGCTGACGCGGACGACGAGGTCCTTCTGCTCGCCGCCGACCTCGACCGAGCCGTAGACGTACCCGTCGGCGCCCGTCTCCTCCACCACGTTCACGGAGACGGCGAGGCCGGCCGGAGCGTCCTCGGCGTCCTTCGACAGCGAGGCCGCCGCGCCGCCGCCCAGCTCGACCACGTCGAAGTGCTCGGGGCGCACGCCCACCGTCACCGTGCGGTCGCCCTTGTCCGAGGCGGCCTTGAGGGCCTCGCGGCTGACCGGCACCACGCTGTTGCCGAACTTCACGCCGCCGTCAGTGATCGGCACCTCGATGAGGTTCATCGCGGGCGAGCCGATGAAGCCGGCGACGAACAGGTTCGCGGGCTTGTCGTACATGTTGCGCGGCGAGTCGACCTGCTGGAGCAGACCGTCCTTGAGCACCGCCACGCGGTCACCCATGGTCATGGCCTCGACCTGGTCGTGGGTGACGTAGACGGTGGTGATGCCGAGCCGGCGCTGGAGCGAGGCGATCTGCGTACGGGTGCTCACCCGGAGCTTGGCGTCCAGGTTGGACAGCGGCTCGTCCATGAGGAACACCTGCGGCTCGCGCACGATCGCGCGGCCCATGGCGACACGCTGGCGCTGACCGCCGGAGAGCGCCTTCGGCTTGCGGTCCAGGTACTCGGTCAGGTCGAGGATCTTCGCGGCCTCCTCGACCTTCTTGCGGATCTCCGCCTTGTTGACGCCGGCGATCTTGAGCGCGAAGCCCATGTTGTCGGCGACCGACATGTGCGGGTACAGCGCGTAGTTCTGGAACACCATGGCGATGTCCCGGTCCTTCGGCGGCAGGTGGGTGACGTCGCGGTCACCGATCCGGATGGCGCCGCCGTTGACGTCCTCCAGGCCCGCGAGCATCCGCAGGGAGGTGGACTTGCCGCAACCGGACGGGCCGACCAGGACGAGGAACTCCCCGTCCGCGATGTCGATCTCGAGTGCGTCGACGGCGGGCTTGTCGGAACCCGGGTAGATCCGGGTCGCCTTGTCGAACTGGACAGTGGCCATGGCGAATGGGCCCCCTTCTACCGGCAGGAACGTGCCGGACGATCCGTTGTAGGAAGGTGGTTGCCACTACGGGTGATTCCGTTGTGGTGGTGTAGTCCACAAGGGTGAACTGGCACAGGACGGTACCTGGCGTTCACCTGGTCTGTCAGCACTTGAGGCCGAGTGAACTTCACGGAAATTCCTGCCGGGCCGCTGTGGGGACCTGGGTACACTGCACGGACACACCCATACAGGCCTCCTTAGCTCAGCTGGTCCAGAGCGGCTGTCTTGTAAACAGCAGGTCGTCGGTTCGAATCCGACAGGGGGCTCCACAAAGGCCAGGTCAGACGCTTCTGACCTGGCCTTTTCTCGTTCTCGCAGGTCAGGCTGTGCTGAGCACGGTCCGTACGACCTGACGCAGCGTCGCCTCCGCGTCCGGCGAGGCCCCCGCCGACCGCCACGCCACGAACCCGTCCGGGCGGACCAGCACCGCCCCGTCGGCCGTCGTTCCGTGGGCCCGCGCCCAGTCGGGTGCCGCCGCGACCCCGCCGTCGCGTGGGTCGTGGGCGAGCTCGGCGCCGACGCGGTACGAGTCCAGGCGTACGCCGTCACTCTCGGCGACGCGCCGGGCCGCCGTGTGCCAGCCGGCCGTCGACCGGGCGTCGCTCAGCAGCACCAGGGAGCGCTCGTACAGGTCGAGCGTCGAGATCCGCTCCTCGCCGCGGCGCAGCCACAGGTGGGGCGCCCGGCTGCCCGGCTCGCCGGTCAGGCGCATCGCCTCGGGCACGACCTCCTGGACCGGGTCGGCGCCCACGACGGCGCCCTGCGGGTAGCGGTAGCCGAGGACGACGTTGAGGATGCCGCCGCGCCGGCCGCCGCCGACGCCCGGGGCCGGGGCGAAGCCGGGGTGGCTGTGCTCGACGGAGCGGGCGGAGGCGCGGGCGCTGGTCGCCGCGGCGACGGGGCGGCGCTCGGTGTCGTAGGTCTCCAGGAGGCCCGGGCCGGCCCAGCCGCCGAGCACGGCGGCCAGCTTCCAGACCAGGTTGTGCGCGTCCTGGATGCCGGTGTTGGAGCCGAAGGCGCCGGTGGGGGACATCTCGTGCGCACTGTCCCCGGCGAGGAACACCCGTCCGGCCGCGTACCGGTCCGCGACCCGTTCGGCGGCACGCCAGGACGCCTTGCCGGTGATCTCCACGTCCAGGTCGAAGATCCCGGTCGCGCGGCGGATGTGCCGCTGGAGCCGGTCCTCGGTGAACTCCTCCAGCTTCTCGCCGCGCTCCGGGTGCCAGGGCGCGTGGAAGACCCAGTGCTCCTGGTTGTCGATGGGCAGCAGGGCCCCGTCGGCGTCCTGGTCGGTGAGGTAGCAGCAGATGAAGCGGCGTTCGCCCACCACCTCGGCGAGCAGCTTGGAGCGGAAGGTGACGCTGACGTTGGCGAACAGGTCGCCCGGCCCGCTGTGCCCGATGCCGAGGCGGCGCCGGACGGGGCTGCGCGGGCCGTCGGCGGCGACCAGGTAGTCGGCGCGGACGGTGTACCGCTCGTCGGTGCCCCGGTCCCGGACCACCGCGGTCACGCCTTCGCCGTCCTGCTCGAAGGACTCCAGCTCGTGGGAGTAGCGCAGGTCGCCGCCGAGTCGGCGGGCGCCCTTCAGCAGTTCGGGCTCCAGGTCGTTCTGGCTGCACAGGCACCAGGTGGCGGGGCTGAACCTGGCGAGGTCGCCGCCCGGGTCGATGTGCCGGAACAGCCACTCGCCCGCCTCGCCGGCCAGGGTCGGCGTCTGGAGGATGCCGTGGTTGCCGGCGAGCAGTGAAGCCGCGGTCCTGATGTCCCGTTCGACGCCGGCCACCCGGAACAGCTCCATGGTACGCACGTTGTTGCCCCGCCCGCGGGGGTGGATGGAGGTGCCGGAGTGCCGTTCGACCAGCATGTGCGGTACGCCGTGGCGGCCCAGGAACAGGGAGGTGGACAGACCCACCAGGGAGCCGCCCACGACGAGGACGGGTACCCGGTGGTCGGCTTCTCGGCGCATCGGTGCCTCCAGGGGCGAGGGGGGCGGGTGCGGGGGTGCGGGCGCATCTGAATGTCCATGCCCTCCCGGAGGCCGTCATGCGTACATCCGCGGCATCAATCACCCGTGTGATCACCCGCGTGGTGCACACGAGTCGCGCACCGATCGGGCACGGCACAGGATCGAGATCACGCTGACGTCGCGTCACTCGCGGCCGGCGTTTCCTCTGCCCCGCCAAGCCCGCCAAGGAGACGTACGCAGATGACCGCCATTTCTGAGCGAGTTTCAGAACCGACCGAGCAGCAGGCCGTGAAACGTGTCTCCCAGTCCGTCTTCGACGGCTCCCGGCTCCGGGTCGTCCTGCTGGTGGACGTCTACGACGGCGCCCAGCAGCAGTTCCTGGAGGCGTACGAGGAGATGTACAAGCAGGTCGCGTCGGTCCCCGGGCACGTCAGCGACCAGTTGTGCCAGTCCATCGAGAACCCTTCCCAGTGGCTGATCACCAGCGAGTGGGAGAGCGCCCCGCCGTTCCTCGCCTGGGTGAACAGCGAGGAGCACGTACGGATGGTGCAGCCGATGCACAGCTGCATCCGGGACACCCGTTCGCTGCGCTTCCACATCGTCCGCGAGACCGGCCACACGGAGGCGGGCGCGCCGTCCGCCGAGCGGCGGCTCCAGGACTCGCCGCGGATCGGGGACGGGGTGATCCGGCACGCGCTGACCTTCACGGTGAAGCCGGGCAGCGAGCAGAAGGTGGCCCAGATCCTGGCCGGATACGAATCGCCCGAGGCGCAGGTGGACGGTGCCACCCGGCTGTGCCGCACCTCCCTGTTCATGCACGGCAACCGGGTCGTGCGGGCCATCGAGGTGCGCGGCGACCTGCTCGCGGCGCTGCGGCACGTGGCCCGGCAGCCGCAGATCCGGAAGGTCGAGGAGGCCATCAACCCCTACCTGGAGGAGGACCGCGACCTCGACGACCAGGAGTCCGCACGCGTGTTCTTCACCCGGGCGGCACTGCCCGCGGTGCACCACGTGACGGCCGACCAGGAGAGCCCGGAGGCGGAGCGGCACGCGCTGTGCTACCCGGCGCGGCCGGGCCTGGGCATGAAGCTGGCGGAGCTGCTGTCCCAGCAGGACGAGCGGGCCGCGGAGGACCCGCGCAGCCCGGTGCTGCGCAGCACGGTCTTCGAGCGGGACGACGTCGTCGTCCGGCTGATCGACATCCGTGGCGGCCTGGACGCCGACCCGGTCGCCGCGCTGGGTCTCGCGGACCCCGCGAAGGTGCCGGAGCTGACCACCCTGCTCGACGAGGGTGCCGGCCCGAAGGACGGCGACCTGGCCCGTCTGCTCACCCTCGCCTGTATGGAGCTCATCACCGACCGCCGGTCCGCGCCGGACGCCTGACCGCATCCCGAAGCGGACGTATCACACCACCGGAGGAACGACGTGATCAAACCCAGGCCCAGGATCGTGGAGCTCTGCGACACCGAACCCAACACGAAGCGCGGAGGCGATCTGCGCGCCATGCTCACCCCGGCCACGGTCGGTTCCACCAGCGGCTTCATGGGCGTGGCCATCGTGCAGCCCGGCGACCGCATCGGCGAGCACTACCACCCGTACTCCGAGGAGTTCGTGTACGTCGTCTGCGGGGAGCTCGAGGTGGACCTGGACGGCGAGCCGCACCCGCTCAGGCCGGAGCAGGGTCTGATGATCCCCGCCTACATGCGCCACCGCTTCCGCAACGTGGGCGACGTGGAGGCGCGGATCGTCTTCCACCTGGGACCGCTCGCCCCGCGCCCGCAGCTCGGCCACGTCGACACGGAGGGCGCCGAGTCGGCCCCGCCGGCCGGCGTGGCAGAGGTCCGATCATGACCAGGCGGGTGGCGGTCACCGGCATAGGCATCGTGGCGCCGGGCGGTATCGGCGCCTCCGCGTTCTGGGACCTGCTGACGAACGGGCGCACCGCGACGCGGGGCATCACGTTCTTCGACCCGTCAGGGCTGCGGTCCCGGATCGCGGCCGAGTGCGACTTCGATCCGGCGGCCTCGGGTCTGGATGAGGAGCAGATCGCGCGCTGCGACCGCTACATCCAGTTCGCGCTGGCCGCCGGTCAGGAGGCGGTCGCGGACTCGGGACTCGACCTCGCCGGGGAGAACCCCTGGCGGGTCGGGGTCTCGCTGGGCACCGCGGTCGGCGGCACCACGCGGCTGGAGAACGACTACGTCCTGGTCAGCCACCACGGCGACCGCTGGGACGTGGACCACGAGCGGGCCCGGCCGCATCTGGAGCGGGCCTTCACACCGAGCACGCTGGCCTCCACGGTGGCCGAGCGGTTCGGGGCCCGCGGGCCGGTGCAGACCGTCTCCACGGGCTGCACCTCCGGGCTCGACGCGGTCGGCTACGCGCTGCACACCGTGGAGGAGGGGAGGGCGGACATCTGCATAGCCGGGGCGTCGGACTCGCCGATATCACCGATCACCATGGCGTGCTTCGACGCGATCAAGGCCACGTCGCCGAACAACGACGACCCCGCCCACGCCTCCCGCCCCTTCGACAACGACCGTGACGGGTTCGTCATGGGAGAGGGCGGGGCGGTGCTCGTCCTGGAGGAGCTGGAGCACGCCAGGGCCCGCGGCGCCCACGTGTACTGCGAGCTGAGCGGCTACGCCACGTTCGGCAACGCCTACCACATGACCGGACTGACCAGCGAGGGCCTGGAGATGGCGCGAGCGATAGAGACCGCGCTGGACCACGCCCGCCTGGACGGCTCCGCGATCGACTACGTCAACGCGCACGGCTCCGGCACCCGGCAGAACGACCGGCACGAGACGGCCGCGGTGAAGCGGGCGCTGGGCCACCACGCCTACGACACCCCGATGAGCTCCATCAAGTCGATGGTGGGCCACTCGCTGGGGGCGATCGGGGCGATCGAGGTGGTGGCCTGCGTGCTGGCGCTGGCCCACCAGGCGGTCCCGCCGACCGCCAACTACCAGACCCCCGACCCCGAGTGCGACCTGGACTACGTCCCGCGGGTCGCCCGCGAGCGGAAGCTGGACAGCGTGCTCTCCGTGGGCAGCGGCTTCGGCGGCTTCCAGTCCGCGGTGATCCTGACCCGGCAGAGGGAGAGGACACGATGAGCGCACCGCGCAAGCGGCGGGCCGCCGTCACCGGCATCGGTGTCGTCGCGCCCGGCGGCACGAGCACCGAGACCTTCTGGAAGTCCACCCAGGAGGGCGCGAGCCTCCTGGACCGCGTGACGCGTGAGGGCTGCGAGCACCTGCCGCTGAAGGTGGCCGGCGAGGTGCGGGCCTTCGAACCCTCGGCGGCGGTGGAGGAGCGCTATCTCGTCCAGACCGACCGCTTCACGCACTTCGCGATGGCCGCGGCCGACGCGGCCCTTCAGGACGCCCGGCTGGGTCGGGCCGACACCGACGCGGCCCCGTTCTGCGCGGGCGTGGTCACCGCGGCCGGGTCCGGCGGCGGCGAGTTCGGCCAGCGGGAACTTCAGAAGCTGTGGAGCAAGGGCAGCCGCTATGTCGGCCCGTGGCAGTCCATCGCCTGGTTCTACGCGGCCAGCACGGGCCAGATCTCCATCCGGCGCGGCTTCAAGGGCCCCTGTTCGGTGGTCGCCGCCGACGAGGCGGGCGGTCTGGACGCCCTGGCGCACGCGGCACGGGCGGTCGAGCGCGGCACCGACCTGATCGTGGCCGGTTCGACGGAGGCGCCGCTGGCCCCGTACTCGATGGTCTGCCAGCTCGGTTACCGGGAGCTGAGCCCGGTGGCCGACCCGGAGCGCGCCTACCGCCCGTTCACCGAGGACGCCTGCGGGTTCGTGCCGGCCGAGGGCGGCGCGATGCTCACCGTGGAGGCGGCCGAGTCGGCGCGGGAGCGGGGCGTGCCCGTACGGGCCGTCCTGGCCGGGCACGCGTCGACCTTCACCGGCCCCTCCCGCTGGGAGCTGTCCGGACAGGGGCTGGCCGAGGCGATCCGCGGCGCGCTGGCCGACGCCGGGTGCGCACCCGAGGAGGTCGACGTCGTCTTCGCCGACGCCCTCGGCGTCCCCGAGGCGGACCGGGCGGAGGCACGCGCCCTCGCCGACGCGCTCGGCGCGCACGGCCGGCGGGTGCCGGTCACGGCGCCCAAGACCGGCACCGGCCGGGCGTACTGCGCGGCCCCGGTGCTGGACACGGCGGCGGCGGTGCTCGCGATGGAGCACGGCCTGATCCCGCCCACCCCGAACGTCTCCGACATCTGCCATGACCTCGACCTGGTGACCGGTCGTGCCCGTGCCGCCGAGGTGCGCACGGCGCTGGTCCTCAGCCGGGGGCTCATGGGCTCGAACTCGGCGCTGGTGCTGCGGCACGGTGCCGCCGGGGCCTCCTAGCGAGGCAGCCACGACCAACCGGGAGCAACCCGGGAGCAACAAGGAGAGGAACCGCATGAGTGACCGCATCACAGTGGAGGAACTGGCCGAACTCATGAAGAAGGCCGCCGGGATCACCGTCAGCCCGCAGGATCTGGCGGACCGGTCCGAGACCGGATTCGACGAGCTCGGTATCGACTCGCTCGGCCTGCTCGGCATCGTGGGCGAACTGGAGAACCGGCACGGCATGCCGATGCCCGCCGACGCGGAGCGCTGCAAGACGCCAAGGAAGTTCCTCGACCTCGTCAACAGCACCCTTCTCGCAGGAGCGTAGAAATGGCCGGACACACGGAGAACGAGATCACCATCGCGGCGCCGGTGGACCTCGTCTGGGACATGACCAACGACGTGGCGAACTGGCCGCGGCTGTTCAGCGAGTACGCCTCCGCCGAGATCCTGTCCCAGGAAGGCGACAAGTGCACCTTTCGGCTGACCATGCACCCGGACGAGAACGGCACCGTGTGGAGCTGGGTCTCCGAGCGCGAGCCCGACCGGGCCACGCTCACCGTCAGGGCCCGCCGGGTCGAGACGGGCCCGTTCGACCACATGAACATCCACTGGAGGTACGAGGAGGTCCCCGGGGGCACCCGGATGATCTGGACGCAGGACTTCGCGATGAAGCCGGAGGCGCCGGTCGACGACGACTGGATGACCGACAACATCAACAAGAACTCCAAGGTCCAGATGGCCCTGATCCGCGACAGGATCGAGAAGACCGCCGCCGGGCGCCGGGCCGAGCCGGCCCTGACCACCGACTGAGCCGGACGGAGGAAGCCTCGTGCACCAAGAACTGATCGTCGCCCGGATGGCCCCTGGTTCGGCCCCGGACATCGCCAGGATCTTCGAGGAGTCCGACCGCGGGGAGCTGCCGCACCTGGTCGGCGTCAACCGACGCAGCCTCTACCAGTTCGGCGATGTGTACATGCACCTGATCGATGCGGACCGGGACCCGGGACCCGCCATCGCCAAGGTGGTGGACCACCCCGAGTTCCGGGGCATCAGCGAGCGGCTGTCGGCGTACGTCAGCGCGTACGACCCGCAGACCTGGCGCTCGCCCAAGGACGCGATGGCCCACCGCTTCTACCTGTGGGAGCGTGACTGAGCCGCCGCACTGAGCCAACCTGACGAGCCGTCCGGTCCCTCACGGACGGCCACCGGCCGCCGGGCCCGCTGTGTCGCGGGCCCGGCGGCCGGTGTCCGAGGTGGTCGCGGCGGGGCCGCCGGCCGGGTCCGGTCAGCTCGGCACCGTGCAGTCGAAGGCGTGCAGGTAGGGGTTGACCGGGCTGATGTCGTCGATGACCAGGCCCGCCCCTTTCAGCCGGTCGGCCATGCTGGCGCCGGTGTGCTTGGCGCCGCCGACGTTCAGCAGCAGGAGCAGGTCCATGGCGGTGCTGAACCGCATCGAGGGCGTGTCGTCGACGAGGTTCTCGATGACCACGACCCGGGCTCCGGGACCGCCCGCCCCGATGACGTTGCGCAGGCAGCGGGCGGTGGAGTCGTCGTCCCACTCCAGGATGTTCTTGATGATGTAGACGTCGGCCCTGACCGGGATGGCCTCGCGGCAGTCGCCGGGCACGATCCGCACCCGGTCCGCCAGCGAGCCGCCCGCGCGCAGTCGGGGGTCGGCGTTGTCCACCACCCGCGGCAGGTCCAGCAGGGTGCCGTGCATCCGCGGGTACTTCTCCAGCAGGCTCGCCACCACGTGCCCCTGCCCGCCGCCGATGTCGGCGACCGAGGAGGCGCCGGACAGGTCGAGGAGCTCGGCGACGTCCCGCGCGGACTGCCTGCTGGAGGTCGTCATGGCCCGGTTGAAGACGTCCGCCGACTCGGGGGCGTCCTCGTTGAGGTGGACGAAGAACTCCTTGCCGTACAGGTCCTCCACCACGTTGCGGCCGGTGCGCACCGCCTCGTCCAGTTTCGGCCAGGCGTCCCAGGTCCACGGCTCGGTGCACCACAGGGTGATGTAGCGCAGGCTGCCCGGGTCGTCCTCGCGCAGCAGCCGGGACATGCCGGTGTGCGCGAACGTCCCGTCGGGCTGCTCGGTGAAGACGCCGTAGCAGGTCAGTGCCCGCAGCAGCCGGCGCAGCGGCTTCGGTTCGGTCTTCACCGCGGCCGCGAGGTCCTCCACGGCCATGGGCGCTTCCCCGAGCGCGTCGGCCACACCGAGCCGGGCGGCCGCGCGGAGGGCGGCGGCGCACGCCGCCCCGAACGCGAGCTCCCTGAGCCGCATGGACGGCGGTGGGGCGGACTGAGCGGTCGTCATGTGCCGCCTTCCTTCCTTCTGGGTCCGGTGGGTTCCACGAGTGGCTACGGCCTCAGCACAGTCCCGCGGGCCTGGAGGCCTCACAGGAGTTCTCTGCGAAGGTGTTGTGGTGCGCGGCGCTCTCCTGGTTGACCAGGTCCGCCGGGGAGTTGCCGTCGAGTACGTTCCGGGTCACCCGGTTCCTCTCGCCGACCGCGCCGACGAAGCTCCTGAACAGGACGATGCCGCCGGAGTAGGGGGACGTGCCCGAGTTGCCGACGACGAGGTTGCGGGACACGTAGGTCCGCTCGGCGCCGGTCAGGACGATGCCCGAGCCCTGGAGGAAGGGCATCCGGGCGGTCGCCGGGCAGAATTTGTTGTTCTCCACGACCCGGTTGTCGCGCACGGTCAGGGCGCCGGCCCGCGGCTCGTTCTCGTCGCCGACGACGAACATCCCCGCGCAGTTGCCGGTGACGTAGTTGTCCGTGACGGTGAGGTCGCGCAGCCGGCGGACGGTGACGCCGATCCGGTTGCCCTCCAGCCGGTTGTGGGCGATCAGCGTTCCGCGGGTGTCGGCGGCGCCCTGCTCGGCGGTGACCGTGTTGGCCAGGAAGAGTCCCGCGTCGCCGTTGTTCCGGGCGATGTTGTTCTGGTACTCGCTGCGTACGGACCGCTCCTCGGCGATGCCCCACATCCCGTTCTTCTCGGCGGTCACCTGCCGTACGGTCAGCCGGTCGGTGCCCACGGCCATCAGGCCGGTGTGCGAGAAGCCGGTCACGGTCAGACGGGACACGGTGACACCTTCGAGGCGCTTGCCCTTGGCCCCCACCACACAGATGCCGTTCCCCCACTTGGCGCAGCCGCCCGAGAGCTTCTTGCCGCCCGGTTCCAGGACGGTGCGGCGGCCCGCGCCGCGCAGCGTCAGACCGGGCGTCGTCACCTTGACGCTCTCGTGGTAGACGCCGGGCAGCACCAGCACGGTGTCCCCCTGGCGCGCGGCGTTCACCGCCCGCTGGATCGACTGGCCCGGGTGCACCAGGTGCGTCCTGGGCATCGGGAGCGGCCGGGCGGCGGCTACGCCCGAGCCGGCCAGCGCGGCGGCGCTCAGGAGCAGAGCGATATACCGTTTCGTCATATTCCGTACGGTATGGCCGGATAGTCGGCTGGAACGCCGGATGAGCCGTCCGGCGGCGTGTCACCGGCGCAGGGCGCGGCCGATCCACAGCTGTGCGCGGGACGGAGGACGGCCGTCCTCCAGATCCCACACGGCGTTCTGCAGCACCCGGCCGAGCGTCCAGGCACGGGCCCGGTCCCGGTCGAGGCCCAGCACCCCGGTCATGGCCTCGAAACGCGGGACGACCTCGCCGGGCTCGAAGCGGTTGAACAGTGCCGGGAGCAGTTCGAAGCCGGGGTCCCCGGCGAGCGGCTTGGGGTCGATGGCCAGCCAGGGCTCGCGGCCGGCACCGAGGACGTTGCCGTAGTGCAGGTCCCAGTGCAGCAGCCGGTCGCCGCTCTCGCCGGCGACCTCGCGCACGGCGGCGGCGCAGTCCGCGAGCAGCCGGCGGTCCTCCCCGTCGGGCAGCCGCCGCAACGCGCCCGGAGTCCGCTCCAGCAGGGCACCCGCGATGTCACCCAGTCGCCGTATCCCCGCCGGGGCCGCCACGGACGTCAGGCGGGCCAGCAGGTCGGCGATCACCAGGACGGCCGCGCGGGCGTCCGGCAGGCCCGTCAGCGGGCGGGCGGAGTCGAGCCGCTCCAGCAGCAGCGTGCCGGTGGGCTCGTCGTGCTCCAGGAGCCGCACGGCCCCCGCACCGGCCCACACGCGCAGCGCCGGCGCCTCTCCCGCGCTCTCCTCGTCGGGCAGTTGGAGCTTCAGGGCGGCGGGCAGGCCGTCGGCGCGGACGACCGGAAGGACCAGCGCGCACACGCCGTGCATCGCCGGCCCGTCGATCCGCAGCCGCCACCGGTCGAGGAAGCCGGCCGCCTGCCGGGGCAGGCCGGCGACGAACGCGCGGCCCGCCGCCCCGTTGAATTTCTCCTGGGAAGCGGCCAGCGCGCCGGGCACCTCGATCACTCTGACGACCATACTTGCGCGTGTGAGCGGGGTCATGCGGATGCGGCGTGGGCTTCGGGCGGCGAGGGCGTACGTCCGCAGCGCTCCGGGCACGTATGTCTGGCTGCTGGTCCTGTTCCTGACCACCGTCGCCCTGCACCACATGTCGCCGCACTTCGAGCAGCACTTCCTGCGCCACCGCTCGACCAACCTGCGCGGGCTGTCGAAGGACCCGGTGCGGGTGCTCTTCTCCAGCGCCATGTGGATCGACAACGGCCACTGGCTGCCGTACGCGGTCCTCTACACGGTCTTCCACGCCCAGGCCGAGCGCTGGCTGGGCACCCTGCGCTGGCTGCTGGTGTGCGTGACCGCGCACGTGCTGGCGACCCTGGTCAGCGAGGGCGCCCTGCTGTGGGCGATCCAGCGGCACATGGTGCCGGAGTCGGCCGTCAACACCCTCGACGTCGGGGTCAGTTACGCCCTGGCCGGGGTGGTGGGGGTGCTGACGTACCGGATCGCGCCACCCTGGCGGTACCTGTACCTGGCCGCCGTCCTCGGCTACTACGCCGGGTCGCTGGTGACCGGGCGGACCTTCACCGATCTCGGGCACTTCACCGCCGTCCTGGTCGGCCTGGGCTGTCGTCCGTCGGCCAGGGGCCGTGGCGAGCCGTGGAACCCGCAGGAGGCGCTGTGCGCGCTGAGGCGGTAGGGCCTGTGGTGAAAGTCCCGTCGTCCGCCCGGCCCCCCGCGGGGCTTCGCGGTCGGAGAGGGGCGTTGTCAGTGGCGGGGTGCAGCATGGGGGCATGGTGAGCGAAGCGAGCGGCAGGGCCCGTGTGAAGGGCGCGCGGCGGCCCGAGGTGCGGTTGCCGGCCCTTCAGGCGTACGGCGGCGGGGGACTGGCGCCGGACGGGGACTACGACGGGCTCGAGTTCCGGGAGGTGGACCTCGCCGGGCAGGACGGGTCGGGCGCCCGCTTCCTGGACTGCGCGCTCGGGGGCTGCGCGCTGGACGACACGTCGCTGCGCCACGCCCGCTTCCTGGACTCGCTCCTCACCGGTGTACGGGGTGTCGGCACCGACCTCGCGGAGGCGACCCTGCGTGACGTGGAGGTGGTCGACGCGCGCCTCGGCGGGGTGCAGTGCCATGGTGCGGTCCTGGAGCGGGTGTGGATCCGCGGCGGAAAGATCGACTACCTGAACCTGCGCAGCGCCCGGCTGCGGGACGTCGTCTTCGAGGGCTGCGTCCTCGTCGAGCCGGACTTCGGGGGCGCCCGGCTGGAGCGGGTGGAGTTCGCGGACTGCGTGCTCAAGGGCGTCGACTTCAGCGCGGCGACGCTCTCGGACGTGGACCTGCGGGGCGCCGCGTCCCTGGAGATCGCCCGCGGTCTCGACCGGCTGGCGGGCGCGGTGATCAGCACCGGCCAGCTTCTGGACCTGGCGCCGGTGCTGGCGGCGGAGCTGGGGATCAGGGTGGAGGGATGACGCGGAGAGGGGATCAGACGAGACGGGGGTAGCGGGCCTGGAGCGTCCAGATCGCCGGGTTCTCCGCCAGGTCCTCGTGGAGGTCGCACAGGTCGGCGACGAGGTCGTGCAGGAAGTCGCGGGCCTCGCGGCGCAGCGCGGTGTGCGAGAAGGTCAGCGGGGGCTCCTCGGCGGGCATCCAGTCGGACTCGATGTCGACCCAGCCGAAGCGGCGCTCGAAGAGCATGCGGTCCGTGGACTCGGTGAAGTCCAGCTCGGCCCGCTGCGGACGGGAGGCGCGGGAGCCGGCCGGGTCACGGTCCAGCCGCTCGACGATGTCGCACAGGGCCCACGCGAAGTCGAGCACGGGCACCCAGCCCCAGGCCGTGGCCAGCTCGCGGTCGGACTCGGTGTCGGCCAGGTAGACGTCGCCGCAGAACAGGTCGTGCCGCAGCGCGCGCACGTCCGCGCGGCGGTAGTCCGTCTGCGGCGGGTCGGGGAAGCGGTTGGAGAGGGCGTAGCCGATGTCGAGCACGTAGGCGATGGTGTCATGTGCGCCGCATAGGATCGCGCGCGTGTATCGATCTGCCCTGCTTGTCCGAACCGCCGCGGTCGGCTGCGCCCTGCTCGTGCTGACGCTGACCGGGTGCGACGGCGGGGTGCGGGGCACCCCCGGCGGGGCCGGCGTGCACGACCCGTACTTCCCCAGGGCGGGCAACGGCGGGTACGACGTCGGCCACTACGGCCTGACTCTCGCCTACGACCCGGACCGGCGTTTTCTCACGGGTACCGCGGTCATCACCGCCCGGGCCACCCAGGACCTGTCCGCCTTCGACCTCGATCTCAGCGGGCTCGACGTCCGCAGCGTGACGGTGGCGGGGAAGGCCGCCCTGTTCAGCCGGGCGGGGCAGGAACTCACCGTGCGCCCGCACGACGACCTGGTGAAGGGCGAGACGTTCACCGCGACGGTGCGTTACTCCGGGCGGCCGGAGGTCGTCGTCGACCCCGACGGGGCGCGGGAGGGGTGGCTGCCCACCGCGGACGGTGCGCTCGCCCTCGGTGAGCCGGTCGGGTCGATGGCGTGGTTCCCGGGGAACAACCACCCGTCCGACAAGGCCGCGTACGACATCTCGGTCACCGTGCCCGAGGGGCTGCAAGTCGTCTCCAACGGCGAGTTGAGGAGCGAGACGACCAGCGGGGGGCGTACGACGTTCAGGTGGCGCACCACCGAGCCGATGGCGAGCTATCTGGCCACCGTCGCGATCGGCCACTTCGAGATCACCCGCTCCACCACGAGGACCGGTCTGCCGGTGTACGTCGCCGTCGAGCCGTCCCAGCTTGCAGGGAGCCGGGCCGTGCTGGCCAGGATCCCCGAGATCGTCGAGTGGGCGGAGCGCCGCTTCGGTCCGTACCCCTTCTCGTCCACCGGCGCGATCGTCGGCCGTCGCGGAGACGCGGGTTACGCCCTGGAGACCCAGAACCGGCCCGTCTTCCCCGGCACCCCCGACCTTCGCACCCTGGTCCACGAACTCGTCCACCAGTGGTACGGGAACTCCGTCACCCCGAAGAGCTGGCGGGACATGTGGCTGAACGAGGGCTTCGCGACGTACGCGCAGTGGCTGTGGGAGGAGGACCACGGCGGCCGGACCGCGCAGCAGGCCTTCGACGCGCTCCAGCGCGGCGACTACTTCACCGACGACGCCGCGAACGAGGCGGTGTGGGCCTTTCCGCCCGCCGGGCCGAGCGGTGCCGAGCACATCTCCGGCCGGCCCGTCTACGAACGCGGCGCGATGGTGCTGCACAGGATCCGGCAGACGGTCGGCGACCACGCCTTCGACGACATCCTGCGGGGCTGGTCCGCCGCCCACCGCCACGGCAACGCGGACACCGCCGACTTCACCGCCTACGTGGAGAGGAAGGCCCCGGGCACGGACTTCGGCGGGATCTGGGCCGACTGGCTGTACGGGGACGGCAAACCGGCGCCTTACTGAACCGCGGCCGGTTCCCTCAGCGGCCGGGCGGTCCGCTCAGTCCAGCCGCTTGCGGAGCACCGCGCACGGACGGCCCAACTGCCGGTCCCGGCGATGCGCGAGGTGCCGGTAGCCGAGGGCGGTCCAGAACGCCAGGCCCCCGGGATTGTTCTCCAGGACGGCCAGGCGCACGGCGGTGCGGCCCTCGGCGCGGAAGCGGTCCTCGACGAGGGACGCCAACCGGCGCCCGAGGCCGTGCCGTTGTGACCCCGCGTCGATCATCAGGAGGCCGATCCACGGGTCCGGGTCGGCCGGATCGGGGTGGTGGGCGAGCGTGATCGCGATCCCGGCGAGCCGTTGCTCGTCGCGCGCGAGCAGCACCTCCGAGTCCGGGTCGGCCAGGTCGTCCGCCAGCGCGGCCGCCACCTGTTCCGGGCGGATGTCGTCCGGGTCGGGGAAGTCACCGCTGAGGGCGTGGAAGTCGCGTTGGGAGCCGTAGAGCGCGGTCAGCTCGGTCAGGAGCCCGCCCGGGATGGCGCGGTCCGGCGGGAGAGTCAGGGGCTCGAGGAACACCCGGGCAACCTACCGTGCGCCGGTGGCCCGGAGCGTCGGTGCCCCGGAGCCTCGGTGGCTCGGGCGCTCCGAGTGCTTCGGGCGGCGGGGGTGGAGGGCGGCCGGGGGAGCCGATCGGGGCAGCGCCCGAGCCCCGCCCGAGCCCCGTCCTCTGGACGGGCCGGGGCTCGGGCGGTGGACCGGGGGTCGTCAGACGTTGACGCCGAAGTCCTGGGCGATGCCGACCAGGCCCGAGGCGTAGCCCTGGCCCACGGCGCGGAACTTCCACTCCGCGCCGTTGCGGTACAGCTCGCCGAAGACCATGGCGGTCTCGGTGGCCGCGTCCTCCGACAGGTCGTAGCGGGCGATCTCGGCACCGCCGGCCTGGTTGACGATGCGGATGTAGGCGTTGCGGACCTGGCCGAAGTTCTGGCCGCGGTTCTCGGCGTCGTAGATGGAGACCGGGAAGACGACCTTGTCGACGTCGGCGGGGAGCCCGGCGAGGTTGACGTTGATCGCCTCGTCGTCGCCGTCGCCCTCGCCGGTGAGGTTGTCGCCGGTGTGGACGATGGTGTTGTCCGGGGTCTGCTTGTTGTTGAAGAAGACGAAGTGCTGGTCCGAGTAGACCTTGCCCTGCGCGTTGACCGCGATCGCGGAGGCGTCCAGGTCGAAGTCGGTGCCAGTGGTGGTGCGGACGTCCCAGCCGAGGCCCACGGTGACGGCGGTCAGGCCCGGTGCCTCCTTGGTGAGCGAGACGTTGCCACCCTTGGACAGGCTTACAGCCATTGTCGGGAGTCCCTTCCCTCGTTGCGTTGCGGACGAAGCTATCGCCACCCATAGGAACGCCGAGGGGGGTCCTCAGGGTTCCGCGTCCCTTTACCTTTTTTACCCACCCCGATCGAACACGCCCGCGGCGAAAACATGATGACGTGACGCGGCCGGGAAGGGGAACATGGACGACATGTCCGGTCCCCATCTCATCCGCGGCTCCGTCGCGCTCCCCGAGGCCGAACTGGCCTGGCGCTTCTCGCGGTCCTCCGGGCCCGGTGGCCAGCATGTCAACACCACTGACTCCCAGGTGGAGTTGCGCTTCGACCTCGCCAACACCGAGGCGCTGCCCGAGGTGTGGAAGCAGCGCGCGCTGGAGCGCCTCGCGGACCGGCTCGTCGACGGCGTCATCAGCGTGCGCGCCTCCGAGCACCGTTCCCAGTGGCGCAACCGCGAGGCCGCCGCCGTGCGCCTCGCCGCGCTCCTCGCCGAGGCGACCGCGCCCCCGCCCAGGCCGCGCAGGCCCACCCGGGTGCCGCGAGGCATCAACGAGCGGCGGCTGCGCGAGAAGAAGCGGCGCTCGGACACCAAGCGAGGGCGCTCCGGGAAGGACTGGGGATAGCGGCCGACGGCGGCCAGTCGGCGGCCGGCCGGCGGGACCCCGGAGCGCCGAGCGGCGGTGTGCCGCGCGGGCGGGGCGTCAGCCCAGGCGGCGGTAGCGGCCGCGGTAGTACATCAGCGGTTCGCCGTGCGTACCGGGCAGGCGGGCCGTCAGCACCCGGCCGATGACCAGGGTGTGGTCGCCGGCCGCCACCCGCTGCTCGGTGCGCAGCTCCAGGGTGGCCAGGGAGTCGGTCAGCAGCGGGGCGCCGGAGACCTCGCCGCGGGTGTGGGGGAGGTCCCGGAACAGCAGGCGGTCGCTGACCCGGCCCTTCATGGCGAAGCGGCCCGCGACGGTGTGCTGGCTGTCGGCGAGGACCGAGACCGCCCACAGCGGTTGCTCGGCGAGCACGTCGTCCATGCGGGAGCCCGCGCGCAGGCTGACCAGGGCCAGCGGCGGGTCCAGGGACACCGACATGAACGCCGTGGCTGTCATGCCCGCGTCCTCGCCGCTCGGCGCCTGCGGGTCGTCCGGGTCGAGCGGCGGCTCCTGCGCGGTCACCAGGACCACACCGGCGGCCAGCCTGGACATCGCGGCACGGAACTCCTCGTTGGTCACCCCCTCAGCATGCCCGGGCGGGGCTCCCCGCTGCCCGAGCGGAGCCGGGAACCCGGCGGAGGCGGAGGCGGTGGGGGCGGGGACGGACGGCACGGCGGATGGGTTCAACACACACGGAACGCTAACCACCGGTTCGCGGCCGCCGCATCGGGCCTCCGCCCGAAGCCGGACCTAGGACCAGCGGACGAGTGTGGGGGATGTGGCGGGGGAGTGCGGGGGGAGTGTGTCGTGCATCATGTCCCTACAGTCGTGACGCCCGCGTTCACCAAACGCACGGGGAAAAGACAGAAACCGCACTCAATTGTTCACGTTCATCTGTGACTTGAGTCACAAGGGCAGTGAATTGTTGACCCTGTGTACCGAGTGGGCTCCGCGCTGTGATTCAGTGGCTGAGAATGCGCAGACGACACGCCGAACAGCACCCTTGATTCGCTGGCGAGGTCTCGGGGGGAGGGCGAGCATGGAGACCGACTCGGAACCGTACGTCCGCCTGGCGTCCCTGCGGCAACTGCACCAGGTCATGGCGGACATGAACACCGCGAGGAGCCTGGCCGACACGCTGCAGACCGTCGCCGACGGCGTCGTGAACGGCCTCGGCTACGAGCTGGCCTGCGTCAACCTCGTGCGCCCCGACGGCGACCTCGTGGTGGCCGCCTTCGCCGGCAACTCCGCCGCGGAGGCGTTCATCACCGGCCGCGTCGGCCCCCGGGACTCCTGGGACCGGCGGCTGGCCATGGGCGAGCAGTGGGGCGGTCTGGTCTTCATCCCCCACACCGAGGGCTGGGTCCTCGACGACGACGACGTCCCGACGTGGTACACCGACGGACCCGCGCCGCGCTTCGAGGACGAGTGGCACCCCTCCGACCGGCTCTTCGCGCCCATGGACGCCCCCGGCGGGTCCGGCGGTTCCTCCGGCGAGCTGCTCGGCGTGATTTCGGTGGACCGCCCGCGCAACGGCCGCCGGCCCGGCGCCTGGGGCCGCGAGGCCCTCCAGATGTACGCCTTCCAGGCGGCCATCGCGATCAGCAACGCCCGGCTGCGCTCCAACATGCAGCGCGCCCTGGTCCGCCTGGAGCGCGAGCAGCAGGCCCTGCGCGCCAGCGAGGAGAGTTTCCGCCAGGCCTTCGAGTACGCGCCCTCCGGCATGGCCATCGCCGAGATGGGCGGCGACCAGCACGGCCGGATCCTGCGCACCAACGACGCCCTGTGCCGGCTGCTCGGCCGCCCCGCCGCCGCCATGCGCCGCTACTCCTTCTCCGACCTCGTCCACCCCGAGGACATAGGCACCCTGCTGCGGACCTCGGCGGAGGGCGGCCGGGCGGAGCTGCGGCTGGGCCGGCGCGACGGCTCGTACGTGTGGGTGTCGCTGCGCAACTCCGTCGTCGCGGACGCCGCCGACGGGCCCCGCTTCCTGCTCACCCACGTCGAGGACATAGAGGAGCGCAAGCGCCGCGAGCTCCAGCTCGCCCACCGCGCCTCCCACGACTCCCTCACCGGCCTGCCGAACTCCGCCGAGCTGCGCGCCCGCCTGTCCGCCCGGCTGTGCCGGCGGCCCCAGGCCGAGCACGCCGGCGACACCGAGTCGCAGGACACGGCCTACGGCCACCCCGGCTACGACCACGGCTTCGACTTCCGGTCCGGCACCCAGGCCTACGACGCCTACGACCACCACGTGCACACCGTCACCCCCGAGGGCGACCACGACGACGGCACCAAGGGGCTCGCGGTCCTCTTCTGCGATCTCGACGGCTTCAAGTCGATCAACGACCGGTTCGGGCACAACGCGGGCGACGCGGTGCTCATCGAGGTGGCCCGGCGGCTGAGCAACGGCGTGCGCGACGGCGACACCGTGGCCCGGCTCGGCGGCGACGAGTTCGTGATCCTCGCCGACGGCCTCGGCCGGGCCGACGCCCAGGACCTCGCCGTACGGCTGCGCAACGAGATCATCCAGCCGATCCGCGCCGAGGGCCGGGCGGTCCGGGTCGGGGCGAGCTTCGGCATCGGGTGGGCACACTGCGGAATGACGGCGGACGAAGTGTTGAAATCAGCCGACGAGCGGATGTACGTCGAGAAACGATCTCGTCCCAAACAACATCGTCGAGCCGGATGATCGCAGGTCGGCCGGCTTGTGCGGCATGAGTCACCCGTTCGGGCCCCGCGGAGCGGGTAGGCTCGCCTATCTCACGACGTACCGCCCCCGCACCTTGTTGAGGAGTACCTAGGGATGACGCCCGGCAACAGCGGCGCGAGCACGCCCGAGGACGACGACCCGTTCGGCTACCTGTACGCCGACGGCCAGGCCAACGGAGCCCAGCCGCCCTCGGGCGGATACGGCTACCCGAACGCGGTCAACCGGGTCCGCACGGTCGGTCAGCGGCAGTACGGCCAGCAGGCGCCGGCATCGCCCCACGGCCAGGTCCCGCAGCAGCAGGGCACGTTCGGCCAGCCGAACGCCCACTACGCCGCCCCGGAGACCCTTCCCGGCGGCGGGCCCACGGGCCGGAAGCAGTCTCAGGGAGGCGGCCGGGGCCCGAACACCAAGGGCCTGCTGATCGGCGCCGTCGCGGTGGTCGCCGCGGTCGTCATCGGCATCTGCGTGGCGATGCTCAGCGACGACTCCGGCAAGAAGGACGACAACCAGGCCGGCGGCGCCACCCCCACGGTCACCCAGAGCGATGAGCCGGCCCCGACGGAGAAGGCCGGCGAGAAGGCCCCGGAGGAACTGCCGAAGATCGACGCCAAGGCGCTGCACCTGGACGGCGGCGCGACCCTGGCGTCGGACG
Organism: Streptomyces sp. NPDC052043; assembly: GCF_044548235.1. Taxonomy (NCBI): domain Bacteria; kingdom Bacillati; phylum Actinomycetota; class Actinomycetes; order Kitasatosporales; family Streptomycetaceae; genus Streptomyces; species Streptomyces sp. NPDC052043. Next base: position 120,427 of record NZ_JBIUBT010000015.1, read on the forward strand.
TCCAGGGCGCCGACGCCGACGGCGGTGTCTACGTGGCCGGCTTCAACCAGGTCGGAGCCAAGGTCACCTGGACTGTCAACGGCATCCCAAAGTCCGGCTCCTATCGGCTGTACGTCCGCTACGGCATCCCCGGCGTGGATGCCAACGCGACACTTGTGGTCAACGACCACGTCGCCTCCCAGCCGCTGAACATGAAGAACTTCTCCGGCATGCCTGAAGGCGACTGGGAGAAGGGCTGGCAGACGACCTGGGCGCTCGTGAACCTGAACAAGGGCACCAACACGATCGTGGTCGCCTGCAACGACGGCAACCAGTGCAACGCCAACCTTGACCAGCTAGAGCTCAAGAACAACTGAAACCGGGATCACGCCGCGCTGACCTCCCCGGCCACCGCCACCCGGCCCAGCAGTTCCTCGTAGGCCGCGTGGTCGAACTCGCCGGCCACCGGGGACAGGACCGTCGCCGTGGACAGGGCGACCGCGCGGGCCAGGCGGTCCGGCCAGGGCAGGCGTTCCACGAGGCCGGACAGCAGGCCCGCCACGGCCGAGTCGCCCGCGCCGGTCGGGTTGCCCAGGACGCGGGACGGCGGAGCAGCCCGCCACAGGCCCTCGGAGGTGTGCGCGAGCAGTCCCTCCGCGCCCAGCGAGGCGACCACCGCGCGGGCACCGCGCCGGCGGGCGTCCTGGGTGGCGCGCAGCGGCTCGTGGGAGCCGGTGAGTTCGGCCAGTTCGTCGGCGTTCGGCTTGACGATGTCGGGGCGGGCGGCCACGGCCCGGCGCAGTGGCTCGCCGCTGGTGTCCAGCAGCACGGGCACGTTCGCGGCGCGCGCGGTGCGCACCAGACCGGCGTACGCGCCCACCGGCAGCCCGGGCGGCAGGCTGCCGCACAGCGCCACCGCCGACACCGAGCCGAGCAGGCCCTCGTAGACGTCCTGGAAGGCGGACCACTCGGCCGGGGTGACGACCGGGCCCGGCTCGTTGAGCTGGGTGGTGTCACCGGTGCGCTGGTCCACCACGGCTATCGTGCGCCGGGTCGCGCCGGCCACCGGGACCAGCGCGTCGACCACGCCCGGCGCCTGGGACGCGAGCCGGTCCCGCAGCTCGCGCCCGGTGGCCCCGCCCGCGAAGCCGGTGACCGTCACCTCGTGGCCGAGGGCCGCCAGCACGCGGGCCACGTTGACGCCCTTGCCGCCGGGCCGCTCGGTCACCTCGGACACCCGGTGGGAGGTGTGCGGCCGCAGGGACGGCACCCGGTAGGTGAGATCGAGAGCGGTGTTCAGCGTGACCGTGAGGATCACCTGGGCCGACCTCCCCCGAGTAAGCGCGTGCGCCGCGACGTTTTGGAGACTCGATCATGCCAAACACGCGGCCCACCGCCCACCCCCCGGACCGGTTCCCGCGGCCGGACGGGCGGACGGATCAGCCCAGTTGGGGCTCAACCACCCAGGCGCCCCGCCGCATCACGCCCTTCAGCGCGAAGTCCTCGTCGAGCAGGACGAGGTCGGCGTCCTTGCCGGGTTCCAGCGAGCCCACCCGGTCGTCCAGCCCGAGCAGCCGGGCCGGATTGGCGCACAGCGCGGCCACCACGTCCGTGACCGGCAGCCGGTCGACCGTCACCGCCCGCCGGAACGCCCGGTCCAGGGTCAGGGTCGAGCCCGCGATCGAGCCGCCCTCCACCAGCCGCGCCACTCCGCCGTCGACCTCGACCTGGAGCGGGCCGAGCAGATAGCGGCCGTCGCCGATCCCGGCGGCGTCCATGGCGTCGGTGATGAACGCGACCCGGTCCGCGCCCGCGTGGTGGAACGCCAGCTCCAGGGCGGCGGGGTGCAGGTGCACACCGTCGTTGATCAGCTCGACGGTGACCCGCTCGTCCTCCAGCAGGGCCGCGATCGGGCCGGGGGCGCGGTGGCCCAGCGGCGGCATCGCGTTGAACAGGTGGGTGGCGACGGTGGCTCCGGCGTCGATCGCCTCCACCGTCTGCTCGTACGTCGCGTCCGTGTGCCCGATCGCCGCGATCACGCCGTGTTCGGTGAGCAGCCGTACGGAGTCCAGGCCGCCGGGCAGTTCGGTGGCGAGGGTGACCATCCTGGCCCGGCCGCGGGCGGCGTCGACGAGCTTGCGCACATCCGCGGGGTCCGGGTCGCGCAGTAGTTCTTCGGAGTGGGCTCCCTTGCGGCAGGGCGAGATGAACGGCCCCTCGAAGTGGATGCCCGCGATCTCGCCCTGCTCGGCGAGTTCCGACAGCAGTCCCGCCTGCTTGACGAGGAGGCCCATGTCGTTGGTGACGGTCGAGGCGACCAGGGTGGTGGTGCCGTGCTCCCGGTGGGTGCGGACGGCGGTCAGCACGTCGTCGGCCGTGCCGGAGAAGGAGGCGCCGCCTCCGCCGTGGTTGTGGATGTCGACGAAGCCGGGGACCAGCCAGTGCCCGCGTACGTCGAGGGTCTCGGCGTCCTCCCGGGCGTTGTCGGCGATCCGCGTGCCGTCGACGATCACACGGCCGCCGTCCACGATCCCGGTGGGCAACACCACCCGGGCTCCGGTCAGAACCTTGCTGGGGGCCATCGGATGGCTACCTCCGGAAAGTCGTAGAAGTGTTGAGCAGGTCCCAGGCCAGGAGTCCCGCGCCCAGGCAGCCGGCGGTGTCCCCCAGGGCCGCGGGGACGATCGACGGCAGCTTCTGGAAGGTGACGCGCCGCCGGACCGCCTCGCGCAGCGGCGCGAACAGCGTCTCGCCCGCCTCGGCGAGCCCGCCGCCGATGATCAGCGTGCGCGGGTCCAGCAGGGTGAGCGCGGTGACCAGCCCGTCGGCGAGCGCGTCGACCGCCTCCTGCCAGACCGCCCGGGCCCTCGCGTCCCCGGACTCCACGGCCTTGGCGCAGTCCGCCGCGTCCGCGTCCGGGTCCCCGCACGCCTCGGCCCACGCCTGGCTGACCGCCGAGGCGGAGGCGAACCGCTCCAGGCAGCCGCGCTGCCCGCACGGACAGACCAGGCCCCCGGGGCGTACGACGATGTGGCCGATCTCGCCCGCGAAGCCGTGCGCGCCCGTCTCCACCCGGCCGTCGATGCCGATGGCACCGGCGATCCCGGTGCCCAGCGGCACGAAGAAGAACCGGTCGGCGCCCTTGCCCGCCCCGATCCGGCCTTCGGCGAGCCCGCCGGTGCGCACGTCGTGGCCCAGGGCCACGGGGACGCCGAGCCGCTCGGCGAGCAGATCGCGCAGGGGCACGTCGCGCCAGCCGAGGTTGGCCGCGTAGGCGGCGACGCCTCGCTCCTCGTCGACGATGCCGGGGACGGCGACGCCGGCCGCGGCCGCCTCCTGCCCGAGGTGCCGGGCACCGTGCGCGCGCAACTCGGTGGCGAAGCCGAGGATGTCCTCGACGACGGCCTCCGGTCCACGCTCACGGCCGGTCGCCCGGCGGGCCCGGTGCAGCAGGGAGCCGTCGGCGGCGACCAGGGCGGCCTTCATCCCGGTGCCGCCCACATCGAGGGCGATGACGTGTTTCACGTGGAACAGTGTGGCCTGTCGACCCGGGAGAGGTCTAGTCCACTTACCTGTGTGGTGTGGACCTGTCGACTCACCTGGTGATCGCGAAGCGTGTTCAGTCGGTGGCGTTCGCGGAGTCGGTCGCGATGGCGTCCGTCGTGGCCGGTTCCGAGGGCAGATCCGCAGCACCGGCCCCGACCCTCAGCACATGCCCCTTCGCGACATCCCGGACCGCGGTCGCGTTGACGGCTACCGCGGTCGCCTTCGCGGTGAAGTCCTCCGGTGCGCGAAGCATCGGCGTGTACTTGGTGGTGCCCGTCACTACCTTTGCGACCTGGTGTCGAGTGGGGGATGTCTGGATCTCGACAGTGTCGTCCACCTCCGCGCCGGTCAGTTTGCCCCACACTGTGCGGCACGCGGGGCTGTACCTGATCTCCAGATGCATGGTTGACGCCCATTCCTCGCCCAGGGTCACCGCCCGGTCGCCGCATCCGGTGGTCTTGGGGTCGAGCCCGTCACACGTCTCACCCGAGCAGGTGGGCGGGCGCACGGCCTCGAGCGTCGCTGTGGCCGGGGGGCGCGTGGACTCCGCACCGGATCCACCCCCGCCGCCGCTCCCGCCCCCCTCGCCGAGCAGCGAGGTGAGAGTCACCGTGACGACGGCGCCCACCACCGTGACGATCACGGACCCGATGAGCGTCTGGGGCCCGTGCTCGCGAACCCATTCAGCCGCCCGCCCGAGCAGGCGGCCACCGCCTTGGCCGGCCCCGTCCGGCGTACCGCCGGCCCCGTCGCCTGTCGAGGGCGTGCAGCCGTCGTCCGTCATCTCTCCCCCAATCCGCCCGCTGTGCGGCGCCGACGGCTGACAGGCGGGACCACTTGGCAGCTGTCCGGCATATCGCCCGGAAAGGATGTCTCCCCGGTTCTCGCCTTCCCCAAGCGTCCTTCTCCGCCATCTGCGTCGCGCCCCAACTCGCTTATCCAGCAAGGGATTACGTGCCGTAGGATGGCGGCTCCGCTGGCACACGGACCCGAGGAGGGTGGCTGTGGACCCCGAGCTCCTGGCCCTGGCGTCGACCGCCGGAACGACGGTTGTGACCGCGCTCACCACCGAGCTGTGGGAGCGGGCTCGAGCCTCGGTCGGCGCGCTGTGGCGCAGGGCGTACCCCGATCGGGCGGACACCATCGAGGCCGAGTTGACGGACACCCGGACCCTGCTGCTCGCCGACGGCAACGAAGCGGGCAACGGCACCGATGCCGAGGTCTCCGCGGAGGAATGGGGCCTGCGCTTCCGCAGGCTGCTCGCCACCCGCCCGGACCTTGCTCTCGAGCTTCGCCGCGTACTGGATGAGGAGCTCACCCCCGCGCTTTCGGCGCAGCAGCAAAACCAGACGCCCTCTGCCGTCTTCCACGCCTCAGCAACCGGCCACGCGCGCGTCTACCAGTCTGCTGGGGACATGCACATCAGCGACCGATGACCGGACAGACTCCCCAGCCGCCTCTCCCGGAGCCGCCGTCGGCCGATGCCGGCGACCACCCGGGCAAGCCGTCGCAGTCCTTTGCCGCGACGCCCACGGACCAGGCGCGGACGTACCAGACCGGTCGCGATCAAACCATCCACGAGCACCATCACTACCCGCCCATGCCCGTGGCGCCCGCCCCCGCGTCGGCTCCGGGCTCCGCGAAGGCGGGCCTGACGTGGTCTCTGGTCGGCGCGGTGATCCTGGCACTCGGCGCCCTGGTAGGCGTGGACTTGTGGGAACGGCACAAAGCAGCGGACGCCGGCCTCGTCGGCGAGGTGGCGACGCCTGTGGTCACCGCCTCGGCTGAAGAGAAGCCGTCGTCCAAGGGCCCGTCGCCGAGCCCGTCACGGAGCACGGTGCGTTCGGTGTCCACGGAGCAGGCCCTCTCCGAGTCCACGGAGAAGGCCGCAGAGCCCCCCGCGCCCGCCCAGAGCGCATCGCAGCCCGGCCCGCCGCCCAATCCGGCTCAAGGCTGCGGCCCCTGGAGGACGGCGGATGTGTCCGGTGTGGAGATCCGCTCTTGCGGGCGGGTCGACGGCGACAGGCTCTACATGATCGCCGAGTGGCGCACCACGTCAGGTTTTCAACTGGTGGACGTCTACCTCTGGCTGAAGGATGCCTCCGGCAACGAGGTTGTCTACCCCGATAGCCAGAGTCAGAAAGGGAAAATGTTCCCATCCAAGGAGGCTTGGCCCACGCCCCACACTCACCCGCAGTGGCAGGAATACGAGGTTCGCCAGGACCTGGTGCACCGAGAGAAGTACCAAGTGTGCGTCACGGTGAGGGCGGAGGGCGGACCGGGTCCGAAGATCTACAACCCTGAGACGAAGGGCGTCCAGTACGGAATCACGTACCCCTGACCGCCTATGAGCGGTGAAGCCCTTGGGGACGACCCTCTAAGGTGCCTGGTATGGACGACGACCGGGAACAGCAGCTAGGCCACAGGGAGCGAGGCCTCCTCGCCCTGGAGCGCCGTTCCTTCGCCGGTCCCGGTGCGAAGGAGCGGGCGATACGGGAGGAGCTCGGCCTGTCGCCCGTGCGCTACTACCAGCTCCTCAACGCCCTCCTCGACGACACCCGCGCCCTCGCCCACGACCCGGTCACCGTGAACCGGCTGCGCCGGGTGCGCGAGGCCCGGCGCGCCGAGCGGTGAGACCCGTCCGGAACGGAGGAGTGCCCGCGGCCGGCGAGGGATAGGTTCGCCCCATGGGAAGCCAGGACAGTCACGCCACCGACTCGACCGCCCCCGTCTCCTCCCTGCCGACGCCCCTCACCCGGGCGGGCCGGGACGGGCTCGCCGCGATCCTCGCGCGGCCCCGGCACGCGCTGATCGCGCTCGACTTCGACGGGACGCTCGCCCCGATCGTCCCCGACCCCGACCAGGCCCGCGCCCACCCGGACGCCGTGCCCGCGCTCTCCGCGCTCGCCCCGAAGGTGGCCGCCGTCGCGGTGGTCACCGGCCGCCCGCCCGGCGTCGCGGTGCGCCACGGCGGTTTCGCGGGCGTGCCCGGCCTGGAACACCTGGTCGTCCTCGGCCACTACGGCGCCGAGCGCTGGGACGCCGCCACGGGCACTCTCACCGCCCCGCCCCCGCCCCCCGGCGTCGCCGCGGCCCGCGCCGAACTGCCCGGCCTGCTCGACCGGATCGGCGCCTGGCACGGCACCTGGATCGAGGAGAAGGGCCGCTCGGTCGCCGTCCACACCCGCCGCGCCGACGACCCGCAGGCCGCGTTCGAGGCGCTGCGCGAGCCCCTCGCCGACCTGGCCGCCCGCCACGGGCTGATCGTCGAGCCCGGCCGCATGGTCCTCGAACTGCGCCCCGCGGGCATGGACAAGGGCGTCGCCCTCCTGGACTGCGCCCGCGACCTGGGCGCCACGTCGGTCCTGTACGCCGGCGACGACCTGGGCGACCTCCCCGCCTTCGCCGCGGTCGACGAACTCCGCGCGGACGGAGTCCCGGGCGTCCTGGTCTGCAGCGGCAGCACGGAGGTCATGGCGGTGTCGGAGCGGGCCGACCTGGTGGTGGACGGCCCGGCCGGGGTGGTGGCCCTGCTGAGGAACCTGGCGGACCACCTCGCCTAGCTCGTCGGCTCGTCGGCTCGCCCGCTCGTCCGTCCGCCCGTCCGCGAGTCCGCTCGTCCGCCCGCCTGCCCGTCCGCGAGTCCGCTCGTCCGCCTGTCCGCCCGTCCGCTCGGTCGGCTCAGCCGCCCAGCGCCTTCAGCTGGTCCAGGAACCACTGAGCGGGCGGCAGCGCGGTCGAGGCGGCGGCCAGCCGCCTCGTCCGCTCCGCCCGCTCGGGGCCCGGCATGCTCAGCGCCCGGTGCAGCGCCCCGGCCGTGCCCACCACGTCGTACGGATGGACGACGACCGCGTCCTCGCCCAGCTCCGCGTACGCCCCCGCCTCCCGCGACAGCACCAGGGCGCACCCCGCGTCGGAGACGACCGGCACCTCCTTGGCGACCAGGTTCATCCCGTCCCGGATGGGGTTGACCAGCGCCACGTCGGCGATCCGGTACGCCGCGAGCGACCGCGCGAAGTCGTCCTCCACGTGCAGCAGGACCGGGGTCCAGCCGGGCGTCCCGTACCGCGCGTTGATCTCCTCGGCCACCCGCCGCACCTGCTCCGTGTACTCCCGGTACACCGCGAGGTCCTGCCGCGAGGGGTAGGCGAACGCCACGTGCACCACCCGCTCGCGCCACTGTGGGCGCTCCTCCAGCAGCTGCCGGTACGCGTACAGCCCCCGCACGATGTTCTTGGACAGCTCGGTCCGGTCCACCCGCACGATCGTCCGGCGCGGGCTCCCGTCCGGACCGGCGCCGATCTCCTCGCGCAGCGCCGCCATCCGCCCCTCGACGTCGGCCCGGCGCGACCGCTCCCGCAGGAACTCCCCGTCCGCGCCCAGCCCGTGCACCCCGATCCGAGTGCCCCCGAGCCCGCCGACGAGCGCGTCGCAGCACCCGGTGAACGCGTCCGCCCACCGCTGGGTCAGGAAGCCCAGCCGGTCCGCGCCCAGCATCCCGCGCAGCACCTGCTCGGCGATGTCGTCGGGGAGGATCCGGAAGTAGTCCGTGGGCGCCCACGGCGTGTGCGAGAAGTGCCCGATGCGCACATCCGGCCGGAAGTCGCGCAGCATCCCCGGCACGAGCGCCAGGTGGTAGTCCTGGACCACCACGGCCGCCCCTTCGGCGGCCTCCTGAGCCAGCGCCTCGGCGAAGGCCAGGTTGTAGGCCTCGTAGGACGTCCACCGGCGCCGGAACTCCGCGTCGAAGACCGGCTCCAACGGTGTCTGGTAGAGCATGTGGTGGACGAACCACAGCACCGAGTTGGCGATGCCGTTGTAGGCGTCGGAGAAGACCTTCGCGTCGATGTCGAGCATCCGCACCTGCTGCCCGCCGGTCGCCTCCGACGGCAGCCGGCGCCCGCCCTCGAAGCGGCCCGCCGCCTCCCGGTCGGCGTCGCTCAGCGCCGCGCACACCCACACCGCGCCCGCCTCCGGGCCGATCGCGGAGAGCCCGGACACCAGCCCCCCGCCTCCGCGCCGGGAGTGGAGCGAGCCGTCCTCGCGCACCCTGTACGAAACCGGGCCGCGGTTGGACGCGACCAGTACCTCGGCACCGTGCGTAGAAGCCATACGCCTCAACCTAGCCCGGCCCCGAAACACTCAAACGTACGGTTCCGCTCCGTAGCCGCCGGAATGCGGGCGAGGCCGGTGTTTCACGCCACCCGCCGGGCCGCGTACTCCGCGATCTCGGCCATCGGCGGACGCTCCTCGGTGTCCACGCGGTACGTCCGCGGCTCGAAGCCGTTCTCGCCGCGCTCGAACTGGGTGAGCCGGGGGCGCACGAGGTGGCCCCGGGCCAGGCGCAGCTGGGCGGTGCGGTAGATCGCGGCGGCCATCCGGCCGAGCGCCTGCCCGTCCTGGTGCCGGTGCCTGCGCACCCCGACGTCGACCTGGGCGAGCGCGTCCAGACCCACCAGGTGCAGCGCGTCGACCAGCATGCCCAGTTCGACGCCGTAGCCGACCGGGAAGGGCAGCTGTTCGAGCAGGGAGCGGCGGGCCGCGTACTCGCCGCCGAGCGGCTGCACGAAGCCGGCCAGCTGCGGCCAGTGCATGTTGAGCAGCGGGCGCGCCATCAGCTCGGTGACCCGCCCGCCCTGTCCGGCCGCGGCCGAGGTGGGGGCGTTGCCGCCGGGCACGGTGAAGGGGCGGTCGTACATCGCCTTGACGAGGTCGACGTCGTGTTCGGTGAGCAGCGGGCCGACGATGCCGGTGACGAAGTCGGAGGAGAACTCGCGCAGATCGGCGTCGACGAAGCAGATGACGTCCCCGCGGGTGACGAGCAGGGAGCGCCACAGGACCTCGCCCTTGCCCGGCACGGCCGGCAGGCGGGGCAGGATCTCGTCGCGGTGCACCACCCGGGCGCCCGCGGCGGCGGCCGCCTGGGCGGTGCGGTCGGTGGAGCCCGAGTCGACGACGACGATCTCGTCGACGAGCGGTACCCGCTCCACGAGGTCGCGGCGGATCACCGAGACGATGTCGCCGACCGTCGCCTCCTCGTTCAGCGCGGGCAGCACCACGGAGACCGACTGACCGGTGCGCTGCTTGGCCGCCAGGATCTGGTGGAGCGGCCGGTCGGCCACGGACCAGGAGCGGCTGGCCAGCCAGCGCTCGACTTCTTCCAGCACGGTCGGCGGCTCCTCACTGTCGTCTCACGGTGTCGTCCCACGGTGTCGTCCCGCGGGGTCGTCCCACGGTGTCGTCTCGCGCTTCGGACGAACCTCTCCACCGTTGTGGCCTTCCGTTACAGTCTGAACAACGCGGCCGACCATCCCATGCCGGGGGTCGCCTCCGCGTCACAACCGCATACCGCTCATCCAGAGGGGCAGAGGGACACGGCCCGATGAAGCCCCGGCAACCCTCCAGCCGGTTCTCGTGACGATCGCTGTGCGCGCACAGCAGATCGTCTTCGCGAGGCTCCCGGCTAGGGAAGGTGCCAAATCCGTCTCACGGCGAGATGCGTCGTGAGGAAGATGAGGAGAAAGGGCCTCGCCTCACATGGCTGTGCAGACCGTCGCAAGCAGCACCGACTCCACCGTAGATCTCGGCCCCGCCGCGGCGTTGAGCTGCCGCGAGTGCGGCCACCGCGTCCCGCTGGGCCCGGTCTTCGCCTGCGAGGAGTGTTTCGGCCCGCTGGAGATCGCCTACGACTTCTCGGCCCACGACGCCGAGGAGCTGCGCAAGAGGATCGAAGCGGGCCCCGCGAACATCTGGCGCTACGCGCCGCTCCTGCCCGTCCCCGCGGACGTCGCCGGCAAGCCGAACCTGAACCCGGGCTGGACCAAGCTCGTCCGGGCCGACCGCCTCGCCCGCGAACTGGGGGTGACCGGCGGGCTGTACGTGAAGGACGACTCCGGCAACCCGACGCACTCCTTCAAGGACCGCGTGGTCGCCCAGGCCCTGGAAGCGGCCCGCGCCTTCGGCTACACCACGCTCTCCTGCTCCTCGACCGGCAACCTGGCCGGCGCCGTCGGCGCCGCGGCCGCCCGCGCCGGACTGCGCTCCTGCGTGTTCATCCCGCACGACCTGGAGCAGGGCAAGGTCGTGATGGCCGCGGTCTACGGCGGCGAACTCGTCGGCATCGAGGGCAACTACGACGACGTCAACCGTTTCTGCTCCGAACTGATCGGCGATCCGGCCGGCGAGGGCTGGGGCTTCGTCAACGTCAACCTGCGGCCGTACTACGCCGAGGGCTCCAAGACGCTGGCGTACGAGATCTGCGAGCAGCTCGGCTGGCGGCTGCCGGACCAGATCGTCGTGCCGATCGCGTCCGGCTCCCAGCTCACCAAGATCGACAAGGGTCTGCGGGAGCTGATCGAGCTCGGGCTGGTCGAGGACAGGCCGTACAAGATCTTCGGCGCCCAGGCCGAGGGCTGCTCGCCGGTGTCCACCGCCTTCAAGGCAGGACACGACGTCGTGCGCCCGCAGAAGCCGGACACGATCGCCAAGTCCCTGGCCATCGGCAACCCGGCCGACGGCCCGTACGTCCTGGACATCGCGCGCCGCACCGGCGGCGCGGTGGAGGACGTGACCGACGAGCAGATCGTCGACGCGATCAGGCTGCTGGCGCGGACCGAGGGCATCTTCGCCGAGACCGCGGGCGGGGTGACGGTCGGCGTGACGAAGAAGCTGGTCGAGAACGGCGTCCTCGACCCGACGAAGACCACCGTCGTCCTCAACACCGGCGACGGACTCAAGACACTGGACGCGGTGGCCGGTACCGGCCTGACCGCGACGATCCGTCCGACCCTGGACTCCTTCCGAGAGGCTGGCCTGGCATGAGCGTGACCGTTCGCATCCCCACCATCCTGCGCACCTACACCGGCGGCCGGGCCGAGGTGGACGCCGAGGGCGCGACCCTGGCCGACGTCATCTCGGACCTGGAGAAGAACCACACGGGCATCGCCGCACGGGTCCTGGACGACCAGGGCAAGCTGCGCCGCTTCGTCAACGTCTACGTCAACGACGACGACGTCCGGTTCGAGCAGGGGCTCGAGACGGCCACCCCGGACGGCGCGGGCGTCTCGATCATCCCGGCGGTCGCCGGCGGCTGATCATCACCTTCGGTCATTGCGGTCACGCAGAGTTCACCGAGTTGCCCCTTCCGTGAGAGAAGCGGAGGGGGCAATTCTGTGTGATTGAGCGCGGTAGAGTTGGGGAACGCGCCCTCGAACTCGGAATCCGGGGCCATGGATTCCTGCCGCGGACCCGGTAAGAAGTAGCCAAACTCTGCGAGCTTTTTGCGGCATTTGCCTTGTTTATGAGGCCCGACTTGCCCTGAGTTCACGTGAATTCTTCCCATATTCCGGACCCTGTGCGTCCAGATTTCTCGTCCGATTGACCTGTTGCAGACGGCAGTTGGACAGATACATTCAGCCGCGGTCGACGCGTTCCGGCGCACGCCCCCGATCCACGGGGGGTGAGGTCTGACCCGGGTCCGCGAAGTGTGGATCTGTGCAAGGGCCAGTAATAGGGGAGTTGGGCATGGCTCAGGGCACCGTCAAGTGGTTCAACGCGGAGAAGGGGTACGGCTTCATCGCGGTCGACGGTGGTGCGGACGTTTTCGTCCACTACAGCGCGATCCAGATGGACGGCTACCGCACGCTGGAAGAGGGCCAGCGGGTCGAGTTCGAGATCTCGCAGGGTCAGAAGGGTCCGCAGGCCGACATGGTCCGCCTCTCGGCCTGAATCGCGCGACCACCGCAACGACGTTCTTCTTCGGAAGGGCCCGCACCTCCGCTGCCGGGGTGCGGGCCCTTCGCCGTGCCCGCGCGCCGGACGTCCGCATGGCCACGCGCCCGCACGGCCACGCGTGCGTACGGCCCGCCACGCCCGAGTCCGCGCACCGCGCGCCCCTGCGGCGGCCCGCCATGTCCGTGTTCGCGCCCGGCTGAGTCTCCCCGCCCGACCCCGAAGGCGCTTGCACTCGAAGGGGTCGAGTGCTAATCATTGGCGTTAGCACTCTGAAGGTGAGAGTGACAACGAAGGACCGGGTCGGTGAGGCCCGCAGGCCGGGTGGGGCAAGGAACCACTGGTCGGCGAGCCGTCCGTCGCGGGCGCGGGCGCGGTCCGAAGGAATCACCCCCAGTCCTGGAGGGACCACTTCACATGGCCAAGATCATCGCGTTCGACGAGGAGGCGCGGCGAGGCCTCGAGCGCGGCATGAACCAGCTCGCGGACGCCGTCAAGGTGACCCTCGGCCCCAAGGGCCGCAACGTCGTCCTCGAGAAGAAGTGGGGCGCCCCCACGATCACCAACGACGGTGTCTCCATCGCCAAGGAGATCGAGCTCGAGGACCCGTACGAGAAGATCGGCGCCGAGCTGGTCAAGGAAGTCGCCAAGAAGACGGACGACGTCGCCGGTGACGGTACGACCACCGCGACCGTGCTCGCCCAGGCCCTGGTCAAGGAAGGCCTGCGCAACGTCGCCGCCGGTGCCAACCCGATGGCCCTGAAGCGCGGTATCGAGAAGGCCGTCGAGGCCGTCTCCGCCGCCCTGCTCGACCAGGCCAAGGAGGTCGAGACCAAGGAGCAGATCGCCTCCACCGCCTCCATCTCCGCCGCCGACACCCAGATCGGCGAGCTGATCGCCGAGGCCATGGACAAGGTCGGCAAGGAAGGCGTCATCACCGTCGAGGAGTCGCAGACCTTCGGTCTCGAGCTCGAGCTCACCGAGGGCATGCGCTTCGACAAGGGCTACATCTCCGCCTACTTCGCGACCGACATGGAGCGCATGGAGGCGTCGCTCGAGGACCCGTACATCCTCATCGCCAACTCCAAGATCTCCTCGGTCAAGGACCTGCTCCCGCTCCTGGAGAAGGTCATGCAGTCGGGCAAGCCGCTGCTGATCATCGCCGAGGACGTCGAGGGCGAGGCCCTGTCGACCCTGGTCGTCAACAAGATCCGCGGCACCTTCAAGTCCGTCGCCGTCAAGGCCCCGGGCTTCGGCGACCGCCGCAAGGCCATGCTCGGCGACATCGCCATCCTCACGGGCGGCGAGGTCATCTCCGAGGAGGTCGGCCTCAAGCTGGAGAACGCGTCCCTGGACCTCCTGGGCCGCGCTCGCAAGGTCGTCATCACCAAGGACGAGACCACCATCGTCGACGGTGCCGGCTCCGCCGACCAGGTCGCGGGCCGCGTGAACCAGATCCGCGCCGAGATCGAGAACAGCGACTCCGACTACGACCGCGAGAAGCTCCAGGAGCGCCTGGCCAAGCTCGCCGGCGGCGTCGCGGTCATCAAGGCCGGTGCTGCCACCGAGGTGGAGCTCAAGGAGCGCAAGCACCGCATCGAGGACGCCGTGCGCAACGCCAAGGCAGCCGTCGAGGAGGGCATCGTCGCCGGTGGTGGCGTGGCCCTGCTCCAGACCACCAGCGTCTTCGAGAAGCTGGAGCTCGAGGGTGACGAGGCGACCGGCGCGCAGGCCGTGAAGCTCGCCCTGGAGGCCCCGCTCAAGCAGATCGCCGTCAACGCCGGCCTCGAGGGCGGCGTCGTGGTGGAGAAGGTCCGCAACCTCACCCCGGGCCACGGCCTGAACGCCGCGACCGGTGAGTACGTCGACCTGGTCGCCGAGGGCATCATCGACCCGGCGAAGGTGACCCGTTCCGCGCTGCAGAACGCCGCCTCCATCGCCGCGCTGTTCCTCACCACCGAGGCCGTCATCGCCGACAAGCCGGAGAAGGCCGCCGCGCCGGCCGGCGGCGGCATGCCGGGCGGTGACATGGACTTCTGATCCTCCCCGAGGATCGGACCCGTCCGACACACACCGAGGGCGGCACTCCCTGTTCGACAGGGGGTGCCGCCCTCGGGCGTGCTCGCCTCGGGCCGGGTGTGGGTCAGCCGCGCTTCACGTTCTCCACGAACGCGGACCACGCCTCGGCCCGGAACACGAGCTTCGGGCCGAGCGCGTTCTTGGAGTCCCGGACGGGGACGACGGCGGGGTGGCCGTCGGCGACCTCCAGACAGTCGCCGCCCTGGCCGCCGCTGTACGTCGACTTGCGCCAGCGGGCGACTTCCAGGCAGTCGCCGCCGCTGCCGCCGCTGTAGCTGGACTTGAACCAGGTGGCCGTACTCAGGTCGTACTCACGGGTGGTGTTCATCTCCATGCCCGTAATCCTGCGCCACCGACTCCAGCAGGGCCAGGGAGTCTTGAGGCGAGAGTGCCGCGGCCTGGAGGAGGCTGAACATCAGGGTGTGGCGGGCGACCGTGGCCGGGTCGTCCAGCAGCTTCCCCATGTCCGGTGCGTCCACGAAGGAGAGCGGCGGTGCGTCGTCGAACTCCATGAGTTTCAAAGAGCCCTCCATTGCCGCATGTGCCCCGGCGTCAAACGGCAGCACCTGCGCGATGATCCGGTGTCTGCGGGCCAGATCCGCCACGTGCCGCAGCGCCTCCGCCATCACCGCCTTGCCTCCGACCGCCCGCCGCAGCGCCGCCTCGTCGAGGATCGCCCACAACAACGGCGTTGTTGGATCGTCGAGGAGATGCGCGCGTTCGAGGCGGGTGGTGACCAGCTCGTCGATCTCGGAGTCCGGCGCTGTCGGCCTGTACGCGCGGAACACCGCCTCCGCGTACGCCTTCGTCTGCAACAGTCCCGGGATCAGGAGCTGCGCGTACTGCCTGATCCCCGTCGCGATCGCCTCCGCCTCCGCTGCCTCCGCGAAGTGGTCGGGATACTTCGACTTGGCGAGGGCCGTGCAGTTGCGGGCGAAGAAGCCGTTCGTGCCGAGGATCTCGTCTATCTGGACGGCGTATTCGAGGTGCAGGCGCCGCGTGCCCGCCTCCAGCTGGCCGATGAACGAGCCGCTGACGAAGAGCGGTTCGCCCAGTTCGGCCTGGCTGAGGCCCTTCTTCTCGCGTGCGTGGCGGAGTTCGGCGCCCAGCAGGGCGCGCGGTGAGGAGGACGGGTCGAGGTCCTTCGGTCCTGGCATGGCGACTCCCTGTCACACAGGAGCGGTTGTTTGAACGCCGTCCCTGGCAGGTTAGGACCTTGGTGACCACTCTGTGTGGTGAACGCGAACACTCAGCGTGGAGGGATCGACGTGGACGAGACGACCGAGAACGCAGCGGGCGACCGGCCCGCGCGGACGGCCGAGGAGGCGGTGGAGCGGCTGCGCGCGGCCCTGCACGACGTGGGGATCGTCCTGCCGTCGTTGCGGATCGACCCGGTGACGGGCGCGCACGGCGCCCCGTACGCCCTGGTGGACCTGGGCCGCTGCAACCTGGACGCGGCCTCGCGGCTGGCCGACGCCCTGCGGGCGGGGGCGCGGGTGCGGGGCGGTGACGCGTGAGCGGGGAGACGCCTGCGGTCGGGGCGTACGCGGTCGACGGACGGGACGGGACGGGCGGATCGGTGAGGTCATGGGGTGCGAGGGAGGCTACGTGCAGCTGCGGCCGGTGGGTGGCGGGCGCGAATGGGACTGTCCGGCCGGAGAGCTGGGGGAGGCGGATCCGGCCGAGATCCTGCGGGAGCGCGTGCGGCGGCTGAACCGGGACGCGCGCCACGCACACCTACGGGGGCCGTCCGGACCGCCGTGAGGGCTGGGCGTGTTCCGGATCACAGGCGGGGGCGGCGGTGGAATGCCGTGGTGGGCGGGCCGGTTGAGGCCAGTGCGCTGCGCGGCGCATGCGCGCGTGTGCGCACACCGTCCGGTACCGACCATGACGTCGAGGAGTCCCCCACGTGACCGTCACCGCTTCCGAGTCCGCCGGCGAGTACGCCTCCCGCGCGGCCGAGATCCTCTCCCGTCCCGTCACGCTCAACGGCCTCACCGTCCCCAACCGGATCGCGATGGCGCCGATGACCCGCATGTTCTCGCCGGGCGGGGTCCCGGGGGAGGACGTGCGGTCGTACTACGCCCGCCGTGCCGCCGCCGGTGTCGGCCTGATCGTCACCGAGGGCACGTACGTGGGGCACGACTCGGCCGGGCAGAGCGACCGCGTGCCGCGGTTCCACGGCGAGGAGCAGCTCGCGGGCTGGGCGAAGGTCGCCGACGCCGTGCACGCGGCGGGCGGCACCATCGTGCCGCAGCTGTGGCACATCGGCATGGTCCGCGAGCAGGGGCAGGCGCCGTTCCCGGACGCGCCCGCGGTCGGCCCCTCCGGGCTGCGCCTCGACGGCACCGAGGGCACCGGCAGGGCGATGACCCGGGCCGACCTGGACGATGTCATCGGCGCGTTCGCCGAGGCGGCCGGCGCCGCGGAGCGCATCGGCTTCGACGGCGTGGAGCTGCACGGCGCCCACGGCTACCTGCTCGACCAGTTCCTCTGGGCCGGCACCAACCGCCGCGCCGACGCCTACGGCGGCGATCCGGTGGCCCGTACGAAGTTCGCGGCGGAGATCGTGGCCGCGGTGCGCGCGTCCGTCTCGCCCGAGTTCCCGGTCGTCTTCCGGTACTCCCAGTGGAAGTCGGGGGCCTACGACGCCCGGCTGGCCGAGACGCCGGAGGAGCTGGAGGCGATCCTGTCCCCGCTCGCGGCGGCCGGTGTCGACGTCTTCCACGCCTCCACGCGCCGCTACTGGCTGCCGGAGTTCGAGGGCTCGGACCTCAACCTGGCGGGCTGGACGAAGAAGCTGACCGGCAAGCAGGTCATCAGCGTCGGCTCGGTCGGCCTGGACGGCGACTTCATCAAGGCGTTCCAGGGCGAGGGCGCGGCGGTCGGCAGCCTCGACAACCTGCTGGACCGGCTGGAGCGCGACGAGTTCGACCTGGTCGCCGTGGGCCGCGCGCTGCTCCAGGACCCCGAGTGGGCGGCGAAGGTCCTCGGCGGACGCTTCGACGAGCTGAAGCCGTACGACGCGGAGGCGCTGAAGACGCTGAGCTGAGCCGCTGGGCTGAGCCGGGCCGGGCCCCCAGGGGCTCGGCCCGGCTGCCCGTGCGGTCTTCGCCTGGAGGGGCTCTCTGGCTTGATTTAGTTTGCTTAAGTCAATCAATTTGAATTAAAGTTGCCTGAGTCAAGTACACCCGCTCTCCGACGGAGACCTTCCTTCATGTCCGACGCACTCGCCCGGCCCGCCACGGCCGGGCAATCCGCGCCCCGGCCCAACGCCGTCGTGGCCGTACTCGCCTTCGGCGGCATCGTGGTCTCGCTGATGCAGACCCTGGTGATCCCGATCATTCCCGAGCTGCCCCGGCTCCTGCACGCCTCGGCGTCGGACACCGTCTGGGCCGTCACCGCCACGCTGCTCGCCGCGGCCGTGGCCACTCCGGTCATGGGCCGCCTCGGCGACATGTACGGCAAGCGCCGCATGCTGCTGCTGAGCCTGGCCATGCTGGTGGTCGGCTCAATCACGGCCGCGCTGAGCGACTCCCTGACGCCGATGATCGTCGGCCGCGCCCTCCAGGGCCTCGCCTCCGGTGTCATCCCGCTCGGCATCAGCATCATGCGCGACGAACTGCCCGCCGAGCGGCTCGGTTCGGCGACCGCGATGATCAGCGCCTCGCTCGGCGTCGGCGGCGCCCTCGGGCTGCCCGCCGCCGCCCTGATCGCCGAGAACCTCAACTGGCACATGCTGTTCTGGGTCTCGGCCGGCCTCGGTGTCGTGGCGGCGGCGCTGGTGCTGGGCCTGGTGCCCGAGTCGGCGGTGCGCACCGGTGGCCGCTTCGACCTTCCCGGCGCGATCGGGATGGCGGTGGGCCTGGTCTGCCTGCTGCTGGCGATCTCCAAGGGTGCCGACTGGGGCTGGGCCAGCGGCACGACCCTGGGCCTGTTCGCGGCGGCGGTCGTGGTCCTGGTCGCCTGGGGCCTGTTCGAACTGCGCGTCGAGGCGCCCCTGGTGGACCTGCGCACCACGGCCCGCCGCCAGGTGCTGGTGACCAACCTCGCCTCGGTGGCCATCGGCTTCGCGATGTTCTCGATGTCCCTGGTCATCCCGCAGCTGCTGCAACTGCCCGAGCAGACCGGCTACGGCCTCGGCAGGTCGCTCCTCGCCTCCGGCCTGGTCATGGCACCCTCCGGCCTGGTGATGATGGCCGTCGCGCCGGTGTCGGCGATCGTCTCGCGGAGCAGGGGTCCCAAGGTGACGCTGATGATCGGCGCGCTGATCGTGGCCGCCGGCTACGGCCTCAACATCGTCCTGATGAGCCAGGTCTGGCACTTCGTCCTGACGTCCTGCGTGATCGGCGCCGGCATCGGCTTCACCTACGGCTCGATGCCCGCGCTCATCATGAGCGCCGTCCCCGCGTCCGAGACGGGCGCCGCGAACAGCCTCAACACCCTGATGCGCTCGATCGGCACGTCGGTCGCCAGCGCGGTGGCGGGTGTGGTCCTGGCCCATATGACCACCGCGTTCGGGCCCTACGCGCTGCCCTCCGAGAACGGCTTCCGCACGGTCCTCGCCGTCGGCGGCGGCGCCGCCCTGCTCGGCTTCCTGGTCGCGTCCTTCATCCCGCGCCGCCGCACCGCGGCGCCGGGGGAGCCGGCGGCGGCCGGTGAGCCCGCGCCCGCCGGGGCGAAGGTCCCGTAGGCCCTACGGGTTGCCCGGGGGCGGATTGCCCAGGGGCGGGTTGCCCAGGGGCGGGTTGCCCATGGGCGGGTTGCCCATGGGTTCGATGTCGGTCCGCACGGGATGGCCCCAGATCCGCACCACCTCGTAGTCGGTGAACTCGTGCACGAGCCGGTAGGCGGGCGCGGCGCGCGGTGCCCGGCGCTGGGCTGTGATGAACAGCTCGGCCTCGCGCCGGTCCCGGCGCGGGGTCCCGCACAGCTGCCACTCCCGCCCGTTCCACAGCTCCGGCAGCCAGCGCTGCTGGGGCTGCGGCCGGTCCTCGCGGACGCCGTAGCGGGACGGGGCGGGGGCGGTGGCCTCGGCGGCGCGGCGCGCGTACGACGCGTACGCCCCGTCGACCTCCGAGCGGCGGGCGGCCCGGCGCCGGGTCTCGCACAGCAGACAGAGGTCGGGCGCGCTCTCGTCGACGGGCCCGTTCGGATGCTCGGGGCAGCGGGTGGCGGGCGCGGCCGTCGTGACGGTCTCGTCCAGCAGGTCGAGAGCGCGCCGGAGGTCCGCCTTCACCTCGTGCAGCCTGGCGTCGGGCGTCTGGGTCGAGAGCGCCTCGCCATGCTCGCCGAGCAGACGCAGGGCCCGCCCGAGGGCGGTGAGCTGGGCGTGGTTCATGGTGTCCTCCAGAGTAGGACGCCCCGGCCGGTACGGGAGCCCCCGGCCCGCCCGCACCCGCCCGCCACCGCTCTCCCGCCGCCGCGCTGCCGCCCGTGGGCCTCAGCCCCGGGCATGATCCAGAGCCACGCGCAGGTGGCCGTCGGACTGTTCCAGGAGGTGGGTCGCCGTCGGGCCGTCGACATCGGCGAGGAGGGTGAGGATCGCGGTCTTCACCTCGCCGTCCGCGGCCGTCAGGGCCCGTTCGATCTCGTCGTCCGCCGCGCCCGTGGCCAGGGCGACGATGCGGCGGGAGCGGGCACGGAGCTTGTCGTTGGAGGCCCGTACGTCGACCATCAGGTTTCCGTAGGTCTTGCCCAGCCGGATCATCGTGATCGTCGAGATCATGTTGAGGACCAGTTTCTGCGCCGTGCCGGCCTTCAGGCGGGTGGAGCCGGTGAGCAGCTCGGGGCCGACGACGACCTCGATGCCGTGCTCGGCGGCGGCCGCCAGCGCGCTGTTCGCGTTGCAGGACAGGCCGATGGTCAGGGCGCCCCGGGCGCGGGCGTGCTCCACCGCGCCGATGGCGTAGGGGGTGCGGCCGGAGGCGGAGACGCCCACCACCGTGTCGTCCGGCGTGAGGCCGAGTGCGTCGAGCGCCTCGGCCGCCAGTTCCTTGGAGTCCTCGGCGCCCTCGACGGAGGTCACCATGGCCGGCGGGCCCCCCGCGATCAGCCCGACGACCTGGGAGGGGCGCGTGTTGAAGGTCGGCGGGCACTCGGAGGCGTCCAGGACGCCCAGCCGTCCGGCGGTGCCCGCGCCGGCGTAGACCAGCCGGCCGCCGCGCGCCATCCGCTCCGCCACCGCGTCGATCGCGGCGGCGATCTGCGGCAGCCGCGCGGCCACGGCGGCGGGCACGGTGGTGTCCTCGGCGTTCATCAGCCGGGCGATCTCGAGCGTCGGCAGCCGGTCGATCTCCGCCAGCTCGGGGCGGAACGCCTCGGTCGTCAGGGACTCCAACTCGGCGCGCAGTTCGCGGTAGTGGGGCGTGGAGGTCATGAGGGGGCGGCTCTCTCCGTGCGTTGCGGTACGGCTGACCGTGCGGGTCCGGGCTTGTTCGGGCTTGTGCGGTTCTCGGCTGCGGGTGCTACGAGCGCCGGGTTCCGCCCCGTGGGCTGTGCCGGTGGGCGAGTGCCTCGTAGGACGCGGCGAGCGCGGGCGCCGCCGTCTCGTACGTCCGCTGCGCCACTCCGACGAACAGGCAGTCCACCACGAGCAGTTGGCTGGTCCGGGAGGACATCGCCGCCGGGCGCAGCTCGCTCTCGCGGGCCGTCGAGGTGGTCAGGACGTGGTCGGCGTACTGCGTGACGGGCGCGGTGGGCCGGCCGGTGACGGCGATGGTGGTCGCGCCGCGCTCGAAGGCCACCCGCAGCGGCTCGATCACGTCCCCGGTGGAACCCGAGTGGGTGATGGCGATCGCCACGTCCCCGGCGCGCAGTTGCACCGCGTTGGTGACGGCGAGGTGCGGGTCGCTGTGGGCGTGCGCCACCAGTCCTATGCGCAGCAGCTTCTGCGTGAGGTCCTGGGCGACCAGACCGGAGGCGCCGATGCCGTAGACGTCGGTGCGGCGGGCGGCGGCCAGCGCGGTGACGGCCGCGCCGAGCTGGATGGTGTCGAGACCGGCCGCGGTGTCGGCCAGGGTCTGCTGCTCGTCGTAGGCGAGTTTGGCGACCACGTCGGCGATGGGGTCGTCCACCGCGATGTCGGTCGTGATGGCGGGCGCGCGCCCCGACTGCTGCTGGGCGGCCAGGCCCGCGAGGGCCAGCCGCAGGTCCCGGTAACCCGGATAGCCCAGCAGGCGGGCGGTGCGTACGACGGTCGCCTCGCTGGTGCCGGTGAGTTCGGCGAGGCCGGTGACGGTGAGGGCCGCGCAGCCGGCCGGGTCGCCGGCGACGGCCTCGGCGACCCGCTGCATGGAGCGGGTCATCGAGGGCGCGAGCGTGCGTACCTTGGCCGCGAGGGCGGCGGGTGCGGGGGGCGTGAGGCCCGGAGTGCCCACGCCTGCGAAAATTTCCTTCACGTCCTGGGTCACACTGTGAAAGGTATTTTCCGTACGGTCGCGTGGTCAAGGCCGCGCGCCGAGGCCCCGTGGCCCCGGCGCGGACGTCAGCGCACCTCCTTGCGCGCGCCCCGCAGGATCGCCGCCGCCACGCAGCCGAGCGTGAGCAGCGCGGCGACGGCCAGGGCCCGCTGCGCGTGGTCGGCCGCCGTGTGCCGCAGGAACGCGTCCGGCGCCTTCGTCAGCTCGGTCGGGAGCCAGCGCGACACCCGCGGCAGCGCCCCGAGCAGCGGGAGCGTGAACAGCACGAGCAGCGCGTACCCGACGGTGCCGAGCGTGCTGCGCGCCAGGGTCGCGGCCAGCGCGGTGACCGCCACGGCGAACACCAGGTACACCGAGCCGGCGAGCGCGGTCTCGCCCATGGCCGCCGTACCGGGATTCCCCAGCAGGACGGCCGTCTCGTACCAGGCGGCGAGCAGCCCGGCCAGGTAGCCGCCCACGGCCCCGGCGGCGCTGACCGCGAACCTCGGCACCAGCAGGTCGCCGAAGCGCCGGGCGCGCGTCCGGTAGAAGACCGCCAGCGCGGGCTTGGCGTCGATCGAGCACGCGTACGCCGCCACGACGACCGTCACGATGAGGCCGATCCCGAGCGCGTTGCTCACGTACTGGGACACGCCGTCCGCCGGGACCGGGGGCGGAAAGACGATCTTCACCCGCTGGGCCGAACCTCCGGCGTGGTCCAGCAACTGGCCTGAGTACCGGGCGAGCAGGGGCCCGGCGAAGCCGAAGACCACGAAGACGCTCAGCAGCGCGATCAGCCGCTTGGTGCGCAGCAGCCGGAGCCACTCCACCCGCCACAGTGAGAGTTCGTTCACGCCGCACCCGTCCGATCCGCTTCCCGCTGTCCGTGCTCCCTGTGCTCCCCGTGCTCGCCGGGCTCTGCTTCCTGATCTTCCTGACCGTGCCGTCCGCCGGTCAGTGCCAGGAACGCGGCCTCCAGGTCGGCGTCGACCGGGCGCAGGCTGATCAGCGCGGCGCCCGCCGCGGCGATCGCCTGCGGCAGCCGGCGCTCACCGACCTCCGTGCTCGACGCTTCGACGCGCACGGATCCGTCGGAGCCCACCGCCACCGAGGTGACCCACTCCTGCCGCCGCAGCAGCTCGGCCAGCGGCTGCTCGCCGCCCGCGCGCAGGCGCACCTCCCAGGCCGGCCGGAGGAACCGGTCGATCAGATCGCGGACCGGTCCCTGGAACAGGAGCCTGCCCCGGTCGAGCACGCCCACCGTGTCGGCGACCCGCTGGACGTCCGCCAGGACATGGCTGGAGAAGATCACGGTGCGGGTCCTGCCGAGCCCGGCGACCAGGGACAGCACCTCCGCCCGCCCGGACGGGTCGAGCGCGCTGGACGGTTCGTCGAGGATCAGCAGCTCGGGGTCCAGCGCCAACGCCACCGCGAGGCCCAGCCGTTGCTTCATGCCGCGGGAGAAGCCGCCCGTGCGCCGATCGGCCGCCTCGGTCAAGCCGACCTCGGCGAGTACGGCCGCGACCGGGTCGGGGGCGGTCCCGCCGGTGTCGTGCGCCGTTCCGTCGGTGTCGTGCGCGGTTCCGCCGCGGCGCCGGCGCTCGCCGCGCGCGGCCAGACCGCGGGACTGGCGCACCACCTCCGCCGCGGTGAGCCAGGGTTCGAACTCGGGGGTGTCCGGGCAGACCCCGATCCGTCCCGTGTCGACCGACAGCCGTACCGCGCCCGCGTCGAAGCGGCGCAGACCGGCCACGATCGACAGGAGCGTCGTCTTCCCGGCGCCGTTCGGGCCCACCAGGCCGTAGACACCGCCGCGCGGCACCTCCAGGTCCACGCCGTGCAGCCCCGCCCCGTGCCCGTAGTCGCGCACCAGGCCCTCGGTCACCACGGCCGACCCGCTCATCGGTCCTCGCTCCGCCCCGCCACGAGGTAGGCGATCGGGCCCACGGGGTTCACGAACAGGCATATCAGCACCCAGGCCCAGCGGGGCAGGTGACGGGTGCTTCGGTGCCGCGCCACGTCGACGAGGCAGTAGACGAGCAGGGCGAGCTCGGCGACCAGCAGGGGCGCGACCGCGGCCCAGGGGATGTCCGAGGAGTGGAGGGAGGAAGCAGTCACGGGACGCACTCTCTGAAGGGGGGCCGGAGCGGCCGGGTCACGGTGTCTCGGGCGGGAGGATGAAGAGGCCGCCGACCTTCTCGTCGGTGTCGAAGGCGACCCGGGCCTTCATCTCACCGGCCTCGTAGCGCAGCGGGATGTCGACCACGGTGTGGTCGCCGACGCGCCGGACGAACGGCTCGCCCTCGCCGAAGCCCTCGAAGGCGCCGACGAGGCCGGCGACGGCCGCCAGGGCGTCGCCCCGCACCTCGTCGGTGAAGGCGGCCAGGACCTCGGCGTTGAAGGACGGCCTGGCGTCGTCCATGCGGCCTTCGAGGACGGCCGTGACGATCGCGAGGGCGCGCTCGGCGGCGTCGGGCATGCGCACTGTCTTGTCCATGGGTTCTCCCGTTCGGGGGTCGATGGGCTTGCCGAACCGCTGGAAGGCGGCCTGGCGGGTGACTCCGAGCAGGTCCCCGACCTCCTGCCAGGTGTGGCCCGCGTCCCGGCACTGCTGCACGCAGAGCTTGAGCACCTGTTCGGCCAGGGTGTCGACGTCCCGCGCGTGCCGGACCAGGTCGAGGTAGGCCGGCGGGGCCAACGGGCTGCCCACCGCGGAGGCCAGGGTCGAGGCGTGCTCGGCCAGCCGGGCGCTGAGGGACGTGAGGGGCAGGGAATCGGTCACATGTAAAGGATGCCTTTACGCTCAGGGGCGTGTCAAGAAATCCTTTACAGCGGTGGATTCCTCGGCTCCGGTGGCGGCCTCTGCCCGCCCGCGTGATCCGTCACCGGTGTCCGGTCCGTGACTTCCGGGTGACAATGGGGGACATGGAACCCATCACCCCCCTGGAGCAGGCCCTGCACGCCGCCCGCGCCCTGGTGCTCGCCGACCTGGTCGCCGGCGAGGTCGCCGACGCGGACGTGGTCTCGCTCGTGGAGGACTCCGTCGTCCAGCGCCGCTGGTGGGTGGAGCAGTGGCCGGAAGGCGCGCAGTACGTGGCGGGCCTGGTCGCGCAGGACGTCCAGGACGCGCTCCTGGAGCGGTACGGCCGCTGGCCGCTGTGCCCGGTGTGCGGCTACGGCGACCCGCACGCGCTGGACGTCGAGCCGGAACTCGGGCCGGACCCGCACTGGGTGTGCTCCAAGGCGGGGGTGAAGGTGGCGCCGGTGGGCGCGCTGGCGGAGGCGACCGGCCGGAGCACGACGTCGTGACGGCGCCGCGCCGGGCGGTCGCGCCGTGACCCTCTACATCGACCCGCCGTCCTGGCCGGGCCACGGCCGCATGTGGTCACACCTGGTCAGCGACGTCTCGTACGACGAACTGCACATCTTCGCCGAGGGGTTGGGGGTGCCCCGCCGGGCCTTCGAGCGGGACCACTACGACCTGCCCTCCCACCGGTACGCCGACGCGGTGGCGGCCGGGGCGGTCGAGGTCAGCAGCCGCGAGGTGGTGCGGCTGCTGTACGCGGCCGGGTTGCGGCGCCCCAAGCACCGTGTTCAGGGCCGAAGTTCGTAGGAGATCTCCTCCTGGTCCTCACGCACGGCGACGAAACCGGCGCGGCTGACCACGCGTTGGGAGGGAACGTTGTGCCGGTCCACGGACGCGATCAGCATCCGTGCGTCGCCGCGGGCCAGCGCCCAGGCCGACAGCGCGCGCAGCGCCTCGGTCGCGTAGCCGTGGCCGCGGGCGGACACGGCGAGGTCGTACCCGACCTCCGCGCGCCCCTCCTCGTCGGGCATGCCGTGGAAGCCCATGCCGCCGACCGCGCGGCCGTCCTCCTGCCGCACCAGCACGAACATCCCCCACTCGGGCCGGTTCACCCCGGCCTCGTACGCCTTCACGGTCATCCCGGCGGCGTCCCGCGTGCTCTCGTAGGGCCCGTCCTCGACCCACTGGAACCCGCCGTCACCGCCGGCGTGCAGATCGCGGGCGGCGGCGGGGGTGACACCCTCCAGGGTGAGCCGGTCGGCGGGGACGGCCGGCGGGTTGCTCCAGTGCCACTCGGTGACCGGCGGCCGCCCGGAAAGGTCGCCGCGGCCGGTGGCCCACAGCAGCGTCGGCCAGGGCGCGGAGCCCGGCTGGACGTGCGGGAAGAGCCGGGCCAGCACGTCCTCGCACAGCTCGGCGGGCGGCTCGTACGTCAGGCCCAGACCCTCCGCGATGTCGTGCGTGTGCAGCAGAACCTCGGTGACTCCCATCGCGGCGAAGCCCTCGCGGTTCGCGCTGCGGAAGGGGTACGGGTGGAAGGCCCGGACCCCGGGCGGGGCGGTGCGGACGGCGGCGGCCAGCAGGGCGCCGGTCGTCTCGATCACGTCCAGGACGTCCGCGTTCCCGGTGCCCTCGTCGAGGGTGATCTCGAAGGGGA
This sequence comes from Streptomyces sp. NPDC052043, assembly GCF_044548235.1. NCBI lineage: Bacteria > Bacillati > Actinomycetota > Actinomycetes > Kitasatosporales > Streptomycetaceae > Streptomyces > Streptomyces sp. NPDC052043. The sequence continues at coordinate 146,624 of NZ_JBIUBT010000015.1, forward strand.
CGTAGGCGCTCTGCGCCCGCCCGGCCAACTGCCCGGCGTAGGCGACGAGATCGCCCGCGACGTGCTCGGCCGTGCGCCGGCAGCTCCAGTCCAGCCGCCCGGCCCCCACCCCGTCCCAGTCCCGGTCCGTCGCCGTCCTCAGCAGCGCCACGGCGCCCGCGACGGCCTGCTCCACCTGTTCCCCGCCCCATGTACGCATACGGCGCAGGGTAGGCGCGGCGGGGTCCTCAGAGCGACAGCATTTCCAGCTCGGAGGTGACGTTGTAGCGGGCCGTCGCCTCCCAGTGCTCCGCCCCGTACGGGGTGCGGAACAGGCGGGGCAGGGCGAGGAGCTGCCGCAGCACGGTGGCACGGCCCTCGCGGAAGGTGTCGCTCGGGACGAAGTGGTACTCCTCGCGGACCCCGGCCGCGTAGGCGGCGTACGCCGAGGGAGACTCGGCGAGGACCGCCAGGTCGGCGTCGCACAGCACCTGGCCGTCGCGGTCGTCGTCGGCCGGGTCGTGGGAGACGGTGAGGCGGACCAGCCGGGCGGCCTCGGCGGTCTTCGCCTGCGGCACCCCGGCCTCGGGGAGCGCCCGCTCGGCCAGCCGGGCCGAGCGCTCCTCGTTCTCGGAGCGTTCGGGCAGGTAGACGGCGTCGTGGAACCAGGCCGCCAGTCGCACCACGTCCGGATCGTCGGCGTACTCCTCGAGCACGTCGACGCGGTCCAGGACCGCGGTCAGATGGGTGAGCGTGTGGTAGTGCCGCTGCGGCTCCTGCCAGCGCGTGAGCAGGTTGTCGGCGTACGGCACGGGATCGGGGCCACCGCCGGGACCCCGGGCACCTTCGAGGGTACGGGTCCAGCGGGAGCGCAGGGCGTCGGGATCGGCCATGCGTTCATTGTCCCCGCGCCGCCGAGGTGTGTCTCACACCACTTCGAAGGTGAGGTCCGTACCCGTAGGCGCTCCCACAGGCGCTCCTGCGAATGTCCATACGAATGCCGAATGGGGTGCCGGATAGGGTGCTGAAGGTGCCGAGTCGGAGCGGAACTCGTGTCTGAGATCCGTCACACGCCGAAACACTCGTGGAAAGGTCCGACGTCCTTCATGCTGACCCGCGTCAAGAACTCCGGTGAGCGTCTGCTGCCACGAAGCAAGCGCGAAGAGCGCGAGCGGGAGCGCCGGGCCGCCGAGGCCGCCGCGGCGGAAAGGAAGCGGGAGGAACGGAAGGCCGCCCGGCGGGCCGCCCTTCTGGAGTCCGACCGGTCCATACGCGAGGTGCTCGTCGACGGGCACACCTACTACGGCCGCCGCGTGGACGACCTCGCCTCCGCCGACGCGTCGGCACGGAACCTGGAACTCGTGGCCGACGCTCTGGCGCACGCCGGAATCGACTACTTCCTCCTGCCGGGGCGCTCCCCCCAGCGGCACGTCGTCGGCGTCCGGTACGCGGACCGCAAGCCGCTGCTGGACGCGCTGCGCGAGCTGTACGGCTCCACCGCTCTGTACGCGACGAAGGCCGGCCCGGATCCGCTTCCGCGGGACGCGGCCCTCTATGCCGAGGGAGCGCTGCCGAAGGAGCTCAAGCGGCAGGGCGTCATCCGCTTCGGGGAGTTGCTGCTCGGCCCCGACGGCCAACTGCTCGCCGATCTGGAGTACGGCTGCGACGTGGAGTTCTGGCGTGACGGCGCCGACGTCGCGGACACCGAGCGGGCCGCCACGCTGCGGACCCAGCCCCCGCCGGACGTCCTGGCCGACGCGCTGGTCGCCCCGCGGCTGAACGCCGTGACGGACGTGCTGCCCCGTGCGGCACGCGTTCCCGCGGTGCGTGCGGTGCGCGGACGCGAGTACCCCACCTACTCCGACCTCTTCAGGGCCCGGGTGGACACCGTCGACTTCCCCGTGGACGTCGTCTACACCTGGGTGGACGGCGACGACCCCGAACTGCGGGCCAGGCGGGACTCGTACCGTACGGGCGCCCAGCGGACCCGCACCCGGGAGGCCGGCGCCTCCCGCTACGCCAGTCACGACGAACTGAAGTACTCGCTCAGGTCGCTGGAGATGTACGCGCCCTTCGTGCGCAAGATCTACGTCGTCACCGACGGCCAGTGCCCGGCCTGGCTGAACCCGCACGCCCCGGGCATCCAGGTGGTGGACCACAAGGAGATCTTCGCCGACCCCGACGCGCTGCCGGTCTTCAACTCGCACGCGATCGGCACGCAGCTGCACCACATACCGGGCATAACCGACCGGTACCTGTACCTCAACGACGACGTCTTCCTGGGGCGACCGGTCACCGCGGGCCACTTCTTCCACGGGAACGGCATCGCGAAGCTGCCGTTCTCGCCCTTCCAGCTGGGTCTCGGAGAGCCCCATCCCGACGAGCCCGCACCCAACTCCGCCGGCAAGAACGTGCGTCGCCTGCTGCTGGAGACGCACGGGCGCTTCACCACCAACAAGTTCATGCACACCCCGCATCCCCAGATACGGGCGGTCATGGAGGAGGTCGAGGAGAGGTTCGCGGAGGAGGTGGCACGGACCAGCCGGTCCCGCTTCCGGGCCGTGACCGACATCGCGATGGGCGCGTCCCTGCACCACCACTACGCGTACCTCACGGGCCGGGGAGTCCCCGACACGTACAAGCTGCGGTACGTCGACGTCGCGGGGCCGGATGCCGCCGAGAAGCTGGAGGAACTCGCTCGGACCCGCCGCTTCGACTTCTTCTGCCTCAACGACGTCAACACCCCGGAGGACCGGCACGAGGAGGTGGCGAGGACGCTCCACGCCTTCCTCGAAAGCTACTTCCCCTTCCCCAGCCGCTACGAGCGCGCCCCCGAGCGCGCCGGTGCGGCGAGCTGAACAGGCCCGGGTGGCCGGTTCCCGGTCGCTGGTCACCCGACCGGCGTACCCTGATATTGGACTAGACCTGTCTAGACCTGTCCGCTTCAGGGAAACCGAGGGAAGGGCTCCTATGAGCATGCGTGCAGTCCTGGAGGTGATCGCCCTCGACGTCGAGGACGCGGTCGCCGCTCAGGCCGGAGGCGCGGACCGCCTCGAGCTGGTCACCGACATGGCGGCCGACGGGCTCACCCCGCCGGCCCGTACCGTCGCCGGGATCCGCGCCGCCGTGGACATTCCGCTGCGCGTGATGCTGCGGCTCGCGGACGGGTTCGGCGCGGGGGGTGCCCAGGGGCTGGACCGGCTGGTGGGGGTCGCGGGCGAGCTGCGGGCGGCCGGCGCCGAGGAGTTCGTGCTCGGGTTCCTCGATGCGCGGGGCGGGGTCGACCTGGCCGCCGTGGAGCGGGTCGTCGGCGAGCTGGACGGCTGCCGCTGGACCTTCCACCGGGCGATCGACCGGGCCGGCGACCGGGACACGCTGCGCCGTCGGCTGGACGGGCTGCCGGGGCTCGACACGTATCTGACGGCGGGTGCCGCCTCGGGCGTGGACGACGGGCTGCCCACGCTGGTCGCGGAGGCCGCGCGCGGCGGCGAGCCGGGCTACGAGCAGCAGATCATGGTCGGCGGCGGTCTGCGGCTGGACCACGTGCCCGCGCTGCTCGCCGCCCGGATCGACGCCTTCCACATCGGCGGTGCGGCCCGCCCCGGCGGCTGGGACGGTCCGGTCTCCGTCGAGGCGGTCGCCCAGTGGCGCGCGGTGCTGGACGGGGCGGCGGTCCGACAGCCCACGGGCTGAGACCGCGCACGGTGCCCGATCGGGGTGGAGTGGGTCCGCGGCCGGGTAATTCGTACGCCTGGCCCATTCCGTCCGGGCACGATGTCGTTCATGACAGCAACGTCTCCCGCCCCCAGCGGGCTTCCCTATCACCGCATGGCCCGGTACTCGCCTCACTACCGCTGGTGGCGGCCGCTGCTCGGCACGCTGCTGCTGTTCTTCGGGTGGCTCCTGAGCGGCATCTTCCTGTACGTCCTCACCGACATTCTCGGAAGGGTCGCCGGCTACCGGGAACTGCCGGACGGCGACCTGGACTTCGGTCCGGTCCTCGGAACGGCGCTGGATCTGACGGCCATAGCCCTGACCTTGCCGCTGGTCCTGCTGGCCGTGCGCTGGGTGGGACGGCGGCCGGCCGGAACGGTCGCCTCCGTCACCGGCCGGCCGCGTTGGCGATGGCTGGCCCGGTGCCTGCTGGCGGCCGTACCGCCCCTGCTGCTGTTGCCGGTCGTCGCGATCTTCCTGCCGGACGACCAGGGCGACGGTGCCGGAGGGGCCGACGTGTGGGTGGGGTGGCAGACGTTCCTCGTCTCCCTGGCCATGCTGGTCCTCCTCGTGCCGTTGCAGTCGGCGGCGGAGGAGTACCTGTTCCGAGGCTGGCTGTTCCAGGCGGCCGGGGCCTACCTGCGTTCCCCGTGGCTCGCGGTGCTGCCGCAGGCGGTGCTCTTCGCGGCCGCGCACGGCTGGGGCACGCCCTGGGGCTTCGCCGATCTTCTGGTCTTCGGCCTGACGGCGGGGTGGCTGACCGTCCGAACGGGCGGCCTGGAGGCGTCCGTCGCCCTGCACGCGCTGAACAACCTGCTGGCCTTCGGTCTGTCCGCCGCGGTCGTGGACGGACTGGCGTCCGACGAGACGGCGGCGGACGCCCCTTGGCACCTGGCCGTCGCCGACATGTTCTCGGTGCTGCTCTTCGCCGCGCTCGTGCTGTGGCTGGCACGGCGCCGCCGTCCGCAGTACCTGTCCGGCCCGGTCCCCGAGCCGGTCCCGCCCCGCCTCCTGCCGTACACACCGCCCCAGGGCGCGTACTGGCCGTACCCGCAGGCGCCGGGTGCGTACGCGGCGTACCCGCAGGCGCCGGGTGCGTACGGGGCGTACCCGCAGGCCCCGGGTGGGTATGGGACGTACCCGCAGCCGTCCGGCGCGTATGGGCCGTACGCGCCGCCGCCGGGCGCGCATGGGCCGTACGCGTCACCGCCGGGCCCGAACGGGCCGTACCCGCAGGTGCTGGGAGCACACGGACCGTACGTGCCGCCGCCCCCGAACCCTGCCGAGCCCGGTCCCGCCGCGCCCGGCCCCGGTGGGCCCGGCCCTGTCGAGCCCAGTCCTGCCGTCCCCGGCCCCGCGGAGCCCGGTCCCGCCGCGCCCGGCCCCGTCGCCCCCGCCCCCGGCGACTCGGCGTCGCATCAAGGGGGTGTGGGTCAGGACAGTTGAGGTGGGAGGGGGGCGGTGTGGGTGACGAGCAGGCCTGACACCGCTCGGGTCAGGGCCACGTACAGGCGGCGCAGGCCGGTGCGTTCGTCGGGTTCGCCGTCGACGACGGCCTGCGGCTCGTCGAGGACGACGTAGTCGTACTCCAGGCCCTTGGCCAGCGAGGCCGGGACCAGAGCGAGGCGGGTCTCGGCCGTCGTCTCCTCGCCGGGGGCCAGGTACGGCAGACCGGCCGCCGCCAGCGCCTCGGCCAGGGCCGGGACGCGGGCGTCGGCGGCGATCAGGCCGACCGAGCCCTCGTTGCGCAGCGACTCCTCGCAGGCGGTGACCACGTCGGCGTCCCCGGCGGCGGGGCGGATCTTGAAGAGGCCGGGATTCTCACGCACCGACGCGACGGGGGCGAGCCCGGGGGCGATGTGCGGCAGCAGCCGGGAGGCGTACGTGATCACGTCCGTCGGGACGCGGAAACCCGCCGTCAGCTCCTCGATCAGGCCGTCGGACTTGCCGAGGTGGGCCAGGGCCTCCTCCCAGGTGCGGGTGGCCCACGGCGTGGTGCCCTGGGCCAGGTCGCCGAGGACGGTCGCGGAGCCGGTGGTGCAGCGCCGGCCGACCGCCCGGTACTGCATGGGGGAGAGGTCCTGCGCCTCGTCCAGGACGACGTGCCCGAGGGAGTGGGTGCGCTCCACCAGGTCGGCGGTCTCGTCGATCAGCACGGCGTCGGCGGCGGACCACCGGGCCGACTTCACCGACCGTACGGGCCTGGCCCACAGCAGCGTCTTGCGCTCCTCCTCGGTGAGGATCCCGTCCGCGTGCTCCGCGAGGAAGTCCGCGTCCGTCAGCAGTCGCAGCACCAGTTTCGCCGGGTCGACCGCGGGCCAGACCGCCTTGACCGCCGCCTTGACCGCCGTGTTGCGGGCCACCGCGTCCTGCACGCGGTCGTCGGGGGCCTCGCCCGCCCGCTCCATCTGCACCAGCACGGCGTGCGCGATCCGCTGCGGCAGGGCCTCGCGGGCGGCGCCGTAGCGGATGCCGCGGTCCAGCAACTCGCGGACGATGTCCTCCAGTTCGTATGCGGGAACGCGCCAGCGCCGCGAGCCGCGCACCACCACGACCGGTTCGGTGGGCATCGTGACATGGGAGTACAGGGCCCTGCGGAGCACCTCGGCCATGCGGGCGTCGCCCTTGACGATCGCGGTCGCCGCGTCGTCCGCGCCCCGCACCTCCACATGCGCCACGAGATCGTCGACGGTGGCCTGCTCGACGGTCAACTCGCCGAGTGCGGGCAGCACTTGCTCGATGTAGTGCAGGAAGGACCGGTTCGGTCCGATCACCAGGGTGCCGGTGCGGGCCAGCCGCTCGCGGTGGGCGTAGAGGAGGTAGGCGACCCGGTGCAGACCCACCGCGGTCTTTCCGGTGCCGGGGCCGCCCTGGACGCAGACGCTGCCGGACAGTCCGGACCGCACGATCTCGTCCTGCTCGGGCTGGATGGTCGCCACGATGTCGCGCATCGGGCCCACGCGCGGGCGTTCGATCTCCTGCTGGAGCAGCTTGCTGGTGGTGGCTGCCCCCGACGGCTCAGCCGGGTCGGACAGGTGCTCGTCCTCGTACGCCGTGAGGTCGCCGCCGGTGTAGCCGAAGCGGCGGCGCAGCGCGACGTCCATCGGGTCCTTCTTGGCGGCCCGGTAGAACGGCTGCGAGACCGGTGCGCGCCAGTCGATGACCATGGGGTCGCCCTCGGCGTCGTGCACGTGCCGCCGCCCGATGTAGAAGCGCTCGCCCTCGGCGCCCTCCGCCCGGTCCGCGCCCGGGGTGTGCAGGTAGTCGAGCCGGCCGAAGAACAGCGGGGTGTGGGTGAGGTCGGCCAGCGCCTTGATGCGCTCGTCGATCTGGTGGGCGAGGACCTCGGCGTTGACCCAGTTCGCGGTGACGTCCCGGATGTCGAGCGACTCCACGTCCTCACGCATGGCGCGCAGCGCGGCGCGGGAGGCGGACAGGTGGGCGCGCTCGCGGGCGAGGGGGTCGTCGGCGGGGCGGTCGGGGCCGGCGGGCGTGGATGAGGGCGACAAGGGGGTGCCTCCGGAAGGCCTATGGGGCAGGCGGGTGCCGTGGTGGTCGGGCCGTGTGGCCGCGCCGTGCGACGGCGGGATCTGCCGACCGGTTTCCGTCCGGACGGCGGCGCTCCGTGGGGGAGGCGGGCAAGGGAGAAGATTTTAGACGAGGACCGGCGACGGGTTCGGAGATTTTTACCCGCGCGTCCACGCACCGTGCTCGTGGTAATCGTGCGTATGCCGAATATGCGTGCACAACCGCTTGCCAAGCGGGCGGGTGTGCCCCAGGATGAGGCATCTCTTTTGAGTCGAAACGATCGCCCTCCTCCGGCAGGTGAACCAGAGTGCCCAGACGGACGGCTCCCGTCGCCCGTACCGTGCGAGACGCGTCCGACGCAGCAGCTCCGGTCCCCGCCGTCGCGGGCAACGGAGCAGGTTCTCCGGCCGTCTCCGTGCCGCCAGGTGAACGTACGACTGAAGCGTCGTGATCCGGCGTTCACGGGCTCCTGGGTCATCCCCGCGGCCGCACATGATCCGGAGCCTCGCGCCCACCGGGACCCGGTACGGGCGTGGCTCCACGTCGCGCTGGTGCGGGCCGCACCAGTACACCCGTCGAATCGAACGAGGACCTACCGCATGGCATTCCTGAGGCAGAGAAGGAGACCGGCTCCCCGTCTGGCTCCCCAGCTCGACGACGAGGAACTCGGCCGCATGCTCGATCTCCTGTCCTCCTCCCGCAGTCTGGGCCCGCAGGACATCGCCATCTCCCAGGTAGAACAGTTGCTGCATCGGACCGGCGACGCATGGGACCGGCGGAGCCACCGCGTCGTCACTCTCGCCGGGGCCTTTCCGGCGCTGGCGCGCAAATGGCGTATGAAACAACCCCGGAGCACCGATGCGCTGGTCCTGCACGCATGGGCCGACGTGTTGCTGGGCCGACACGCGGGCGGACTCGACGACGTCGACGCCACCCTCGAGACCTGCCGCCGCGCGGCCGACGCCTCACCCGCGGATCCGACCCCCTGGGTCGCCATGCTCGCGGCCCTGCGCGTCGAACGCCGCGAAACCGCCGAAGTGGCCGCGGTGTGGGAGGAGATCAGGCGTCGGGATCCCTGGAACCGTGAAGCCCACATGCAGATCCTGGGCTACCTCTCGCCCGAGGAACGCGGCAGTCACGCGACGCTGCGGGAGTTCATCGACGACGTCGTCGCGATCATGCCCCCGCAGATGCCGCCCGCGTGCCTCCCGCTGGCGGCGGCCGTCCGGCAGTACCACCGGAATCTCGACCAGGGCGGAGTGCAGGCGCTCGTCGCACCCCACTACTGGAGCCAGCCTCACGCCGCGCGCGCCCTCGGCCAGGCGGCGGGTCAGTGGCTCCAGCCGGGGTTCCTGCAACACGCGGCCCGCACAGCCGACCTCAACCTCCTCGCGTACGCCCTCGCGCGAGCCGGCCGCACCGTCGAGGCCGGTCAGGCCTTCCGGGCCGTGTTCGGCCAGGTGGTGCCGTGGCCGTGGGAGCACGACGGCGACCCGGTGGAGCGTTTTGTCCACTGGTCCGGCAGATGCGAGTGACCGCAGCGCGGGATCCGCGGGGGAGCTCGGCGGGCGTGCGGTAGCGCCGCATCCCTTGCCGGCGCCTCTCCTGCCTCTCCTGCCAGTGCCTCTCCTGCCGGCGACCGCATGCCGGCAGGAGGGGTGCCCTGGGCGCGGGCACACGGGCGGCCTCGAAGACCGGTGCCGCTCCTGTGCCCGCGGATCCACCATGGAGACATGAGCGCAGCAACCATCCACCCCGCTTACGCCGCTCGCCCGGCCGGCGCCACGGCCGTCCTGGACAGTCCCCGTCGTCACCTGCTGGGCGACGCCCTGCACGCCGTCAAGGTGTTCGCGGGCGCCTTCTTCGACGTGGTCGTCCTCGGCGAGTACGGCGAGGAGGCGGGCGTACGCCACAAGTGAGCGACTAGGGTCGGTTCGTGACAGCACGGAAGGTGACCCTCCGGTCACCCGCAGCGCCCGCCCTGGCCCTCCTCGTCGTCTCCTTCGCCGCTCTCGCGGTGCTGTTCGCGGTGGAGCGGGTGCAGATGCCCGACGCGGTGGTCTACCAGGCCGAGGGCGCGGCGGTGGTCCACGGCCGCGATCTCTACGGCTTCACGGTCACGCAGGGACGGCTGCCGGCCACGTACCCGCCGTTCGCGGCCCTGCTGTTCGTACCGGTGGTGTGGCTTCCCGCCGCGGCCCTGAAGGCGGCGTTCTTCGCGGGCAACGCGCTTCTGCTCGCCTGGCTCGTCCACCTCTCCGCGCGGCTCGCCGGCCACCGGGCCGGACTTCCGCTCCTGTGCGCCGCGACGGCGCTCGCCGTCTGGCTCGAACCCGTCTTCCAGACCTTCGTGTACGGGCAGATCAACCTCGCGATCGTCTGCCTGGTCCTGTGGGACCTGACCCGGCCGCCCGGTGCCCGCGGCAAGGGCGTCCTGATCGGCGTCGCGACCGGCATCAAGCTCACCCCGGGCCTCTTCATCGTGTACCTGCTGCTGCGGGGGCGGCGCCGCGAGGCGGCCGCGGCGGTGGCCGGGTTCGCGGGGACGGTCGCCGTCGGGGCACTCGTCCTGCCCGCGGCCGGCGTCGACTACTGGACGCGCCGCCTGTTCGAGACCCACCGGGTCGGCAAACCGTGGATCATCGCCAACCAGTCGCTTCAGGGACTGGTCGCGCGGCTGCTGGGGGAGCCGTCGCCCGGCCTCGCCTGGCTCCTGCCCGCCGTAGCGGTCGCCGCCGCCGGACTGTGGCTCGCGGGCCGGATGCGGCAGGAGCGGTGGGGCGTGCTGCTGACCGGTCTGACCGCACTGCTCGTCTCACCGATCAGCTGGTCCCACCACTGGGTGTGGTGCGTCCCGTTGATCGCCGTGCTCCTGGCCGAGGGCCGCCGCGCCTGGGCGGCGGCCACCGCGGTCCTGTTCACCGCCCGCACCCTGTGGATGGTCCCCAACAAGGGCCAGGAGCTGCACCTGTCCTGGTGGCAGCAGCCGCCGGCCTCGCCCTACCCCCTGCTGGGGCTGACGGTGCTCGCGGCGGTGGCGCTGCGGCAGTGGTCCGGCCGGACCCGGGCGGGTCAGGCCTCCTCCGCCAGCAGTTCGTCGGCGTCCATGATCCGGTAGGCGTAGCCCTGTTCGGCCAGGAAGCGCTGGCGGTGGGCGGCGAAGTCCTGGTCGATGGTGTCGCGGGCGACCACGGAGTAGAAGTGGGCCTGGTGGCCGTCGGCCTTCGGGCGCAGCACCCGCCCGAGGCGCTGGGCCTCCTCCTGGCGGGAGCCGAAGGTGCCCGAGACCTGGATGGCGACAGTGGCCTCCGGCAGGTCGATGGAGAAGTTCGCGACCTTCGACACCACCAGCACGCTGATCTCGCCCTCGCGGAAGGCGTCGAAGAGCTTCTCGCGCTGCGCGTTGGACGTCTCGCCCTTGATCACCGGCGCGTCCAGGTGCTCGCCCAGCTCGTCGAGCTGGTCGATGTACTGGCCGATGACCAGGATCTGCTGCCCGGCGAAGCGGCGGACGATCGCCTCGGTGACCTTCCGCTTGGTCGCGGTGGTCGCGCAGAAGCGGTACTTCTCCTCCGTCTCGGCCGTCGCGTACGCCAGCCGTTCGGACTCGGTCAGGTTCACCCGGACCTCGACGCAGTCCGCGGGCGCGATGTGGCCCTGCGCCTCGATCTCCTTCCAGGGCGCGTCGAACCGCTTGGGGCCGATCAGGGAGAACACGTCCGACTCGCGGCCGTCCTCGCGCACCAGGGTCGCGGTCAGCCCCAGCCGCCGCCGGGCCTGGAGGTCCGCGGTGAACTTGAAGACCGGCGCGGGCAGCAGGTGCACCTCGTCGTAGACGATCAGACCCCAGTCGCGGGAGTCGAACAGCTCCAGGTGCGGGTAGATCCCCTTCCGCCGGGTCGTCAGCACCTGGTAGGTGGCGATGGTGACCGGGCGGACCTCCTTCCTGGTCCCGCTGTACTCCCCGATCTCGTCCTCGGTCAGCGAGGTCCGCTTCACCAGCTCGTGCTTCCACTGCCGGGCCGAGACGGTGTTCGTGACGAGGATCAGCGTCGTGGACTTCGCCTGCGCCATCGAGCCCGCGCCGACCAGCGTCTTGCCGGCCCCGCAGGGCAGGACGACGACCCCGCTCCCGCCGTGCCAGAAGTTCTCCACGGCCTGCTTCTGGTAGGGCCGCAGCGCCCAGCCGTCCTCGCGCAGCTCGATCGGGTGCGCCTCGCCGTCGACGTACCCGGCGAGGTCCTCGGCGGGCCAGCCCAGCTTCAGCAGGGTCTGCTTGATCTGCCCGCGCTCGGAGGGGTGCACGGCCACGGTGTCCGGGTCGATGCGGGCGCCGACCAGCGGGGCGATCCGCTTGGACTTCAGCACCTCCTCCAGGACCGGCCGGTCGGTGGTGGTCAGGACCAGGCCGTGCGCCGGGTGCTTGGAGAGGGTCAGCCGGCCGTAGCGGTCCATCGTCTCGGCGATGTCGACGAGCAGCGCGTGCGGCACGGGATAGCGGCTGTACTGCACGAGGGCGTCGACGACCTGCTCGGCGTCGTGCCCGGCGGCGCGCGCGTTCCACAGGCCGAGCGGGGTGACCCGGTAGGTGTGGATGTGCTCGGGTGCCCGCTCCAGCTCGGCGAACGGCGCGATGGCCCGACGGCAGTCGTCGGCCTGCTCGTGGTCGACTTCGAGAAGCAGGGTCTTGTCCGACTGGACGATCAGGGGACCATTCACGCGCAGCGCCCTTTCCGTGTGGTCAAACGTCCAGTGTGCCCTATCCGGGGCAGATCACGACGGGTCGTCCGCGAGTTCGGCGACCCCGGTGACCCGGTGCAGCGGGTAGGTGCGGACCTCGTCCGCGGTGTGGTCGTACGCGGTGACGAAGCCGCCCTCGACCCGGATCGGCGCGATGACGCGCTGGCTGGCGGTGCCCTCGGCGTTGACGTAGCCGATCCACAGGGCCTCGCCGGTGAGGACGGCGGCCTGCATGGTGGCGAGGGTCTCGGCGGAGCCGGTGCGGGGCAGTTCGCCGTCCTCCCGCGTGGCCGCGGTCGGCTTGCGCGGGGCGGTGGTGGCCAGGTCGCCGGCGCGGATCGCGCGGATCGCGGCGGACAGCAGCGTGGTGTCCGGGGCGGGCGGGCCGTCCGGGACCGGGTCGGGGGCGGTGCGCGGCGGGGTGCGGTGGGAGTGGGCGCGGGTGACGAGGACGTCGCCCGCCGCGGATTCGGCGGCTGGTGCGTAGCCCATCGCGCGCAGGCCCTCCAGGAGGGCGGCCGGGTCGGCCTGCGCGGCCAGCACGGTCGGCGCGAGGCGGCGCAGGCGCAGCCCGGCGGACCGCTTGTCGGCGAGGATCTCGTTCAGCAGCGCGTCGTCGTCGCAGCGCACGTACGCCGAGGCCGCGCCGACCCGCAGATGGCCGTGCCGGCGGGCCACGTCGTCGATCAGGTACGCCAGCGGCTGCGGCACCGGCGTACGGGAGTGCGCGGTGAGGAAGGCGTGCAGGTCGGTGGCGGTGTGGCCGGCGTCCAGGGCGCGGCGTACGGAGGCGGGCGTGAACCGGTAGACGGTCGCGCCGCCCTTGGACTCGACGTCCGCGAGCACGCCCAGCGTCTCGGCGAGCGGACGCCGCAGGGGCCCGGGCGCGACCGCGGTCAGGTCCGCCTGGAGCAGGACGTGGTCCAGGGGCTCGGGCAGGAGCGGGGCGAGGAGGCGGGCCGCGGCGGCCTGTTCGGCGGCGGAGGCGGGGGCGGGGGGAACGATGGGGGAGAGCGGCGTGGTCGGGGACGGGGGTGCGGGGGTGCCGGGCGTTCCGTCCGGCCGGTGGTGCTTGTGGACGGGCAGCTTGTCCCCGGGGCTCGCGGGTGTGGTCCCGCCCGTGTCCGTGGCCGCCTTTCCGGGTGCGGCGGGCCTGTGCCCGCTCTCCCCCGCGGGGCTCCTCCCGGGCGCGGACTCCGTCTCCGAGGGAGCCGAAGGAGCCGCGGGAGCCGGTGCGGACGCGCCGAGCAGCGCACGCCCGTGCGCGGACAGCGCGCCCCGGCCCGTGACGCCGAGGAGTTCCGCCTCGGACAGCGTCCACCGGGCGAGGCGGTCACGCAGGTCGTCCTCCTGCCGCGGTGTGCGCGGCGGGTGCTCCCAGCGCAGCCGGGCCAGCACCGACTCGGCGTCCGGTGCGGCTCCTTGCGGCAGCCCGGCGAGCAGGGCGAGCACCCGGTGGCGCACCTCCGGCGCCGCCGAGCGGTCGAGGCCGGGGCCGAGCGCCGACAGCGTCCGGTCCTTGGCGTCCCGCCCGCCGGCCAGTCCCGCGGTCCGCGTGGCCGCCAGCCAGGTCGACGCGAGGCGGGCCCAGCGTTCGGCCGCGGGCCGCTCCAGCCACTCGTCGTAGGCCGGGGTCGCCGCGTACCGCTCGTCCGCCTCGCCGTCGGACGCGATCAGCCCGGCCGCGTAGGCGAGTTCGACCCAGAAGGCGGCCACCGGCTCGGGCACGTCGAGGGCGACGGCGGTGCGCTTGAGGTCGCGCACGCTCAGTCCGCCCGCGCGCAGCACGGCCGGGCCGCCCTCGTCCCAGTCCCGCAGCAGTTCCTCGACGGTGGCCAGGGCGGTGTACGCCTGTCCGGCGGCCGTCGCGTCCACCATCTGAGGACGGTGGGTCGCGGCCGCCTCCACGGCCGGCGGCACCGGCTCGGGCGCGCGGTGGGCGCGGCCCGCGCGCAGGTGCAGGGCCGCCTCGCGGGGGAGGACGACGGTTCCGGGCGCCGTGGGCAGCAGCAGCCCGCGGTCGAGGAGCCGGCGCAGACGCGGCGCCGGGTCGGCGGTGACCTGGCCGTAGGGCGGTCCCCACACCAGGCGCTCCAGCACCTCGAGGGAGTCGGCGGGCAACCCGGCGAGCAGTTCCGACATCCGCTCGCGGTCGGTGAACAGGCCGGTGAGCGCGGCGACGGCGGAGACGGAGTCGTGGGTCGAGGGCAGCCCGGCCGTCGCCACGATCTCCTGGATGCGCCCCGGTGACATGCCCGCCGTGGCCTCCCGCACGGTCGGTCCGAGCCCGGTCGGGGACGGGTGCTGAGGCGACGGCGCGAGCAGCTCGCGGGCCGTGCGCACCAGGCGCAGCCGGTCGTCGGCGCCCCAGACGAGGGCCTGCTCGCGCAGGGTGCCCAGGGCGCGGGGCAGCGCGGCGGCGACGACGGGATCCCGGGCGTCGGAGGCCATCAGGCCGAGCAGTTCGTCGTACGTGGCCGGGTCGCCGGCCACCGCGAGGGCCTGGGCCGTCTGCTGGGCGAAGCGGTCCAGCCGCTCCAGGGCGCGGACCACGGAGGCGCGGGTCCCGGCGCGGGTGGCGAGCTGGGTGAGGTCGGTAGGGACCGGGGTGATGAGGTCGGGGCGGCTGCGCAGCAGCGCGGCCAGGGAGGCGTCGTCGCGCGCGCGGAGCGCTTCCGCGAGCGAACGCGGGGCCGCCTGTTTCTCATCGCTGCTCATCCGATTCACGGTACCGGGTGTGTGTCGCGACAGGCCCCGTACCACGGCACGGGGCACCGCGCGGGAGACGGTACCTTCGTCCAACGGGGTCATCGGCCAGCCACCCCGGAGGGGCGTCGTGGGGATCGAGAGCGAGCAGGTCGTCTACGAGTATCTGAGCCGCGTCGGCGACGTCGCTCAGCAACGCCAGCTGTCCTCGGCCACACGGATGCGCCTGGTCGCGGAGTTGCGTAACGAGATTGACCGGCGCCGCGCCACGACCACCGCCGACACTCCCGCCGCGGTCCGCCGCATCCTCGACGGGCTCGGCAGCCCCGACGACGTCGTCGCGGCCGCGGGCGGCACCAGCACGGGCGGGGGCGGATCGTGGGCGGCGGCCCCGGCCGTGCCCGCGCAGCGTGAACCGGAGGCGGAGCAGCCGCGCCCGAAGGGGCTGCTCCACAAGGTCGTACCGCGGCCGCGGCCGCGTCCGACGCAGTCGCAGGCGGGCTTCGTGCCGTCCGACGGTCCGTCCCCGCCGCACCTGGCGAGCGCCGACGAGCTCGGCGGCCCGGGGGGCGGCTCCGAGTGGTGGCGCGTGGAGCAGGGCCCGTTGAGGATCGGCGACGACGTGCCCGGGTTCCTGGGCGGGGTGGAGATCCCGGAGCTGCTCAAGCCCCCGCCGGCGAAGGAGCCGGCGAAGGCGGAGCCCGCGCCCGGGGCGGCCGGTGCCGCGGAGGCGGTGGAGGCGGCCGGGCCGGACGCGCCCGCCGGGCGCCGGCGTCTCGCGCTGCCCTCGTTGCTGACGGGCCGGAGCAATCCGCTGCTGCTGCTCGCGGCCGGGCTGCTGGTCGTCGGCGCGGTCCTGGGCATCTGGTACGCGCTGCTGATCGGCTGGGTCATCGCCTACGCCTCCCGCCGGCTGACCCCGACGGAGTCCAAGTGGGCCGTCGTGGGCATGCCCGGCCTGGCGCTCGCCGCGGGAGCGGTCTGGCTGTGGGGCCGTAGCGAGCGCCACTGGGGCACCCGCATCGCCGAGGGCCACATGAACGACGCGGTCGCCCAGACCTGGCCGTGGGTGGTGCGGGCCGCGGCCGTGCTGTCGGCGCTGTTCCTGGTGTGGCGCTCGCAGCGGCGGAAGTAGGAGCGCCCGCGGCGGCGGAGGCGGTCGCGCCCGAGCGGTCGCGTGCGCGGCGCCGGAGGTGCCGGAGGCGGTCGTACGTCACACGGGCCGGAGGTCTCGTGGTCGGGGCCCCTGGGCAGAATGGCCCGTATGACCTCTCGCCCGCTGACCGTCGGCTTCGACCTCGACATGACCCTGATCGACTCGCGCCCCGGCATCCGCGCCTGCTACCTGGAGCTCTCCGAGCGGACGGGGACGTACATCGACGCCGACCTGGCCGTCACACGGCTCGGTCCGCCCCTCGCGGAGGAGCTGGTCAACTGGTTCCCGGCCGAGCGGGTGGAGGCGGTGGGGGACCTGTACCGGGAGCTGTACCCGGCGATCGCCGTCTCCGCCACGCCCGCGCTGACCGGCGCCCGCGAGGCGATCGAGGCCGTGCGGCGGGACGGCGGGCGGGCGATCGTCGTCACCGCCAAGTACGAGCCGAACGCCAAGCTGCACCTGGAGCACCTGGGCATCGAGCCGGACGCGGTGATCGGCGACCTGTGGGCCGAGCAGAAGGCCGAGGCGCTGCGCGAGTACGGCGCCCGGGCGTACGTCGGCGATCACGTCGGGGACGTGCGGGGCGCCCGTGCGGCCGGCGCGCTGTCGGTGGCGGTGGCCACCGGACCGTGCGACGAGGGGGAACTGCGGGCGGCGGGCGCGGATGCCGTGCTCGCGGATCTGACCGCGTTCCCGGACTGGCTCTCGGCCAACCGCGCGCTCCTCGGCCGCTAGCGGGAGTCGCCGCGCGCCTGGCGGCGGCCCGCCGCGACCGACCGGAGCACGCCCGCGGCGGCGATCAGGAAGCCGACGCCCATCAGCATGCTCAGTCCGAACATGTAGGTCGGGAAGGGCTTCGCGCCGAGGAACAGCGGTGCCACCGTCACCGCGGTGGCCAGCGCGCCGATGAAGAAGACGATGGCGCCCGCACGGACCAGCCGGTCACCGGCCGTGGCGGAATTCGTTCGGGTGTTGTCACGCACCCCACCAAGGATAGTTCCCGGTGAGCGGGTGCCGAGCGACCCGGACGGCCGCGGGGCGGGGCACTGTCCCGATGTCGTCACTCTCCGCGAATACGGGTTGCCGGAGCCGCCCCCTCATGTGCTGAGATATCCCCTGTCTCCCTCACCCCCGAGCGAGCGCACCCACGCCGATCGGCCAGGTTCGGCCGACTGGAGTGGGCGGGCTTGACGGGGGGTAAAGAGCTGGGGAGGCTTCGGGACAACGGCAGGCACGAGCGAGCGCTAGATAGCCTGACCTGCGGCAACTGTGGTTCGGCTGACCGGTGAGATGGGGTGCGTGCTTTGCCTACCGGCAAGGTCAAATGGTTCAACGCTGAGAAGGGCTTCGGCTTCCTCTCCCGCGACGACGGCGGCGACGTCTTCGTCCACTCCTCGGTGCTCCCCGCCGGAGTGGACACGCTCAAGCCGGGGCAGCGGGTGGAGTTCGGGGTGGTCGCGGGCCAGCGCGGTGACCAGGCCCTCTCCGTGACGCTCCTGGAGCCGACCCCGTCGGTCGCCGCCGCCCAGCGCAAGAAGCCGGACGAGCTGGCGTCCATCGTGCAGGACCTGACCACCCTTCTGGAGGGCGTCGCGCAGACCCTGGAGCGCGGCCGCTACCCCGACAAGACGTCCGGCAAGAACGTCGCCGGGCTGCTGCGCGCGGTCGCCGACCAGCTGGACGTATGACCCGCCGACCCGACCGGGTCGGCGCATCTGAAGGACCTCAGGGAAAAGCGAGCGCGTCCGGGCCGAGGGGCGGTACGAGCCCCTCGGCCGCCGCACGCGTGAGCAGCCCGCGGACCGCCGCGTAGCCGTCCTCGCCGAGGCCGGCGGTGAACTCGTTGACGTACAGCCCGATGTGCTGGTCGGCGACGGCCGGGTCCATCTCCTGGGCGTGCTCCATGACGTACGGCCGGGAGGCCTCCGGGTCGTCCCAGGCCGCGCGCACCGACGCGCGGATCGCGTCGGCGAGCTCCGTCAGCGCCCGCTCGCCCAGCGACCGCCTGGCGATGATCGCGCCGAGCGGGATCGGCAGCCCCGTGGTGTGCTCCCAGTGCTCGCCCATGTCGGCGAGCTTGTGCAGGCCGTAGTCCTGGTAGGTGAACCGCGCCTCGTGGATCACCAGACCGGCGTCGACCTTCCCGTCCCGCACGGCCGGCATGATCTCGTGGAACGGCATGACCACGATCTCGCCCACCCCGCCGGGGACGACCTCCGCGGCCCACAGGCGGAACAGCAGGTACGCCGTCGACTTCTCGCTCGGCACCGCGACCGTGCGGCCCGCGAGGTCGGCAGCCGGCTCCTTCGTGAGCACCAGGGGCCCGCAGCCCCGGCCCAGCGCGCCGCCGCAGGGCAGCAGCGCGTACTCGCCGAGGACGTACGGCAGCACGGCGTAGGACACCTTCAGCACGTCCAGCTCGCCGCGTTCGGCCATGCCGTTGGTGATGTCGATGTCCGCGAAGGTGACGTCGAGCGCGGGCGCGCCGGGGACACGGCCGTGGGCGAGCGCGTCGAAGACGAAGGTGTCGTTGGGGCAGGGGGAGTAGGCGATCCGCAGGCGGCTGCTGTCAGGGCTCATGTGGGTTCCAACTCGTGAGGGCGGGCGCGAGCTTCCCGAAGCCCTCGGTCAGGGCGGTCAGGGCGTCGCCGATGCGCCAGGCGGCGCGGTCGCGGGGGCCGACGGGGTTGGAGACCGCGCGCACCTCCAGTACCGGGACGCGGTGCGCGGCGGCCGCCTCGGCGACGGCGAACCCCTCCATGGCCTCGGCCAGGGCGCCGGGGTGGCGGGCGCGCAGGGCGTCGGCGCGGGCGGCGGTGCCGGTCACCGTGGAGACGGTCAGCACCGTGCCGGTACGGGCCGAGGCGGCGGCCGCTATCGCCCGTACGAGCGCTTCGGGCGGACGGTGGGTGACGGTGCCGAAGCCGAGTTCGGTCACCGGCAGGAATCCCTCGCCGGTCTCGGCGCCCAGGTCGGCGGCGGTGATCTCGTCGGCGACGACGAGCGAGCCGACCGGCGCGTGGGGTGCGAAGCCGCCGGCGATACCGGCCGACACGACGAGGTCGTAGGGGGTGCCGGCGAGCGCGGCGGCGGTCAGGGCGGAGGCGGTGGTCGCGGCGGCGAGGGCGGGGCCGACGCCGACGGCGACCAGATCGAGGGCGGGCGGCCCGGGGACCCGGCACACGGTCGCTTCGGGCAGCGGCCGCAGCGGCGCCTCGGTCACGGGCCCGGGGAACGCCCGCGCCACCGCGTCCCGTTCGGCGGGGACGGCGGTGGCGACGAGGACGCGCGGCGAGGACGTGGTCAGGATTCCTTCGTCAGCTTGAAGGACCACAGACCTCGCACGTCCTTCTCGCCCTCCTTGATGGAGACCAGCGTCGAGTTGCCGCTGGCGCCGTACTGGGCGTTGAAGAAGACGCTGCCCGGGATCGTGCGGTAGGTCTTGGTGCTGGAGTCGGTCAGCGGCTGACCGTTCATCAGGATGGTCCAGCCCGTCTCCGCGATCTTCGGGTCGACGCCGAAGCGCACGGTGTCGTCCGGGTCGACCTTGACGGTCTTGATGTCCTTGGACTTGAGGCACTTGGCCAGGTCCGCGGTCTTGAGCGCGTTGCCGTCGTTGTAGCAGTCGGCTTCGGAACTCACCGAGGTACTGCCGACGGTGATCGTGGACAGCGGGGTCGGCTTGGAACAGGCCGACAGGACGAGCAGTCCGGCGGAAACGGCGCCGGCAGCGGCGACGGCGCGGCGGCGTCGCACGGCGGAATGCAGCGTGGTCATGGCCGAAGGCTATAGGGCGCGCCCGCCTGCCCGCCCACGCGGGGGTGCGGGCGTGGCACTCGGCCGCGGTGCGCGCCTCACGCCACCCGGGGGCGCGGGGCGCCACCGTGGCGGGCCGAGGCCAGCAGACCGCGGACGGTGGGCAGCCAGCCGGCGGCCACGAGCCCGGCGCCCACCGACAGGCCCAGCACGCCGTTGAGCGGCAGCACGATGCCGATCGCGCCGCCGAGCACCCAGGCCATCTGGAGCAGCGTCTCGGAGCGGGCGAACGCCGACGTCCGCACCGGTTCGGGCACGTCCCGCTGGATCAGCGCGTCCAGGGACAGCTTGGCCAGCGCCTGCCCGAAGCCCGCGACCGCGGCCAGGCAGGCCACCAGGAACGCGCCGAAGAAGACCGCGGCCGTGACCGCCGCGCCCAGGACGATGGCGACGACGGTCACGATGATGATCTCCGGCGCGCGCGATCTCAGCCAGGCCCCGACCGCCGTGCCCAGCGCGTTGCCCGCGCCCGCCGCGACGCCGACGATGCCCAGCGAGACCGCCGCGCTCTCGCCGGTCAGCGGGTGCTCACGGAGCAGGAAGGCGAGGAAGAAGATCAGGAATCCGGACAGGCAGCGCAGGGCCGCGTTCGCGGCGAGGGCGTGGGTGACGGCCGTGCCGACGGTGCGCAGGCCGGGACGTTTCAGCCGTGTGCGGCGCGCACCGCGCAGGTGCTGCTCGTCCGCGGTGAGCAGCGCCCGGTGCTCGCCCTTGGCCGAATCGACCTTCGGCGGCAGGGCGAACGACAGGAACGTTCCGGCGATGAAGATCACGAAGGCGCCGTAGAGCGGCCAGCGCGGGCCGAGGACCTGGAGGCCCGCGCCGACGGGTGCGGCCACGCCGGTGGCGAGCAGCCCGCCGAGGGTCACCCGCGAGTTCGCCTTCACCAGGGAGAACCGTGGTGGCAGCAGCCGGGGTACGACGGCGCTTCTGACCACGCCGTACGCCTTCGAGGCGACCAGCACGCCGAGCGCCGCCGGGTACAGCTCCAGGCTGCCGCTGGCCGCGGCGCCCGCGATGATCAGCGCGAGCAGCGCCCGGGCCAGCATCGCGGCCGCCATCGCGGCGCGGCGGCCGTGCGGGAGGCGGTCGAGCAGCGGGCCGATCACGGGCGCGAGGACCGTGAAGGGCGCCATGGTGATGGCGAGGTACAGCGCGACCCGGCCGCGGGCCTCGTCGGTGGGCACGGAGAAGAAGACGGTGGAGGCGAGCGCCACGGTGATCATGACGTCGCCCGCGCCGTTCACCGCGTGCAGCTCGATCAGCCGGCCGAGCCCGGACTCGCCGGCGCCGTGGGCGTTGGTCGCCCTGCGGATGCCGCGGACCGTTCCGGTCACGGGCAGGTGCAGGGCACGCCCGACCGCGCGGACGGACCCGCCGAACCGGCCCGAACCGCGGCCCCGGCTGCTCCCCTTGACCCCCTTGTCCCCACCGACGCCGGCGGTTCCCGGGGGCGTCCTCGCGGCTGCCACCCCGTCATACTGCCCCGGAAACGGCGCCGGTAGCGCCACGGCGGCGCGGATGCGACCAACGAGACACCCCCGAGGCACCCACCCGGCCCCGACCGGCCGGCCCAGGCCCCGGGGACCCGCGAGCGCGGCCTCCGCCACGGACTCGTCCGGCCCGGGGCAGGCGCGTCCCGGCCGCCTCGGGCCTGTGCCTGCCCCCCGGGCCTGTGCCTGCCCCCTGGGTCCGTCCCGGCCGGGGCCTGGACGCGTTCAGGCCGCGGAGGGCCTGTGAGCGCGGCCTTCGCCGCGGACTCGTCCGGGTCGGGGTGGGCGCGCCCCGGCCGCTCCGGGCCTGTGTCTGCCCCCTGGGTCCGTCCCGGCCGGGGCCTGGACGCGTTCAGGCCGCGGAGGGCCTGTGAGCGCGGCCTTTGCCACGGACTCGTCCGGGCCGGAGTGGGCGAGTCCCGGCCGCCCCGGGCCTGTGCCGGCCGCTCCGGGCCTGTGTCGGCCGCTCCGGGCCTGTGTCGGCCGCTCCGGGCCTGTGTCGGCCGCTCCGGGCCTGTCCCTGCCCCCCCGGGCCCGTCGCGGCCCCGGGCCTGGACTCGCCCAGGTCCCGGAGGGCCTGTGAGCGCGGCCTTTGCCACGGACTCGTCCGGGCCGGAGCGGGCGAGTCCCGGCCGCCCCGGGCCTGTGCCTGCCCCCCGGGCCTCTGTCTGCCTCCTGGGTCCTTCCCGGCCGGGGCCTGGACCCGTTCAGGCCGCGGAGGGCCCGTGAGCGCGGCCTTCGCCGCGGACTCGTCTGGACCGGGCGGGCGCGTCCCCGCCGCCCCGGGCCCGTCCCCGCCGCCCCGGGCCCGTCCCTGCACCCCGGGCCCGTCCCTGCACCCCGGGCCCGTCCCTGCACCCCGGGCCCGTCCCTGCACCCCGGGCCCGTCCTGCCTCCGGGGCCTGTCCTCGCCCCGGCCCTCCGGGGGCCCGTCCCCCCGGGGCCTGTCCCCGCCCTCCGGGGCTCGCCCCCGCCCTGGTCGCGTGCGCGAGAGGTGGCCGCCGTATCGCTCCGGCGCCTGCTGCCGCCACGCGGCTGCCGGGGGCGGGCGTGATCTTGCTCGCCCGTGGCAGTGCCGCTGCTGTTTCTGCCGAGGCGGGTGTGATCGTGGTGGCTTGTCCAAGGGCCGGTCGCGCCCGGGAGCGCTCCGCGGGGCTCGGTGGTGGGGGCGGTCGGGCGTTGACGTGGGTGGGAAAGTTCTGGCGCGGCGCGGTGAAGCCACCGTCGGTGTAGGCCGAACGGCGTCGAGAAGGTAGCGTGCGTAGCGCGCCGTGGCGAACGTTCTCGACCGCGCGCCTTACGGGCATACCGCAGAATGGATGACGTAGGTGCGCCCGAGCGCGACCGGGCGCGGACGTCGACGCGGTCCCAGGGTCCGCTCCGTCCGCCCCGCCGCCTTCAGGCCGGTGCACCCGAAAGACGGCGTAGGAGAGAAGCGATACCTGTGAGCGCAGCGACCACGCGAAGCCGCACCCCCGACCGCCTGTGCGCCGAGGCCGTCGACCTCGCCCGGGCCGCGGCCGAGGAGGCCGCCGCGCCCGGTGTCGTCGGCGAGCACACGGGAGTGCTCTCCGAGGGCGACCGGGTCGTCACGCACTTCTTCGAGTGCAAGGAGTTCGGATACCGCGGCTGGCGCTGGGCCGTCACCGTGGCCCGCGCCTCGCGCGCCAAGGTCGTCACCCTGGACGAGGTCGTCCTGCTGCCCGGCCCGGACGCGCTGCTCGCGCCCGAGTGGGTGCCGTGGAGCGAGCGCCTGCGCCCGGGCGACATGGGCCCCGGCGACCTGCTGCCCACCGACGCCGAGGACCTCCGCCTGGAGCCCGGCTACTCCGGCGAGGAGGAGCCCGCGCCGAACGCCGCGGTCTCCGAGGAGATGGCCAACCTGGCGGAGGCGGAGGACGCCGAGGTCACGGCGGGCCCGCCGAGGAACCTCTCCACCGTCCCGTCCCGCGGCTCGATCTCCGCGGTCGCCGAGGAACTGGGCATGCGCCGCGCCCGCGTCCTGTCCCGCTACGGGCTGCACGTCGCCGCCGACCGCTGGGAGGAGGGCTTCGGCGCGAAGACCCCGATGGCCCAGGCGGCCCCGGCGGCCTGCGTGAGCTGCGGCTTCCTGGTGCCGATGGGCGGTTCCCTCGGCCAGGCCTTCGGCGTGTGCGCGAACGAGTTCTCCCCGGCCGACGGCCGCGTGGTCTCCCTGACGTACGGCTGCGGCGGCCACTCCGAGGCCGCCGTGATGCCCAAGCCCCCGCAGCCGGCCGCGCCGGTGATCGACGAGACGCGGGTGGACCCCTTCCCGCTGCGTCCGGCCGAGGACTCCGGCTCGGTGCCGGTGACCGGGGACGACGAGACCGCCGAGCTGGGACACTCCTAGGACGGGCCCGTCCCGGCCGGCGACCGGTCGGAACCGGTCCTTCCGTCCGCCGAGCGAACGGCCTCTCCCCCGCGCGGTACCTTCGGGGTCACGCCGATGAGGAGAGTGAACGTGAGCATGTTGGTGCAGCCGTCCGCCGGAGGCGACCCGTTCGGGACCGCGCGCCTGCGGCGCGGTGTGCTGGACGCCTGGGCCACCAGCCCGGCCCGGTTCCGCGAGGACGCCAACGCGGAGGAGGACCTCGTCCTCGGCGGCTACCGGGACCGGCTCGTCGTCGAGCTGGCGCAGAACGCCGCCGACGCCGCCGCCCGCGCGGGCGTGCCCGGCCGGCTGCGGCTCACCCTGCGCGACGACGTGCTGCTCGCCGCCAACACCGGCGCCCCGCTCGACGCGGCCGGCGTGGAGTCGCTGGCCACGCTCCGCGCCTCCGCCAAGCGCGACGCCCGCGACAGCGCCGTCGGCCGGTTCGGCGTCGGCTTCGCCGCCGTCCTCGCCGTCACCGACGAGCCCGCCGTCGTCGGCCGGCACGGCGGTGTCCGCTGGTCGCTGGCCGAGGCCCGCGGGCTGGCGGAGGAGACCGCCCGGCACAGCCCCGGCCTCGGCGACGAGATCCGCCGCCGTGAAGGGCACGTACCGCTGCTGCGGCTGCCGTTCGCCGCCGAGGGCACCGCGCCCGACCCCTACGACACGGTCGTCATCCTGCGCCTGCGCGACGCGGCCGCCGCCGACCTCGCCGAACGTCTCCTGCACGCCGTCGACGACGCCCTGCTCCTCGCCCTGCCCGGCCTCGAGGAGGTCGTGGTCGAGATCGGCGACGCCGCACCGCGCACCCTGCGCCGCCGCACCGAGGACGCCCTGACGGTCGTGGAGGACACCAGCGAGGGGACGACCCGCTGGCGCACCACGGGCGCACACGGCCCGCTCACCCCGGACCTCCTCGCCGACCGCCCGGTGGAGGAGCGCCTGCGCCCGCACTGGTCGGTCACCTGGGCCGTCCCCGTGGACGCCGACGGCACCCCGGCAGCCCCCAGCACCAGCCCCGTCGTCCACGCCCCCACCCCCAGCGACGAACCGCTCGGCGTGCCGGCCCTGCTCATCGCCTCGTTCCCGCTGGACAGCACCCGCCGCCACACCGCGCCCGGCCCGCTCACCGACTTCCTCGTGCAGCGCGCGGCCGACGCCTACGCCGAACTCCTCTCCGACTGGCGGCCCGTGACCGAGGGCGTCATCGGCCTCGTGCCGGGACCCCTGGGCAAGGGCGAACTGGACGGCGCGCTGCGGCAGGCCATCCTCGACCGGCTGCCACGCACCTCCTTCCTGCCGCCCGCCGCCGCACCCGGGGAGCACGACCCCGACCTGCCCGAGTCCCTCCGCCCCCGGGACGCCGAGGTGGTCGAGGGCGCGGGCGCCGACACCGTCCGCGTCCTCGCCGAGGTGCTGCCCACCCTGCTGCCCGCCGGACTCGAACGGCGCGTCGAGCTGCGCACGCTGGGCGTGGCCCGGCTGCCGCTGACCGACGTCGTCGACCGGCTGGCCGGCCTGGAGAAGGAGCCCGGCTGGTGGTGGCGGCTGTACGACAGCCTCGCGGGTGTCGACCCCGATCGGCTCTCCGGGCTGCCCGTGCCGCTGGCCGACAGCCGGACCACCATCGGGCCCCGGCAGGTCCTGCTGCCCGTCGCCGGCGCCGCCCTCACCGACCCGGAGACGCTCGCCCGGCTCGGCCTGAAGGTGGCCCATCCGGACGCCGTCCATCCCCTCCTGGAGAAGCTCGGCGCCCTGCCCGCGACGCCGCGGGCCGTGCTCACCACCCCGCAGGTGCGGGCCGCCGTCGCCGCCTCCCTCGACGAGGACACCGGCGGATGGGACGAGGACACCCCGGACGCCGAGGAACTCGCCGACACCGTCCTCGCGCTGGTCCGGGACGCCGGACTCGAACCCGGCGACGAGCCCTGGCTCGGCGCGCTCGCCCTGCCCGACGAGGACGGTGAACTCGCCCCGGCCGGTGAACTCGTCCTCCCCGGCAGCCCGTTCGCCCGCCTCATCCGCGAGGACGAACTCCCGGCCGTGGACGCCGAACTGGCCGGGAGGTGGGGTGAGCAGCCGCTCGCCGCGTGCGGCGTGCTGGCGGACTTCGCCCTGGTGCGGGCCACGGACGTCGTGCTCGACCCCGACGAACTCGAGCCGCGCGAAGGGGACTTCCCCGAGCCGGACGACCCCGGGCTGCTCGACGCGGTCGACGTGTGGTGCGAGGACCTGCTCGACCGGTTCCCGGACACGCCCGTGCCGCCGGTCGCCACCGAGATCGTCGCCGTGCGCGACCTGGACCTCGTCGACGACGACCACTGGCCCCAGGCCCTCGCGCTGCTCGCCCGGCCGCCGCTGCGGGACGCGCTCACCCAGCCGGTGCGGATCCTGCTGCCCGACGGCACCCACGAGATCGTCCGGCCGTACACCGCCTGGTGGCTGCGCGGGCACCCGGTGCTCGGCGGGCGCCGCCCGGCCGGTCTGCGCGCCGCCGGTTCCGACCCGCTGCTGCGCGGCCTGTACGAGGAGGCCGACGCCTCAGGCTTCAACGACGAGCAGGTGCTGCGGGCGCTCGGCGTGCGCACGAGCGTCGCCGCCCTGCTCGAGGAGCCGGGCGGCGCCGCGGAGCTACTGGAACGGCTCGCCGACCCGGAGCGCCCCGTGACCTCCGCCCAACTGCACGCCCTGTACGGCGCGCTGGCCGAACTCGACCCGGAACAGGTGACCCTGCCGGACGAGGTGCGGGCCGTGGTGGACGGCCGGGTGGAGGTCGTGGACGCCGCCGACGCCGTGGTGTGCGACTCCCCGGACCTGCTGCCGTTCACCGGGGGTGTGCCGCTGCTCCCCGTACGGCCCGCGCTGGCCGCCGAGTTGGCCGAGCTGTTCCAGGTGCGGAGGCTGAGCGAGTCCGTCACCGGAGAGGTCGACTCCGAGGGCACCGAGCACGACGTCCCCGAGCCGGTACGGGTCCTGCTCGGCCCGCGCACCCCCCGGACCTACGTCGAGCACGAGGAACTGGTCGTCGACGGGACCGAGCTGGACTGGCGGCTGACCTCCGACGGCGTCCTGCACGCGGCCACCCTGGAAGGCGTGGCCGCCGGCCTGGCCTGGGCGGCGGGCCAGTGGCCGCGCCGCTTCGAGGTCGCGGCACTCCTGGAGGACCCCTCCCGGACGGAGGAACTGGCCCGGGACCGCTGGTTCGACTGAATTTGTATACCAAATCGCCCTACCCGTGGGAGACTGTGCGCATGGCAGCGTCTGGGGAGTTCGTGTCGGAGTCCGAGCGGGTCACTCGACAGCTCCGGGATGACATTCTCGATGGTGTCCGCAAGCCCGGGAGCAAGCTCGTCGAACGGGACCTGGCGGCACACATGGGAGTGAGCAGGGTGCCCGTCCGTGACGCCCTGCGGGTGCTCGTCGCCGAGGGGCTGGTCACGCCGCGGCCGCGGACGTGGGCGGTCGTGCGGGAGTTCACGTCGTCGGACATCGCGGATCTGAACGAGGTCCGCGGGGCCCTGGAGGCGCTGACCTTCCGGCTCGCCGCCCAGCGGCGCAACCGCGCCGGCCTCGACCGGTTGCGTGCCAACCTGGACGAAGAGCTGAAGGCCGCCCGCGCGGGGGACGCCGTGCGCGCCCACCGTGCGGCGGCGGACTTCCACGAGACGGTCACCTCGATGGCCGCCAACGAGCTGCTGAGTGAGTTGGCGAGCACGTTCAGCAGCCGGATGCGGTGGCTGCTCGGGCAGCACGACGACCTCATGGCGATCGCCCGGGAGCACGAGGCCCTGTACGCCGCCATCGTGGACCGGGACGTCGTCCTCGTCGAGGAGCTGGTCGTCGTGCACCTGGAGAACAGCCGGCACGCGATCGCCACCCACAGCAAGTGATTCCAGCGCCGGGAGTTCGGTCGCGAGCATTTCGGTATACCGTTTTTGAATGGCTGATCTGATACTGACCAATGTCCGGCCCCGGGGCGGGAAGGCCGTCGACGTCCTCGTCTCGGGTGGGGAGATCCGTGATCTGGTACCTGCCGGTGCCGCGGGCGAACCCGGCGAGCGGGTGGACGGCGGCGGGCTGCTCGCCCTGCCCGGCTTCGTCAACGCGCACGCCCACGTGGACAAGAGCTGGTGGGGCCGCCCATGGGTGTCCTACGGCGGCGAGCCCACCACCGCGGGACGTATCGCGCACGAACGGGCCGAGCGGGACGCGCTCGGCATTCCCAGCGTGGGCAACAGCCTCACGGTGCTGAGGGAGTTCCTGCGACACGGCGTCACCGCGGTGCGCAGCCACGTCGACGTCGACCTCGGAGTGGGCCTGCGGGGGATCGAGGCCGTCCGCGAGGCGGTGGACGCGCTCGGCGGCGCGATCCAGGTGGAGATCGTCGCGTTCCCGCAGGACGGCGTGGTCCGCCGGCCCGGCGTCCTGGACCTGCTGGATCAGGCGGCGGTGAACGGTGCGACCAGTATCGGCGGACTCGATCCGGCGGCGATCGACCGCGATCCGGTGAAGCAGCTCGACGGGCTGTTCGACATCGCCGAGCGGCGTGGGGTCGGTATCGACATCCACCTGCACGACGGGGGCGAGCTGGGCGCCTTCCAGTTCGAGCTCATCGCCGACCGCACCCGCCGCGCGGGGCTGCGGGGGAAGGTCAACGTCTCGCACGGCTTCGCCCTCGGAGAGCTGCCGGCGGGCCGCCAGTCCGACATGCTCGACGACCTGGCCGACGCCGGTGTCTCCTGGTCGACGGTCGCGCCGGTGCGCACGGCGCCGCTGCCCTGGCGCGGGATGCGGGACCGGGGGATGCCGGTGGGTCTGGGCACCGACGGGATCCGGGACCTGTGGTCGCCGTTCGGCGACGGCGATCTGCTGCGCGTGGCCCTGGACTTCGCGCGGCTCCACGGACTGCGGACCGACGAGGACCTCGGCTACGCGGTGGAACTCGCCACCAGCCGCGCGGCGGGCTTCGTGCACCGGGGCGTCCACGACCTCGTGCCGGGCGCACCCGCGGACATCGTGCTGGTCGACGCCGAGAACGTGCAGGACGCCCTGATGCGGGCCCCTCGGCGTGAACTCGTGATGTCCGGTGGGCGAGTGGTGGTCCAGGGCGGCGAGCTGCTCGTCTAGACGGCGCATTGCCCTGAGAGGTTCCCACCTCTCAGGGCAATGACGTTCGCGGGCTCAGCGGCGTACGAGGGCCAACTGGTCGGCGACGACGACGCCGTCGTGCAGGACGGTGCGGTCGCTGCCGCGGTCCATCACCGCGCTGGCCGGCGTCTCGCCGTCGACCAGCAGCAGGTCGGCACGGTCGCCGACGGCCAGCCCGGGCCGGTCGGCGACCCCGGCGAGCCGGGCGACGTCGTGGCTCATGATCGAGGCGCCGCCGACGGACGCGACCGCCAGCGACATCTCGATCAGCTCGTCCCGGCGGAAGTTGTTGGTGAACGCCAGCTGCCAGGTGCGGTCGAGCATGTCGCAGTTGCCGTAGGGGCTCCAGTAGTCGCGCTGGCCGTCCTCGCCCAGGCCTACCCGGACGCCCGCCTCCGTCAGCTCCACCAGCGAGAGCTGCCCGCGGTCCGGCGGCGCCACGGTCGCCATCGCGACGTCCAGCTCGGCGAAGTCGTCGATGATGCGGCGGCTCACCGATTCGGAGACGGAACCGAGCTGGTAGGCGTGGGACATCGTGACCTTGCCCTGCATGCCGAGCGCCCGGGTGCGTTCGAGCACCAGATCGGTGGAGAACACCCCGAGATGACCCGGCTCGTGCAGGTGGATGTCCACCTCGACCTGGTACTTCTCGGCCAGCCCGAACACGACGTCCAGGTGCCCCTTGGGATCCCGGTCGAGGGAGCAGGGGTCGATGCCCCCGATCACCTCGGCGCCCGCCTTCAGCGAGGCCTCCAGATACTCGACGGTGCCCTTCTCGCGCAGGATGCCCGCCTGCGGGAACGTCATGATCTGGACGTCGGCCGGACCGGCGAACCTCTCCTTCGCGGCCAGCACGGCGTCGAACTTCTCCAGCTTGCAGTCCACGTCCACCTGGGCGTACGACCGCACCCGGGTGGTCCCGCGGGCGATCATCCGCTCCAGCGTGCCGGCCACCCGCTCATCGAGGGGAACCTCGGCGGTGCGCCAGTTCTGCCGGTCGTTGAGCATCATCGTCCAGACACCCGGGCCGCCGGTGTGCGGCCGGAACGGCAGTCCGATCCGGGTCGAGTCCAGGTGCACGTGCACGTCGCTGAACGACGGCAGCAACAGCCGGCCGCGACCCTCGACCACCTCACCGGTCGGCTGCGTGGCCGGGTCGTGCGGGCGGACCGCCGCGATACGACCGCCGGACAGTTCGACGTCGCTGCGCTCCCCACCCCACGGGCGGACGTCACGGATCAACACGGTTGTCACCTCTCTGTTGCGCGGTTCTGTTGCGCCGTACGGCGGTTCACCGGACGCGGTACGGCTCATCCGGCCGTCGTGGCCAGGGCCTCGGCGGCGATGTCGGTGTGATGACAGGCGATGTCGCCGCTCGGCGCACTGCCGGTGCACAGCTCACGGCGCCGCGGGTCGAGGCGCGGATGCACCGGGCACCGGGACTGGAAGACGCAGCCGAGCGGCGGGTCGGCCGGGCTGGGCAGATCGCCGGACAGCCGGATCCTTCCGCTGCGGTCGGCCGCCGGGTCCGGTTGCGGTACGGCGGACAGCAGCGCCCGGGTGTAGGGGTGCCGCGGAGTGCCGAACACCTCCTCGGTGTCGCCCTGTTCCATGATCCGGCCCAGGTACATCACCGCGATGCGGTCGGCGAAGTGCTTGACCACGGACAGGTCGTGGGCGATGAAGAGGTACGCCACCCCGGTGTCCCGCTGGATGTCCTCCAGCAGATTGATCACCTGGGCCTGCACGGAGACGTCCAGCGCGGACACCGGTTCGTCGCAGATGATCAGCTCCGGGTCCAGGGCGAGCGCGCGGGCGATGCCCACGCGCTGCTTCTGGCCGCCGGAGAACTCGTGCGGGAAGCGGTTGTAGTGGTCGGGGCGCAGCCCCACCCGGTCCATGAGGTCGCGCACCCTGGCCTTGACGCCGCCGGGCGGCGTGATCCGCTGGGCCAGCAGCGGTGCGGCGATCGCGCTGCCCACGGACTGGCGCGGGTTGAGCGAGGACGACGGGTTCTGGAACACCATCTGCACCCGGCGCCGGTACTCCTGGAAGTCCGACCGACGCAGTTCGGAGATCTCCCGGCCGTCCAGCCGGATGCTCCCGGAGGAGGGCTCAAGCAGTCGCATGAGCAGTCGGCCGGTGGTCGACTTGCCGCAGCCGGACTCGCCCACCAGGCCCAGGGTCTGCCCGGCCTCGACCGAGAAGGTGACCCCGTCCACGGCCTTGACCACACCGCCGGCGGACCGGAAGGCGCCGGAGCGGATCGGGAAGTGCTTGGTGAGGTCGGTGACCTCCAGCAGCGGCGTCATCGGACCACCTCTTTGGCCGGTTCCAGGGTCTGCAGGTGGCACCGCGACAGGTGCCCGACGGGGCCGGTCAGCTCCGGCCGGTGGGTGCCGCAGGCGCCGTTGGGCACCAGGTGCGTCTTCGGGCAGCGGTCCGCGAACAGACAGCCCTCGGGCAGCGCCAGCAGCGACGGCGGGAAGCCCGGGATCGGGCTGAGCCGCTCGGACCTCCCCGCCAGCGACGGCATCGAGGCCAGCAGCCCCTGGGTGTAGGGGTGCCGGGCGTCGTTGAACAGGTCGGCGACGGTCGCCTGCTCGACGCACACCCCGCCGTACATCACCACGACCTGGTGACAGACCTCGGCGACCACGCCGAGGTCATGGGTCACCAGGATCACCGAGGACCCGGTCTCGGCCTGGAGCTCGCTCAGCAGGTCGAGGATCTGGGCCTGCACGGTGACGTCGAGCGCGGTGGTGGGCTCGTCGGCGATCAGCAGCTCGGGTTCGCAGACCAGCGCCATGGCGATCATGGCGCGCTGGCGCATACCGCCGGAGAACTCGTGCGGGTAGGCCGAGTAGCGGCGTCCCGGGTCGGGGATCCCGACCCGGCCGAGCATGTCGACGGCGACCGCCGCCGCGGCCTTCTTGGAGACGGCGTTGTGCACCCGGTAGGCCTCGGCGATCTGCGCGCCGACGGGATAGAAGGGGTGCATCGCCGACAGCGGGTCCTGGAAGATCATCGCGATCTTCTTGCCGCGGTAGGGGCGCATCTGCGCCTCGGACAGCGGGTTGAGGTCCTTTCCGTCCAGGAGGATCTGCCCGGTGACGGTGGCGGAGGTGTCCTTGAGCAGCCCCATCAGGGCCTGGCTCGTGACGGTCTTGCCGGAGCCGGACTCGCCGACGATGCCGACGGTTTCCCCGCGCGCCAGGGTCAGGTCCATCCCGTTGACCGCGTGCACGACGCCGTCGTCGGTCGGGAAGCTCACCCGCAGATCGCGGATGTCCAGCATGGGCGCGGCTTCGGGCGTGGTCATCAGGCAACCCTCACTCGCGGGTCGATCACGGCGTAGGTGGCGTCGACCACGACGTTGGCGACGATGATGAAGAACGCGGCCATCATGGTGATGGCCATGGTGACCGGCAGGTCGCCGGACTGGGCGGCGTGCACCGCGGTGAATCCGACGCCCGGCACCGAGAAGATCTGCTCGGTGAGCACGGCGCCGCCCAGCAGGGTGCCGATGTCCAGACCGAGCATGGTGACGACCGGAGTGATGCCGGCCCGTGCCCCGTGCTTGAACACGATGCTCCGCCGGGACAGACCCTTCGAGCGCGCGGTGCGCATGAAGTCCTCCCCGAAGGTCTCCAGCATGTTGCTGCGGGTGACGCGGATGTACTGCGCGCTGAACAGCACCGCCAGCGCCACCCAGGGCAGCAGGTAGTTCAGGAACCAGCCGCCCGGACCCGCGGCGCCGAACGGGGAGGTGATCGCGTTGGTGGTGAACGGCAGCAGGTGCAGCGTGCTGACGAAGAACAACAGCAGCAGCAGGCCGGTCACCGGGATGGGCAGGGACACACCGACCGAGGCGGCGCCGACGACGAGCTTGTCGGCGAACCGGCCCTTGCGCAGCGCCGCCAGCAGGCCGAGGCCGACGCCGACGACGCTCCACAGCACGATCGCGCCGCTGGCCACCGACAGGGTGTAGGGCAGGGCCCGCCCGATGATCGCCGTGACGTCCTCGTTGGTCTGGAACGACTTGCCCAGACACGGCCAGGAGCACAGCGTCTGGCTGCCCGGCGCGCCGACGTGGCGGCTGCCCACCAGGCCCGACATGTAGTCGAAGTACTGGGTGAGGAACGGCTTGTCCATCCCGAGGGCGACCCGGGCCTCGGCGATGCGCTGCGGAGTGCACTCCTGACCGCAGGCCGCCGCGGCCGGGTCCGCCGGGCCCAGTTGGAAGAGGCTGAACGTCACGAAGCTGATGACGAACAGCAGCACGATCATCGCGACGAAGCGCCGCGTCAGAAATCTGGTCATGGGCGCGACCCGTCGGCTCGGGATGGACTCACCGTTTTTCCCTCTTCTTGTGACAGGTGCTCAGTGCTGGACGCCGATGATGGACAGGTCGATGCCGCCGAAGAAGTAACCCACCTGCGCGTTACGGACCTTGGAGCCGACCACGCTGTTGGTGTAGCTGCGCACCAGCGGAACCAGCGGGTAGGTCTGCATGGCCTGGTCGAACAGGGTCGCCCACTTCTTGCCGAGCTCCTCGCTGGTCCCGTTGGTGCCGCGCAGCTCGTACATCGCGCGGGAGATCTTCGGGTCGTAGTAGCGCGGGATGTTGGAGAAGCCGTAGGTCTTGCCGTCCACGCTCGGGCCCAGGTTGGGGTCGACGGTGGTGCGCACCGAACCGCTGTCCGCGCCGCCGCACCAGCCGCTGCGGGCGATGTCCGGCATCTGGTCACCGGCCAGTACGGTGTAGTAGTTGGCGGTCGGGATCGGGCGCAGCTGAAGGTCGATGCCGAGCTGCTTGAAGTTCTGCTGCAGCACGGTGCCGACGTTCTTGTACCGGGCGGTGGCGTCGGCGTAGCCGTACACCAGCTTCTTGGGAACCGTCCTGCCCGCCAGGAGCTTCTTGGCCTCGTCCAGCTTCGGCTTGCCCGTCGGGTCGAGGTCGGTGTGCTGCTCGACGTATCCCCGCTGAGCCGGGTTGATGTACGACTGGGCCAGCTTGCCGAACCGCTCGCCGCCGTACTGCACCTGGACGGCGCTGCGGTCGATGGCCAGCGCGAGTGCCTTGCGGACCTGCGGGTCCTTGATCGTCTCGGTGTTGAAGTCCAGCACGTCCGTGCAGCCCAGCAGGCCGCCCGCGGTGCGCTTCTTGACGTCGGGCTTGTTGAGCTCGGCGGCGTCGGACGCCTGGAGGCCGCCGTTGCTGTCCAGGGTGACGGCCGTCGGGTCCGAGTCGGCTATGAGCTGCTGGCTGATGGTCGCCTGGGCGGTGGACAGCGTGAAGGTGAACGTGTCCGGCAGGGCGGTCCTGTTGGGGTCGGTGGACGGGTTCCACTGGTCGTTGCGGACGAGCTTCATCGAGCGGCCGCGGTCGTACGACTGGATCTTGTACGGGCCCGACGAGACGGGGTGGTTGGTGTAGTCGAGCTTGGTGTCCTTGGCCTTCGGCACCGGTGCCGTGTTCGACCGGGAGACCAGGGCGGGGAACTCGGCGAACGGCTGCTTGAGGTGGAAGACGACGGTGCGGTCGTCCGGGGTGTCGATCCCCTTGAAGTCACCGCCGTTGTACGGGCCCTTGTAGCTGTCGTCGGCCAGGGCGGCGTTCAGCTCCTGCGGTGCCTGGGTGTAGACGTCGCGGGCGTAGGTGCGCTCGACCCCGTACTTGATGTCCTTGCTGGTGATCGGCGTGCCGTCCTCGAACTTCAGCCCCTTCTTCAGGGTGTAGGTCCAGGTGAGGCCGTCGGCGGAGGGCTTGCCCAGATCGGTGGCGAGATCCGGCACGATGGTCGGCGGCTTGCCGGCGGTCTCCTTGGCCATGGTCAGGGTGCGGTAGTACAGCTGCCCCACGTTGGCGGTCTGCACGTAGTTGCTGTTGCCGGGGTCCAGCGTCTGGAAGTCCGAGGACATCAGGACGTTGATGTTCCCGCCCTTGCCGGTGTAGTCCTTTCCGATCACCACCGGCGCGTAGGCGTCGGCTCTGGGTCCTGACCCGGAACCGGGGGCGGGCTTGGATCCGCCGCAGGCGGTCAGGGTCAGTCCGGCACTCACCGTCAGGGCGATCGCCGCCATGGTGCTTCGTTTCACTGCGTCTCCTTGAGGGTAAGGAAGGGGTTGGCGCGTCGGGGGAGGTCAGCCTCGGGAGGATTTGGGGTCCAACGCGTCCCGGACCGCGTCGCCGAGCAGGTTGAACGCGAGCACGGTGATCACCAGTGCGCCGGCCGGGACGGCCAGGAACCACGGGTCGGACAGGTACCAGTTGCCTGCCTGGGCCGCGTTGAGCATCTGGCCCCATGAGGGTGTGGGGTCCTTGACCCCGACCCCGAGGAAGGACAGGGCCGCTTCTGCGGTGATGTTGGTGGGGATCATCATGGTCGCGTAGACCAGCACGACGCCCATGACGTTCGGGATGATCTGCCGCAGGATGATGCTCCGGTGCGAGGCCCCGTAGGCCTGGGCGGCCTCGACGAACTCCTGCTCCCGGATCGAGAGCACCTGGCCCCGCACGACGCGGGCCAGGTAGGCCCAGCCGAAGAAGCCGAGGATGATCACCAGTGAGGCGATCGGCACCAGGCTGCCCGAGTCGAGGGCGGTGCCGCGCAGCCGGGACTGCATGATCGGGGTCAGCGACAGGACCAGCAGCAGGTGCGGGAAGGCCAGGAACAGGTCCATCACCCGGCTGATCACCATGTCGATCTTGCCGCCGAAGTATCCGGCGGCGGCGCCGAGCACGGTGCCCAGGACCACCGACACCACCGTGGACAGCAGCGCGATGGTCAGGGAGATCCTCGCGCCATAGGCCATCCGGGCGAAGATGTCGCGACCGAGCCCCGGTTCGAGGCCGAGCCAGTGCTCGCCGGACGGGTAGCGGTAGTACGGCAGCGGGAGGCCCGGTGAGTAGAAGGCGTCCAGGAAGTCCGGTCCCGTACGGGAGGTGAACGGGTCCGAGCCCTCGATGGCCGTCAGCACCGGGGCCAGGATCGCGAACAGCACCATGAGGACCACCACGATCAGGGCGGCGATGGCGATCCGGCTGTGCCGGATCCGTAGCCACGCCGTGCCCAGCAGGGACCGCGCGGTGGCGGTCTCGCCGGCAGGCCTGCGCTCGGCTGCTGCGGTTGAGGGTTCTGGTGGAGACAGAGTGGCCACCTGCCCGTCAGTGGGCTCCGGCGCGTCGGCGCGGCGCGGCGGGCTCGGCGGCTCATGCGGATCCGGCACGTCCGATCCTTTGGTGCTCGGGGGGCGGGAAGGTGGCGAAACGGTATACCAAGAGCCGGGATTTCTACTAGGGTTCGATCGCAACTCGGCGCAACGCTGTCGTGTGAGGCATCAGCCCTCGTAGAAGAGCATTTCTTGCTTGTGTAAAAGTTTGCGCCAGCCATAGCCGGTCGTTACTGGGCCCGGGGAAGCGTGAGTCACTCCCGGGGTGGGGTGGCCGTTTCAGTCGGTTGGTGTACCAAATCTGGAAGGTGTGTCGATGAAGACCCTGGTCACTGCCTCCTGGGTGATCGCCCACGACGGACGCTCACACGTGGAGGTCCCGGACGGCGCCGTGCTGATCGACGGCGACACCATCGTCGATGTGGGTGATCGCGCCGAACTCGGCCGGCAGCAGGCCGACTTGCGCATCGACCTCGGTGACGCGGTGCTCACCCCCGGCCTGATCGACCTGGACGCCCTCACCGACATCGACCATCTGATCCTGGACTCCTGGGCGTCCCCGGAGCAGGCGTCCGGCTTTGTCTGGTCGGCCGACTACTTCGCCGCGCCCAGGGCCGTGTTCGACGCCGCGCAACGGCGCGCGGTACGCGAGTACGCGCTGGTCCAGCTCGCCCTGCACGGCATCACCAGTTACATGCCGATCGCCTCCGAGGTGCACAGCGACTGGGCGGAGACCTACGAGGACTTCGTGTCGATGGCCGAGGTGTCCTCGCGACTGGGTCTGCGCGGCTTCCTCGGGCCGTCGTTCCGGTCCGGGGTGAACGTGATCGGCGACGACGGCAAGCGCACCGTGCTGTTCGACGAGGAGGCCGGCCGGCGCGGTCTGGCCGAGGCGCTGCGGTTCCTGGACCACACCGCTTCTCTCGCCGATCCCCTGGTGACCGGGGTCCTGTTGCCGTGCCGGATCGAGACCCTGCTCCCCGATCTGCTCCGCGACGTCGCCCGGGCCGCGCACGAGCGCGGCGCGCTGGTGCGCCTGCACGCTCTGCAAGGACTGGCGGAGCGCGAGTACATTCAGCGGGCCTACGGGTGCACCCCGCTGCAACTGATCGCCGATTCCGGACTGTTGACCGACCGCCTGATCGTTCCGCACGGGGTGGTGCTGGACGTGCACCCCGACGTGGTCGGCAGGGACACCGGGGATGTCGCGGTGCTGGCCGACGGGGGCGTCTCGATCGTGCACTGCCCGCTGACGAACGCGCGGTACGCCCACAACCTGCACACGTTCGGCGACTACCGGGCGCGTGGGGTGAACCTGTGCCTGGGCACCGACTCCTTCCCGCCGGACTTGATCCGAGGGATCGACGTGGGCACCCAGGTGGCCAAGCTCCAGGCCGGCGACCTGGGCCAGGGGCACCTCACCGGCTACTTCGACGCGCTCTGGACCGGTGGAGCGACCGCGTTGCACCGACCGGATCTCGGCCGGCTGGCCGCGGGGGCCGCCGCCGACCTGGCGGCGTTCGCGCTGGACGACTTCCGTATGGGTGTCACCGAGGACCCGCTGCGCACCCTGGTGCTCAACGGCACCGCCCGCGACGCGGTCCTGACGATGGTCGCGGGCAGGGTGGTCATGCGCGACGGCTCCGTCCCCGGCGTCGACCTTCCCGCCCTGAGGCGAACCGGCCAGCACCTGTTCGACACGATGCGCGCGGCCTACCCGGAACGCGACCACCGCCGGCGCACGGTGGATGAACTGTTTCCGCCGGTGTTTCCGCGAAGCTGACCGCCACGCTGAAGACCGTCCACCCGGTCCGCGTGAAGAAGCAAATCGCTAGGCGGGGAAGCGGCGGCCGGTCCACTTCCACAGGAACTCCAGGACGGCCGCCGCCACCACCGCGACACCCACGGCGAGCCACGGCATCGCCGTGCCCTTCAGCTTCAGCGCGAAGAAGTCCTGGAACGCGGGCACGGCCAGCACGACGAGGAACGCCGCCCCCATCGAGGCCACCAGCGCGGCCCGCCACCAGGTGTAGGGGCGGGCGACGATCGCCAGGACCCACATCGAGACCAGGAACAGCGTCAGCGTGGCCGCGCTGGTCTCCGCGTCCAGGGCGCCCGGGCCGGTGTAGTGGTGGCGGGCGACCAGATACGTCACGAAGGTCGCCACGCCGGCCACCGCCCCGCCCGGCACCGCGTACCGCATGACCCGGCGTACGAAGTGGGGCCGGGCCCGTTCCGTGTTCGGGGCGAGGGCCAGGAAGAAGGCCGGGACGCCGATGGTGAGCGTGGACAGCAGGGTCAGGTGGCGGGGCAGGAACGGATACTCCACCTGCGAGCAGACCACCAGCACCGCCAGCAGCACCGAGTAGACCGTCTTCACCAGGAACAGAGTCGCGACCCGGGTGATGTTGCCGATCACCCGGCGCCCCTCCGCGACCACGGACGGCAGGGCCGCGAAGCTGTTGTTCAGCAGCACGATCTGCGCGACCGCCCGGGTGGCCTCCGACCCCGAGCCCATCGCCACGCCGATGTCGGCGTCCTTCAGCGCCAGGACGTCGTTCACGCCGTCGCCGGTCATCGCGACCGTGTGCCCGCGTGACTGGAGGGCGCCCACCATGTCCCGCTTCTGCTGCGGGGTGACCCGCCCGAACACCTTGCCCTCGTCCACGTGCCGGGCCATCTCGTCGCGCTCGGCCGGCAGCCGGCGGGCGTCGACGGCGGTTCCGTCGAGGCCGACCTTCGCGGCGACCGCGCCGACGGACACCGCGTTGTCGCCGGAGATGACCTTGGCGCGGACGTCCTGCTCGGCGAAGTAGCGCAAGGTCTCGGCGGCGTCGGGCCGCAGCCGCTGTTCCAGCACGACGAGCGCGGCCGGCCGGACCGTCCGGGCCACCTCCGGATCGTCCAGGTCGCGGGCGGCGCGGGCGAGCAGCAGCACGCGCAGGCCCTGCTCGTTCAGCCGGCCGGTCTCGGCGAGGGCGGGGGCCTCGGCGGACAGCAGCACGTCCGGGGCGCCCAGCAGCCACGTACTGGACTCGCCGTCGCC
Organism: Streptomyces sp. NPDC052043; assembly: GCF_044548235.1. NCBI lineage: Bacteria > Bacillati > Actinomycetota > Actinomycetes > Kitasatosporales > Streptomycetaceae > Streptomyces > Streptomyces sp. NPDC052043. Next base: position 185,518 of record NZ_JBIUBT010000015.1, read on the forward strand.
CTCGCTGAAGCTGGCGCCGCTGTACTTGCGGGCGGAGGAGAAGGGCAGCGACTCCACACAGCGCCACTCCTCGCTGTCCGGGTAGGCGGTGATGATCGCCTGGAGGGAGGCGTTGGGGCGCGGGTCGGACTCGCCGAGGGCACCGAGGACCTTGCGCACGTACGACTCGTCGTAGCCGTCGAGCGACCTCAGCTCGGTGACGTCCATGCCGCCCTCGGTGAGGGTGCCGGTCTTGTCCAGGCAGACCGTGTCGATGCGGGCGAGGCCCTCGATGGCGGGCAGCTCCTGCACGAGGCACTGCTTGCGGCCCAGCCGTATCACGCCGATGGCGAAGGCGACGGAGGTGAGCAGGACCAGGCCCTCGGGGACCATGGGGACGATGCCGCCGATGGTGCGGGAGACGGACTCCTTGAGGTCGTTGTCCTTCACCACGAGCTGGCTGATGACCAGGCCGATCGCGGTCGGGACCATCATCCAGGTCACGTACTTGAGGATGGTGGAGATGCCGGTGCGCAGCTCGGAGTGGACCAGCGTGAAGCGGGAGGCCTCCTCGGCGAGCTGGGCGGCGTAGGCGCCTCGGCCGACCCTGGTCGCCTGGAAGGCGCCGCCGCCGGCGACGACGAAGCTGCCCGACATCACGCGGTCGCCGGGCCGCTTGACGACGGGGTCGGCCTCGCCGGTGAGCAGGGACTCGTCGATCTCCAGACCGTCGGTCTCGACACAGGTCCCGTCGACGACGACCTTGTCACCCGGGCCGATCTCGATGAGGTCGCCGAGGACGATCTCGGAGGTGGCGATCTCGACGGAGGTGTCGTCACGGCGCACCGTGGGCCGTGCCTCGCCGATGACGGCGAGCGAGTCGAGGGTCTTCTTCGCCCGCCACTCCTGGATGATGCCGATGCCGGTGTTGGCGATGATCACGAAGCCGAACAGGCTGTCCTGGATGGGGGCGACGAAGAGGGTGATCAGCCACAGGACGCCGATGATCGCGTTGAACCGGGTGAAGACGTTCGCGCGGACGATCTCGGGAAAGGAGCGGCTGCTGCGCACCGGTACGTCGTTGACCTCGCCGCGGGCGATGCGCTCCGCGACCTCGGCGGTGGTGAGCCCGGCCGACCGGACCACCGGCAGGGGTACGGGGTGCACGGGGTCGAGTTCTGCGCCCGCGTCGATGTGCGTCATGCCTTCGACGGTACGTGCGGTTGTGCGGCTTCACTCGTCGAGGGCGCGGAAGATCCGACCTGGGGAGGACCTGGGGAGGAGAGGGGTCGTACGAGCGGTGCACGGCGGGGCGGGCCCCCCCCCCCCCCCCCCCCCCCGGGGGGGCGCCCCCCCCCCCCCCCCCGGGGGGGGGGGGGGGGGGCGCCCCCGCGGGGGGTCGCGGGGGGGCGCGCTGGGCGCCGGCCCCGCGGGCGCCCCCCC
>NZ_JBIUBT010000016.1:0-131282 GCF_044548235.1 Streptomyces sp. NPDC052043
CCGTAGTAGAGGATGGGGCTGCCGGGCAGGGAGAGCAGCAGGGCGGTGAAGAGTTCGATCTGGTTGCGGTCGTTGTCGAGCAGGGGGGCGAGGCGACGGCGGATGCCGATGTTGGCGCGCATGCGGGGGTCTTTGGCGTATTCGGCCCACATGTAGTCGCGTTCCTCGTCGGTGACCATTTCGAGGGTGAGCTCGTCGTGGTTGCGCAGGAAGATGCCCCACTGGCAGGTGGCGGGGATGGCGGGGGTCTTGGCGAGGATCTCGGAGACGGGGTAGCGGCTCTCCCTGCGGACCGCCATGAAGATGCGGGGCATGACGGGGAAGTGGAAGGCCATGTGGCACTCGTCGCCGCCGGCGGCGTAGTCGCCGAAGTAGTCGACCACGTCCTCCGGCCACTGGTTCGCCTCCGCCAGCAGCACGGTGTCCGGGAACATCCGGTCGATCTCTTTGCGGACCCGCTTCAGGAAGGCATGGGACGCGGGGAGGTTCTCGCAGTTGGTGCCCTCTTCGGCGTAGAGGTACGGGACCGCGTCCAGCCGGAAGCCGTCGATGCCCAGGTCCAGCCAGAAGCGCAGGGCGGCCAGGATCTCCTCCTGCACCGCGGGGCTCTCGTAGTTGAGGTCCGGCTGGTGGGAGAAGAACCGGTGGAAGTAGTACTGGCCGCGGACCGGGTCGAAGGTCCAGTTCGAGGTCTCGGTGTCGACGAAGATGATCCGCGCGTCCGGGTAGCCCTTGTCGTCGTCGGCCCACACGTAGAAGTCGCCGTAGGGGCCGTCGGGGTCCTTGCGGGACTGCTGGAACCACGGGTGCTGCTCGCTGGTGTGGTTCATGACGAAGTCGATGATCACGCGCATGCCGCGCTGGTGGGCGGCGTCGACGAACTCGACGAAGTCGGCCAGGTCGCCGAACTCGGGGAGCACGGCGGCGTAGTCGGACACGTCGTAGCCGCCGTCCTTGAGCGGGGACTTGAAGAACGGGGGCAGCCACAGGCAGTCGACGCCGAGCCACTGGAGATAGTCGAGTTTGGCGGTCAGGCCCTTCAGGTCGCCGACGCCGTCGCCGTTGCTGTCCTGGAAGGAGCGGACGAGGACCTCGTAGAACACGGCACGTTTGAACCACTCCGGGTCCCGGTCCCTGGCCGGGGCGTCTTCGAAGATGTCAGGGACGGGCTCGTTGACAGTCATGGCGCTGGGGGCCCTCCGATCTCGGACGAGGTGGACGATCGCTGGACGTGGAGCACGTGCGCGGGCCGTTCGCCCGGTTCCAGGCGTACGTAGTTGGCCCTGCCCCAGTGGTAGGTCTCGCCGGTGAGCTCGTCGCGCACCGGCATCGACTCGTGCCAGTCCAGGCCGAGTTGCGGCATGTCCAACGAGACCGTGGCCTCCTGGGTGTGGTGGGGGTCGAGGTTGGCGACCACGACGACCGTGTCCGGCCCTTCGCTCTTGCTGTAGGCGAGCACGGCGTCGTTGTCGGTCGGGTGGAAGCGCAGACTGCGCAGGCGGTGCAGCGCGGGGTGGCGTCGGCGGATGTCGTTGAGGCGGGTGATGAGGGGGGCGATGGTGCGGCCCTCGTGTGCGGCGGCCGCCCAGTCACGGGGCTTGATCTGGTACTTCTCCGAGTCGAGGTATTCCTCGCTGCCCGGTTTCACGGGGGTGTTCTCACACAGTTCGTAGCCGCTGTAGATGCCCCAGGAGGGGGCGAGGGTGGCGGCCAAAACGGCGCGGACCTCGAACGCGGGACGGCCGCCGTCCTGGAGGTAGGCGTGCAGGATGTCGGGGGTGTTGGCGAAGAGGTTCGGCCGCATCCAGGCCGCCGCCTCGCCGGACAGCTCGGTCAGGTACTCGGTGAGTTCCTGCTTGGTGGTGCGCCAGGTGAAGTAGGTGTAGGACTGCTGGAAGCCGATCTGGGCCAGGGTGTGCATCATCGCGGGCCGGGTGAACGCCTCCGCCAGGAAGATCACGTCGGGGTCGGTGGCGTTGATGTCGGCGATCACGCGTTCCCAGAACATCACCGGTTTGGTGTGGGGGTTGTCGACGCGGAAGATCCGTACGCCGTGGTCCATCCAGTGCCGCAGCACGCGCAGGGTCTCGTCGATCAGGCCGTCCAGGTCGGCGTCGAAGGCCAGGGGGTAGATGTCCTGGTACTTCTTGGGCGGGTTCTCGGCGTAGGCGATGGTGCCGTCGGAGCGGTGGTGGAACCACTGGGGGTGCTTGTGCACCCAGGGGTGGTCCGGGGAGCACTGCAGAGCGAAGTCGAGGGCGATCTCCAGGCCGAGTTCGCCGGCGTGGGCGACGAAGTGGTCGAAGTCGTCGATCGTGCCCAGGGCGGGGTGGACGGTGTCGTGGCCGCCCTCGGGGGAGCCGATGGCCCAGGGCACGCCGACGTCGTCGGGGTGGGCGTCGAGGGAGTTGTTGCGGCCCTTGCGGTAGGTGGTGCCGATGGGGTGGATCGGGGGGAGGTAGACGACGTCGAAGCCCATCGCGGCGATCGCGGGCAGGCGGCGGGCGGCGGTGCGGAAGGTGCCGTGCGGCTGCTCGGGGGTGCCCTCGGAGCGGGGGAAGAACTCGTACCAGGACCCGTACAGGGCCCGCTCGCGTTCGACGAGCAGGCCGAGTGGTGCGGAGGCGGTGACCAGGTCCCGCAGCGGGTGCCGGGCGAGGACCGCGTCCACCTCCGGCGTCAACGCCGCCGCCAGCCGCGTCATCACCGGCAGCTCGTCGTCCTGGAGCGCCGCCGCGGCGGCGAGCACGGTCTCCCGCTCCGGACCCCGCGGCACTGCGGCGGCCGCGCGGGTGTGCAGAGCGGCCCCCTCCTCCAGCACAAGACCGGCGTCGATGCCGGCCGGGACCTTGATGGAGGCGGCGTGGCGCCAGGTGGCGACCGGATCCGACCAGGCCTCCACGTGGTACGTCCAGCGGCCGACCCGGTCCGGAGTGACCTCGGCGACCCAGCGGTCGCTGCCGGGGGCCGGCTCGCGCATCGGCGTCCACGGGCCGGGCCGGCCCTCCGGATCGCGCAGGACGACGTTCGCGGCCACGGCGTCGTGACCCTCGCGGAACACGGTGGCGGTGACAGGGAACGTCTCTCCCGCGACCGCCTTGGCGGCCCGCCTGCCGCCCTCCACGGCCGGACGGACGTCCCGCACCGGGATGCGGCCGATCGACGGGGCCGGACTCGGGGGCGTACTCGAGGCCGGACTCCAGGCCTGGCTCGGGGTCGAACTCATGGGTGTCACCTCCACCGTGCTCGAGGCCGGGCGCGCGCCCGGCCGGGGATCGGGTCGTGCCGGGAGGACCTACCTCCCGGCGTGGGTACGCCTGTGGGCCTGGGCCGCCTTCGGCGGGCCCCGGCGGGGGACCGCGCTCCGGTGCGGCCGGCCGCTCTGCTCCCGCAGGTAGGTGCCGAGGCTGGTGCACAGATAGCGCTCGGCGGCGTCCGCGGCCTCCCGGGCGCAGCGCTTCCCCATCAGTACGCACAAGGTGTAGCCCGAGTCCTCGAAGGTGGACCGCACCCGGCGGTCGTCGGGGGATGCGAGCATCGCGCGTTCCCACGCCCGGTAGCGGCGCAGATGCCGGGCGACTTCGGCTTTGGCGGGTAGCAGCATGGCGCCGTTCACCTTTCGGATGCGCTCGATGGGCTCGTTCCCCCGACAGCCGGGGCGGCGACCGCGCACGCGTGAGCAGCGGTCCCGTTGACGGCGCTCGAGACTTCACTCATGGTGCACGTTCAACGACACAGCGTCCTGTTGGATCTTCAACAAGCTCGCTGACCTGCTCGTGTTGCACGAATGGCGTAGCGCCCGCACTGTTGATTCTACTCAGAGGCAACACTTGCTCACGCTTCGTGTCCGGGGCTTCTCGCACCTGCGGGAGAGGAGCGTGGGCCTCGCCGGTGAGGAGTCAACGACGATGAAGACCGCAGTGCCCTGTTACTACCACCTCGACGTGGAAGTCAGCCCGGAACGGGTCGGGCAGGTCAGGCGCATTCTGGCCGCGCACCTGCGTTTTTGGGACCTGGAGGACTTGGTCGAACCCGTGTGCGGGGGTGCCGAGATGCTGCTGAAGGCCATCGACGAGCACGCCACGGACAAGCACATCTCGATCGAGATGTGGTGGACCGGTCAGCACCTGATCACCGCCGTCGGGGAGAACAACCACGATCTGCGCCCCGATCAGGACCTGCGCGGCTGCCTCGCCCGGATCGCGGCGACCAGCGACGGCTGGGGCTGCTGCGCCGCCGAGACCGGCAGCAAGATCATCTGGTTCTCGCAGCGGGCCCGCGCCGGGGTGCGCGTCCCGCTGGTCCCGACGGCTCCGGCCCCGACGCTGCGCGAGGGCCTGAAGACGCCGCGCGAGACGCCGGTCGCGGCACTGGCCTCTCCGCTCAGCGGTCCGCGGGCCGTGCTGGAAGCCGCCCGGTGACCGGGCGAAGGCATCGGACAGGGGTACCCGTGTGGAGCGGGTACCCCTTCCCGCTGGGGGCGGTGTACGACGGCAAGGGCACCAACTTCGCGCTGTTCAGCGAGGTGGCGGAGCGTGTCGACCTCGTCCTGGTGGACGACGCCGGCACCCATCGCGGCGTGCCCCTGACCGAGGTCGACGGCTTCGTGTGGCACGGCTATCTGCCCGGTGTCGGGCCGGGACAACGCTACGGGTACCGGGTCCACGGGCCCTGGCACCCGTCCGCCGGCCACCGGTGCAACCCGAGGAAACTGCTCCTGGACCCCTATGCCAGGGCGGTGGACGGGCAGATCGACAACCACCCCTCCCTGTACGAGCGGGCCGCGCACGGCCCGGACCCGGCCGACAGCGCCGGGCACACCATGCTGGGCGTGGTGACCGACCCGGCCTTCGACTGGGGCGACGACCGCCTGCCCCGACGGGCGTACTCGGACACCGTGATCTACGAGGCGCACGTACGCGGCCTGACCCGCACCCACCCCGAGGTCCCGCCCGAACTGCGCGGCACCTACGCGGGGCTGGCGCACCCGGCGGTGATCGAGCACCTGACCTCGCTGGGCGTGACCGCGGTCGAGCTGATGCCGGTGCACCAGTTCGTGCACGACGGCGTGCTCCAGGGCCGGGGCCTTTCCAACTACTGGGGCTACAACACCATCGGCTTCTTCGCGCCGCACAACGGCTACGCTGCAAGCGGTACGCGCGGGCAGCAGGTCGCCGAGTTCAAGTCGATGGTCAAGGCGCTGCACGCGGCGGGGCTCGAGGTGATCCTCGACGTGGTCTACAACCACACCGCCGAGGGCAGCGAGAAGGGCCCGACGCTGTCCTTCCGGGGCATCGACAACGCCTCGTACTACCGCCTGGTCGACGGCGACTGGGCGCACTACTACGACACCACGGGCACCGGGAACAGCCTGCTGATGCGGCACCCCTACGTCCTGCAACTGATCATGGACTCGCTGCGGTACTGGGTCACCGAGATGCACGTCGACGGCTTCCGCTTCGACCTCGCGGCCACGCTGGCCCGGCAGTTCCACGAGGTGGACCGGCTGTCGGCGTTCTTCGACCTGATCCAGCAGGACCCGGTGATCAGCCGGGTGAAGCTGATCGCGGAGCCCTGGGACGTCGGCGAGGGCGGCTACCAGGTGGGCAACTTCCCGCCGCTGTGGTCGGAGTGGAACGGCCTGTACCGCGACGCGGTACGGGACTTCTGGCGCGGCGAGGAGCACACGCTCGGCGAGTTCGCCTCCCGGCTGACCGGGTCCGCCGACCTGTACGCCCACCACCGGCGCAGGCCGCGCGCCAGCGTCAACTTCGTGACCGCGCACGACGGGTTCACGCTGCTGGACCTGGTGTCGTACAACGACAAGCACAACGAGGCCAACGGCGAGGGCAACCGGGACGGCGAGAGCGCCAACCGGTCCTGGAACTGCGGGGCCGAGGGCGACACCGACGACCCGGCCGTCCTGGAACTGAGGGCCCGCCAGCAGCGCAACTTCCTTGCCACGCTGCTGCTTTCACAGGGCATTCCGATGCTGTGCCACGGCGACGAGCTGGGGCGCACCCAGGGCGGCAACAACAACGCCTACTGCCAGGACAACGAGGTCTCCTGGACCGACTGGCGGCTGACCGACGAGCAGCGGGAGCTCGCGGACCTCACGCGGTACCTGATCGGCCTGCGCAGCGCCCATCCCGTGCTGCGCCGGCGCCGCTTCTTCCAGGGGGAGACGGCGACCCGGGACGACCAGCCGCTGCCGGACCTGGTGTGGCTGCTGCCGGACGGACGGGAGATGGCGGAGGAGGACTGGCAGCGCTCGGACGCGCACTCCGTCACGGTCTTCCTCAACGGCGACGCCATCGCCGAACCCGACCGGCAGGGCCGTCCCGTGGTGGACGACTCCTTCCTCCTGCTGCTCAACGGCTACTGGGAACCGGTCGACTTCCGCCTGCCCGGCCCCGCCTACGGAGACCGCTGGACCACCCTCCTCGACAGCGCCGAGCCCCTGGGCCTCCCGGACGAGGCCGAGCACAAACCCGGCGGCACCCTCCACGCCGACCCCCGCAGCCTGATCCTCCTGTCCCGCCCCCCGAGAACCCCCACGGCCCCCCACCACCCCACCAAGCCGGCCACACGCGGGCTCGGACGCCGCGGCCGACGCCGCTAGGGCCTGTTGCGGAAGTCCCGTCGTCCGCCCGGAGGGCGGGCCGGTCGTTCAGGCCTCGCGGCGGGACGTCACCGTGAACTGGGCGCCGTCCGGGTCGCGGAGTACCGCCTCGTCGGGGCCCTCGCGCAGGACGCTGCCGCCGTGGGCCTCGGCGGTGCGGGCGCAGGCGGCCACGTCGGCCACGCGGAAGTGGATCTGCCAGTGCGGGCGGATCGTGGGGTCGGGCGCCGCCTCCAGCGCGCCAGACTCGATGCGCGCCACGACCTCCCCGTGGCTGCGCAGCACCACCTCGTCGCCCTCGTAGCGGACCTCGCAGCAGTCGGGCTGCCGTGAGGCCCAGTCCAGGACCTCGCCGTAGAAGATGGCGGCGTCGAAGGCGTCGCGCGTGTGCAGCCGGATGAAGGCCGGCGCGGCCTTGCGCCAGGTCTCCCAGTCCGTCAGGAGGTCACCCTCCCAGATCCCGAAGGTCGCCCCGTCCCGGTCGGCCAGCAGCGCCGCGCGCCCCGGCGGGAAGGAGATCGGGCCGACCGCGGCCGTACCGCCGCGTTCCTGCACCCGTGCGACGGCCTGGTCGGCGCTGGGCACGGCGAAGTACGGCGTCCAGGCGACCGCCATCTGCCACATGGCGGCCACCGCGCCGATGCCCGCGACCGGGGCGCCCTCCGCGAGCGCGATGCGAAAGTGGTCGCCGAGTCTGGCCGGACGCCACTCCCAGCCCAGCACCGCCTGGTAGAAGTCCTCCGTGGTCCGAAGATCGCGGCTGGTCAGGCTCACCCAGCAGGGCGCGCCGCACACCGTGTGCGTGGAGACGACGTCGGGGGAACTGCCGGAAGGTGTCCTGTCGTGGTTCATGGTCCGTCCTGGTCGTGTCAGACCGGTTTCCACCAGCCTGACACCAGTGTCCGGCCGGAGCGCGGAAGACGCCTGCCGAGTACCCCCCGCGCGCCGCCGAAACGGCGCGGGCACGGCCGCCCCCGTACGGGAGGCGTGCCGCCGCGAGGCTCACCCGGCCTCGGCGAGCAGTTCCTCCCGCAGCTGTGCGAAACACCCGCTGAGCAGGCGCGAGACATGCATCTGGGAAATGCCCAGCTGCTGCGCGATCCGGCTCTGCGTCATGCCCCCGAAGAACCGGAGGTACAGGATGGTGCGCTCCCGTTCGGGCAGTGCCTCCAGACAGGGCCTGACCGCCACCCGGTCCACGACCAGGTCGAACCGCGCGTCGGCCTCGCCCAGACCGTCGCCGAGCGCGTAGCCGTCCGTACCGGGGACCTCCGCCTCCAGCGACAGCGCGGCGAAGCAGTCCAGGGCCTCCATCCCGGTGTGCACGTCGCTCACGCTCAGGTGCGCGTACTCGGCGATCTCGGCCACGGTCGGCGTCCGGCCGGGCGTGGTCTGCGCCAGCTCCTTCGTGGCACGCCGTACACGGTTGCGCAGGTCCTGGACCCGGCGCGGCACGTGCAGCGTCCACATGTGGTCGCGGAAGTGCCGCTTGATCTCCCCGGTGACCGTCGGCACGGCGTACGCCTCGAACGCGTAGCCGCGCGCCGGGTCGTAGTGGTCGACGGCCTTGACCAGGCCCAGCGCGGCCACCTGGTACAGATCCTCCAGGGCCTCGCCGCGCCCACGGAACCGTACGGCGATCCGCTCGGCCATGGGCAGCCACACCTGCACCAGCTCGTCCCTCAGCGCCTTGCGCTCGGGGCCGTCGGGCATACGGGCGAGCCGTTCGAACGCCGCGGCCGTGTCGGGGGCGTCGTCGTGCGGATGGGTCTTCGTTCTGCCGGTGGTACGCATGAGATGCGCCTCCCTCAGCAGGTGCTGGATGGACGGACACCTTGGGAGGCGCGGGGCTCGGACCGAACGGAGAGATGAACATCGGGGCCCGGCGCGCCGGCTCCCACGGACGTGCCTCCTGTCCGAAGCACTGGACTCGGGATTCCCGAAGTCGGCGATTACGAAACTGTTCCGGGAATGCGGTGACGGTATGCGACCGCACGAATGTCAATTGTTGTCCAGAATCCGGAGAATCGCCACCGGAGGAAATGCGTGCATTTCCCTGGCGGTGCGAATGCGGATGCGCCGGCCGGTTCCGCGCCGGGCCGGACCCGCGATTCAGCGCCGGACCCGAGCCACCGCCCGGCTCGCGTCCGCGTCCGCCCGCCACCGTGCCCGCGGCATCCGCATCCGTGTCCTTGACCGTCCTTGACCGTCTCTTGGGGTGATTACCTCTGCTACAGAGATAATCTGGCAGCGTGACCCCGGAAACCTTCCCCGAAGAGCTGGCCGACGCCCTCGTCGGCGTCCAGCGGCTGATCCGCCGCAGGCTGCGCACCGGGATGACTGTGAACCGGCCGCGCGGCGCCGAGATCGAGCTGCTGCGGCTGGTCGAGGGCCGCCCCGGCATAGGCGTCTCGGAGGCCGCCAAGGAGCTGCACCTGGCGGGCAACTCCGTCTCGACACTGGTCAACCAGCTCGTCCGGGACGGTCAGTTGATCCGCGAGACGGACCCCGCCGACCGGCGGGCCGCGCGCCTGCTGCTGACGGAGGCCGCCGGAACCCGCCTGCGCGACTGGCGGGAACGCCGCGCGGCCCTGGTACGCCGCCAGGTGGACCGGCTCGACGACACGGACCGGGACGCGTTGCGCGCGGCGATCCCGGCGCTGCGCAGACTGGCCGACAACCTGCGCGAGGAGGCCGATCGCCCATGACCCGGAACGCTGCCGCCCAGCCCGCTGCCGACGCGGTCGCCTGCAACCGGCTCGCCTACGCCTTCGGCGACACCAACGCCGTCGACGGCGTCGACCTGTCCGTGCGCCCGGGCGAGGTGTTCGGGCTGCTCGGCCCCAACGGCGCCGGGAAGACCACGGCGATCCGCTGCATCACCACCCTTCTGCCGGTCCCCTCCGGCATGGTCAGCGTCTTCGGCCACGACGCCGCCGCCGAGCGCATGGCGGTGCGCCGCCTGCTGGGCTACGTCCCGCAGCAGCTGTCCGCCGACGCCGCGCTCACCGGCCGGGAGAACGTCACCCTGTTCGCCCGCGTCTTCGACGTCCCGCGCCGCGAACGCGCCGAGCGGGTCGCCCAGGCGCTGGCCGCGGTCGGTCTGGCCGACGCCGCCGACCGGCTGGCGAACACCTACTCCGGCGGCATGGTCCGCCGCCTCGAACTCGCCCAGGCCCTGGTCAGCTCACCCCGGCTGCTGATCCTCGACGAGCCGACGATCGGCCTGGACCCGATCGCCCGCACCGGGGTGTGGGAGCACATCGGCGCCGTCCGCGCCGCCACCGGCATGACGGTCCTGGTGACCACCCACTACATGGACGAGGCCGACCAGTACTGCGACCGGGTCGCCCTGATGCACCGCGGCCGCATCCGGGCCCTCGGCACCCCGGCCGAGCTGCGCGAGGGGCTCGGTGAGCGCCGCCGCGCCCAGGGCGCCCCGGCCACGGACCCGCTGCCCACGCTGGAGGACGTCTTCCGCGACGTGGCCGGCAGCGGCCTCGACGAGACCTCAGGAGACTTCCGCGATGTCCGAAGCACCCGCCGCACCGCGCACCGCGTCGGCTGACGCCGTCCGCGCCGCCGACATCGGCCTGCTGCTGCGGCCGCCGCAGCCCCGCGCCGGCTGGCGGCTGCTGCCCGCCCGGGTCGTCGCCATGTGCGCGGTGGAGCTCCAAAAACTCCGCCACGACCGCACCGAGCTCTACACGCGCGCGGTGCAGCCCGCCCTGTGGCTGCTGATCTTCGGCCAGACCTTCACCCGCATCCGGGCGATCCCCACCGGCGGCATCCCGTACATCGACTTCATGGCGCCGGGCATCATCGCCCAGTCCGCCATGTTCATCGCCATCTTCTACGGCATCCAGATCATCTGGGAGCGCGACGCGGGCGTCCTCAACAAGCTCCTGGTCACTCCGACCCCGCGCTCCGCCCTCGTCACCGGCAAGGCGTTCGCGGCCGGGGTGAAGGCGCTGATCCAGGCGATCGTCGTGGTCGTCATCGCCGCTCTGCTCGGCGTGGCGCTCACCTGGAACCCGCTGCGGCTGCTCGGTGTCGCCGCGGCCGTCATCCTCGGCTCGGCGTTCTTCTCCTGCCTGTCGATGACCATCGCCGGCATCGTGCTCAGCCGCGACCGGCTGATGGGCATCGGGCAGGCGATCACGATGCCGCTGTTCTTCGGCTCCAACGCCCTGTACCCGATCGCCGTCATGCCGGGCTGGCTCCAGGCCGTCAGCAAGGCCAACCCGTTGAGCTACCAGGTCGACGCCCTGCGCGGGCTGCTGCTCGGCACCCCCGCGCACCTGGCCCTCGACTTCGTGGTCCTCGTGGTGGCCGCCGCGCTCGGCATCACCGCGGCCTCCGCCCTGCTCGGCCGGCTGGCCCGCTGACGGTGCCGGCGGACCGCCGTCGGCACCGCCCGTCAAAGTGATGTGCGGCACGCCGCGGAGACCGCCTCGACGGCCCGCCGGTGAATTCCTCCTGCCCACGGCTTGATCAGCGATCAAAGACCGTGAATTCCCCGGCCACGGCGCATTCCGCACATTTGACAGTGCGCTGAGCGCGCGGATAGGAAGCAGCTCTTGGAAGTCGAGAGGTGCATTGTGTACGAGCCGAACGTGGTCGGGGACTGGCAGGAGTACGAGGGGCATGCCGGTCTGCGCGTCCGCGTCCACCGACTGGAGCGGTCCGAGCCGCCGCGGGGGCGCGACGAGGCCGCCGAGGGAATGACGTACTTCCGCCTCCGCGTCACCGTGGAGAACCGCGGCACACGGCGTTTCGGCGTCCACCTGGAGGACGGGCAGATCGACGTGCGGATCGGCCCCGACGGGGAGGGCGCGTTCGTCGACTGGCGCAACTCGCAGTTCATCGAGGGCTACGACGTCTATCCGCTGCGCCGGGCCACGGCGGTGCTGTACGCGGCGGGGCCGGAGGCCGCCCTGTCCCGGATCGACGCGCAGATCCAGCTGCGGGTCGACGACGAGTGGACCTCTCGCGCGCTGTGGACCGGCTGCGTCGACGGGCACGAGGAGTCCGCCGGGACCGGCGCGCACGCGGCCGGCGGGCAGGGCGGGCTCGCGCACCAGATCAGCACCTTCCTGCGCGACCAGGCGGAACCGGGTACCGCGGGCTGATCCCGCCGTACCGTCGCGCGGGCCGAGCCGCCCGCACCGTCGCGCGCGTCGTACTCCGGCGCGCCCGCGTCGTCAGTGCGGGATGCCGTCGATGATCTCCCGGGCGCCCTGACGGAGCAGGGCGACGGCGACCGACGTGCCGAGTGTGGCCGCGTCCAGCCGGCCCGCCCACTCGTGGGCGTTCAGCCGGGTCTTGCCGTCGGGGGTGAACACACAGGCCCGCAGTGAGAGCTCCCCACCGCGGTCGACGTGCGCGTACCCGGCGATCGGGCTGTTGCAGTGCCCCTGGAGCACATGCAGGAGCATGCGTTCCGCGGTGGCCGCGCGACACGTGCCGGGGTCGCCGAGCACGCCGACCGCCTCGATGAGCTCGCTGTCGCCCTCCCGGCACTGGAGGGCGAGGATGCCCGCGCCGATCGGCGGCATCATCGCCTCCGGGGACAGCACCTCGCTGACGACGTCCGTGCGTCCGATGCGCTCGAGGCCGGACGCGGCGAGCAGGAGCGCGTCCGCCTCTCCCGCGGCCAGCTTTTCCAGCCGCCGGTTGGCGTTGCCGCGGAACGGCACGCACGCGAGGTGCGGGTGGGTGGCCGCGAGCTGGGCGACGCGGCGCACCGCGGACGTGCCGATCCGGGTGCCGGCCGGCAGCTCGTCCAGGGTGAGCCCGCCGGGGTGGACGAGGGCGTCGCGGACGTCGTCCCGCTTCAGGAACGCGGCGAACGTCGTGCCGGCCGGCAGCGGCCGGTCGGCGGGCACGTCCTTCAGGCAGTGCACGGCGAGGTCGGCCTCGCCGTGCAGCAGCGCGGCGTCGACCTCCTTGGTGAAGGCGCCCTTGCCCTCGACCGCGGACAGATCGCCCAGCCACTTGTCCCCGGTGGTCCGCACCGGGACCACCTCGGTGCGCACACCGGGGTACGCGGCGGCCAGTTCGGTGCGGACCCGTTCCACCTGGGCGAGTGCCATGGGGGAGTCGCGGGAGACGACACGGATCAGTTCGGGTACGGACATGCGGGACACGATAGACCTCGGCGAAGGCGGCCCGTACGGCTGTCGACGGCAGCCCTGTAAGGAACTTGACGTCCTGTCACCCCTCGGTGTCCGCCCCCCCGCATCCGTCACCCCTCCACGTCCGTCACCCCTCCACGTCGTCGGGCGGGTCCTCCACCGCGGCCTCCTCGGGGGTGAGGTCGGGCCGCAGCCGCAGCCACGAGGGCTGGCGCAGCCTCCCGGCCCGCGTGCGCACGCTGTAGCGGACCTCGCCGACCAGGCGCGGCAGCACCCAGTGCGCCCCGCGCACCGCCGGTACGGGGTCGAAGGGGCACACGTCGGTCGCCAGGGCCGCGAGCAGCGCGGCGAGCTCGGACCGCTCCGCCTCGCTCCAGCCGGTGCCCACGCTGCCGACGTAGCGCAGCCGCCCGCCCCTGCGCCGCCCCATGAGGACGGCGCCCGGCAGGCCCGTCAGGCGCCCCTTGCCGGGCAGCCAGCCGCCCACGAGGATGTCCTCGCCGCGCATGTTGCGGATCTTGATCCAGGCGCGGGAGCGCACCCCCGGCTCGTACACCGAGTCCAGCCGCTTGCACACCAGGCCCTCCAGACCGTGCTCGCGGGTGGCGGCCAGCGCCTCGGCGCCGTGGCCGACGACCGCCGAGGGCGTCGACCAGTAGGGCCCCGTCAGTCCGAGGCCTTCCAGGTGCTCGCGGCGCCGGACGTACGGGAGCGCGAGCAGCGGGTGCGCGCCCAGGTGCATCACGTCGAACAGGACGAGGTGGACGGGGACCCGGGCGGCCCGGCGCGCCGCCAGGGCGGGGGCGTGGGCCAGCCCCATGCGCCCCTGGAGCAGCTGGAAGCTCGCCCGGCCCCGCTCGTCCAGCGCCAGCACCTCCCCGTCCAGGATCGCGGGCGTGGCCCCGAGCACCCGGCCGAGGGGCCGCAGTTCGGGGTAGGCGGCGGTGATGTCCTCACCGGAGCGGGCCCGCAGCACCAGCCCGCCGTCCCCGGGCAGATAGGCCACCACACGCTGGCCGTCCTGCTTGGTCTCGTACGCCCACCGCGCGTCCTGGGCGGCCGGGGGCAGCGAGCCGGGCGTGGCGAGCATGGGCGGGATCTGCGGCAGGGTCACGGCAGAGATGTCGACGAACCGGCATCCCGCCACGCGCGTCGCCCGGCACATTCCCCTGAACGGTCGCCGAGACGGCGCAGGTCAGGCGCGCTGTCCAGGATGCCTCAGTCCTCCTCGAGCACCGTCCGGATCACGTGCCGGGCATTGTGCGCCATGGCCGGGTTCGTCTTCCGGTAGTACGGCAGTGCGATCAGCGCCTGCGAGAGCGTCCGCCCCCGGCCGCGTATCCAGGTCGCGTCGTCCACGCGCAGCGCCTCGCGGAAGACGTCCCTCGCAACGGCCGGCAGCAGATTCCAGGCCGGGAACAGATCGCACGCCGGATCACCCACCCCCAGGCATCCGAAGTCGATGACCGAGGTCAGCCTGGAGCCGTCCACCAGCAGGTTGCCCGGCATGAGATCGGCGTGCAGCCACACCGGCGGCCCGTCCCAGCCGGGGGCCCGCAGTGCCTCTTCCCACACAGCGGTGGCGGCATCGCAGTCGACGCCCTCCTCCGGGATCCCGCGCAGTTCCTCGATCGCCGTCCTGGTCTCCGCGTCGAGCGAGGCGACCGGCCCGCCGCGGTGCGCTCGCGGCGCCCCGGGCAGGGTGATGCTCCGCATCGCCGCCACGAATTCGGCCAGATCCTCGGCCAGCGGGACAGGTTCGCTCAGCGCCCCCGCCTCGGGATTGTCCCCCGCGAGCCACTGGTACACCGACCACGGCCACGGATACCCCTCGGCGGGCTGCCCGGCTCCGAGCACCTCGGGGATGGGGGTGGGCAGGTGGGGCGCGAGGCGAGGCAGCCATGTCCGTTCCATCGAGACGTCGTTGGCCCCGCCCTGCACCAGCGGAAGCCGTACGACCATCTCGTCGCCCAGCCGGTACATGGCGTTGACCGTGCCGCCGGACGGAAGCCGTTCCACCGCCAGTCCCACCCACTGAGGGAACTGCCCGGCGATCAGCCGCCGTACAAGGTCGTCGTCGATCGGATGCATGCCGGGATGCATGGGCCCTGTGGTCATGGCACGACATCCGACCGCCGGACGCCGACGAGCGTCAAACGCTTTTCGTGACGCACGGCGGAGTTGGCGCGTCTTCGCAGATCCCGCAGGGCTGTCGGTTCCTGCGGGGGCGCCCGCTCATCGCTCCTGCTGCGCAGCGGTGCTGGGCCGTAGGAAGCGGTGAAGGATCAGGCGCAGGGTGGGGAGCTGACCGGTCGGGCTGAAGGACGGGTCGGTGGCGGCGCTGGTGTAGAGAGCGGCGATGAGAGCCATGACCCACGCCGCGGTGTCGTCCGGGTCCAGGGCTGCGTCGATCTGGCCTGCCGCTGCCGCGTCGCGTAGCAGGGTGACGATCGTGGACCGTTCCTCGTCGTTGTCGCGGCTCAGCAGCGCTTCCAGCTCGGGGTCGCGGTAAGCCTGGATCATCGCCTCCATGACCAGGGCGGGGACCAGCGGCTCCGTGGCAGGGGCGGCGAGAAGATCCACGACGTCGAGGAGGGCGGTCCACGGGTCGTCGGCGGTGCGGGCGGCGGCGAGACGCTCGGCCTTGGTGGTGCCGTCGTGCTCGTCCTCCTCGAAGACGGCGTGGAAGATCGCGCGCTTGTTGGGGAAGTAGTGGAACAGGTTGCCCGCGCTCATGCCGGCGGCCCTGCAGATCTCTGCCGTGGTGGTGCGTTCGAAGCCTTTGGCGGCGAAGAGTTCGGTCGCGGCGTTGATGATGTGCCGGCGTCGTGCCTGGTGCCTGGCCGGGTCGACTGTCCTCATCTGGGCCCCTTTCTGGCTCGACTCCCAGTTTCGCTCTCGTACCGGGTATTAATAGATCGAGCGCTCGGTCTATTATTGCGCGGCAGGGGAGACGAGGGGGACATGGACATGCGCAAGGGAACGGGACGTGAGTCGCAGGAAGGTCGGCTCACCGTGCTCGGACAGTCGACCGTGATTACTGTGTGCGTTTATGCCGTTTTCGCGCTGGTGGGGGCGGGTGTCGGCTGGCTTGTCGACTTCCTGGCCGACTGGCTGGTGGCACTGCCCTGGGCGCCGCTGCAGGGGCCGGCTGAGCTGGTTGCGTCCCTTCCCGCCCTGGCGCTGACCGCCGCGGGCGCGGGGGCAGGGCTGGTCCTTGGACTTGTCGCCCAGCACGAGCAGTTGGTGGTTCGCCTGTCGGATGATCGCGTCGTGCTCACCAGCAAGGGACGGGAGCGGGAGTTTCCGCGCGATGCCGTCGCCGCAGTGTTCCGGGACGGCAAGCAGCTCGTCCTGCTCGGCCGCGACGGTGGCGAACTCGCCCGGCAGGAGTGCGACCTGGACACCGCCCGCGTTGCGGACGCCTTCACCGAGCACGGCTACGTGTGGGCGGACGCCGATCCGCACCAGGACGAGTTCCGCCGCTGGGTCCCGGACACCCCCGGACGCCCGGAGGGCGCGAACGCCCTCCTCAAGGCCCGCCAGGAGTTGCTGGAGAAGAAGGGTCCCTCCGACGGCGACGTTCGGGAACTGCGTGGGGAACTGGCCCGCCTCGGCGTCGTGGTGAGGGACGAGAAGCGACGCCAGTACTGGAGGACCTTCCAGAAGACAGGTCCGGCCGCGGAATGAGGGCGGTGGGCTCGGCGGGACCGTGTCCCTCGGTGGAGTCGACGCCGGTGCCGTCGCGTGGACCCGGGCGGATCATCCGGGTCCGTGGTGTGGCCGGAGAGAGGCCCTGTCGCCGGGAACGGGAAACGCTGACACGATCGGCGAAGACCGTTACGACGAGCATTTCGGAGCGCGGGGATGACGACGGAGACGGGCACGGCGGGCGGGCGGCGGGCCGGCGGGATCGAGGTGAGGCCCGTCGCCGGGTACATCGGGGCGGAGATCACCGGAGTGGATCTGGCCGGAGAGTTCGACGACAGCGCGGCGGCGGAGATCCGCGCGGCGGTGCTGCGCTGGAAGGTGGTGTTCTTCCGCGGGCAGCGGCTGGACCACGCCTCCCACGTGGCCCTCGCCCGCCGCTTCGGTGAACCGGTGGTCCTGCGGCGGCGCGGCGGCGCGTCACCGCCGGACGTCCCCGAGGTGGAGACCACCGCGGACCGGCTGGAGCTGGGCGGGCGGTTCGGCATGGACCACGAGGAGTGGCTGCGTCGCCGCCGGCACACGCTGCTGCGCGGCTGGCACTGCGACCACGGCGCCCGGGTCGACCCGCCGGCCGCCACGATCCTGCGCGCCGAGACCGTCCCGCCGTACGGCGGCGACACCACCTGGTCCAACCTGGCCGCCGCCTACGCCGGGCTGTCGGCGCCGGTGCGCGCCTTCGTCGACGGTCTGCGCGCCGAGCACCGGCTCGGGGTCGGCTACCAGCCGCGGCCCGGGGACGACGCGTACGTCCATCACCTGATGGGCCATCAGATCGCCACACGGCACCCGCTGGTGCGCGTCCATCCCGAGACGGGTGAGCGGCTGCTGTTCGTCAACGGCTACTACGTCGAGCAGATCGAGGGCCTCTCCCGGGCGGAGAGCGCGGCGATCCTGGAGATACTGCTGGAGCAGGCGGTCCGGCCCGAGTACACCGTCCGGTTCCGCTGGGAGCCGGGCAGCGTGGCCTTCTGGGACAACCGGGCCACCATCCACCTGGCACCGGGCGACAGCGCCCACCTCGGCCACCCGCGGATCATGCACCGGGTGATGCTCGCCGGTGACGTACCGGTGGGAGTGGACGGCACGCCCTCCGAGCCGGTCACCGGCACCGCGCCGGGCCGCTGGTGACTGGCTCGCGCGCGGCCGGTACGTCACCGGTCAGGTCAGGGGGATCCGGTCAGGTCAGCGGGATGGTGACCTCGTCCTCGACCGGCGGGCTGACCTCCTGGGCCCGTCCGCCGGTCGCGGCGAAGCAGCGCAGCCGGACCGCCTCCCCGGTGACGTCCAGACGCAGGAACGACTTGAAGAACGGCGGGCTGTACGTGGCCGAAGTGGGGGAGAACAGCTGGGTGTAGAGCTTGCGCACCGGGAGGCGGACGCGGGCCCGGCGCTCCGGGCGGAGGCCGGCGCCGAGCAGGCTCGCCACCAGGCGGACGCGCCGGGTGACCCGTACGGGCTCGCCTTCGGGACGGACGGACGGGACGCCGAGCCGTTCGGCGACGACGGCCATCGCCTCGGCCTCGCTGAGCGTGAAGAAGCGGCGCAGCCGCAGCCGGCGGGCGTACACCCTGCTGTAGAAGGCCAGGGAGTCGCCGCGCAGCGGATAGCAGCGGAAGTCCGACTCGGTGACGTTCGCGACGGACACGCGCGGGATGGTGTGGGTGGCGTGCATGAACGCGCCCCCGCCGCCGGAGACGACGTACTGGACGGTGCGGCCGTCCACGTCGACCGGGTAGCGCTGGTAGTTGTGGATGTCGCCGCCGATCGCCGCCACGTAGTGGTGGGCCGGGTCGCGCACGATGTCGTCGACGGTCCCGCCGCCCTCGATGGGGCAGGGATGGTGCTCGCCGTCCACGTACAGCGGTGATCCGGTGAGGAGGATCTTCGGGCGGGGCCCTCGTGAGACCTCCCGCAGCCAGGCGCCCTGCTCGGCGTCGATCGTGCCGAGCAGTCCGGTGTCGATGCCGACGATCCGCACCGGCCCGGCGTCGATCGCCCAGTACGGGCCCGGCTGGACGGCCTGTTGACCCGGCTGCGACCGCGACTTCCGTGCCTCGGCGAGGCCTTGCTCGTCCACCGGACGCGGCCGGTGCCACAGCAGCGCACGCCACCAGGCGCGGCCGAGCGGCCGGGGCCGCGGCTCGGGCGGCAGCGGTGGGGCGTCGTCGCAGAAGACGCGCATGAAACCGCCGAGGTCCTCGTACCAGTCGTGGTTCCCGGGTATCGCGTAGATCGGGGCCGGATAGTCCTGGTACGGGCGGAAGAACTTGGTGTCGTAGTCGCCGGTGCTTCCGACCGGGTAGATCACGTCACTGGCGATCACGGCGAACGCCGTTCCCCGCCCCGCCTCCAGCAGGCCGGGCACGACGGCGTACTGCGAGTCGTCGCCCGCGCCGGTGTCCCCGACGACCAGGAAGGAGAAGCGGTCGCCCTCCGGTCGCCGTATCACCTTGTCCGCCGGGGCGCCGGCCGCCGCCTGCTGCGCCACCCACCGGGCCCGGGTGCGGCCCGTGGGATCCCCGAACCAGGAGGCGACCACCCCGTTGCGGGCGGCCCACAGGACGCGCGGGTCGAGCCAGGACAGCTTCCGCACTCTGTCGGGGAGTAACTGCCGGTACGAGCCGGGTTCGGCGGCCGTCCAGCCGGCACCTTCGACGGTATCGCGTGAGGAGTTGGACACGCGGTGCACCGTAACAATGATCATGCCGGGCGTACGAGAGGGGTCCGGCGAGCGTGGCGCCGGACCCCTCCGCAGTCAACTCGTCTGTCTGGAGGGGAACTAGTCCAGGGGATCGAGGGTGAGGTAGGCCTGCTGCGGATCGCCGTCGTGGACCAGGGACTCCTGGTTGCCGACGTCGTCGAAGGCGAACGCGTAGGCCTTCGCGTCGGCCATCCGGTCATGGATGATCCGCGCGTAGTGGTTGGTGACCGCGTCCTGGTAGAAGTTCGCCGCCGTGGCGTCCGGCTGGTCGGGGTTGACCAGGAGCGTGGAGCGGTTGAAGGCGGCGCACAGGGTGCGGGAGATGGGGCCGCGGACATTGTCGTTCGGCGCGTCCAGCTGCTTGTGGCAGCCGAAGACGCTGTCGGCGTCCGGCTTCTGGAAGCTGGTGACGACGGCGCCCGAGTCGTCGGTGAAGTTCATGACGTCGCCCGAGACCCGGCCGTAGTAGCGGATGTCGGGCTGGTCCCCGAAGGGGGTGACGGTCAGCGTGGTGCCGGCGTACTTCTCCCACACCCGGTTGACGTAGTCGTCCATCACATCGCCCGGCAGGTCGCCGTTCTCCATGCCGTGCCCGGGGGAGAGCGCGCGCAGCACGGTGCCGTCGGACCGGGTCTGGATCAGGCCGCCCCAGCCGCCGGGTTGGGCGCGCAGGGCGTCGAACACGGCCTGGTAGCCGCCCGGCTGGAGGCGGCCGGTGGTGACGGTGTTCCCGCCGGCGCCCCGGACACCCACCGAGTACGGCGCGGAGAACATGTCCACCTGGGTGCTGTTGAGCCACAACCCCGCGTCGTTCAGCGTGTACTCGGACCAGTTGAAGAGGATGTCGTGGTTGGGGTCGCTCGGGTTCTGCACGGCGGGCTGGACCAGTCCGCCCGTGGTCAGCCGGAAGTCGAGTTTCTGGCCGTAGGAGAAGTAGATGCGCCCGGAGAACTTGGGGATCCGGATGGTCGCCGACTGCCCCGCGGCGGGCCCGGGGATGGAGGCGTCGGGTGCGGGGGTCGGCGGGTTCCCGCCCTCCGGCCACGGGTGGAACGTGCCGTCGGCGTCGGCCCAGCCCTGCTGACCGGTCGCCAGGGAGGTACCGATGTCGTAGACGTACAGCGTCTCGCCGCGGCCGGAATCGTTGGTCACCTCGAGTGGGATCGTGTCGGGCACCGCCGCGTCGGCCGGGGCGGGGACGCCGAGTCCGAGCAGTGCGCCGACGAGGGCCGTGGCCCCTGTCGCCGCGAGCACCTTGAACCTGCTGAGCATGCTCCACCTCCGTGGGGGGTTGGGGGGATACGGAGTTGGTTGGTCCGTACCTGAAGTGAGAGCGCTCTCAGAATCCCGTCTAGGGTGCGTACATGTCAATCAGGAGGCTGTCGTCAGGAACCTGCCGTGCGGCTCCTGTGCGGGGGCGGACCTTACGGCGGTGGCGGACGCCCGTCGCCCGTGGCCGCCCGCCGTTCGAGCCGGTCCCTCACTCGAACCGTGAGGTGTCGCCCGCTCCCCGCCGTACGATCTCCGCCTCGCCGCCGGAGAAGTCGACCACCGTGGTCGGCTCGGTGCCGCAGTCGCCCGAGTCGACCACCGCGTCCACCACGTGGTCGAGCCGGTCCTTGATCTCCCAGCCCTGCGTCATCGGCTCCTCCTCGTCGGGCAGCAACAGCGTGCTGGACAGCAGCGGCTCCCCGAGCTCCGTGAGCAGGGCCTGGGTGACGACGTGGTCGGGGATGCGCACCCCGACGGTCTTCTTCTTGGGATGCTGCAACATGCGCGGCACCTCCCTCGTGGCGGGGAGGATGAAGGTGTAACTGCCGGGCGTGGACGCCTTGATGGCGCGGAAGACGTCGTTGTCGATCCGCACGAACTGGCCGAGCTGCGCGAAGTCCTGGCAGACCAGGGTGAAGTGGTGCCGGTCGTCCAGGTGCCGGATCGTCCGGATCCGCTCGATGCCCTCCCGGCTGCCCAGCCGGCAGCCCAGGGCATAGCAGGAGTCGGTCGGATACGCGATCAGCGCGCCGTCGCGCACGCTGTCCGCGACCTGACGGATCGCGCGCGGCTGCGGATTGTCGGGGTGCACGTCGAAGTACTTCGCCATCCGCCGAGCTTATGCCGAACCCCACCCACCACCACGCAGGCCCCCGCCAACGCCCCCCGCGCGCCGCCCCACCACTCCGCTCCCCAGGGTCAGCTCGTGGCGTCGCCCTTCGCAGCGAGCACGATCTGGGTCTGGGTGGTCTGTCCCACGAGCCGGTCCTTGTCGTCCCGTAGATCGGTCTGTACGACGACCAGGGTGCCGCCGACGTGCAGGGGGCGGGCCGTGGCGTGGACCCGCCCGGAGGCCACCGGCCGTAGGAAGTTGGTCTTGGACTCCACCGTGGACGTGCCGGCACCCGGCGGGAGGTTGAGGTAGGCGCAGACGGCGCCGACGGAGTCGGCCAGCGCCATCAGGGCCCCGCCGTGCAGGACCCCGCCCGCGGTGCAGACCTCCGGGGACCAGGGCAGACTGCCCACGGCCCGGTCGGGGGTGGCCTCGTGGAGTTCGACGCCCAGTCGGCCGGCGAAGGGCATGGCAGCCAGGAGGTCGGCGGGGCTGGGGACTGCCGTCTCGGAAGGAGGCATGACGTGGTGCCTTTCGTGCGAAGGTGCGTGCTTCTCGCGCTCTTCGTGCTGATCATGCATCAACAAGCAGCCCTGCACGTCGATTTGGAACGACCGAGCCGAGGGACGGAAACGCGCCGCCTCGGGACCCCGGACGCTGCCTCCCCGTGAGGGACCCCCTGGCTCACTCCCGCTCAGTCCATGGGAACGGTACTGCCTGGTAACGTCGCGGACTGGAAACACCGAGGTCAAGGCCACGGACATGCGACGGATGGAGAGGGCCGACATGGCCGGGCGAGACGACGGAACCAGCGGGGACCCGGGACGGGCCGACCGGGAGTCGTGGGCCGAGGGGCTGCTCGACCAGTTGCGGCCGACCGGGCGGGACGTGCGCAAGGTGGTCGCCTGGCTCGCCGCCTCCGTGCACGGGACCGGCTGCCTGCTGGACGGCGGCGGCACCCTGCTGGCCGGCGAGCCGGTGGCCCTGGACGAGGACGTGGTCGCGGAGGTCGTCGCCGGCCGGTTCGCCTCCGCCGCGCTGGAGGACCGCGGACGCCACGTCCGCCTGGTGCGGGTGGCGGGCCCGCATCCGCGGTCGGCCCGGGTCCTGGCCGTCTCCCGCACCGAGCCCTTCGACCGGCAGGCCGCCGACATGGTCACCCATACCGCCGGGGTGCTCGAACTGCTGCTGCGGGCCCACGAGTCGACCGTCGCCGGGCACCGGCTCGAAAAGGCGACGGCGGCCCTGCGGCTGGCGATCCTGCAACTGCTGATGGTGGAGGACACCGTTTCGGCCCGCCGGGTGGCCGCCGGCCTGTGGCCCGGACTGCTCGACACGGACGCCGCCTGGGTCTACGTCGTCGAAACCCACCGCGCCGAACGCGACCGGCTGGCCGCCGAGTGCCGGGACGCCACCGGGGAACGGGCCCTGGTGGTGCTCTGCCCGGCGGTGGACGAGCACGTGATCGTGGTGGCGCCCCTCGAGGCCGACGGCCGCAACCTGCGCTCGCTGGTCGGCGAGCGGTCGCGCACGTTCCTCGGCGGCAGCATCCGGCACAACCTGGCCCGGACGGCCACCGCGTACGGGCAGGCCGTGAGCGCCCTCGCGGTCGCCCGGTTCCGCCCCGAGGGTGCCGCCGTGTACGCCGAGCGCAGCCACCCCGAGCGCCTGATGGACCCTGAGGCGCTGCGTGCCTGGTCCGCCCGGCTGCTGCGGCCGCTGGACACGCTGGCGCACCACACGCGCGCCGAACTGCTCGCCACCACCCGGCTGGGGCTGGAGTTCACCGCCGTGAGCGCGGCGAAGGTCCTCGGAGTGAGCCGCAACACGGTACGGGCCCGTATGGAGCGGGTGGAGGGACTGGTCGGCGCGGACTTCGGCAGCCTGGCCTCCCGGGCCGTGGTCCACCTCGCCCTGAACACCCAGGCCGGCTTCGACCACCAGCCGGCCGCGGCCCCGGCGCCGCAGTCGGGCGCGGTACGCCTCGGCGACCTGCTGTCCGGCCCGGCGCTGCGCACCTGGGCACGCGAGCTCCTCGGCCGTCTGGGGGCGGACGCGCGGGACCTGCGCGGCACACTCCGCACCTGGATCACCGCAGGCGGCAACGCCGAGCGCGCCGCGCACCTGCTCGGCGTGCACGCGCAGACCGTCCGCGAGCACGTCCGCGGGGTGGAGCCCGTCCTGGAACGCCAGCTCCTCGCCGCCGGCGGCGACCTGTACGAGGTCGTCCTGGCCCATCTGGCGGTGGGCGACCTCGAACCGCCCGCGCTCGGCACGGAGTGAAGGCGGGCATTCCGGACTCACTTGTGCACGGGTGAGTCCTCCGCCGGGCGGAAGGGGCACCGGCGCGGTACCCAACGGACCCCCGGTACACATAGGTTCGACGAGCCGCGGACACGGGACCGGAACGGGGGACCGGTCCCGTGCCGCCCGGCGCTCAGCGGTCCAGCCGCACCGGTGCGCTCGGCGGTGAGGGCAGGACCGCCTCGACGGCCGCCGCCGGCGTCTCCACCTCGACCGGTCCGCGCATCCCGCCCGTGGCGGACGGCGCGTCCGGCAGGGCCCAGCTCTCCAGCAGGGCGACCGGCCTGCCCGCCCGCAGGGCCAGCGCCACCTCGCTGAGCGTGCCCCAGCCGCCGCCCACCGCGATGAGGGCGTCGCAGGTGTTCACGAGCACCCCGTTGCGCAGCTCGCCCAGACCGGTCGCCACGGCGAGGCTCAGGTGCCGGCTCCCGGCGGCCCGGTCCCGCCCCGGCAGCAGGCCGACGACCGTACCGTCCGCCGACCGCACGCCCTGCGCGCAGGCCTCCATGACCCCGCCCAGGCCCCCGCACACCACGACCGCCCCCCGCCGGGCCAGAAGCGCGCCCACCCGCCGCGCGAGATCCGCCTCCCGCGCGGAGGCCTCCTGGGGACCGGCGACGGCCACGCAGGGACGCATACGCCCATGGAACGGCCCGCGGACCGCCTCGGCAAGGCGGAACGACCGAGCGGGACGCCGACGCGCACACCGAGGACCTCGCCGCCGCCCTGGCCGAACCGCGCGGCTGACGGCAGGGCCTACGCTGGGGCGAGCCGGCCGGAGAGGGAGAGCGACACACGTGGACGAGATCGACCGGGCCATCCTGCGCGAGTTGCAGACCGACGGACGTATCGCCTACGCGGACCTCGGCCCCAAGGTCGGTCTGTCCGCGTCCGCCGCCCGCCAGCGGCTCCAGCGCCTGCTGGACTCCAAGGCCGTCCAGGTGGTCGGCGTGACCGATCCGATGGCCATGGGCGGTCAGGCCATGGCCCTGCTCGGCATCGGCGTGGACGGCGACCCGCGGGCGGTCGCCGACGAACTGGCCGGGCGGCCCGAGGTGGTCTACTCGGTGCTGACCTCCGGCGGCTTCGACCTGTTCGCCGAGGTGGTCGCGCCCGGCCCGCGGGACCTGCTGGACTTCGTCAACGACGTGGTCCGCCCCATCGAGGGCGTCCGGCAGGTCCAGTCGTTCCCGTACTTCGGCATCCACACCCACCGGTTCCTGTGGGACGTGGGCTGACCGCGAGGCGCGGCGCGAGCACGAGCGTCGGTCAGTCCGTGTCGTGGGTCAGCATGGCCTCGGCCGCCGCGAGTATCTCGGTGACCCGCAGCCCGAACGCGGCGTCGCACGGGTGCGGCCGCCCGGTGCGCGCGGCGGTGAGCAGCGCGTCCGCCGCCCGCCCGAACGCGGCGCCGGCGTCCTCGGAGCTCTCCGGGAGCAGGGTCACCCCGGCCTCGCCCCGCAGTTCCACGGTGGCCCCGGCCGCCGCCGGGGGAGCGGTCAGGCTCAGGGTCAGGGTGCTGGACGCGCCGCCCACGTGGTCGAGGACCGCGTGCACCGTGTCCCCGGGACCGTGCGCGGCCGCCGTCACGCGCCGCACATCGCCGAGGACCGGCAGCAGCACCGACAGCGCGTGCGGGCCGACGTCCCACAGCGCGCCCTTCTCCCGCCGCCACGGCGAGGCGGCGAACGGGCTGTCGCCGGTGAACACCGCGCCCAGCCACTGGGCCCGTGCCGTGAACCACTCCCCCCGGGCCGCCTGCTCGGCGATCCAGGCCTCCGGCTCGGGCTGGAAGCGGGTGGTGAAGAAGACCACCGAGGCCACCCCCGTCTCGCGGACGGCCCCGACCACCGCACGGCCCTGTTCCGCCGTCGCGGCGAGCGGCTTGTCGAGCAGCAGGTGGCAGTGGGCCCGCGCGGCCCGCACCGCGAGGTCGGCCTGCACGTGCGGGGGCAGCGCGACGGCGACCGCGTCCACCTCCGCCAGCAGGGCGTCGAGGTCGTCGTAGGCGTGCGTGCCGTGTCGTTCGGCAAGATCCTTCGCGGCGGCCGTCCGTCGCCCCCACACGCCGGCGAAGTCCAGCTCGCCGTGTTCGCTCAGGGCGGGAGCGTGGACCATCCGGGCCCAGGGGCCGGTGCCGAGCAGTCCGATGCGCATACCGGTGCCTTTCCACTGTGCCGGACAGGGTGACGACCGGCCCCGTACGGCCGGTCGTCACCGAGCGTGTCACAGGAACCGGGTACCGGAGCAAGCCCGCGGACGAAAGCGGGCACGAAAGCGGGCGCGAAAGCCGTCGCGGAACGGGTCGACGGCCGTCGGCCGGCCGTGAGGGTGCCTGTCGGCCTGGGGCACCCGTCGGCTCAGACGGTCCGCTGCCGTTCGCCGGAGCCGGGAGGGTCCGCCGCGGACCCGACCGGGCCGGTACCGGCCCGGGTGCGGCGGTGGCCGTCCGGGAGCAGGCGCAGAGGTCCGCGGCGCCCGGCACGGCGGCCGCGCGCCGGAGCCGGATCCAGGATCCGCTCCTCCACGTGGTCCAGGACCGCGAGCAGCACGGACATGAGCGGCAGCAGCAGAACAGCGACGAAGACCAT
The DNA here is from genome assembly GCF_044548235.1 of Streptomyces sp. NPDC052043. Lineage (NCBI taxonomy): Bacteria > Bacillati > Actinomycetota > Actinomycetes > Kitasatosporales > Streptomycetaceae > Streptomyces > Streptomyces sp. NPDC052043. The sequence goes on from NZ_JBIUBT010000016.1 coordinate 26,171, forward strand.
GACGCCCCCTTGCCCGGCAGACGATCGGTGCTCCTTGTTCGACAGAGGATCCGAGTGCTCAGAACCGCGCGGTTGATGGGTGCCGTTCCGTGAAGAATTCATGAGGATCGGGACAGACCGTGATGGCATCACCGGCCGTGGTTCGTCCGTCCGCTGGTGTGGGAAGACGCGGGTTCCCTAGGATGTACTCTCAGTCGGACCGGCCCAGTTGGCGCGGTGGAAACGGCGAATCTGGGGGACCGATGCCTGCGGAGAACCAGCTGTCCACGAACATCGACGAGAACGTGCCGACGGCTGCACGTATGTACGACCACTATCTGGGTGGCAAGGACAACTACGCGGCCGACCGGTCCGCGTGCGAGGAACTCGACAAGGTCGTCCCCAGCACCCGCCGGCTCGCCCTGAACAACAGGCGCTTCCTGCAGCGAGCCGTCCGCACGCTCGCCGAGGACCACGGGATCCGGCAGTTCCTCGACCACGGCTCCGGCCTGCCCACCCAGGACAACGTCCACCAGGTCGCCCAGCGCGTCGACCCCGAGTCGCACGTGGTCTACGTGGACAACGACCCGATGGTGCTGGTCCACGGCCGGGCCCTGCTGCAGCAGGACGAGCGCACCGCGGTCATCCACGCCGACCTGCGGCAGACCGACCAGATCTTCTCGCACCCCGAGACCCAGCGCCTGATCGACTTCTCGCAGCCGGTGGCCGTGCTGTTCAACTCGGTGTTCCACTGCATCCCGGACAGTGACACCGACGGCCCGCTCGCCGTGGTGGAGCGCGTACGGGAGCGGCTCGCGCCCGGCAGCGTCATGCTCATGTGCCAGCTGGTCAGCGAGGACCCCGAGGTGCGGGCCTTCGTCACCGACTTCATGGACAAGGTCACGCAGGGTCACTGGGGCCGGGTGCGTCAGGAGAAGGACGTCGCCGAGTGGTTCGAGGGCCTGGAGCTGCTCGAGCCGGGCCTGGTGGAAGTGTCCACCTGGCGGCCGGACACCGAGGTGGCCCCCCGTCAGCTCACCCGCGAGTGGGTGGAGTTCGGCGGGATCGGCCTGATCCGCTAGCGGACGACCGTACGGCGGCACCGACGCGAACGACGACGCCCCGTCCAGGACCCGGATACCGGGTTGTGGACGGGGCGTTCGTATCGGTCGGGGTGTGCGTCCCGGGCGGGATCGCCTCAGGTCGTCCCCTCAGGTCGCCCTAGGACGCGGACGCGTAACGGTCGTTGGCCGTCTTGCGCAGCAGTGCCAGGGACTCCTGCGGGGTGAGCGCCTCGTCGGCCAGCCGGTCCAGGGCGACCCGGTACTCCTCCGTCTCGTCGCGGTCCTCGAGGAAGTTGGCGCTCTTGATGTGCTCGAGGTAGACGACGTCGGGCAGGTCCAGGCCGCCGAACCGGAGATACGTGATCGGGATGGCGGGCGCGGACGCGTTCGTCACGTCCAACGGGATGATCTGCACGGTCACGTTGGGGCGCTGCGCCATGGTGGCGAGGTGCTCGAGCTGCTTGCGCATGACCTCGCGGCTGCCCAGAACACGCAGCAGGACCGATTCGTCAACGACCGCCCACACCTGCGGCGCGTCCTGCCGCAGCAGCAACTGGGCCCGCCGCATGCGCAGTTCGACGCGGCGCTGGACCTCGCCCGCCGAGGCGGTCGGCAGGCCGCGCTCCACCACCGCCCGGGTGTACGCCGCGGTCTGGAGCAGACCGGGTACGTACTGGATCTCGAAGGTGCGGATCGCGGCGGCCGCCTCCTGGAGGCCGACCAGCCGGTCGAACCACTCGGGCATCAGCCGCTTGTCGTAGCGCTGCCACCAACCGGGTTCGCCCGCCCGCCGCAGCAGCCTGAGGAGGACCGAGGACCCGTACTCGTCGGTGCCGTACAGCTTCAGCAGGGCGCGGACGTCGCCCTCGGCCGGAGGGCGACGTCCCTTGCCCGACTCGATGCGCGAAAGCTTCGCGGCACTGAATCCGAGCTCACGCGCCGACTGCTCCTGGGACAGGCCGGCGTCCTCGCGAAAACCCGCCAGCTGAACGCCGACCAGCATCTTCAGCAGGGTCGGGGCCGGCTCGGGCCGGTCCAGATAGGGTTCGAGGCGGGAGATGCGATGTGGCTCGGCGGACATCCTGACTCCCCGTAGACCGGCAGGCTGAGCAGTCACCGTACCGTACCGTCCGGCTGCGGAGGGCACTCGCCGGTGGAAGTCGGCATGTTCCTTCCGTTTCACAGCAGATGGTCGAACTCGCCCTCCTTGGCGCCGGCCACGAACGCGGCCACCTCCGCGGGGGTGTAGACCAGCGCGGGGCCGTCGGGGTCACGGGAGTTGCGCACCGCGATGCCACCGTCGACCAGAGTGGCGACCTCCACGCAGTTGCCTTCGGCGTTGCTGTGCCGGCTCTTGATCCAGCGGGCGTCCAGCGAACTGGCCCGCACTCCGTTCCGCATCAGTGGCACCGCGGTCTCCTTGCTGTTCACGTTCGCACGTCCGTGCGCATTTTCACGAGAAATTTCGCGTGCAATTGCACACGGACGCTGTCAGCGTGGATAATAGCCGGGGCGTCAACCCCCTGTGGACGCTGTTCGGTGACGTCGCATCAGGGAGATGACGTGCCCTCACCAGTGAGCCGAGAGCTCGAAGCGCCGAGTGCGGCCGCCGTGATCGCGCCGTGGGCGGAGGGGACCCCCGGCGCGCTCGCGGCCGCAGCGCTGCGGATCGACTGCGGCCGGGAGGGATTCGCCCGGGCCCGCGCCTTCACACGAGAGACCTTGGGCAGATGGTCGCTCGACCACTGCGCCGACGACGCCGCCGTCATCGTCACCGAACTCGCGGCCAACGCGGCGACGCACGCGGTGCCGTACGCCCCGTCCGGCGACACGGCCGTGTGGCTCGGGCTCGCCGTCGACGCCGCCCAGCTGCTCATCACCGTCTCCGACCCCTGTGCCGGCCGGTCCATACGCCGCGCCCCGGCCGACTCCAGCCTGCTGGAGCACGGCCGGGGCCTGCGCATCGTCGACGCCCTGGCCGAGGAATGGGGCTGGACCCCGAGGCCTCCGGCGGGCAAGTCCGTCTGGGTGAGGCTGTCGACGCGTCCACCCCACTGAACCGTCGTTCCCCGTACGACCGCCGCCGGAAAGGACGACGCCATGCGCACCGTACCGACGGAGCAGCCCGGCACCGACCGCGCGACCCCGCTGTCGACCCTGAGGCAGGTGCCCTGGAGCGACATCAGGGACTCCACCGGCTCGGCGGCCGACATCCCCCTGTTGCTCCGCGAGGTGGCCTCGGGCGACGCCGGCACCGCCCGCGCCGCGCTGGACGAACTGCGCGGTCGGATCTGCCAGTACGGCTTCGTGGTGGAGCAGGCCACCGCGGCCACGGTCCCCTTCCTGTGGGAGCTCGTCCGGCTTCCGCACGTGACCTGCCGACCGCAGATCATCCAGCTGCTCAGGGGCGTCTCCGAAGCCCGGCAGTGGGAGAGCGTCGCCGCGGTCTACCCCAAGCTCCTCAACCACCGGGAGAACCCCGTGGTGTGGGAGCCCCGCGCGCGGCAGGCCGTGCGCGCCCGGCGCGACGCGCTGCCGGCGCTGCTCGACGACCGCGACCGTGAGACCGCCGAGGCCACGGCGGAGCTCGCCGCCGCGCTCGCCGCGTAGGCGGGGACCCCCGGACCTCCGGGCGGCCCCGACCGCCCGCAGCCACTGCGCGGATTCGGCCACCAGCGCGAAGAATCACTCGTCGAGCGGGTCCGTGGCCGCAGACCCCCCGCTCCGAGGGGCTCACGGCTGGGCGTTCTCCTGTACGCCTTCTGCGTGGCGTTCACCCAGTCGTGGCCGCGGGGCCGAAAAACACCTATATTGCGGTACCTCTGCCGGGTCGTGCGGCGCCCTGATGCCGCAGACGGGAGCTGCCCGGACAACATGCGGCCGAGTGTTCAGCGGAGGTCCCGGTGAGCGTGGTCCGAACGATCGAGAACTGGCGCGAGCGCGGGGCGTGCCGCTTCGAGGATCCCGAACTGTTCTTCCCGCTCGGGGAAAGTGGTCCGTCGGTGCGTCAGATAGCGCAGGCCCGCGCGGTGTGCCACCGGTGCCCCGTGCTGCGCGAGTGCCGGGCGTGGGCCCTGCGCAACAGCGAGTACGACGGTGTCCGGGGCGGCATGACCGCCAGGGAGCGCCGCGCCGCGGCCCGGCGCGGATCCAGGGGCCGCGGCCGGTAGACCCGGCGGTACCCCGGTGGCGCACGGTGGCCGTGCCACCGGGGATCGACTGAATCCGGTCACACATATGCCCGCACGCCGGTCGCCGCGCATGGCACGGCGTGCCGCGGGCATACGGAGCAAAAATCGAGAGAGGGGCTCTCCGTGCTGGTTCCGGACCCGAAGGTCGTCAGGACGTTGCTGACGCGGTACGCGTCGCTGAAGATCGCTCAGGCGGAGAGGGAGCGGGCCGAGACGGCCCGGGAGCTGGAGGACGTCAGCTACACCTTGTGCGTCATGATGGGGGCCACCGGCATCCACGAGGCCATCGGGAAGGCGGACGCCCTGCTGCTCGCCCCCCGGCGAGCAGCGGACGCCGACGTGAGGGCCGACGCCGACGGGGACGGCGCCTTGCCCCTGGCGGTCTGACCCGGCGGTCCGACCCCGTGACCTTGGCGGTCCGACCCCGCGGCACCCGGACGGGTGCACTCCTGGCACGGCGTGCCGTCAAGGAGCCGCCGTACGCCTCCCGCCGGCGTGCTCGCGTTCCCGCGGGGCGGGTCGGGCCAGCCACTCGGCGATGGTGCGCGCGATCGGCTGGCCGGTCTCCACCTCGACGAACCCGAACTGGCCGGACTGGTTGCACTCGAGGAACCACCAGGTGCCGTCGGCGTCCTCGGCGAAATCGAAGGCGCCGTAGGCCAGTTCGGCCTGCCGCAGATAGGCGCGCACCGCGGCGGCCACGCGCGGCGGGACCTCGGCCGCCCGCCACGGCGTCCCGGACCTGGCGAACCGGACGTCCACCTCCTCGGGGTCGGCGTCCGCCGAGGTCGCCTTGCGGGCGGCCAGCAGCGTGTCGCCGACCGCGGTCAGCCGGATGTCGGCGCGCTTGGCGATCCTGCGTTGCAGCAGGGTCGGACCGTAGGCCACCGCGCCGAAGTCCGCGTCCGGGGCGACCCGGCTGGTCGGCACCGCCCTCGGCGGCTCCTGCGGATGGGACCCGGAGACCGGCTTGACCACCAGGTCCGGGAAGCGCTCGGCGAACTCCCGTGCGGCCTGCGGGAACGTGGTGATGAGCGTGGCCGGCACCGGCAGGCCGCTGCGCTGGGCGAGCCGCAGCTGCCAGGGCTTGTGCCGGGCACGCTCGGCCGCGTCCGGCTGGTTCATCCAGCGCGCTCCGCAGCCGCGCAGCATTCCGTACAGCGCCTGCGCGGCCTCCTCGGTCAGCCATGCGGACGGCCGGACCGCCCGGATCGCCGGGACCCCGGGCCTGCGCACCCAGACCGAACGCAGGCGGTTCACGCTCACCAGCCGTCCGCCTGCCGACAGATGCCCGTTGAAGGAGCCGTGGACCCACTCGCCCGACAGGGCGGCGCCCGCGGTCAGATCGGCCGGATCCAGCCGGACCACCGGAGTCGAGGAGGCGTTCAGGTGCATCACCACCATGTCCGCCGTCACGTCCTCCTCGCCGGTGAGGATCAGTACGGTCATCTCCGCGGCCGAGCTCAGTCGTCGAAGTGCGTCTTGGAGCCCGCCGTTGAGGTCGTGGTGCCCAGTTCTCTCAGCAGCGCGTGGTCGGATGCGGCGATCCGTCCGTCCAGGAGAACGTTCAACTGCAGACCGGAGTCGTAGGCGTACGGCGTGGCGGCGTCCCGTTCCACTGCCGGACGAGCGTAGTTGAGCGCGAACGGTTGCATCGTCTCTCCCCTGTCGGTGCAGCCGCGACCAAGCGGTGTTGCTGCTTGTGGCGTCGCTTGGCCCGCTGACTTCGTTTCGGGTTCCCGAGACTTATACGAATCGAACGAGTGAATGGTTTCCTTACGGAGCGTAGTCGTTGGCGTCCGGGCGCCCACGGCGTCCGAAAAGTGTCGGTCGGCGAGCCGGGCAACAGGTCCGTGCGCAGGACCAGATGGAGGCGGTCATCGAAAGGCCCGGCACGGCCCCGTCGGACGCCCCCGTTGCCGCCCACCCATGACCGGACGTCACCCCGCTGCGTCGTCCCGGTGGCGCGCCGGTCGACACGGCCCTTGTAATGGCGGGGTAAAGGCGTGTCGCGCTTCGGGGGTGCAGGAGCGGCCGCAACCCTGCCATGGAGCCCAGCATGACCACCCGCTCTTCACCATCCGAGTCGAACCAGGCCGTCATCGACTTCACCGACGAGAACCGCTGGTCCGGGCCGCCCGGAGCCATGGTGGGAGGCGGTGAGGACGAGGACGCCGCCGGTGACCCGGTCGGCGGACTCGTCCGGGCGGCGGTCGACGACCGGCCCCTGGAGGAGATCCTCCGCTTCGTCACCCTGCTGGAGGGACCGCCCGAGCACGCCGAGGCCGTCCGGCACGCCCTGCGCGCGGTCGCCCTGGACCGGCCGGTGGAGGACGTCGCCCGGCTGGTCGCCGAGCTGACCCGGCCGCCGCGGCCGGCGGACAACGCCGACGACACGATCCGCGCCGCGGTCGGCGGCCGCTGCGTGGAGGACGTCACCCGGCTGGTGGCGCTGCTGCACCGGCCACCGCACCTGCCGCACTGCGGCCGGGCGGCGATCCGCGCGGCCGCCGCCGACCGCACGGTCGAGGAACTCGCGGAGCTGATCGGGCGGCTGGCCCGGGAGCCGCACGACGAGCCGGGTGCGTCGCCGGATCCGGCCGCGGACCGGGAGCGGAAGGCCGCGGGCGAGCGGGCCGGGCGACCCGCCTTCTGGCCCAGCTGGATCGCCTCGGCGGCCCTCGTGGTGTGCGGCGCGGCCTACTTCCCGCTGCGCTGGCAGGGCGTGCCCCTGTTCGTCTGTCTCCTCGCCCTCATCGTGTCGGGGCTGTGCGGGCTGCTGGCCCTGCTGCTGGCGCTGCGTACCGGCGTGGTGGCCCTGGTGGCGGGGGCGGTCGTCCCGGCGGTGCTGGCGGCGGTCGGCTATGTCGAAGGCAGGTTCGTCCCGGCGCAGGTCTCCCGCGCCCTGGCGATCACGGTGGCGCCGCCGCTGAGCGCGGGACTCACCGCGGTGTGCGCGTCTCTGGCCAGTCTGGCCGCGCTCTCGCTGCTGCTGATGGTACAGGCGGCCGAGCGGCATCCGCCGCCCCGGCCGACCGGCCTCGGCTCACGGGCCGTCAACCCGCCCGCCCGGTGAGCTGCTTGCCGGGGGCCGGGAACGGCGCGTCCGGAAGCGGACACCGCTCGCCCGCCGGCCGGCGCCGTCCGCGACCAGGCCGCCCCGCCGCGGCGCGACCGGGCGGCCCCCCGGAGGTGCCGCCGCGCGGACCGCGTGCCCGGGCCGCGGCACCCGGCGGATCCGGGCACCCGTACCACCGCGGACCGGGCTCAGTTCTCGGCCCGCGGCTCCGAGCCTCCGGCCGGCGGGGACGTGCCGGCGTCCCCGCCGGCCGGAGACGCGCCACCGTCGTCGGAGGCCGCTCCGGCCTTCGGCCGCCGCTCCGGTGCGGCACCCGGGCGCAGCGACAGGGCGGTGCCCTTCAAGCGCCCCAGTCCGCGCGCAAGTTGACGGAAGGGAGACTCGGAGACCGGACCGGCCTGCCTCCTGGCCGGCAACATGCCCTCGGCCTCCGCCTCCCGGTACACGGCGAGGGCCTCGTGGGCGCGCTCGGCGGCCTCCTTGTAGAGGTCCCGGGACTTCGTCATCGCCTCCAGGGCTTCGGAGTACATGGTGACGAGTTCGCGCGCCCCGGCGAGTTCCTCCTCGACGGTCAGCAGCCGCCACTCCTCGCGCACCCCCGCCAGGGCCCGGTCGGCGCCGTCGGGCAGGGGCCTGGGCAGCGCTGCGAAACGGCGGACCGTGTCGAGGAGTTCGGTGGGTTCCGTGCCGTCGAGGAAGACGCTGCGCACCGAGAAGTCCGCCATGGCGTAGCCGGACGGCGCCGGACTGCCGGGCAGGACCACGGCGCCGCCGCGAGGCACCCGGATGCCGAAGTCGTCCAGTACCCAGTTCACGGCCCGGAACCGGTGCGGCGCGGCCCGGTGTTCGACCACCCGGTGCCGCAGGCCCTCGGGCAGCAGGCGCACCACCGCCGCCCGGCCCCGCTCGTCGGGCGTCATGGCCTCGTGGACGACGACGTGGAGGGTCCAGGTGTCCCGCGCCACGTGCCGCAGGACCCGCCTGAGGTCCTTGTCGTCGTCCGGGAGGGGGGTGGCCTCCCCGAGCGGCAGCCCGGTGACGGCCTCGTGCTGCCAACCGGCGTCGGGTCCCTGCGGCCAGAACATGGTCGCGGGGGAGGGCCACCGCGGGTCCCACCTCCGCTCCGCCTCCGCCAGCAGCGTCCACGCCCGCCCCGGTGCGTCACCGGGGTCGTCGAGGGGCGCGAGGGCGAGCCGGGCCCGTACGGTGACCTCGCCGGGCATCAGCCAGCGGGCCTCGAAGACCTTCTCGCCGCCGGGGCCGGTGCCCTCCGCTTCGAGGTGGTCGTGGAGGACACCGTCGGCCTTGAGCTGTTTCAGGTGGCGTCGCACGACGTCCTCCGCGGCGGGCCCGGTGTGGCGGCCGCGGGCCGGCCACACCGTGGGCGGGGTGGCGGGGCGGGGGGAGGGGGAGTTCGACATGAGCCAATCGGAGAGCGGGGGCGGCGTGTGTGTTCAGTATCGCCAAGCCGGATCATGCCGGGTCGCGCGGGGTCGGTGCCCGTCCCGCCGGGGCGGCGGCGCCGTCCGCCCGCGGCCGTGCGTGTGCCGTGGCGGCGCGTTTCCCGTGGTCAGCCGGTCTGCCCGGTGGCCTGGCCGGACCGGGCCCGCCGCTCGCCGGCGTGCGGGGTGAGTCCCCTGCGGGCGGCGGCGCGGCGTTGACGCGGGTGCCGGAGCCACCGGTGCCGCCTTCCCCGTTCGGAGCATGTCACGCCCTGTGAGGCTGACAGTCCTGCTGCATTCGGCGGCGGAACGGTGTCCTGCGGCGCCCGGAACCCTCACCGTCCCTCACCGTGGGAACGCCCGTGTTCTTCGAGCGACAGGAGTTCTCCATGAGGATCAGAATGACGGCTGCCGCCGCCCTGGCCGGCGCGGCCCTGATGACGTGCGCGGGAACCGCCGCGGCCGACTCCGGCGCGATCGGTGCCGCAAGCAACAGCCCCGGGTTCCTCTCCGGCAACGTCATCCAGGTCCCCGTCGAACTCGGCCTCAACGCGTGCGGCAACTCGGTCAACCTGGTCGGCCTGCTCGACCCCACCGCCGAGAACGTGTGCTAGGACGATTCCGGCGGGGCGGTGCGCGTCCACGCGCCCACTTCCCGCGCAGCCGAGCGAGCCGTGCCCCGGCCGGGGCACGGCTCGCTCGGTAGGGGCCGCACACAGGTTCCGCACGGCTCGCCGGCTGCCGGGCGGTCGCCGCCCGGCAGCCGGCCGCGCCGGACTACGCGCCGCTCGCGCGGAGCATGTCCTCGCGTTCGACGATCTTCACGCGCTCGCGGCCCCGGGGCTCGCCCAGGGCCTTCTCGGCGGCGTCCAGGCGGTACCAGCCCTCCCAGGTGGTGAACCGGACGTTCCGCTCGGCCAGGAAGGCGTCGACGGCCTCCGGGGCGGGCGAGGCGGGGGTGTGCAGGCGTTTGTTCGCGAAGTCGTCCAGCAGGTTGGCGACGGTCTCGTTGGCGTCGCCCTTGGTGTGGCCGATGAGGCCCACGGGACCGCGCCGGATCCACCCGGTGACGTACAGGGACTGCACGTGCTCGCCGGACTCGGCGACGATCCGGCCGCCCTCGTCCGGGATCGTGCCCGACTCGAGGTCCCAGGGCAGCTTGGGCAGTCGGTCGGAGAGGTAGCCCACGGCGCGGTAGACGGCCGTGACGTCCCAGTCCTTGAAGGTGCCGGTGCCCTCGACGTTGCCGGTGCCGTCGAGCGCGGTGCGCTCGGTGCGCAGCCCGACGACCCTGCCGTCCTCGCCGAGGATCTCGGCAGGGGACTCGAAGAAGTGCAGGAACAGCTTGTGCGGCCGGTCGCCGACGTCGCGGATCGCCCAGTTCTCCAGCGTCTTGGCGACCATGTCGGCCTGCTTGTTGCCGCGCCGGGTCGTGATGGAGCCCTCGTCGTAGTCGATGTCCTCGGGGTCGACGACGACCTCGATCGAGGGGGAGTGGTCCAGCTCTCGCAGCTCCATCGGGCTGAACTTCGCCTGTGCCGGACCCCGGCGGCCGAACACGTGGATCTCCACCGCCCTGTTGGCCTTCAGGCCCTCGTGCACGTTCGGCGGGATCTCGGTCGGTAGCAGTTCGTCGGCCGTCTTGGCCAGGATGCGGGCCACGTCCAGGGCGACGTTGCCGACCCCGAGCACGGCGACCTTCTCGGCGGTCAGGGGCCAGGTGCGCGGCACGTCCGGGTGCCCGTCGTACCAGGAGACGAAGTCCGCGGCGCCGTACGAGCCGTCCAGCTCGATGCCGGGTATGGGCAGCGCCCGGTCGGCCGTCGCGCCGGTGGAGAAGATCACTGCGTCGTAGAACGCGCGCAGGTCGTCCAGGCTGATGTCGCCCGGGTAGTCGACGTTGCCGAAGAGCCGGATCTGCGGCTTGTCGAGCACCTGGTGGAGGGCCGTGACGATGCCCTTGATGCGGGGGTGGTCGGGGGCGACTCCGTAGCGGATCAGACCGAACGGGGCCGGCATGCGCTCGAAGAGGTCGATGGACACGCCCGGTTCGGTGGCCACGTCGGACTTGAGGAGGGCGTCGGCGGCGTAGATCCCGGCGGGGCCGGCTCCGACGATGGCTACCCGCAGGGGGCGGGGCATGATCAGGTTCCCTTCGAGCGAGGATGTTCGACTCCTCGGCAACCCTAAACTGAGGCAAACCTAAGTAGGTACGCGGGTCCGGTCTATGGACCCATAAAGACGATTTATGACGTGCGTGGCGGCAGGACGGCACGGCCTCGGTCGGGCATGGTGGAGCTGTGATCGGGTTGGCCGCGTGCTTCGCCGTCCTGGGGGCCGCCAGCAACGCCCTGGGCACGGCCTTCCAGCGCAAGGCGGCCTCCACCGTCGCGCGCGGCGGTGGGCTGCGGCTGCTGTTCGCCCTGGCGCGCCGCCCCGCCTGGCTCGCGGGCATCGGCGGGGTGATGGGGGCCGCCATGTTCCAGGCTCTCGCGCTGGTGAACGGCCCGATGGCGCTCGTGCAGCCCCTGTTCATCCTGGAACTGCCGTTCGCCCTGCTCATCGCCGCCCCCCTGATGCACCGCGGGCTGCCCCGCGCGGGCTGGTGGGGCGTGGCGGGCATGGTCGGCGGTCTCACGCTGGTACTGGTCTCGGCCGCCCCCTCGGGGGCCCGGGACCAGGCGTCCATGGTGCGGTGGATCCCGGCCCTGACGGCGTGTCTGGGGGCGATGGCGGTGGCGGTGGTCCTCGCCCGGCCGGGACGCCCCGCGCTGTTCCGCGCCGCCGTGCTGGCCGCGGCCGCCGCCGTCGGCAACGCGCTGACCGCCGCCCTGCTGAAGTCGGCGGCCGGCAGCCTCGACACCTCCGGCCTCGCGGCCTTCCTCACCACCTGGCAGACCTACGGGTTCGCCCTCACCGGGGTCGGCGCCCTGTTGCTGCTGGAGAACGCCCTCCAGGCCGGCTCGCTGGCCGCCTCCCAGCCGGCGCTGACGCTCGGCGACGCGACGGTGAGCCTGGTGCTGGGCGTCATGCTCTTCGGCGAACACGTCCGTCTGGGCTGGTGGCTCCTGCCGGAGCTGATCGGTGCCGGGCTGATCCTGTGGGGGGTCCTACGGCTCATCCACGTGGTCCCGCACGCCCAGCAGGCCCTGCTCGGCGACAGCGGCGCAGGCACCCCGGCAGGCAGCCGCACCGACCGCCCCACCCCGCCCGAGCACGCGCCCGGGAACTAGGGTCAGGGCCGGGCGTGCCGATCCGGTGCTCGGCGCTCCTCGGATGGTCAACGGGTGGTCAGCAGACCCTGCCGCAGTCGGCCCAGCAGCCGGTTGAGCAGGCGGGACACATGCATCTGGGAGATGCCCAGGCGCTCCCCGATCTGTGCCTGGGTGAGTTCCTCGACGAACCGCATGTGGATGATCAGCCGGTCCCGCTCGCCGAGTTCCGCGAGCAGCGGAGCCAGGCTGTGGACGTCCTCCACGAGCGCCATGCCGGTGTCCTCGGCGCCGATGAAGTCGGCGAGGACGTTCTCGCCCTCCTCGCTGCCGCCGACGGCGGCGTCCAGGGAGGCGGAGGTGTAGCCGTTGGAGGCCACCATCGCGTCGACGACCTCCGGCTCGGGCAGGTTCATCAGCTCCGCGAGCTCCGCGGTCGTGGGCTTGCGGCCGAGCCGGCTGCCGAGCTCCTCGGTGGCCTTGGCCAGCTCCACGCGGGCCTCCTGCAACCGGCGCGGGACGTGTACGGCCCAGGAGGTGTCGCGGAAGAACCGCTTGATCTCACCGACGATGTACGGCACGGCGAAGGACGTGAACTCCACCTCGCGGGCGAGTTCGAACCGGTCGATCGCCTTGATCAGCCCGATCATGCCGACCTGGACGATGTCCTCCATCTCCTGCGGGCCCCTGCTGCGGAAGCGGCCGGCCGCGTAACGGACGAGGGACATGTTCATCTCGATGAGCGTGTTGCGGGCGTACTGGTGGTCGGGCGTGCCCTCCTCCAGGGTCGCCAGTCGGTCGAAGAACAGGCGTGACAGAGCCCTTGCGTCAGTGGGTGCGACCTTTGAGGGGTCGGCCACCTCCGGCAGCTCCCTACGAGCCCGAGTCGCCTTCGCCTCCGTGGTCACCGCCATCATGCGGCCCTCCCTCTCAGCCGGAACGTCTTCGGTACGCGCCCACCTTGTTGATCAAGGCGGATGTCGCAGCGTCTACCCAGGTGCGTAAACCTCACACCCATATATTTCCCCCTCTCACGCCGGCGCGCCTGCCGAGCAGGGGTGGCGGTGGGGTAGGGGAACAGCAGGGGCCGATGCGATGCGGTGTTCGACTGCGAGCAGCGGGGAACGTGGCCGGGGCACGCGGATTCCGGCCGCCGGTGCGTGCTTCGGCGGCAACCGGAAGGAGCCTTCGTGGACAGGGAGCCTTCGTGAGCAGGGACACGACAGGCGGACGCCCCGGCGCTCCGGCGGGACGCGACCCGAGGCGCTGGAAGGCGCTGTGGGTCACGCTCGCCACCGGGTTCATGAGCCTGCTCGACGTGACGATCGTGGCCGTGGCGCTGCCGTCGATGCAGCGGGACCTGGGCGCCTCGCCCGCCTCCGTGCAGTGGGTCGTCTCCGGCTACGCCCTGTCGTTCGCGCTCGCCCTGGTCCCCGCGGGCCGGCTGGGCGACGCGATGGGACGGCGCAGGATCTTCCTGTGGTCCCTGGCCGGCTTCGTGCTGTGCAGCGCCGCTGCGGGCGCCGCGCCCGGCATCGCCTGGCTCGTCGTGGCCCGGATCGCGCAGGGCGCCTGCGCGGGCTGCCTCGCGCCGCAGAACTCGGCGCTGATCCAGCAGATGTTCCGCGGGGCCGAGCGAGGCCGTGCCTTCGGCCTGTTCGGCGCCACGGTGGGCATCTCCAGCGCGGTGGGACCCGTCACCGGAGGCCTCATCCTGGCGCTGGCGCACGGCAGCCAGGGCTGGCGCTGGATCTTCTACGTCAACGTGCCGATCGGGGCGGTCGCGCTGCTGCTGGGCCTGAGGCTGCTGCCCCGCGTGGCGCCCGGCCGCCGGGAACACCTGGACCTGCCGGGCGTGGCCCTGCTGGGCGCCGGAGTACTGGGCCTGATGCTGCCCCTGGTCTTCGCCGACAGCGGGGGAGTGCGCCGGCTGTGGTGGCTGTTCCCGGTGGGCCTGGCGCTCCTGGTGGCCTTCGCCCGCTGGGAGAGGCGGATCGCGGCGCGCGACGGCGGGCCGCTGCTCGATCCGCGGCTGCTGACCTGCACGCGCGGCTATGCGGCGGGCACGTCGCTGGGCACGCTGTACTTCGTGGGGTTCAGCGGGGTGTGGCTGGTGTTTGCGCTGTTCTTCCAGAACGGCCTTGGCTACGAACCGCTGCAGTCCGGGCTCGCGGTGACGCCGTTCGCCATCGGTTCGGCGGCGGCGGCGGTGGTCTCGGGCCGGCTGGTGGAGCGGTTCGGGCGGCTGCTGACCTTCTGGGGGCTGGTCACGGTCCTCGTCGGACTGGCGGCCACCGCGCTGATCCTGCGGTCGGCTCCGCCGGGCGCCGAGGCGTGGTGGGCCGCGCCCGCCCTGTTCGTGGGCGGTGTGGGCAGCGGCTGCGTCATCGCCCCGAACGTGACGATGACGCTGCGTGACGTGCCGGTGCGGATGGCCGGGGCGGCGGGCGGCGCCCTGCAGACCGGGCAGCGGCTCGGGGGCGCGGTGGGTACGGCGGTCCTGCCGGGCCTGTTCTACATGGTGCTCGCGGCGAACGGGAAGGACTACCACGATGCCGTGGCCCTCGCCGTGGGCTGCGCCCTCGTGGCCCTGGTGGGGGCCCTGGCGCTCGCCGTCCTCGACCTGCGGCGCGACCGCCGTCCCGGCGGCCGGCGCGGTCCGCCCCAGGTTCGCACCGAGCACACCCGTGCCGGCCACGGCTGACGGGTCCGGTGACTCGTCGTGATCGGGAGGTTTGGCCGCCGCCGCGCCGAGCACCCGCGGGGTGACACCGACAGCGATTCTGCTTGGAGTGAGCGACAGTGGCTGGTGACCAGAAGGGCAAGGCCAAGAAGGAACAGATGAAGGGCAAGGCCAAGGAGACGGTCGGCCGCGCGGTGGGCAACGAGAGGATGACCGCCGAGGGACAGGCCGAGAAGTCCAAGGGCGACGCCCGCCAGGCCAAGGAGAAGACGAAGGACGTCTTCAAGCGCTGACGCCGGCCGGCGACGACGACGCCTCCGGCACCCCCGACACCCCTGGCGCCCTCAGCGGGACCCGAGCCGTTCTCCGACGACCCGAGCGCCCTCAGCGGGACCCCTGCTCGTCGAGCGAGGGTCCCGTCGGCGTCTTCCCGGGCAGCGGAGCCGGCCGACGGGCCCCTTCCTCGGGCAGCCGGTGACGGCCGCGCAGTGCCGAGGCCACCGCGGAGACCAGGGCCATCACGGCGGCGACGCCGAAGACGATGGTCAGACCGTGGTGGAAGGGCCCGGAGACCAGTTGCGGGAAGAACGTGTGCCCGGTCAGGGCCTGCTGCTGCGCGGCGGACAGCCGGTCGAGCGTTCCGCTCGGGCCGAGCAGATGCTGTACGGGGTTGTTGCCGAGGAACGTGGCGAACAGGGTGCTCACCGGCGGCAGTGAGGCGGCGTGCTGGGCCGCGGCCGCCGGGACGCCGTGTGCCCGCAGCCCGTCGCTCAGCGCCGACGGCAGCGAGGACGCGAGCCCCGAGATCATCAGCGAGAAGAACACCCCGATGGACAGGGCGGTGCCGGAGTTCTGGAAGGTGGAGCGCATGCCCGAGGCCACGCCCCGGTACTCCGGCGGCACGCTCCCCATGATCGACGAGGTGTTGGGCGCCGAGAACATGCCCTGGCCGAACCCGCTGACCAGCAGCAGCGCCGCGAACGGCCCGTAGGCGAAGTCCACCGGCAGGGCCAGCAGACCGAGGAAGGACGCGGTCACCAGCAGCAGGCCGGTCGTGGCGAACAGCCGGGCGCCGAACCGGTCGGAGAGATAGCCGGAGACCGGACCGGCGAGCAGGAACCCCAGGGTCAGCGGGAGCATGAAGATGCCAGCCCAGAGCGGGGTGTCCTCGAAGTCGTAGCCGTGCAGGGGCAGCCAGATGCCCTGGAGCCAGATGATGAGCATGAACTGGAGCCCGCCGCGCGCGATCGCGGTCAGCAGGGCGGCCAGGTTGCCCGCGGCGAACGCCCGCACCCGGAACAGCGCGAGGTGGAACATCGGCTCGGCAACGCGGGTCTCGATGACGCAGAAAAGGATCAGCAGGAAGCAGCCGCCCGTCAGTCCGGCGAGTACCCACGGGTTGCCCCAGCCGGTGGCGTTCCCGCCGTAGGGCTGGATCCCGTAGGTGATCGCGGCGAGCAGGATCCCGGCGCCCGCCGCGAAGGTGAGGTTGCCCGGCCAGTCCATGCGGCCGCGCCGCCCCGGCGCCGTCTCCCGCAGGCTCAGGTAGGACCAGATGGTGCCCCCCACGCTGATCGGGACGCTCACCCAGAACACGGCACGCCAGTCGACGGTGGCGAGCAGCCCGCCCGCGAGCAGTCCGAGGAACTGTCCGGCCAGCGCGGTGATCTGGTTGATGCCCAGGGCCATCCCGCGCTGCCTGGCGGGGAAGGCGTCGGTGAGGATGGCGGCCGAGTTCGCCGTGAGCATGGAGCCGCCGAAGGCCTGCACCATCCGCCACAGGATCAGCCACAGCGCACCGGCCCCGGCCCTGAACGGGTCGAGGGACAGCGCGACCGACGCGCAGGCGAAGACGAGGAACCCCAGGTTGTAGATGCGCACCCGGCCGAACATGTCGCCGAGCCGGCCGAGTACGACCACGAGCACGGCCGAGACCAGCAGATAGCCCAGGATCATCCACAGCAGATAGCTGATGTTGCCCGGCGCGAGCGGGTCGAGCCCGATGCCGCGGAAGATCGCCGGCAGCGAGATGATCACGATGGAGGCGTCCATCGTGGCGATCAGCACGCCAAGAGTGGTGTTCGACAGGGCGACCCACTTGTAACCGGGGCCCACGGCGGCGGGGGTACGGGGGGTCACAGCCGTTCCGCCAGCCGGTCGAGCAGGGGCAGCGCGTCGGTGAGCGTGCGCTGTTCCGCTGGGGTGAACTCCGCGATGGCGTCGGCGAGCCGGCGTACGGACTCGGTGCGCCGCGCGGCCAGCATGTCGCGCCCCGCTTCGGTGACGGCCACCACGCAGCGGCGCCGGTCGACGGCGTGGGGCGCGCGCAGGA
Source organism: Streptomyces sp. NPDC052043 (assembly GCF_044548235.1). Lineage (NCBI taxonomy): Bacteria > Bacillati > Actinomycetota > Actinomycetes > Kitasatosporales > Streptomycetaceae > Streptomyces > Streptomyces sp. NPDC052043. The sequence goes on from NZ_JBIUBT010000016.1 coordinate 43,153, forward strand.
CCAGGCCGCGCTGTTCGAGTGCGGCGAGGGTCGCCGCCATGGCCTGCGGCCTGACGCGTTCCAGTTCGGCCAGCGCCCCGGGCGAGTCCGGACCGTCGGCGGCGAGCCGCGCCAGCACGGACATGCCGGACAGTGACACGTCACCGACCGCGTGCGCCTGCCGCAGCCGCCGCGTGATCCGTGCGACGGTGACGCGCAGATCGGAGGCGAGGAGAGCGGCGCCTTCCGTGCTGTCCGTGCTGTCTGTGCTGTCCGTGCTGTCTGGGGGATTCGTGGGAGTGCCGGTGCCGACCTGTTCAACGTCCACGTAGTAACAATAGATTTATCAGTCTGGACTGTTGAACCAAGCGTTGGTAATCGTTGGCTCATCCACACGCACGGGGGTGCGGTCAGCGGTCCCGGAAGACCTCCGCGGCCTGGAGTCGGCGTAGGTCCTCGACGATGCTCTGCTGCCGCCCCGCCCGTTCGAACAGATCGTCCAGTCGCCGCGGATCAAGGCGCGTGTCCCGGGCGGCGAGAGAGCGCAGCACCTCCCACGCGCAGGCCTTTCCCCGGATGCCCGACTGGAGCAGCTCCAGCTCCAGCAGGGTGCTCAGCGGAGAGCGCCGCACCAGGCCGCCGTTGCTCTTCAGCCGTGCGGCCCGTTCGCCGAGGCGGCCCGCGTACACCTTGTAGCGCCGCACGGGTATGCGGAGCGCGCGCATGATCTCCAGCAGGCTCCTGCGGTCCTCGGCGATCTCGGCCGCGATCGGGGCCATCGCGTCGCCGATCTCCGAGCCCCGTGTCGCCATGGCGAGGTGGCGGGAGCGCTCGGTGCCCGCGGTGGCGCCCGCCAGGTGGTCGTTGAGATAGACCCCGAGCAGTTCGTGACCGGACTGGCCGGTGAACACCGGGAGGCGGGTACCGACGCGGGCGTGCTCGTTCATCGCGTGTGTCCTCCCACGTTGCTCATCCGCCGTCGCGGGCGGGCAGCTTGGCGCGCAGGCCGCCGACCGCGGCGGCCGGGCGTGCCGTCGCCCGGACCGAGCGGCGCACCAGCCGCGCCTCGCGTTGCAGCTCGTGGGCCGAGTGACGGCCGCGCCACAGCAGGGACGGCGCGCTGCCCGTGTCGTCGGCCGCGATCAGCAGGCCGCCCAGCATGGAGAGGTTCTTCAGGAAGTGGATGCGCTGCTGACCGCGGTCCGCGTCGTCCTCCGCCTCCCAGAAGCGGTGTCCGGCGATGGTGGTGGGCACCAGCGTCGCGGCCAGCGTCAGGGCCGACAGCCGCGGGAACCGCCCCAGGCCGAGCAGCACGCCCGCGACGACCTGGACGCCGCCGCAGAGCCGCACGACCTGCACGGTGCTGTCCGGCAGCACCGCCACCTGCTCGGTGATCGGCCGTACGACGGGTTCGGCGATCGGCGCCAACGCCTCGGGATCGCGGAAGGAGTTCATGCCTCCGGTAACGAACATGGAGGCGAGCAGCGGCCGACCGGCCACGCGCAGCAGACTCATGGTCCTCTCCAGGGGGTGAGCGGTATGCATGCCCGGCGCTGTGCCCGGCGTTTCCCCGGGTTCCCGGCCCGGGCCAGGACAATCGACCCACGCGATCCACGCGACGCGGACGAACCCGGAGGTGTGCCCTCGCGCCCGTGCGGACCGCCGTCGCGGCCGGTACCTTCGTCGAAGGCACGCCGAGTCCGCGGGGAGGGCCCGTTCACCCCCAGGGAGGCGATGTGAGCCCGCACCACGCACAGGAGCACACAGAGCACACGGGGGACGCAGAGCACACGGGGGACACCGGAGACACGGGAGACGCGCCGGCCACGGGGAAGGGCTCAGCACACGGCCCCGCCCGCAGGCGCTTCCTCTGCCTGTGCGCCGGTGCCGGACTGGGCGCGACGGCCGTCGCCTGCGACCACACGTCCGCGGACCGGCCGTCCACCGCCGCGGACAGCCGCCGTCCGGAGGCGGACCGGGACCGCACGGGCACCCGGGACTGGCGCACGGTCTCCTCGGGCCCGCCGGACGCGGTGGCCGGCTACACCGACCGGATCAGCGTCACCCCGGGCCAGGAGTGCGGCCTGCACGTGTCGACCACGGCGTCCTCGTTCCGCGTCTCGGCCTTCCGGGTCGGCTGGTACGGCGGCCGCAACGCCCGGCTCGTCTGGCGCTCCGGGCCCGTGCGCGGCCGTGCACGGCCCGCCGGCCGCACGCTGTCCGCCACCCGCACCGTCCGCGCCGACTGGCCCCGAACCCTGGCCTTCGGCACCGAGGGCTGGCCCGAAGGCGCCTACCTGCTGCGCCTCGACGCCGACAACGGCCACCAGCGGTACGTCCCGCTGATCGTCCGCTCCATGCACGGCGCCGGCCGCACCGTACTCCTGCACGCTCCGGCGACCTGGCAGGCGTACAACCGGTGGGGCGGCTCCAGCCTGTACAACGGCGCCTCCGGGGCGTACGCGACCCGCTCCCTGGCCGTCAGCTTCGACCGGCCCTACGACGTGAACGGCGCCGAGAAGTTCCTGGTGTACGAGTGGGCGGCCGTGGTCCTCGCCGAACGCCTCGGCATACCCCTGGCGTACACCACCGGAACCGATCTGCACCACGACCCCGGCGTGCTGCGCGGCGCCACCGCGCTGCTCTGCCTGGGCCATGACGAGTACTGGACGCCCGAGCAGCGACGGCACGTCGCCGAGGCCCGTGACGCGGGCACCAACGTGGCCTTTCTCGGCGCCAACACCTGCTTCCGCCGGGTCCGCCTGGAAGGGGGCGACCCGGCAGGGGACGACACGGGGGCCGGGCGCACCGTGGTCTGCTACAAGACCTCCTACCGGGACGACCCCTGCTACCCGTCCCGCCCCGCCCTGGTCACCACCGATTTCCGGCAGGCCCCGGGCGCCGATCCCGAGTCGTCCCTCACCGGGGTCCTCTACGAGGGCTATCCGGTCGACGCCCCGTACGTCGTGTACGCGGCGGACCACTGGCTGTACGAGGGAACGGGGGCGCGCCCCGGTGAGAGCTTCGACCACCTGGTCGGAGTGGAGTACGACCGGGTCACCCCCGGATCGCCCGTGCCCGAACCGCTGGAGATCACCGCGCACTCGCCGCTGGTGTGCGCCGGAGCCCGCGGTCACAGCGACTCGGCGTACTACACGGCGCCGAGCGGGGCGGGCGTCTTCGCCACCGGCACCATGCGCTGGGTGGAGGCGCTGATGGCCGGCACCCCCGACGGGGGCCGCGACCACGGCATGAACGCCCGCACCCGGGCCTTCGTCACCCGTACCACGGAGAACCTGCTGCGCGCCTTCGCCGAGGGCCCCGCGGCCCGGCACCGGCCGGCGCCCCGCCCCAACACGCGACAGGTGTACGGGACGCCGGTGTGACCGCGCCGTACGCGTCAGCGGGCCGCCGGGGCCGCCAGGGCCGCCTCCAGGGCGGGGCGGCCCGGGATGAAGGCCACGTCGGCTCCGGCACCGCGGGTCGCTCCCCGTCGGCACCCGCCCGCGGTGCTGGGATGAATCCGGTAGATCGGCAGAAAGGGGTCGTGATGGAAGGTGAGTTGGTGTCGGGCCCCAGGAGCGCCGCGACGGACCGTTTCGCACTGGCCCGGCGGGCCGTCGCCGCGATCGGTACGACCTTCGACGACCGCAGGACGGCGGTCGAACTCGCCTCCTTCCTGGTCGAGGAGCTGTGCGAGTCGGCGACCGTCGATCTCTACGGTCCTCGGGAGGCCGGCCGTGCACCGGGCGAGTCCCTGCGTTCCGCCGCCGTGGCCGGGCGGCGCGACCTCCTCGACAGCCTGGAGAAGGCCCCGCGCGATCAGATCTCCGTCCGCGCCCTGGACGCGGGCCACCCGATCACGGCCTCGTCCGCCCACGGCGGCGCCGCCCTGGTGACCCTCTCGGTGCCACTGCTGGCCTGGGACCGGGTCTACGGGGTCGCGCTCGCGCTGCGGGCCGGCCTGCCCTTCGACGACCAGGAGACGGCAGCCGTCCACTACGCGGCCCGGCTGGCCGCCGCGCAGCTGCGGCACGCGGAGGAGCAGCGCGAGGCCGGCCCGAGGGTGTGGGACCTGCGGAAGGTGCTGCCGGCCGCCCCGGAGCGCACGCACCCCGACGTGGAGCTGGCGTCCCGTTACGTGCCCGGCGGCACGGGCGGGCGCGTGGGCGGCGACTGGTACGAGACGCTGCACCTGCCTTCCGGCCGCGTCCTGCTGGCCGTCGGCGACGTCATGGGCCATGGCCTGGACGCGGCCGTCGACATGAACGCCTACCGCTCGACGCTGCGGTACCTCGCCTCCACCGACCTCGCGCCGCACGGCATCCTGCGCCGGCTGGACGCCATGCTGTCCGCGGAGAGCGGCCGCCGCCCGGCGACCTGCCTGCTGACCCTGCTGGACCCGGCGGACGGCACGGCCCTGCTCGCGAGCGCGGGGCACCTGCCGCCGGTCCTCTTCCACGCCGACGGCACGGCCGGGCCGGTCCCGCTGAGGGTGGGCCCCCCGATCGGCACCGGACCCGGCACCGGGCTCGCCGCCCACGAGGCGACGAGGCTGCCGCTCGCGGGGGACGACACGCTGGTCATGTTCACCTACGGGCTGATCGAGAGGCGCGGCGAGGACGTCGACACCTCGCTGGCCCGGCTCTCCGGCCTGCGGGCGGGGCCCGGTGCGGGAGCCGGCGAACTCCTGGACGGCATCCTCGGCGATTTCCTGTGCGGGGCGGGACCGGGCTCCGGTCAGGCCGACGTCGACGTCGCCCTCCTCGCGGCCCGCCGGCGACCCGGCCCCTGAGCAACCTGGCCCGTGACCGCCGCGCCGGGCCGGTCACGGGCCACCGGTCGTCCGCTGGGCCGCCGCCCTGTGCGGGCGGACACTGGAGGGCATGACCGACTGGCACGACAGCGTGGCGCGCCCGGTAGGGCGCCGAGCCGTGCTGCTGGGCATGGCGGGGGCGTTGCTCGGGGCGGCGGGCTGCACCGGCGCCGCCCGGGAGCCGAAGCCGGCCGCCTCCGACTCGCCCGCGTCCCCGTCCCCCACCGCGTCCCCTTCGAGCACCGGGGCGCCTCTTCCCCGCACCACCCCGTGGCGCCCCACCTCGGCCGAGATCCACCCGGAGGTGAAACGCCGGGCCGTCGAGCTGGTCGAGGCGCTCGGGGCCTGGCCCAGCGGCCGGGGCGGCGCGTCCGCGGCGCGGGCCGGAGTGGCCGCACAGGGCCTGCCGACCGCTCTCGTGGCGCAGGCGGGTCCGTTGCGGCCGGCCGCCGACGAGGCGGTGGTGCAGGTGGTGAACGCCCAGTACGGCGGGATCCTCGCCGACTCGGCGAGCGTGCTGGTGGTGTGCCGGCAGTGGACGCGGCACGGCGGCGCCGTCCGGGCGGGCGGGACGACGGTCGACGTGCGGCTGGCGCGGTCCCGGACCGGATGGACGGTCACCGCGCTGCACCCGGCCCGACCGGGCGCGCCGGAGGCCTCGCCGCCGGCCGGGGTGCGGCGTGTGCTGGCGGACTCCCGGATCGTGCTGCCGCCCGCCGCGCTGGCCGACCTGCGCAGCGGTCAGGTCCACGACAGCGTGGTCACCGCGATGCTGCGCCTGGCCGGGACGTACCGGATGTACGTCAGCGTGGTCCGCTCGGGGCATCCGCTGGACGTCTTCGGCACCAGCCGGCCCAGCGACCACCCGCGCGGGCGCGCCTTCGACGTGTGGCGGATCGACGGCCACGCGGTCGTCGACCCGGCCACTTCCCGCTCGCTCGTCGAACGCTTCATGCGCGACGCGGCGGCCGCCGGTTCCTACAACGTCGGCGGCCCGGTTCTGCTCTCCGGCGGCAGCACCCCGAACCAGTTCTTCAGCGACGCCACCCACCACGACCACGTCCACATCGGCTTCCGCGCCTGATTGACCTGATGGGGACGGGTGCCGCGGTCAGGGCAGGGCCATCATGAGCGCGGCGAGCACGGTGAGGGCCGCCAGCGGCACCATGACCGGGCGTGCACGTTCCCACCAGGACCAGGCCGGCCCGCCGCCGCGGAGCCAGGGGCGGGCGATGGGGAGCCCGGCGTCCGGAACGGTCAGGGCCCGGCCGGAGCCGAGCAGCGAGCGGCACCAGGGGCATTCGCCGTCCTCCCACGCTTCCATGCCGCGCTCAACGACACCCCCGGGGCCGGGCAACGCCCACGCCCACCATCGTGATGCCGCCGTCATCGAGCCGTGAGCAAACGGTGCCCCGGGCCGTCCGAGCCCGTCCCCGGGGAAAGGCCAGGGCCCTTCCCCGTCCGGGCTCACAGCCCCGGGAGCCCGCGCGGCACCGGCACCGCGGGCACCGCGGGAGACACCCGCGCCGACGCCTCCGGCGGCCGCTGTTCCGACCCGACGCCCCAGGGGCGCAGCAACGGCGCGACGGGCTCCCACCCCGGGGACACCACGGTCGGCGGCGTGCCGGCGTCCGCGAAGGACGCCCACTGGACCAGGGACGGTTCGGGTGCGTACCGCCCGGTGGCCCTCGGTGGCGCGAGGCCCACGGCGCGGGGCGGCGCGTCGACCGGCGGCTGGTCCGCGGGGCCGCTGGTCAGTTCCGCGTAGGGCTGTTCCGCGGGGAGGTGGCCGAGTGAGCGCGGCACGGCCCGAGAAGTGCTCTCCATGCCGGAGCAAACGGCGCCCACGCCGCCCGCGTACGCCTCGCGCCGCGGCCGCTCACCACATCAGGTGAGGACATCGCTCGAACGGCCGCCTCCGCTCATGCGACAAGCAGTCCGGAGCGGCCGCCCGGCAGCCCGACGAACCCTCCCGGGCGAGCCGTCCGTTGAGGCCGTTCCCGGTCCCCGTCAGTTCTTCCCCGGGGTCAACTCGGCCAGCAGCAGCGTCCGGTCGTCCGAGACGTCGTAGGCGGCGTCGGCGCCGTCATGACCGGAGCCGGCCAGCAGCCGGCGGCACAGCGACGGCAGGGCGTTTGGGTGCCCGGCGTCCGGTACGTCGTCGGCCCCGGCGTCGAGGGCGCGGGCGAGGCACGAGATGCCCTGGTCGATGTCCCGGGTGCGGGACTCGACCAGACCGTCGCTGTAGAGCAGCAGCAGGGTCGGCTCGGACAGGCGCAGCACGGTCGGCTCGTAGGGACCCGTGGCCAGCCCCAGGGGGAGACCGGCGGAGGCCAGGTCGACCGGCGCCGCCGGGCGGCCGGGGCCGCGGATCAGGGGCGGCGGATGGCCGGCGCCGACGAACGTGCAGGTGTGCAGTTCCGCGTCCCACTCCGCGTACATGCAGGTGGCGAAGGAGGCGCCGGGCGTGGTGCCGGCCACGGCGTCCAGCCGGTCCATGAGTTCTGCGGGGGTGATGTCGAGCGCCGCGAGGGTACGGACGGCGGTCCGCAGCTGGATCATGGCCACGGCGGACTCCGGTCCGTGTCCCATGGCGTCGCCCACGACCATGGCGAGCCGCCGGTCCCCTCGGGGCAGCACGTCGTACCAGTCGCCGCCGATAACGTTGTCCTGCCCGGCGGGCCGGTAGCCGTGCGCGACCCGGCAGCTCTCGAAGGCCTGCCCGGTCTCCGGGAGCAGACTGCGGCGGATGGCCAGCGCCGTGCGTCGCTCGCGCTCGTAGCGGCGGGCGTTGTCGAGGGCGACGCAGGCCCGGGCGCCGAGCGACTCCACCGCCACCGCCTCGCCGCAGGTGAAGGGCTCCTTGCCCGGACCGCGCGTGCAGGCGATGAAGCCGACCGCCGCGCCGCGCAGCCGCAACGGGACGATGAGGAACGAGGCGCTGCGCAGCAGGGCGTCCACGCCCGCGTCGTCGGGGCCGGTGCCGCGCAGCCGCTCGAAGGTGTGCCGGTCGACACCGTCGAGCAACTGGGTCTGCCCGGTCGCCACGGCACGCGCGTACGGCGTGGCACGGGGAAAGACGAGTACCTCCCCGACCGGCAGCAGGTGCTCCCAGTCCTCCGAGGTGTCCGACCCTATGCGCAGGGCGAGCCGACGCGCCTCGATCTGCGGCGGGTCGGCCGCCGTGCGCGCGTGCTCCTCCAGCAGCCAGCGCTGGAGCAGGTACACCGAGGCCGCGTCGCAGAAACCCGGTGCCAGCGCGTGCACGACATGACGGCCGGTCAGGTGGAGGTCGAGCTCGGAGCCGATGGCGTCGGCCGCGGGGGAGAAGTACGAACGCCGGCGGAGCGGCGCTGTGGGCGGCGGGTCTTCGGGTCGGCCGCGTTCTGTGTTCCGCAGGGTCGTGTGCCTTCTGGGTGGGGCCGGTGGGCCGAGGTCCGGTGGCGTGGGGACGGACTGGCCGGTCGGGCCGTCGGGCGGTACGGCGTCGTATGCCGCTGGCAACTATATGATGCCCAGTCAAGGTCGTTTGATTGTAGGGGAGTTGGCGGATGAGCGATGAAGGCGGGCTGCCGCGGGGCGTGGATCCGGGCAAGGCCAGCGTGGCCCGGATGTACGACGCCATGCTGGGCGGGGAGCACAACTTCGCCATCGACCGGGAGGCGGTGGCGGCCTTCACGGCGATCGATCCCCAGGTGCGCACCCTGGCCCGTGCCAACCGTGCCTTCCTGGGCCGCGCCGTGCGGTTCCTGGTGGACGCCGGGGTGCGCCAGTTCATCGACCTCGGCTCCGGGATCCCCACCCAGGGCAATGTGCACGAGGTCGCCCAGGCCGCCAGTCCCGGCGCCCGGGTGGTGTACGTGGACAACGACCCGGTCGCGGTCGCGCACAGCGAGGCCCTGCTTGCCGACAACCCGGACGCGGCGATCGTGGCCGGCGACATCCGCGATCCCGCGAAGGTGCTCTCGGCGCCGCAGGTGCGCGAGCTCATCGACTTCGACGAGCCCGTCGCCGTCCTGATGATCACCATCCTGCACTTCGTCACACCGCAGGAGGACCCGGGCGGCATCGTGGCCGCCTTCCGGGACGCGCTGCCCGCGGGCAGCTGGCTGGCCCTGACCCACGCCACGGACGAGGACCGCCCGGACACGGCCGCGGCGGTCGGGCAGCTGTACCGCGACCGGGCCACCTCGCCGGTCACGGCACGCTCCCACGACGAGATCAAGTCGCTCTTCGACGGCTTCGACCTGGCGGAGCCGGGGCTGGTCTACGTCCCGCTGTGGCGTCCGGACCGGGACGAGGAGATCCCGGAGGACCCGTCCAAGTTCTGGGTGTACGCCGGGGTCGGCCGCAGGACCGCGTGAACGCGGGGCGGGGAGGCCCCGGTGACGCCGTGGCGGTCACCCGGGCCTCCCCGCCCGCGACGGCTCACGCCGGCCGTATCGCGCTGTGGAGGGCCCGCGGGCCCGCGAAGAGGACCGACTCCTCGCGTATCGACGCGCCGGGACTCGGGGCGTGGACCATGGTGCCGTCGCCCGCGTACAGGCCCACGTGGCCGACCTCGCCGTGGAAGAAGACCAGGTCCCCCGGCTCCAGCTCGTCGAGCTGGATCGCCGCACCGGAGCCGGCTTGTTCGTGGGCGGTACGGGGCAGCGCCACCCCGGCGACCCGCCAGGCGGCCTGGATGAGGCCGGAGCAGTCGTAGGAGCCCGGACCGGTGGCACCCCACACGCACGGCTTGCCGATCTGCGCGCGGGCGAAGGCCAGCGCCTTGGCGGCCTTCCGCTCATAGGCCGAGGCCGAGCTCTCGCCGACGTCGGCGTTGTGGCCGGCCTGGCTGGCGTCGAAGAGCGCGTTGCCGTCCAGCGGCGGGGTGGTGTCGAACAGCCCCGTGGCGTGCTGCTGCCACTGCGCCGCCTCCGGCTTGGGCGAAGGCACTGCGGGCCGGGGCTCCTCGGCCGGACGCGTCTCGACGGCGACGGGCGGCGGCGTGCTGTCCCGCGCGGCGTGCCGGGCCAGCAGGTCGCCGGCCCGGGTGAGCTTGCCCCGCGTCCGCTCCTTGGCGGGCCGCCGCACCGCGGCGTCCCAGTGGGGTGGGACGGGGGCACCCGCCCCACTGGCCGCTCCACGCCCTGCCCCGGCCACGCCCGCGAACCCCGCGACGGGGTCGGCGGGCGGGGCCGCAGTGCTCGGGCCAATACCGGCGAGCATCCCCACGGCGCTGGTGGCCGCCCCTTCCATGATCCCCGCGGAGAAGCCCTCCACGGTGCCGGTGGGTGGGGACTGCATGGCCCCGTTGGGGAGTGCTTCCAGGGTGCCGGTGGGCGGCTGCATGGTGCCGGTGAGGAACGCTCCCGTGGTGTCGGTGAGGAACGCTCCCGTGGAGCCGGTGGGCGGCTGCATGGTGCCGTTGGTGAGGGCTTCCGCGGTGCTGGTCGGCGCTGGTGGCGTCGTTCCGGGAGCCGGTGGTTCCATGGGGCGGGCGGTCGGTTCGGCCACCATCGCGGCGGTCAACTCCGGTGGGCGTGTGGTGTCCCGTGCCGCGGCCGGGAGTTCCGGTACCGGGCCCGCAGGGCCCCCGGACAGCTCCGGCCGGGTCGGTCCGCTCCCCTCCGGGCCCAGTGCCTCGCGGACCTCCGCCGGACGCCTCCCCGGCGCGACGGCAGGGGAGCTGCCCGAATCGGGCCTGCGGTCCGGCGGCAGGACTGCCGGGACGGTCGGACCCAACTGGGCGCGCCCCACGTCGAACCACTTCCTGGACACCCGGTCCAGCGCCGGATCGGTCCCCCCGGAACCCCTCCAGGCACCCGAACCGCGCCTCGCACGTGCGTTCTTGCTCATCGCGCGGGTGGCGTTGAATTTCCCCGTGGCGTTCTCCGCCTGGTCGTAGAGGCTGCTGATCCGCTGCTGGACCTCGGCGTGGCTGGGCCCGTCGTCACTCGGTCGTTCCGGCGTCAAGAAAGACGCACTCCTCCCATGGGCCGCCTACCGGTTCTGCTCTCGGCATCGGGCGGACGTTCTGTGGAAGGCGTGCCCTGCGGCCCCGTCCCGAGGGACAGTCGAGCCTCTTCACCCCGAGGTTGGTCGGTTCCCCGGCTCCGGCCGCTGTGGGGGCGTACCGGACTCGGCGGAGGTCGCGCGATCCGGCGCGACTCGCCGGAGGCAATCGTGCGGCCTGGCCGCCAACTTAGCGAACATGTGTACCTGGTGTGAAGATCGCGGCGTGGAATGTCCGATACGTATTCGTGATCTTCCCGTGAGGTGCCTCACGCCCGCCGCCGGGCCGCCGTGGCACCCTGGCCTCATGTGCGGTCGCTACGTCTCCACGCGCGGTCCGGAGGAGCTGGCCCGGCACTTCCGGGTCACCGAGTGGCACCCGGAGGAGGCGCCGGCGCCCAGCTGGAATGTCGCCCCGACCGACGAGGTGTGGGCCGTTCTCGAACGCGCCCCGCGCGAGGACCGCACCCCCGCCGTACGCAGGGAGCTGCGCCCGCTGCGCTGGGGACTGGTCCCGTCCTGGGCGAAGGACGTGAAGGCCGGCGCCCGGATGATCAACGCCCGGGTGGAGACCGTGCACGAGAAGCCGGCCTTCCGCCGCGCCTTCGTCAGGCACCGCTGCCTGCTGCCCGCCGACGGCTTCTACGAATGGCAGCAGACCACGTCCGCGGAGACCGGCAGGACCCGAAAGCAGCCGTACTACATCAGCCCCGAGGACGGCGCGCTGATGGCGCTCGCCGGCCTGTACGCGTACTGGCGCGACCCGCACGTGGCGCGGGACGAAGACCCCGCCGCCTGGCTGACCACGTGCACCATCATCACCACCGAGGCCACCGACGAGGCCGGCCGCGTCCACCCCCGGATGCCGCTGGCCCTCACCCCGGACCACTACGACGCCTGGCTCGACCCCCGCCATCAGGACCCCGGCGAACTGCGGGCGCTGCTGGTTCCGCCGGCGGGCGGCAGGCTCGGCGTCCGGCCCGTCTCCCCGGCCGTCAACAACGTCCGCAACAACGGCCCCGAACTGCTGGAGCAGACGCAGACGCAGACGTGACGGGCCGTGACGGGCCGGGCCGCCCCGGGTCGCTCCGGACCCTCCGGTCCCGGCGTTGGGCACCGTGCGCCGGACGGGCCCCCGTTCCCCCTGATGCGCCCGATCACCGCCCACCCGGGCGAACTGCACCCCTGCCCCCGCCCGACCAGACCTTACGGTGCTCACGAGGGCTCATGAGCGCTCGAGAGGCGATGCCGATGGCGAAGGCGGCCGGCCCGTCCGGTCCGGGTGTGACGGCCCGGACCGGACGGGCGGTCCGGAAGGGGAGGCGCGGTGGCGGGTGCGGGCGCTCCGGCGGGCGGGCCGGGCCGCGGGCGCCGGGCAGCCGGCCGGGCACCCGGCGCCCGCGGCCCGGCGCACTCCGTACGCCTCCCGCCGCGCGCCCGGACCGCCCGTCCGGCCCGAAGGGCCGAGAGCACCGTGCCCTGGCTGCGGGTCGCCGCCGCCTACGCCTGGCGCCTCATCCTCGTCGGCGTCGTCGTCTACGGCGTCTTCACCGTCCTCGGCCGCTTCCAGCTCATCGCCGTGGCCCTGTTCCTGGGCCTGGTCATCACCTCGATCCTGCGCCCCCTGACCGACCTGCTGAACCGCTTCCTGCCCAGAGCGCTGTGCGTCGCCGTCGCCCTGGTCGGCAGCATGCTGCTCCTGTTCGCCCTGCTGGCGCTCGTGGGCAACGCGGTGGCGGGGGAGTCGGCGAAGCTCGCGGGCGAGTTCGGCGGCGGTATCCACCGGATCGAGCAGTGGCTCCAGCGCCCGCCGTTCCGGCTCAGCCAGAGCAGACTGGCCGACCTCCAGCATCAGGTCCTGTCCTACCTGTCCGCCCACCGCGCCGGGCTCCTCAGCCGCGCACTCAGCGGCTTCGGCAGACTCGTCGAACTGGTCACGGCGGGCGCCCTCGCGGTCTTCTCCTCCGTCTTCTTCATCCACTCCGGCGAGAACCTCTGGCGATGGGCGCGCGACGAGCTGCTGCCCAGCGGGGCCCGGCCGGTGTGGGACCGGGCCGGGCACGCCGCCTGGCGGACGTTCGCCGGATACACGCGCGGCATCATCATCGTGGCGGCCACCAACGCCGTACTCGTCGGCGTCGCCCTGCTGGTCCTGCGCGTACCGCTGGCGCTGCCGCTGATGCTGCTGGAGTTCTTCGCCACGTTCGTGCCGCTGATCGGCTCACCGGTCGCGCTCGGCGTGGCCACGGTGGTCGCCCTCGCGGGGCGCGGCCCGCTCACCGCGGCGGCCGTGCTCGCCCTCATCGTCGTCATCGGCCAGCTCGAAGGGCATGTGCTGCATCCCGTGGTCATGAGCTGGGCGGTGCGTCTGCACCCGCTCGTTGTCGCCGTCTCCGTCATCGCGGGCGGCATCGTCGCGGGCGTGATCGGCGCCGTGGTCGCCGTCCCGTTCGTCTCCGTCACCTGGGCGGTGCTGCGCGCGCTGCGCACCGCCCCGCCCTGACGTCCCGCCACCGCTCGCGGCGGCGGGACTTTTCGGTGGCGGCAGACGGGGCACGCGTTCGTCGTACGACCCCGAGCGGAGGGACGGTGCCGCCATGGCCGAGTACGAACGTTCACGCACGATGCCCGCCCTGCCCGAGCAGGTCTTCGACCGGGCCGCCGACGTCGGCCGGTTCGACGCCTGGCTGCCCGGTGAACTGCACGTGCACGCGGAGGAACCCCCCGCCGTCACGGTGCACGAGGACCAGGGCGACCGGGACACCGCCGCCCAGCTGCGCACCGAACGGGATCAGATGCGGATCGAGTGGGGCACCCGCGAGCAGGGCGGCTACGCGGGCTGGCTCCAGGTCGCCGGCATCGGCAGCGGCGCCAGTGAGGTGACCGTCCACCTGTCGTTCTTCGACGACCGCCACGATCCGGGCGAGCGTGCCGCCTGCGACGCACTCGACAGCAGCCTGCGCCGCCTGGAGCAGCAGGTACGGCTCGGCACCGAGCACATGAGCGGCTGACCGCCCCCGACCGGGCCGCGCCCCACGGTCGGCTCCTCCCACGGGACTGACGAGCCGTCACCCACTGCCTGCCGTCGCCGGCTCGCCCCGCGGCTCCGGGCTGCTTCCGGCCGAAACCGTGCCCTACGGCGTGTCGTGCGGACGGCCGCCGGCACTGGGAGACGATGGGCGGGCGTCGACACCCACGAGGTCAGGCTGGGGACGGAGAGGCCAGGTGGAGCAGCAGGTCACGGGGCAGAGAGCGGGCCGGGAGACCGGCGCGGACACCCACGGTGCCGGCCCGGCCGGTCACAGCGGGACCGGCCATGGCGGGGCCGGTCACGGCGGGACCGGCCATGGCCTGAGCGGGCACGACCGGCCGGTGAGCGATGCCCGGCGGCGGATTCCCCGCACGGATGCCGTTCTGCGGGACCCACGCCTGGTGGACGCGGCGGCCCGGTTCGGACCGGGTCCGGTGAAGACCGCGGTCCGGCAGGCGCAGGAGCGGGCACGCCGGGGCGCCGTCGCACCCGAGCAGGTGGCGGACACCGCCGTGGCGCTGCTGCCGCGGGGGCTCGGCGGGCTGCGCCCGGTGATCAATGCGACCGGGGTCCTGCTGCACACCAACCTCGGCCGCGCCGCCCTCTCCGCGGCGGCCCGGCAGGCGGTGCAGGACGCCGCCGGGCCCACGGACGTCGAGCTCGACCTCCGTACCGGTGCCCGGGCCCGCCGGGGCCGCACCGCCCTGGACGTACTGCGCGGCCGGGTGCCGTCCGCCGCCGCGGCGCATGTCGTCAACAACGGCGCCGCCGCGCTCGTCCTCGCCGCGAGCGCGCTCGCCGCCGGGAGGGAGATCGTCGTCAGCCGCGGCGAGCTGGTGGAGATCGGGGACGGCTTCCGGCTGCCGGACCTGCTGGTCTCCACCGGGGCCCGGCTCCGCGAGGTCGGGACCACGAACCGTACGACCGTCCGGGACTACGCCGAGGCGATCGGTCCCGACACGGCGTTCGTCCTCAAGGTCCACCCCTCCAACTTCCGCATCACGGGCTTCACCCGGTCCGCCGGTATCCGCGACCTGTCGGCGCTGGGCGTACCAGTCGTGGCCGACATCGGCTCCGGACTGCTCGCCCCCCATCCGCTGCTGCCCGACGAGCCCGACGCCGAGAACCAGCTGAGGTCCGGCGCGGCCCTGGTGACGGCGAGCGGCGACAAACTGCTCGGCGGCCCCCAGTGCGGACTGCTGCTCGGCGACGCGGAACTCCTGCGCGTCCTCACCCGGCATCCCCTGGCCCGCGCCCTGCGGGTGGACAAGCTCACCCTGGCCGCGCTGGAGGCGACCCTGACGGGCCCCCGGACCCCGACGGCCGAGTTCCTGACCGCCGACGCCGCCGGGCTCATGCGGCGGGCCGAGCACCTCGCCGCCGAGCTGGGCGCCACCGGGGTAGAGGACGTCCGGGCCGTCGCCGGGACCGCCACCGTCGGTGGCGGCGGGGCGCCCGGCGTGACGCTGCCCAGCGCCGCGCTGTCCCTGCCGGAGCCGTACGCCGCCGTCCTGCGCACCGGGGAGGTGCCCGTGGTGGGGCGCCTGGAGGCCGGGCGGTGCCTGCTGGACCTGCGCGCGGTGCCGCCGCGGGACGACGAGCGCCTCGCCGAGGCCGTGCGCTCGGCCTCGGGAGGGTGAGGCGCCGTGCGCGTGCTGGCCACCGCGGGGCATGTCGACCACGGCAAGTCCGCCCTGGTACGGGCCCTGACCGGGATGGAACCCGACCGCTACGAGGAGGAGCGGCGCCGCGGACTCACCCTCGACCTCGGCTTCGTGTGGACGCCGCAGGACGCCCACGGCGAACGCCTCGCCTTCGTCGACGTACCCGGCCACGAGCGGTTCGTGGCCACCATGCTGGCCGGAGTCGGCCCCGTGCCGGCCGTGCTGTTCGTGGTCGCCGCCGACCAGGGCTGGCAGCCGCAGTCCGAGGAGCACCTCGCGATCCTCGACGCGCTCGCTGTACGGCACGCGGTGCTCGCCGTGACCCGGAGCGACCTGGCGGACCCCGAGCCGGTGCGCGCCGAGGCCGTCGAGCGGCTGGCCAGGACCTCGCTCGGCACCGTGCCGTCCGTAGCGGTGAGCGCGGTGACCGGCGCCGGACTCGACGAGCTGCGCACCGAACTGGCCCGGACGGCCCGCGCGCTGCCCGTGCCGCCCGCCGACGCGGACGTACGGCTGTGGCTGGACCGCGCCTTCACCGTGCGCGGCCACGGCACCGTCGTGACCGGCACGCTCGGCGCCGGCACCCTGCGTGTGGGCGACCGGCTGGTGAGCGGGGGCGACGCGCACACGCTGAGGGTGCGTGGACTCCAGTGCCTGCAACAGGACCACAGCGCCGTCAGCGGCGTGGCGCGGGTCGCGGTCAACGTACACGGCCCCCTCGCCGGGCGACTGCGGCGCGGGAAGGTGCTGCTGGCGCCGGACCGCTGGCTGTTCACCGACCGGATCGACGTCCGCGTCGCCGGCGCGCCAGCCGGCGAACTGCCCCGCGGCGTCGCCCTGCACATCGGCACGGCGGCCGTCGCGGCGGACGTCCGCCCCCTCGGCGAGGACACCGCCCGGCTGACCCTGCGCTCCCCGCTGCCGCTGCGCGTCGGGGACCGGGCCGTCCTGCGCGAACCCGGCGCCGGACGCGGACCCCGCGGGGTGAGCGTGCTCGACGTGTGCCCGCCGGAGCTGACCCGGCGGGGCGCCGGCCGGGCCAGGGCCGAAGCACTGGCCGCGATGACGGACCGCCCCGACGGAGCGGCGGAGCTGCGGCGCCGCGGACTCGTCCGCCGCTCCCACCTGCTGGCCATGGGCATCCCGCCGCCCACCGAACCGGTCACCGGGGACTGGCTGGCCGACGAGGCCCACTGGGCGCGGCTGCGCGAGCGGCTGGCCGCCGCGGTCGCCGAGCACGCGCGCCTGCATCCCCTGGAGCCGGGGCTGCCGGCCGAGGCGGCCCGGCGCCTGCTGGACCTGCCCGACCGGGCCCTGGTGGACGCCCTCGCCGCGGCACCGGGCGAGCCGCGCCTGCTGCGACGCGAAGGGCGCCTGTACCGGCCGGGCAGCGCCGGTCCCACCCTGCCGCCGCCGGTCCGGGCGGCCGTCGACGCGGTGCGGCGCGAGCTGGAGGCGGCACCGTTCCGCGCACCCGAGGCCGACCGCCTCACCGGACTGGGACTCGACCGCAGAGCCGTGGCCGCGGCGGTATCCGCCGGCGCGCTGCTGCGCGTCGGCGAGGGCATCGTGCTGCTGCCGGGGGCGGACGCCGAGGCCGCAGCGGTACTCTCCCGCCTGCCGCAGCCGTTCACCCTCAGCGAGGCGCGCAAGGCACTCGGCACGACCCGCAGGGTCGCCGTGCCACTGCTGGAGTTCCTCGACGCCCGCGGTCACACGGAGCGAGTCGACGACCGGCACAGACGCTGCCGGCCGCGGGCCGTCGGGCAGAACCGTTGACCGGCGCGGCGGCGAGCGCGGATCAGCCCGAACCGGCCGGCGGTGGACGTGCTCGCCCGACTGGTCAGTTGAGGATTCCGGCCCTGCGGGCCGCGGCAAGCCAGTCCGGGAACTCGCCCATCAGCCGGTCGTACAGCTCCGCGTCCGACATCCGCTTCGGGGCGCGGCCCGCGGGGAAGAAGCCGGCGTTGTCGACGACCCGCATCTTCGGCACCTCGAGCACGTCGAGCTTGCGGAGGAAGTCGAACCGGCCGGGGCCGAAGCCGATGAACTGCCAGAACAGGGGCAACTTCGCCGCCCTGCACAGTCGCGTAGATCGGCATCAGGGGCTCCTCGGACGGCGCCGGCAGGGGGAGTCGGCGGCGCGGCCTACTGCGGGGCCTGCTGGTGCGGCTCCGTGGACCGGCGCAGTGGCCTGCGGAAGATCAGGAACGCGGAGCACTGGTTCCTCTGGTCGTGGCTGAAGTTGGCGTGGTCGAGCTGCCAGCCGAGTGCTTCGACGGCTTCGATCTGCTCGGCGACACCGGAGAGCGAGCCGGACGCGCTGTCCTGCAGGACACCTTGGTTGACACGGCAGACGAACACGGTGCGGCCTTCGTCGACGGCGCGCTGTGCGTCTTCCCGGACCGTGTCGGCCTGAGCGTCCTTGATCCACCCCATGGTGATACCCGCCTCCCCTTTTCGACCGCCGATGTGGCGGTCGGTGCATGCACCGTAGCGGTCTGCTCGGTACCGCGGGAATCGGGGTGGCGGTTCTGTGCGCGGGGTGGCTTTGGCAAGCGTGCTCGCCCACGCGGAACGGCTCACAGAGCTCACGGACCTGGCCCGCACGGACGTCCACGCACGTCGACGGCCCAACCGAGCGCTTCGCGACCGCGGGATGGCAGCCATGCTCCACGAGCGCGCGGAGGCCGGCGACCGCGACGCTCTCTACAGCCTTGTCCGGTTGCTTTGCGGCACAGACCGGACCAAGCAAGCACGCGAAACGGTCGAGGAGGCGTCCACGTGCCGCTGGCACGCGTGCAATCATGCTGTTCGCCGACACGGCAAGGGAGGGGTGGATGGCTGGTGTATGGGTGACGGTCTGTCTGCCGGCCGAGGCCGCAGGCGATATCGAAGGAGCGCTTGCAGAGGCCCTCGCGCCTTTCTACCTAAACACGGTGGAAAACCTCCCCGACCGTGGCATGTGGGACGAACGCCGCATCCGCGGCGGCAGCAACGGCATGGGTTTTGCGATCGCCCCCGGATACATGGACGATCCGAGGCTCATCCACGACGACCCTGGATACGACGGGGCGCCACGCCCCAGTGCCCCGGGTGTCTGCGCCGGAGGACCGCGTGCCCTGCTCGATTTCTCGCAGTCGAACCTTGCTTCCGAGCGTGCGGTCGCCGCGTCCTGGGACCTGTGGCACAGCCTGTCTGCCGTACACCCCCCGGCCATTCCCCTTGCGACCTTCGTGGACCGTTGGCGGAACGATCCGGACGCATTCCCCGGTGACCGGCGGGGAGACGAGATGTTCTCCGCTTACCTGGCCCAGCCGCTGATCGGGGCATACCTCGACCACCCATTCAGCCTCGGCATGGGGTATCTGGGCTTCCTGGGTGGCGATCCTCTGGAGCACCCCGTCATCAGCTATGACGGAACCCGTGCCGCGTACATCCGTGACCTCACTTCCACAAACCCGCGGGATACGGACGTACTCACCCTGGACGGCTGGTGGTTGGAGGGCGGCTTCAACGCCGTCCACGCCTTCTGCGAGCCTGACCTTTGCCCTCACGACCCTCCGACGCCCACCGTGTGGCCGGGCAGCGAGGCGTACGTCGCGGACCTTCCCGGCGACACAATCCTCGTCCGGCTCCACTGCCACGCCTGACGTCACTCATTGTGTGCGCTCCACGGAAAGCGAGCCAGAACCAAAACTGGTGAACATTCGCGGCACCCGTGATCGCCAAGTGCTGCCCGAAGTCATGGACAAGTGCTGTCACTGGGGCGTGTGTCGAAAGTGGCTGGTTGTGAGTCTGTGGCCTGTGCTTCCCTGCCGGAGTGAACATCGAGAATTCCAGGGTTGCTGTGGAGAGGCCGGGCCGCTGGGTCCGACGGAGGACTGATGGCGATGTCGGGAGGTGCGTGCAGGTTCTCGCGGAAGTCCATCAACGTGACGGTTACCCGGTGAACTGGCCTGACCAGCCTGATGAGTGGTTGTCGCACGCTTCCGAATGGGGGGCCTGGGTCGCTGAACTTGGCGGCCGTGTCGTTGGCCATGTCAGCTTGTCCCGCAGCGGCGAAGGGGATCTGGCTCCCGGCTTGTGGAGCGACCGGAACGGGACGAGCAAGGACCTGACCGCGGTGGTCAGCCGACTGTTCGTCGCCCCGCAGGCCAGGGGGCATGGAATCGGTGCACTGCTGATCGGCCGGGCCGTGGAGGAAGCACAAGGGCGTGGCCTGCATCCGGTGCTCGACGTCGTGGCGTCCGATACCGCCGCGGCAGCCCTGTATGAGCGGCTGGGCTGGGAACTGATGGCCACGGTCGAGCAACGATGGAGCCCGTCTCAGCTGGTGGCCATCCACTGTTACGCGGCGGCATCGTGATGTGACTGGTCACAGCCACTTGTTGCCATGGGTGTCAGGCCGCGCCCGGACGGACGGACCATCGAAACGGGCGCCGAAGAGGTCGGCGCCGCACCGATCGCGTCGACCAGGCCGGCGTGGGCGTCGGAGACGACCAGCTGGACCCGGGACAGACCGCGGGCGATCAGTGAGCGCAGGAAGGCCGGCCAGCCGGCACCGTCCTCGGCGGTGGCGACGTCCAGGCCGAGGATCTCGCGGTGGCCGTCAGCGTTGACCCCGACCGCGATCGCGCCTATGCGTCGACCGTCACTCGGTCCCTCAGCCTGCCGGACCAACGCAATTTGCAGATGCGCGCGGCAGGGCCGGGCCCGTAGCGTGGCCGCATGCCGAAGCCTCAGCACATCGTGCACATCACCGAGCGCTCCCTATGGGAGACGGCCCGTGAGTCCGGCACCTACGAGATGTCCACCCGCGGCCGCACGCTCCAACAGGAGGGGTTCGTCCACTTCTCCACCCGGGACCAGCTCCGGCGTATCGCGGCCTTCCTCTACGGCGACTACGAGGGCCCCGACGAGTTGGTGGTGCTGGTCGTGGACCCGGCCCGGCTCGATGTCCCGCTGAGGTACGAGGCCATGCCGCCGAACGGCGAGGAGTTCCCGCACGTGTACGGGGCCGTGCCGGTCGAGGCCGTGGTAGGCGTCGAGCCCTGGGGATGAGCGAACAGGGAGGGGTACGCCGCCGCTTGGTGTTGGTAATGACCGAGGGGCCGGAAGAGCCAGCAGTGAGAGCAGGTCCGCTAGAGCCTCAGTTTGGAAGATCGCGTACGCGGGTGGGCGCTGACCTGGAGAGACGGTGACCTGCGCGTTCCTGGGATGCTCACCGCCGTTCCCCGGTGTCCCCCGCCGGTCGCCGCTCGGTCGGGCACGCAAGGGACACGGTGCCCACCGGGGCTATTCGTAGATCCGAGCGGCATCCAGGGCGCGGGCGAAGAACGTCCAGTCACCTTCGGGTGGTAGGTCGTGGCCGAAGTTCCGGTGCCACCCCGGAGAGTCAGCGACCCAGGCTTCCAGGGCTTCCAGGAACCTGTCCAGCGTCGGGTTCTCCCACTGCTGGCCGTTGGTTGCGTAGTCGGCACGAAGGCGTGCCAGGAAGGCGCTGAAGGCCTCGCGATCGCCAATGTGATCGTCAGGCGCCAGCGGGCTTGTCATGACTGCGACCTTAAGGGACGCACACGGTCGGCGGAGCCTCAATGGCCGGGTCAAGCCCCATCGGGCGCGATCAGTAGCCGAAGAAGTGAAGGCCGGAGTCTCTGACCTGCGGCCGTGCAATCGACCAACCCTGCGACCAGCGACTCAGCTGTCAGCGTTGGTCGGGATTGGGTACCGCCGCACGGCCCTGAGACGGCCCGAGCGGGGGTGTCGCGGCGTGCCCCTCGATGCGAACTATGTTCGGGGCTGGTTGCGGTCGTTGCTGTACTTCCGTGCTGTACAGCAACCGTGCTGACCACCGCTTTAGGAGTTCGATCTACCCCGGCCTCGCGTAGGGTCGCCCGAGCGCACGTGAGTCATTCGCGGCCACCCACTGCTGGCGCTGTCCGTGGTCGTTGATGTCAGCGTTGGATGTCAGCGGACCGTACCGGCACCGGGCAGACCTTATGGGCGGAAAAGGCCCCGAACCGTGATCTGTCCGGGGCCTTTGTGTCGCGCCCGGCTCGAAACCGGTGCTGACCGGCTGTGCCTGCAGGGCATCTCGTACGTGCTCTACTCGACATCAGCCGGCAACTGCCGCCATTGGAGCTGGAGGTCGACTCCGGGCACACCCGCTGGCGGCGGCTGGGCCGGTGGCATGAGGCGGGCGTCTTCTACCGCCTAGGGCCGCCCTGGCTGATGCCGTTGCCGCCCTGGTTGTTGCCGCCGCCTTGGTGGTCGCCGCGGGGCTTGCCGTCGTTGTCCTTGCCGTTGTGCCAGCTGCCGCCCTGGTGTTCGCCGTTGTGCCGGCCGTCGTCGTGGTCGCCGCGGGGCTTGCCGTCGTCGTGCTTGCCGTTGTGCCAGCTGCCGCCCTGGTGTTCGCCGTTGTGCCGGCCGTCGTCGTGGTCGCCGCGGGGCTTGCCGTCGTTGTCCTTGCCGTTGTGCCAGCTGCCGCCCTGGTGTTCGCCGTTGTGCCAGCCGTCGTCGTGGTCGCCGCGGGACTTGCCGTCGTTGTCGTGGTGGCCGCGGGGCTTGCCGTCGTCGTGCTTGCCGTTGTGCCAGCCGCCGCCTTGGTGGTGGCCGCGGGGCTTGCCGTCGTCGTGCTTGCCGTTGTGCCAGCTGCCGCCCTGGTGGTCGCCGTTGTGCCGGCCGTCGTCGTGGTGGCCGCGGGGCTTGCCGTCGTTGTCGTGGTGGCCGTGGCGGGGCTTGCCGTTGTTGTCGTGGCTGTGGCGGTGCTTGCCCTCGTCGTGCTTGCCGTCGTGGTGGCCGCCGTCGTGGTGGTCGCCGTTGCCCTGGTGGCCGTCGTGGTGGTGGCCGCAGTTGCCGCCGCCGTTGTGGTGGCCGCGGCGGTGCTTGCCGCCGTGGTGCGTGCGGTTGTTGTGCTTGCTGTCGTCGTGGTTGCCGCGGTGCTTGCCGCCGCTGCGGTTGCCATGGTCGCCGCAGCTGTCGGGCTGACTGATTCCGTGGCTACCGATCTTGGCGATGGAGCCATCGGCGTGGGCGGCTGTCGTGCAGGACAGCACTAGGCAACTACTGGCGCCGAGGAGCGTTACGGCGATTTTTTGAAGGTTCACGTGCGGCACTATCTAACGGCCCCCCGCAGCCACGCGTCGGGACACTGCGGATATCACCCGGACGAGCTGAACTGCCCCGGGTTTAAGGGAGTTTGTCATGTCGGTGAAGGCGGACAGTTGGGTGGCTTCCTGGGTTCGATGCCAGTCGTCTTGGTATTCGGAGGGCGGAACTCAGCCGACGGCGGATCGCAGGCTCCCGCAGCTCGTCGGGTGCGTTCCTGGTGCTGGTACGACAAGAACTCCACGAAACACGGAGCAGCTCAATGCGAGGTGGCACTGGCAAGTTGCCTGGGCGGCGCAACGGAACACCGCGGACAACGCGAGGTTGGGCGGTTGTCCGCGGTGACCTGTGGCTTTGCCGGCAGGGGCAGCGTCTGTCGCCGGGTACCTGGAAGTACCGCTGTTCCCTGCGAGTACCCGCCTGTTCGCCTCGGATGGCCCAGGGACGGCCCGAGCCGGTTACGCCGGAGACCTGCGGCACGGGCATCTGCGGGGTTTGAGGCCACAGCCGACTGCACAGTCGTTCCGGCGTAAGGCCTCGACCTGCGAAGATCAGGGCGGCAGCTGTCATGCCTCGGGCGTGAGTCGCCTCGGACGGATAGCTGCGGGGATCTCGGGGAGGGGGCGCGCTCGACTGGGCCGCCGCGCCTTGACCTGCAAAGACGCTGTTGTATCCGCTCCCGCGAGGGTTAAGATCCACTGCCGACCTGCGGGAAGTCCGAACGGGTGGCTTCCAGGGGGTGTGAAGTGGCCGGAGCAGTTAGGTTGCCGCGCGGGCAGGCCTGGTTTACCTGTGTCGCGCTCGCCGCGTTCGCGTTGGTGTCTGTCGCGGCCGGGCTGGCGGCATGGCACAAACACCAACTGCTGGCGGTCCCGATGACGCCGGGGCCGTACGTCGACAACCCGCTGGTCGAGGCCGACACGTATTTCAGAAACCTGATGGGCTGGCGAACAGGGCTCCTCCTCGTGGCCCTGCTTCAGTTCAGCATCTGGCTCGCCAACATGCGCGATGTCGCGGATGTGCTCTGGCGTCAGGGACAGCGTAGGCGCAAGGCGTGGCTGGTCTTTGGTTGGTTGATACCGGTTGCGCAGCTCTTCGTGCCCAAGATGTTCGTCAACGATCTGTGGGCTGCCAGCCAGCCGGAATCGCAGCGTCGACGCGGACATCCCCTGCTTACGGCGTGGTGGCTGTCCGTCCTGGGCGCAGCGAGTTCGTATGTCTTCACTGATGCCTCCAAGGACTTGAAGAAGGCTGTCACTACGGACCAGGCTCGTCATGCCCTGCGGCTGATCATGATGAGCGACGGTCTGTACATCTGTGCTGCTGTGCTATCGATCGTCGTCCTCTGGCAGCTCTTTCGCCGGTTGGAGCGCGCCGCTGCGACAGCGCCCGTTGAGGTTTGGGCGACGGGTCGAACGACGTCCTGAAGGTCCCTGGGCGTATGCATGCCCATGCGGTCGGTGGAGTCTCCATGGGCGTGGCAAGCGCCGGCAGCTGCGGTCAGTGGCCGGTCTACTGATCAACCTCTCCGCTGGCCCCGGGCCTGAAGAAGCCCATGGCTCTGATCAGCTCAGATGCCGTGGGCTTCTGTCATTGTCGGTCGGTGTCGGCTGAACTCGGACGGTCCGCAGAGACGGCCCAGTGGCCCTCACAGGCAACTGCCCGCACCCGGTTGCGGCTTCGTGTGAAGATCAGGCCCGCGTGATGGGACACGCGAATGGAGGGGTGAGACATGGACTGGTTCCTTGTCGGTGCGGCTGCGGTGGGCTTTGGCCTATTGGCTTTCAGCGGCTTCCTGGCTTTGGCCACCGGGTGGTTGCTGCCGTGGCTGCGAGGACGCGTAGCCAGGCCGGACCTGTGGGGGTATGGGGCAGTGTCGCTGGCCTTGAGCCTGGCGATGGCCATGTCCTTCAAGATGGTGACAGGACATTCCACGATCGTGCTGGATGCGCTCTTCGTCGTCACCATCGCGTTGGCCATCCTGGGTGGCCTGCTTCAGAGGCGCTCGATGCGTCTCCCCGCAGACCAGTAACCGCCAGCCTTTCGGCTGTTCTACTTGTCTACGGACGACTTCTGATCTTCCTCAACTCTGCTTCACTGATCGGCACCTGCGTCGGTACCCGAAGCACCGTCTCTGAGCAGGGGGAGAGCCTTCGTCGCCGGACAGGAAGAATCAGGGTGCGTGCCGCCAAGGCGGTGCGGTGGTGAGACGCTGCACGTCGGTCGCGTAGGCGGCGCGTGGCGATCAAGACGGTCCGGACCGAGCTGGCCGAGATCAGCGGACGCAACTCGTCCGGGAGCCCTTCCAGGTCGGGGTCCTCGCGCAGCATGCCGCCGGCACCCAGGCGTCCCAGCACCTCGAACGGCCCGATCCGCCGAGGGTCGTGCTGCGTCAGCTGATCTCGCTGAGTGCTGACCGGTGTTCCCCGTGGCTCCCCCTGGCGTGCCTCTCGAACGGGCACGCCAGGGGCACGCTGTCGCGGGTCAGGAACAGTGCAGCAACAAGTCGGGTGTGAGCTTGTGACAAGATCGCGGGATGCTGCGACTCACCGATTTCATTATCGACTGCCCGGACACGATGAAGCTGGCGGCTTTCTACTCCGAGGTGACGGGCCGTCCGATCAAGGAAGGCAGCTCCGAGGACTGGGCTGGCATCCAGTTCGGCGAGATCGAGCTGGCGTTCATCCGGGTGGACGACTACCGCGCTCCGCAGTGGCCCGACAGCGAGCACCCCAAGCAGTTCCACCTCGACTTCGAAGTGGACGAGATCGAGTCCGAGCAGCGCCGCGTCCTCGACCTTGGCGCGACGCTAAGGCAGGACTTCATCGGCCCCAACGGCTACGGCTGGCAGGTCTACACCGACCCGATCGGCCACCCCTTCTGCCTGTGCCGCAACAAGGGCGTCATCTGGACCGACCAAGGCCCGATCTGGCCCAAGCGTGACTAATGAGCCGCCCACTTCCTCACCCACCACTCTCCCCGGCTCCCATCCCGTCCGCCGTCGGCCCACACACCTTGGAGCGGGCGTGGTTCCTGGCGTCCAGGTGGAGCGCGCCACTGTACGAACGACCTGGACGCCAGGGGCCGCGTCTGCTCGGCTCTGCCTGGGTCGACGGCGGACGGGATGGGAGTTCCCCGCGCACACCACAACGGACCCGCAGGCGGCAACGGCGCCCCCTCCATCCCGGTGCCGGCCGATCCCCGTGCCCGCGAGGGCGGTGACACCCCGCCTCCTGCGTGGGCCACCGCCGAGCTGCTTACCGACGCCATCCGGGCCGCCGCTGCCGCCGCCCGCGATGGTTCCGGGGCATGGCAGACCTCCGGAGCAGACCCGAGCAGCGTCCAGCCTGCGGCGAAGAGGTCGGTGAGGCACGCACCGGAACCAAGGGGTCAGTCACGGCCGGAGGCTGAAAAGATTTACCTAAAACCTATTGACTCGGTACGTAGTGCGTGAATCCTGATTAGTAGCCCACAACACCGAAAGAGCCGCAAAGCCGATGAGGACGCCATTGTCGACGGAGCGACTTGGACAGGATGTGGATTAGGCCCCCGGCAAGCCGGCGCGATACCGAGGCGACAGTGACGACTGAAGCTTCAGGACACGTGCAGCACTACCGGGGACTGCTTTGCCCGCGAAGCCTTCGCTCGCGCCGCACTGCCGAGCACCCGAAAAGCCCCCCGCCACCCGCCCAAAAGGGCAAGCAGCGGGGGGCTCGGTGCTGTCGGGCTACCCCTCCAAGCGTGCCCGACGGGTCGGCGCGGCCGGCGAGTGGATCCCGACCAGCGTGATCGTGACCGTGTACGTGCCGAGGCCGAGGATCGTGGCCACGAAGCAGATCAAGTACCAGCCCATAGCGGTCGTGTGCCACGGGCGGATCCTCGCGTACGTCACCAGGAAAATGCCCGCGATGACCACGATCAGCCCAGACGCCCCCGCATTCACGATCCTGGACCACGTCAGCGTCACGACGTACGCCCCCCTCACACGTAGCGCGGATCATCTCGCCGAGGTGATTTCGCTGCTGCACCCCCCGCAGCACGTCCGCCGCTGCCTGCACGGCCGGCCCCCGCGCCTCCCCCCCCGATCAGATCACCCGTACCGGCCTTCCTCCCCACTGGTGGATCACGCCGGGCTCGACCGCCGCGTGCCTGCCGCCCCCGGTCGAGGTGGCGCGTTCGATGCCGGGCGCGATCCCGGACGGCTTCCACACGGTGTGGTCGGCGATGCCGATCGCCGCGCAGGCTCGGTGACTTCGGGTGGGTGAGCGCCTCGGACTCGATGGCCGGCCGTGACCCCGCTCGGGCGTGGCGTTGGGCCGCCGTTTGGCCGAGCATTCGGCGGGTCGCCCGTTTGTGCTGGTGAGAGCCCTGCTAGAAGCGGAGGCGGACGGGAATCGAACCCGCCTGCCCGAGATCCTCGGGCACCTCGGTTTTGAAGACCGGGAGGGCCACCAGGCACCCACACGCCTCCACCGGCCGCCACGCTACCGGAGGAGATCCCCCAGACCACCGTGATCAGGAGCCCCGGCGTGACCGCCACCCATGAAACCCCCGTACGGCTCACCCGGTTCGCCCACGGCGGCGGCTGCGCCTGCAAGATCCCGCCGGGCGAGCTGGAGGAGGTGCTCGGCGCGCTGGCGACACCGCCGCCCGCCGCCGCGGAGACCCCGTTGCTGGTCGGCCTGGCCACCGGTGACGACGCGGCCGTCGTGGCGCTGCCCGCGCGGGGCGGCGCCGCGCAGGCGGTGGTGTCCACCGCCGACTTCTTCACCCCCGTCGTCGACGACGCCTACGACTGGGGACGCATCGCCGCCGCCAACGCGCTGTCGGACGTCTACGCGATGGGCGGCCGCCCCGTCCTGGCGGTCAACCTGCTGGCCTGGCCACGCGACGTGCTGCCCTTCGAGCTGGCCCGCGAGGTGCTGCGCGGCGGTTTTGAGGTCGCCGCCGAGGCCGGCTGCCACGTCGGCGGCGGGCACAGCGTCGACGACCCCGAACCCAAGTACGGCATGGCCGTCACCGGCCTGGCCGACCCCGCACGGCTGCTGCGCAACGACGCCGGCCGGCCCGGACTGCCCCTGACCCTGACCAAACCGCTCGGCCTGGGCGTGCTGAACAACCGGCACAAGGTCACCGGCGAGCGGTTCGAGCAGGCCGTGGCCACCATGGTGGCCCTCAACCGGGACGCCTGCGCCGCCGCCCTGGCCGCCGGGGCCTCCTGCGCCACCGACGTGACGGGCTTCGGCCTCCTGGGCCACCTGCACAAACTCGCCCGTGCCTCGGACGTGACGGCGGTGATCGACACCGCCGCCGTGCCCTACCTGGACGGTGCCCGCGAGGCCGTGCGCGACGGCTACGTCAGCGGCGGCACCCGGCGCAACCTGGCCTGGGTGGAGCCGTTCACCGACTTCGGCGGCAGCGACGCCGACACCCGCCTCCTGCTGGCCGACGCCCAGACCTCCGGGGGCCTCCTGATCGCCGGCGAGGTCCCCGGCCACCCGGTCATCGGTGAACTCGTTCCGCGCGGGGCCCACTCGGTCGTCCTGAGGTGAGCCCCGCGCCGGCCGCTGGCACGCGAGCCGCCGGTCAGGGCCGGGTGCCGGTGTGCTCGTCGATGCCCGCCCGCGCCCGGTAGGAGCGGACCAGTTCCACGGCGGCCGGGCCCCTGGGGCGGCGGCCCGGGCGGATGTCGACGCCGAACGCCTTGGCCTCCTGGATGTGCGAGTTGGGGTCGAGGGAGAGGTGGAGCAGTTCGTTGGCGGCGTCGCCGGTGCTGTAGCCGTTCGGGCCCCAGTGGTAGGGCAGGCCCACCTGGTGCAGGGTGCGGCCGTGCACGGTCAGCGGCGGCACCCGGTCGGTGACCAGCACCCGCGCCTCGATGACGGCCCGGGCACTGACGATCGTGGCCCAGCCGGTGTGCTCCAGACCGCGCTCGGCGGCCAGTTCCGGCGACACCTCGCAGAAGAACTCCGGTTGCAGCTCCGCCAGGTACGGCAGCCAGCGCGACATGCCGCCCGCCGTGTGGTGCTCGGTGAGCCGGTAGGTGGTGGCCACGAACGGGAACACCTCCGAACCCGGCTCGTCGGCATCGGGCCCGTAGCGGTTGTCCGGGAGCGACCGCGTCACGTACCGCGCCGGATTGCGCTGCTGCCCGTACAGGAGGTTCGGGAACGGCGACTCCTGCGGCTCGTAGTGCGTCGGCAGCGGCCCGTCCGTGAGCCCGGACGGCACATACAGCCAGGCCTTGCCGTCGGCCTGCATCACGAAGGGATCGGTGCCCGACAGGGCCTCGGGGCCGGTCGCGTCCGGCGGCGGCCGGTGGTCCGGGGGCTTGTCCTGGGCGAAGTCGGCGATGTCGTGGCCGGTCCACCGCGCCTCGTCCTCGTCCCACCACACCAGCGCCTTGCGCTCGCTCCACGGCCTGCCGTCGGGGTCGGCCGAGGCCCGGTTGTACAGGATCCGGCGGTTGGCGGGCCAGGCCCAGCCCCACTGGGCGGCGACCCAGTCCTGCTCCCTGCCCGGCTTGCGGCGGGCGGCCTGGTTGACGCCGTCGGCGTACACACCGCAGTAGATCCAGCAGCCGCACGCGGTGGAACCGTCCGGGTTCAGCTGCTCGTAGGACGCCAGCGGCCGGCCCTCGGCGTCGAACCCGTTGATCTCGGCGAGGACCGCCTCCGCCTCGGGCTCGGCGATTTCGCCGTTCGTGGGGTAGTCCCAGGTCAGGTCGAGCACCGGCCGGTCCATCGGGTCGACGGAACCGGCGAGCTTGCGCCGGATGAGCCGGCCGAGGTGGAAGGTGAACCACAGGTCGCTGCGTGCCTCGCCCGGCGGTTCGACGGCCTGGTGGTGCCACTGCAGCAGCCGCTGCGTGTTGGTGAAACTGCCGTCCTTCTCGGTGTGCGCGGCGGCGGGCAGGAAGAACACCTCGGTGCGGATGTCCTCCGTGCGCAGCTCCCCGGTCTCGATCTCCGGGCCGTCCTTCCACCAGGTGGCCGACTCGATGAGGGAGAAGTCGCGCACGACCAGCCAGTCCAGGTTGGCCATGCCCAGGCGCTGCATCTTGGCGTTGGCGGAGCCCACCGAGGGGTTCTCGCCGAGCAGGAAGTAGCCCTTGCAGACACCGTCCACCTGCGCCAGCACCGTCTCGTAGGTGGAGTGGGAGCCGGTGAGCCGCGGCAGGTAGTCGAAACAGAAGTCGTTGTCGGCTGTCGCCGCCGCGCCCCAGTACGCCTTGAGCAGGCTCACCAGGTAGGAGCGCATGTTGCCCCAGTAGCCGTTGCGCGCCGCCTCGGCGTTCACGAAGGCGTCCAGGTCCTCGTTCCTGTGCGCGTACGGCATGGGGATGTACCCGGGCAGCAGGTTGAACAGGGTGGGGATGTCCGTGGACCCCTGGATCGACGCGTGCCCGCGCAGGGCCAGGATGCCGCCGCCCGGCCTGCCGATGTTGCCGAGCAGGGTCTGGAGCACGGAGGCGGCGCGGATGTACTGCACCCCCACGGTGTGCTGGGTCCACCCCACCGCGTAGGCGAACGCCGTGGTCCGGTCCCGTCCGGAGTTCTCCGTCACCAGCTCGCACACCTGCCGGAACAGGTCCTGCGGCACCCCGCAGATCCGTTCCACCGCCTCGGGCGTGTAGCGGGCGTAGTGCCGCTTGAGCACCTGGAACACGCACCGCGGATGGGTCATCGACGCGTCCCGCTCGGGCTCGCCCGCGCCGATGTCCGCGCCGCCCGCCCCGTGGGCCTCGCCGCGTGCGGCCTCGGTCAGCGGCCTGCCGCCGGCGCGCTCCTGGTACTCCTGGTCGCGCGCGCCGGAGGCCGCCTGCACCTCGGTTCCCCGGTACTGCCAGGTGCGGTTGTCGTAGCCGCCGGTCTCGGGGTCGAAGCCGGAGAACACGCCGTCGAGGTCCTCGGTGTCCCGGAAGTCCTCGCCCAGCAGCACGGGCCCGTTGGTGTAGGCCACGACGTAGTCACGGAAGTACTTGTCGTTGCTCAGGACGTAGTTGATGATCCCGCCGAGGAAGGCGATGTCCGAGCCGGCGCGCAGCGGCACGTGCACGTCCGCCAGCGCGCTGGTGCGGGTGAACCGCGGGTCGACGTGGACCAGTTTCGCGCCGCGGGCCTTGGCCTCCATCACCCACTGGAACCCGACCGGATGGCACTCGGCCATGTTCGAGCCCTGGATGACGATGCAGTCGGAGTTCTGGAGGTCCTGCTGGAAGGTGGTCGCGCCGCCGCGGCCGAACGAGGTTCCCAGACCGGGAACGGTGGAGGAGTGTCAAATACGGGCCTGGTTCTCGATCTGGATCGCGCCCAGCGCCGTGAAGAGCTTCTTGATCAGGTAGTTCTCCTCGTTGTCCAGCGTCGCCCCGCCCAGGCTGGCGATGCCCATCGTGCGCCGGGTGCGGGTGCCGTCGACCTCCCACTGCCAGCCGGCGCGTCGGGCCTCGATCACCCGGTCGGCGATCATGTCCATCGCCGTGTCCAGGTCGAGCCGCTCCCACCCGGTGCCGTGCGGGCGCCGGTAGAGGACGTGGTGCTCACGGGCACCGCCGGTGGTGAGCTGAAGGGTGGCCGAGCCCTTGGGGCACAGCCTGCCGCGGGAGATGGGGGAGTCCGGGTCGCCCTCGATCTGGGTGACCCGCTCGTCCTGGACGTAGACGTTCTGGCCGCAGCCGACGGCGCAGTACGGACAGATCGACTTCACCACCCGGTCGGCGGAGGCGACCCGGGGAGTGAGCCGTGCGCTCGGCCCGCTCTTGGCCGCCGCCCCGCGGCCCAGAGGGTCGGTGCCCTTGAGCTGGCGGTAGACCGGCCAGGAGTCGATCCATGTGCGTACACCCATGAGGTGGATCCCCTTCGGTACTGCGCGGTCCTCCTGCGGAAGATTCTCGCCCAGCCGGACGAGGACGGCATCCTCGAAGGCCACATGCCGCCCTTCCCGTTCCGGGTGACCGACGGGTGTTCGACGACGGTGAGGGGTACCCGGAGCACCGGGCGTTCCGGAAGAAGGCGACCGCAATGAACTTTGCCTGCGGAAAGATCCTCTGCGCGGCGGCCGGAGTGGAAGAACTCGCCGACCCCGTCACCGACCTCATCGCGTGGTTCGCCGTCATGGGCGCGATTCTGTTGGTGGCGCTCACGGTCATGCTGGTGAAGACCCGGCACCGTTGACCGCGCCGGCCCTCTGCCCATCGACGGCGTCGCACCCGTTCCCCGAGTTCAGGAGCAGAACATGGCAGGGAAGACGGATGTGCTGATACCGGCACTGAAAGATGTCCGTGACGCCCATGCCGCGGTCGTCGACCGATTTTGGACGGGGGTGGCCCTCACCCCGCCGGGCACCGAGCGGCAACGGCTCGAAAGCCAGGCGAGCGAGGCGCAGTACCACCTCGGGCGCATCGAGGCCCGGATGCGCGAAATGCGTCCGCCCCGTGGGCCGTTGTCGGCCGCCGGGCAGCTGACGTGGATGGTGACCCGCGGCGTCGTGCGGGCGGGCGTGCTTCCGCTTCAGGCGGGGGTGTCGGCCATGAGGGAGCGGGTGCGTGGTGTGGGGCAGGCCAGTGAGAGCCGGCTGCTGAGGGCCGCCGTGGACGAGTACACGTCCGTGGCCCGGGCGCTGGCGACTTGCCGGGCAGGCAAGGACATCGCCGAACGGCTCAACGACCAGGAGAGTGCCGAGCTCCTCGCCGTGCTGGGGCGGCAGGATGTGGTGCTGCTGGAGTCCGGCGAGGAGAACCTCGTCCGACGGGCCAGGGCCGCGGCTGCGGCGGCCGAGGGTCTCCACCTGCCACCGGGAGGAGCTGCCGAGGGCAGCAGCCTGCGGGCGATCACGCGCCAGGTGCGGGCGGCCACGACCGGGCTTCGGGCGCTGCCCCGAAGGGTCACCGAGCGGATGAAGGACCCGGCTGGGGGAGCCTGGCGGGAGATGTCCGCCGCCACCCGCGTGGCCGAGAAGGTGCAGGGCGCGATGGCTCGCGAGGAGGCTCTGCCCGTTCCCGGCTTCGGCCGGCTCGGTGTCGCGCAGATCCAGCCATGCCTGCGCGGTCTGTCCCAGACGGAGCTGACGGTGATCGAGGGCTACGAACGCGCCCACGCGGGCCGCCCGAGGGTACTGAACGCCATCGAGGATCTCCGTCAGGCCGAGCCCTGGGCCGGCTACGACGCGATGGACCCGGAACGCATCAAGCTGCACCTGGACGACGTGTCCGACGACGTGATCCGGAAGGTGCTGGAGTACGAGCGGCGCCATCGCCGGCGCGCCGTGGTGATCAGCGCGGCCGAGGCCGCGCTCCAGCCGGCGCCCGAGGCCACCCACCGGACGGAAGCAGACGCCCTGGGCGCGGTAACCCACGACGAGGAGCGGTGAGGGCGCGACGCGACCGTCAGTCCGGGCCGCCCTGGAGCCGCTCCCGCTGCGGTACGACGGTGTACTTGGGGTCCTCCGCCGAGGCCACCCCCGCGTGGAACACGCCGAACCTGAGCGCGGCTGAGCCGGACAGCAGGGCCAGCCCGGCGACCACGGCCGGCGCGCGGCCGCCCCGTCGCCGACCCGCGACCGCCGCCAGCGCGGTGCCGCCCGCCGTGAGCGCCTCCGCGGCCCGCAGCAGACGCTTGGCCCTGCCCCGCTCGAACGGCTCGGCGGCCAGGCCCATCCGGCGCTTCATCAGCTGGAAGGCGCCCGTCTCCAGCGCGGCCGCGAGCACCGCCATCCGGCGCGCGGGACCCGCCTGCCCCGCCGGTACGCAGACCAGCGCAAGGCCGGCGGCCGCACTGGCGCCGGAACCGGCGAACACGAAGGGCAGCTCCCGGTAGCCCTCGTGCCACGAGGGCACCGCCGTGTCGGCGATCAGCACCGCGGTGTAGGTGGCGACCGCCGGGCCCAGCACGGCGGCACCCGCCGTGGCGCCGGCGCCCAGGACGCGGTAGCGGCCGGCGACATCGGCGGCCGCCGCCGCCATCGTCAGCGGCGCGTACCCGGCCAGCAGCCACGAGCCCACGCTCATCGGGGAGGTGGGCTTGAAGACGCGCAGCATGTTGACGAAACGGGCCGGCCGCCCCAGGTCGTGCACGAGCGCGGCCAGCGAGGCGGAGATCGCGCCCGCCGCGCCCAGCTTCGCCGTCCGGGCCAGCGCCGGCCGCCCCGTGGCCTGCGCCCCGGCCGCCAGCAGCGACGAGCCCCCGGCGAGGCCGCCGAGACAGAGGTAGCCGGCGATGTCGACGGCCTTCCAGGTCGGCCTCTTCAGGACCGGCCTGCCGTAGTACGAGGAGAACCGGGCCTCGGGAACCACCGGCTGCTCGCCGCGCCCGCGGCGGCGCCGGTGCCGCCCGTGCCGCCCGTGCCCGGCGCCCGCGCCGGTCGGGGCGTCCCGGCCGGGCCGAGCCCCCTCGACGCCCCCACGGGTGACGTCCGATCCGCTCATCGGGGCCTCCTGGCGAAAGCGGCGGCGGCCAGCGCGGCGAGCGACACGGCCGCGGTCGCCGCGTGCTTCCACATCGAGGGCAGATCCCGGGTGGTGACCACCGGGTCGGGCGGCAGGCCGTACACCTCGGGTTCGTCGAGCAGCAGGAAGAACGCGCCGTCGCCGCCGACTCCGTCGTCCGGGCTCTCCCCGTACAGCCGGGCGTCGGTGACGCCGGCCGCGTGGAGCCGCGCCACCCGGGCGGCCGCCCGTTCGCGCAGTTCGTCCAGCGCGCCGAACTGGATGGATTCGGTGGGGCACGCCTTGGCGCAGGCCGGCTCCATGCCGACGCCGAGCCGGTCGTAGCACAGGGTGCACTTCCAGACCCGGCCGTCCTCCTCGCGCTGGTCGATGACCCCGTACGGGCAGGCGGGCACGCAGTAGCCGCAGCCGTTGCACACGTCCTTCTGGACCACGACGGTGCCGAACTCGGTGCGGAACAGCGCCCCGGTGGGGCACACGTCGAGGCAGGCCGCGTGGGTGCAGTGCTTGCACACGTCGGACGACATCAGCCAGCGCAGCTCGGTACGCCCGTCGGGCGACACGGGGGAGACTGGGCCCGTCGGCGTGTTCGCCGGCCCGGGGGAGGGCGTGGAGCCGAGCTGCCGGGCGGCCTCGAACGCGTCGAAGCCGCCGTGGCCCGCCTCCGGCTCCGGACCGCCCGGCGTCCTGCGCTGCTCGACGAAGGCCACGTGCCGCCAGGTGTCGGCGCCGAGCCCCTGGGTGTTGTCGTAGGACATGCCGGTCAGCTCGAGGCCGTCCTCCGGCACCGCGTTCCACTCCTTGCACGCCACCTCGCAGGCCTTGCAGCCGATGCACACGGAGGTGTCGGTGAAGAAGCCCATCCGGGGCGGGGCGTCGGCGTATCCGGACGCCTGCGCCACGTTCGGCAGCGGCCCGTACAACTGGTTCTCCCAGCGGGCGGTTCCGCCCGTACCGGTCATCGCCGCCGCACCGGCTTCGGACATGTCCGGACCTCCTCGATCGTCCTGCCGCCGCCTCCCGCCCCGTACCACCCGCACTCTTGTCAAGCCTGGCACGGGCGCCCTCGGGGCGCGCGCTCGGCACCGCGCCGGTGGAGGGGGCCGCGGGACGTACCGCAGAGCCCGGGAGCGGCCCGCACGCGCCCGTGTCAGCCGGTCAGGTGGCGCTCGATCCAGTCGGCGGCGGTCCTGCGGAAGGCCCGGCGGTTGTCCGCGCGCCGGAAGTCGTGACCCTCGTCGCGCAGGACGAGGAGTTCCGCCTCCACCCCGCGCTCCCGGGCCGCCCGCACGAACTGCTCGGACTCGCCCGGCGGCACGTTGCTGTCGTGTTCGCCGTGCACGGCCAGCACCGGCACGCGCAACGCGTCGATGCGGCTCATCGGCGACAGCGCGTGCAGCAGCTCACGGTCGTGTTCCGGATGCCCGTACTTGTGCGCGGCCGACTGCGCCAGCCACGGCTCGGTGCCCGCGAAGAACGTCGCGAAGTCCGACATCCCGCACACCGGGACGCCGGTGCGGAACAGCTCCGGATGCCAGACGAGGGACGCCATCGCCAGGTAGCCGCCGTAGGAGTGGCCCATCACGGCCAGCCGGAGCGGGTCGGCCAGGCCCTCCAGGAGCACGTGTGCCGCGCAGTCGGCGACGTCGTCGATCGCGGCGAACCTGCCCCGGCCCAGATCCGCGTCGACGAAGGACCGGCCGTAACCGGAGGAGCCGCGCACGTCGGGGGCGAAGACGTCCAGTCCCCGGCCCAGCAGCTCGTGGTAGAGCGGGTCGAACACCGGGCGCTCCTGCTCCTCCGGGCCGCCGTGCAGATGCAGCACGCAGGGGGCGGGCTCCCGCGGCGAGCGGCCCGGCGCACGGTAGTACCAGCCGCCGAGGCCCAGCCCGTCCCGGGCGACGGGGCGCACCGGAACCGGTCGTACGGGACGGTGGACGCCGGGCGCGACGACGTCCTCGTCGCGCGAGGACCACGGGGTGCGCAGCGCGGCGCCCTGGGGCAGCCACCACACACCGGGCCGGCGCAGCGACCCCGACAGCGCCACGACGGGCGCGTCCGGGTCCGCGGTGACGGCCACCCGGGTGACGACCTCGTGCGGGAGCGGCACGGCGCGGGACGGACCGGAGGCCCTCCCGGGTACGGGGACCAGCGGGGCCACCTCCAACTCACTGACCCCGCGCACGTTCCAGGAGAGCACGGCGCCGCGGCCGTCGCGGTCCAGGGCCAGCAACTCCAGCCCGCTGCCGTCGCGTTGGGCGGCCACTTGCAGGTCGAGCCGCCGTCCCCGCCGGTCCAGGGCGACCGCGTACAGGGCGGCGTGCTCACGCTCGTGGTCGCTGCGCAGCCACAGCGTGCGGCCGTCCGGCGCGAACGCGCCGATCCACGGGTCGCCGTCGGCGACCGGCACCGCGCAGGTCACCCGCAGGTCCCGGACGCGCACGACCAGGGCCTCACGCCGGGCCCGCGGTCCCCGGCGCACCAGCGCCAGCCGTCCGTCCCGGCTGACGTCGCACACGCGCAGGGTCGCGGCCTCCCGCTCGCTCACCAGCAGTACGGCGGCCGCCGCGCCGTCGGGGTCGACGAGGTACGCCGACAGGGTCCTGGGCGTGGGTTCGGCCGAGGCGGTACCGCGGTCGGCGGCGGAGACGCCGGTGACGTGAGCCGGCGGTTGCGTGGGGCGGGACGGTGCGCCCAGGAGGGTGGCTCGGCCGTCGCGTGCGGTCCAGCCTTCCGGGTGGACCGTCACGGCGGAGTCGGAGGCGAGGAAGGCGAGGGAGGCGGAGGAGGCGGTGCCCGCGCCGGGACCGAGCGCTTCGCCCAGCCCGGCGAGTCCGGCGCCGGGCTCCGCGCCGACCGGGGGGAGGTACGCGGGGGCCTCGGCGACCGTCACGGCGAGCGCCGAACCGTCGTGCGTCCAGCAGCCGAGGTACGCCGAGCTCCCCGGCTCGCCGCCCGCCAGGACCCGCCGCCCGGTGCCGTCGGGGCGCACGCACAGCACGCGCGTGTGCTCGCTGCCGCCCGGTGCGGTGGTGTACGCGATCCACCGCCCGTCGGGCGACCAGGAGACCTCGGTCACCGGATCCAGCTCGGTGTCCAGCAGGTGCACGTCGTCGCCGTCGACCGGGCCCGCCCACAACTGGGGCACCCCGCCCCGGTCGCAGATGAACGCGACATGCCGTCCGTCGGGGTCGGCCGAGGGGTACCAGCATCCGTGCGAGACGAGGACCCGCGGCACCGCGTCGAGCGGCAGGGCCGTGTCGGGCACCAGCACGGGTTCGGGCGCGGCCTGCGCCCCACCCTCCGAGGGGTACGACTGGTCCGTCACGCGCCCGGCTGGGCGTGGCGCCCGGCTCCCCGCCCGCCCCGCCGATGGGGCACGGAAGGGGCCCGCGTCCTCCCCGGCGGAGGCGGGCCGGTCCCCTTCGCGCTCCGCCGGTTTCGTACCCGCCTGATGCGCCGCGCCCCCCGCTCGTCCCCCGTCCGCCGCCGACACGGCCCGCCGTCCTTCCACGGCGCCCCCCGCTCCACCGCCCCGGCCACCTCCCGAGAGGCCTGCCTCGCTCACGGCGGCCGACTCAGCCCGGACGGGGCCGTCGATCCCGTTCCCGGCCCGCCGGGGGCGTGACCCACCCGCCCCGGTCCCGGCCCGGTCGGGGTGTGCGCCCCCCGGCGCGTCACTCGGCGGGGCAGCCGCCGTGGCCCCCGCGTCCCCGGCCGGAAGCGGGGGTGAGGGCGCGCCGGTCAGCGGATTCCGTGGGTCTGCAGCCATATCTCCAGCAAAGCAACCTGCCACAACGCGTTCGCCCCGCGCTTGGTGCGATGGGCGTCGGGCGCGGCGAGCAGCTCGTTGACGTAACTCTGGCGGAACAGCCCGCGGGCCCGCGCCTCGGGGGCGGACAGGGCCTCGCGGACGCGCAGCAGCACCGGCGCGGCCATGTGCTTGATCGCCGGGACGGGGAAGTAGCCCTTCGGCCGGTCGACGACCTCTGCCGGCAGCACCTCGCGGCCCGCCGCCTTCAGGACGCCCTTCCCGCCGTCCGCGAGCTTGAGCCCGGGCGGGCAGGCGGCGGCCAGCTCGACCAGCTCGTGGTCGAGGAACGGCACGCGTGCCTCCAGACCCCAGTCCATGGTCATGTTGTCGACCCGTTTGACCGGGTCGTCGACCATCATCACGTGGGTGTCCAGCCGCAGATCCGCGTCCAGCGCGGTCTCGGCGCCCGGCACGGCCATGTGCGCCCGCACGAAGTCGCCGCAGACGTCGTGACGGGGCAGCACCGAGGGGTCCAGCACGCGCGCGAGGTCGGCGTGCGGCCGGTCGAAGTACGTCTCGGCGTACGCGTCGGCCGCCCGGTGCCGGGGTACGCCCGCCATCGCCGGATACCAGTGGTAGCCGGCGAAGACCTCGTCGGCGCCCTGGCCGCTCTGCACGACCCTGACCTCCTTGGCCACCTGCTCGGACAGCAGATGGAAGGCGACCACGTCATGGCTGGTCATGGGCTCGCTCATGGCCAGGACGGCACCTTCCAGGGCCCGCGAGACACGGTCGGAGGGAACCATCAACTGGTGATGATCGGTGCCGAAGTGCCGTGCCACCAGGTCGGAGTAGTGGAACTCGTCGCCCTCCTCGCCTCCCTCGGACTCGAAGCCGACGCTGAACGTGGCCAGGTCGCACTGCCCCTCGTCGGCCAGCAGCGCCACGATGAGGCTGGAGTCCAGGCCGCCCGACAGCAGCACACCCACCGGCACGTCGGCGACCATCCGGCGCCGCACCGCCGTGCGCAGCGCCTCCAGAACCGCCTCCGTCCAGTCCTGCGCGCTCAGAGCGGCGTACTCGGGGCGGCGCGTGTAGGCAGGCTGCCAGTAGCAGCGGTCGCGGTACGTGCCGTCCGGCTCGACGACCCGGACCGTGGCCGGCGGCAGCTTGCGCACGCCGTTGAGGATGGTGCGGGGCGCGGGCACGGTCGCGTGCCAGCTGAGGTACTGGTGCAGTGCGACGGGGTCGATGGAGGTGTCCACCCCGCCGGCCGCGAGCAGCGCGGGCAGCGAGGAGGCGAACCGGAGCCGTCCGGGCGACTCCGCGAGGTACAGCGGCTTGACGCCCAGCCGGTCGCGGGCCAGGATCACCCGCCCGCTGTCCTGTTCGACGATCACGAAGGCGAACATGCCGAGGAAGTGCTCGACGCAGGAGGTGCCCCACTCCTGGTACGCCTTCAGGACCACCTCGGTGTCGGACCCCGAGAAGAACCGATGGCCTCGCGAGACCAGTTCGCGGCGCAGCTCACGGTAGTTGTAGACACACCCGTTGAACACGCAGACGACCCGTTCCCGGGGGTCGGCCATCGGCTGCGCGCCGCTGTCCGTCAGGTCGATGATCTTCAGCCGCCGGTGGCCGAGGGCGACCGGCCCCTGCGACCACAGCCCGCGGCCGTCGGGCCCGCGGGGCGCGAGCCGGTCGGTCATGCGCTCGACCGCGGCCAGGCCCGGGCGCCCGCCGTCGAAGCGGACCTCGCCGCTGAGCCCGCACATCAGACGGCCCTCCCTTCCGCAGTGGGCCCTTCCACGGTGGGCCCCTCCGCGGCGGCCTCCGCGGCTGCCGCGGGGCGTCTGCCGTCTGTCTCGGAGGCGCGCGGGACCTCGACGGAGGCCGGGGCGGCCGGGCAGCCGGCGGCGGCTGCGGGGGCGGTGTCGGGGGACATGGCGATGACCACTCTCCTGGGACGGTCGTCGGGCACCGCCGGGAACGGCGGCACACGGGCCGGGCCGGGACGGGAAGGGCCCGTCAGGCTCCGGCGCCTCCGGGGATCGGGCTGGGACGGGGGGTGCGGACGGGCCGGGCCGGCGCGGCCACGCGCGGTCCGGTGGCGCCGCGGGTCTCGGCGACCATCAGGTCGATGCTGGCGAGCAGGTCCTCGTCCTCGGCCGCCCGCCGCAGCCGGTGCGCGGCGCTGCCGCAGGCCAGAGCCCGGCTGAGGAGTTCGTGTACGGCCTGCCAGTCGCCGGACGCCTCCAGCGCGGGGCGGAGCCGGGCCGCCATGCCGCGCAGCACCTCGGGTGCGGGGGCCGCGCGCCGGGTGACCGGGTCGACCAGCGCGCCCTCCAGGCCCGAGCGGGCGGCACGCCAGCCCGCGGTCCGCAACCACTCGTGGTGGCCGTCGCACCGTCCGCCCTCCCCGCGGGCCAGCCGGTCGCAGGCGTCCTGGACCAGCGCCCGGAAGAGCCCCGCGACCAGCACGACCGTCTCCACGCGCGGGCAGGCGTCGCAGATCCGCAGCTCCAGCGTGCGCTGGTGCGCGCAGGGCCGTACGTCGTGGTACATCATTCCGGCGTCGCCGATGACGCCCGAGCGGATCAGCTCCTCCAGCACCGCGTCGTACGCGGCGGCGTCGGCGTAGCAGCCGGGCGGTCCGGCGGTCGGCCAGCGCTGCCACAGCATGGTCCGCCAGCTCGCGTAGCCGGTGTCCGCGCCGAGCCAGAAAGGCGAACTGGCCGACAGCGCGAGCAGCGGCGGCAGCCACGGCGCGACCAGGCACATGGCGCGTACGGCGGTGTCCCGGTCAGGGACGTCGACGTGCACCTGCGCGCTGCAGATGAGCTGTTCGTCGGCGACCCTTTGGTACTCGTCGGCCATGTGCCGGTAGCGGCGCCCGGTGGTGACGTCGCCGGGGCTCAAGCGGGCCAGCGGCACGGTGCCGGCGGCCACGGCGGCCAGTCCGAGCGAGGCGGCCGCCGTGTCCAGCAGCCGCCGTGATCGGGCCAGGTCCGCCAGGAGCTCCTCGAGGGTGTCGTGGACCTCGCTGTTGGCCTCCACCACGGACTGCTGGAGTTCGGTGGTGAAACCGGGCCTGTGCAGCCGGTCCAGTACGGCGCGGGCGCGTGGCACCAGCCGGCCGCTCTCCACGTCCAGCACATGGAACTCTTCCTCTGCCCCGATGCGCAGCGTCACGTCACGTTCTCCCCTTGCCTGGGTGCTCACCCGGCCGTCGCGTCCGGTCCCGCTGGGGACCACTGCGACTCCGGGACCCCGAGTGCCCAGACCGGGACCCGCGCAAGCGTCGCGACCGCCTCCGATGTCCCGCGGCCCGACCCGACCGCGTGCCCGGCGCCCCGGTGGAGGGGCAGCGGGCACGCGGTCGGGTGGCCGGGTCCGCGGGCGAGGAATCCGTCCGCGTCCGGCGACGGCGCCGCTTTCCCGGCACCGTGGAGAACGGATCAGTCCCAGAGGGGGTACGTCTGCACGCGCGGGTAGCCCTCCGGCCGTGCCGCCGTGAACTCCAGGCTCAGCCGGGTGAAGTGCCGCACCTCCGGCTGCTTCTTCCAGGGCGCCGGGCTGTCCAGCCGCACGATGACCGGGTACTCGTGGAACCTCCCGGCCGCGCAGTAGGGCTTGCAGTCGTTGACGAGATTGAAGCCCCTGGCCGTCGCGGACCGTTCGTTCCACTGCGACCACTGCAACGAGGATAGGACGCTGTTGCCGTCACCGCAGGCGAGAATGAACGCGCCCGGACGTTGCCGCGGCTTCCACAGGCAGTCGACCAGCACCGGCTGCCCGTCCGTCCGCTGCTCGGCGTGCGCCGCCGAGCGCGTGTTCCCGTGGGAGGCCGCCGGTGCGGCGGAGGCCGTTCCCATGCCGGCCGCGAGCAGTCCCGCGGCGCAGAGCGCGACTGTTGTCCTCATTGTGTATCTGCCCATGTCCGCTCCCGGCCGACGACGTACTGGCTTCCT
Organism: Streptomyces sp. NPDC052043; assembly: GCF_044548235.1. Taxonomy (NCBI): domain Bacteria; kingdom Bacillati; phylum Actinomycetota; class Actinomycetes; order Kitasatosporales; family Streptomycetaceae; genus Streptomyces; species Streptomyces sp. NPDC052043. The sequence continues at coordinate 84,918 of NZ_JBIUBT010000016.1, forward strand.
GAAGACGCTACGACCGCGAGGGGCGACGTACCACTCGTACGGGCCGGTGTACCACTCGACGGGGTGACACCGCGCCCGTGTCGACCGGCGGTTCGTCGGCGTCCTCGGCGTCCTCGGCGTCCTCGGCGTCCTCGTCGTACTGGCAGGTGGCGCAGAGTTCGTGGCGGCCGTCGTGCGTGACGACGGTTCCCCAGCCCAGGCAGTCCTCGCAGTCACGGGCCAGACCCAGATCGGGGCGGGGAGGCGGGGTGGCGTTGTGGTGGGGTCCGTACGCCATACCGGGGCGACTCCTCGAAGCGGCGGTGGGGGGATGCGGACCATTTTGTCCTGTTTTTTAGTTCTGTCCAGACTCTTTTCCTGTTCTTGGGCCCGCACAGGGAGTAGCGGGCATCCGAGAGGAGGTGGTCCGCGGGACCCGGCCGTGCGGTGGGGCCTGCGGTGTCTCTACGAACGCACCGAGTCGACGGCCACGTTCAGATGGCGCGGGCCGCGCAGCACAGCGTTCCGCCGATAGGGTGGCGGGTCCTCCACCAGGCGCGGGTTCTCCAGACGGCGGGCCAGCTCGGCCAGCGCGAGCTGCGCCTCCCGCCGGGCCAGCGGCGCGCCGAAGCAGATGTGGATGCCGCTGCCGAAGCCGAGGTGCTCGATGTCCTCACGGTCGGGATCGAACCGGTCGGGGTCCTGGAACCGCTCCGGGTCCCGGTTGCCCGCGGCGAGCATCAGCCAGATCCGCGAACCCTTGGGGATCGTGACCCCGCGCACCTCGATGTCGGCGACACAGGTGCGCTGCGGCACCAACTGCACGGGAGGCTCGTAACGCAGCAGCTCCTCCACGATCCTGACCGACAGTCCCGGATCCTCGCGCAGCCGGTGCAGGTACTCCGGGTGGCGCAGCAGGGTGAGCATGCCGTTGGTGACGAGGTTGACCGTCGTCTCGTGGCCCGCGATCAGCAGCAGCACCGCGGTGCTGAGCACCTCCATCATCGACATGGTCCCGTCCGGGCCGTGACTGGCCGCCAGGTCGGACAGCAGGTCGTCGCGGGGTTCCTTGACCCGCTGCTCGACCAGACCGGCCAGGTACATGCCCAGCTGCATCCGGGCCTCCTGCGCGGCGCGCTGGACGTCGTCGTCGGTGCGCTGCCGGGTCTCCGGGTCCAGTGCCGCGACGATCGGGTCCACCCAGCTGCGAAAACGCGGCTCGTCCTCGCGCGGCACTCCGAGCAGCCGGCAGATCACCGTCACCGGGAAGGGGTAGGCGAACCGGTCGACGACGTCGATCTCCCGGGCGTCGCCGAAACCGTCGATGAGCTCGGTGATGATCCCGCTGAGTTCCGCGCTCATGGAGTCGATCCGCCGGGGCCGGTGCGGCGGGCCGAAGGAACTGTTGGCGATCCGCCGCAGCCGGTCGTGCTCGGGCGGGTCGAGCCGGATGAAGCTCGGCGGCAGCCCCGTGGCCTCCGGTCCCGACAGCTCGTCCGCCCCGGCGGCGATGAGGTTGGTGGCGTCGGAGCTGACCCTCGGGTCGTGGAGCAGGCCGAGGATGTCGTAGTACGAGCTCACGGCGTAGGGGCCGTCCTCCTCCTCGTGCAGCACCGGTGTCCTGCGCAGCTCCTCGTAGAGCGGGTAGGGGTTGGCGCGGTTGGCGTAGTCGGTGATCCGGCGCAGGAGCGGGGCGTGCGTCATGACGGGTCCTTGGGGCGTGGAGGTCCGGGTCGTAAGGCGGGCGGGGCGCCGGTTCAGTGGCGGGCCGGAGTGAAGACCAGCTGCCGGTCGGCCGGGGAGTACCCGCTGAGGGTCACGGTCGGGCCGTGCGTCGGCAGCGAGGGGTCGGGGAAGTCGGCCGGCACCGGCTTGCGGCCCTCGGGCCGTCGGTCCACCGTCGGGAACTCCACCGGGAACGGCGCGCCCGTCTCGATCTGCCGCTGGTAGAACTCCAGCCACCGCGTGTTGTCGAAGCTCACGGCGGCGATCACACGGCCCTGGTAGCCGTACACCGCGACGAACCGCCGCTCGGCCAGCGACCCCTGGGTGATCATGACCTCCTCGCCCATGGACGGCACGCCGACCGACTTGATGTTCACGCCGAACTGCGCCGACCAGAAGGCGGGCACCCACATGTGCGGGCGCCGGTCGGCGCCGGAGCTGATCATGTTGTGCGCGGCCACCTCGGCCTGGGCGACGGCGTTGCCCCAGTGCTCGAGGGACAGGAACTGGTAGCCGAACAGCGGATGCGGGGAACGGGCGACGTCGCCGGCGACGTAGACGTCGTCGGTGACGATGCCGCGGAAGTCGAAGGCCCGGCAGCCCGCGTCGCAGGCGATGCCGCGGGGGCCGGCGCCCAGCCCCGAGCCGGTCAGCCAGTCGGTGTTGCGGGTCGCGCCCAGCGAGACCACCACCACGTCCGTCTCGACGACACCGCCGTCGGACAGGTGTGCGGCCCGCACCCGCCCGGTCGCGTCCCCCTCCAGACCGGTGACCATGACCCCGGTGCGCAGGTCCACCCCGTTCTCCCGGTGCAGGTCGGCGGCGACCGCGCCGATCACTCCGCCGAGCGCGCCCACCAGGGGAGCGCCGGCCCGTTCCGCGACCGTGACCGCGATGCCCTGGTCCCGGCACGCGGAGGCGATCTCCGAACCGGTGAAGCCGGCCCCGATGACCAGCACCCGGCGCGGCGGGCCCTTCATCCGCCGGTGCAGACGGACCGCGTCGTCCCGGGTGCGCAGCACGAACACCCCGTCCAGCTCGGCCTCGTCGTCCTTCGGCCAGGGCCGGGAGCGCACACCGGTCGCGATCAGCAACCGGTCGTAGGGCACCTCCTCGCCGTCGGCCAGCCGCACCCGCCTGGCCGCCATGTCCAGGCCCGCCGCCGCGACCCCGAGCCGCCAGGTCGCGTCGATGTCCCGGCGCCGGGGCAGCTCGGTGTGTTCCGGGGACGCCTTGCCGAGCAGTACCGCCTTGGACAGCGGGGGACGGTCGTACGGCTCGTAGGGCTCGTCACCGATCATGGTGAGCGATCCGGTGAATCCTTCGGCGCGCAGGGTCTCGGCGGCTCTGAGGCCCGCCAGCGAGGCGCCGACGATCACGATCCGGCCTTCGCGGGTGAGCCACTCGTGGAACTCCTCAGCGGGCATCGGGGACCTCCCGTCCCGCGCCGGCGGGCTCCTCGCCGGTGTCGTCCAGCCCCTCCGCCGTGATCGCCTGCACCGGGCACGCCGCGACGGCCCGCGCGACCCTCTCCCGCTGCTCCCTGCCGGGCCGCGGGTTGTAGACCAGCGACTCCTCGCCGTGCAGGGTGAACACGCTCGGCGCGAGGAAAGCGCACTGCGCGTATCCCTGGCACTTGTTGAGATCGACGACAAGCCTCATTGGCTACCCGCCCTTCCGGCGGCCAGGTCCGCGGAAACCACCCGCTCGGCGGCCACCCTCGGACGGCGGTCATCCCACGTCAGGATCGAAGCTCCGGTGCCCTCCCCGCGCGCCGGGGCCCGCCGAAGGAGTGACGGGACCGGCGCCGCCCCGTCGGGAGCCGCGTCGAACGGCCGGCACGGCCACGTGCGGCCGCCGCGGCGCCGTGGTCACTTGAGGTAGCCGAGGTTGGTCATCATCCCGGACTCGGAGTGGTACTGGTTGTGGCAGTGGAGCATCCACAGGCCCGGGTTGTCGGCGTAGAAGTCCACCACCAGCCTGTCGTGCGGCAGCACGATCGCGGTGTCCTTGCGGGCTCCGCGTGCGTTCGGGCCGGTGATGGCGAAGGTGTGGCCGTGCAGGTGCAGCGGGTGCCACATGCCGGTGTGGTTGAGGAAGGTGATCCGGACCCGCTCGCCCTGGCGGATCGGATGGCGCTGCTCGACCGAGTACGGTTTGCGGTCGAAGCTCCAGTTGTACCACTTCATGTTGCCGGTCAGCTTGATCTGGATCTCGCGGTCCGGCTTGTTGTCGGAGAACGCCACCGACTTGGCGGGGACCAGCTGGTGGGCGGGCAGGAAGCGGCCGTCCAGCTCGTCGGGGTAGACGGAGGGCGCGGGCAGGTCCTTCGACTTTCCGGTGTTCAGTACGGCGAGGGCGCGCGCGTCTTTGCCCTCGGCCAGCGCGACCAGGGGGAACACCCCGTCCTTGGCGGTGACGACGACGTCGTAGCGCTCCGCCATGCCGAGCACCAGCGCGTCGGTCGTACGGTGTTCGACCGGGTAGCCGTCCGAGTGCGTCACCGTCATCTCGTGGCCGCCCAGGGCCACGCGGAACGCGGTGTCGGCACCCGCGTTGATGAACCGGATCCTGATGCGGTCGCCGCGGCGGGCCCGGAAGACCGACGGAGCGTGCGGGACACGGCCGTTGATCAGGTAGTAGGGGTAGTCGACATTGCCGCCCATGCCCTGCAGCATGCGGCTGAGACCGCCCCGCAGGATGCGGTCGGGGCCGTGGGACGAGCCGTGCGGCGCGGAATGCCCGGCGTGGCCGCCGCCGCCCATGTCCATGCCGTGCATGCCCTTGGGAACGGGGCCTTTGACCTTCTGCAACTGGGTGAGTACGCCGTCCGGGGTCGAGCCGTCCAGGCCGTCCACCCAGTCGTCCAGGACCACCACCCACTCCTTGTCGTACGACAAGGGCTCCTTGGGGTCGTCGACGACCAGCGGCGCGTACAGGCCGCGGTCGAGCTGCATGCCCTCGTGCGAGTGCAGCAGGTATGTGCCGGGGTGGGACACCACGAAGCGGTAGTTGAACTCCGAGCCGGGTTTGATGGTGTGCTGGGTCAGCCCCGGCACGCCGTCCATGTCGCAGCGCAGACGCACGCCGTGCGAGTGCATGGTCGTCCCCACGGGCAGGCGGTTGACAAGCGTGAAGTCGAGGATGTCACCCGCGGTGACCCGGACCAGCTCGCCCGGGATCCTGTCGCTGTAGGCCCAGGTCCTGACGGTCTTGCCGGCCAGGTCGAACGACGTCTCCCGGGCGGTGAACCTGTATCTGCGCACCGGCCCGGACCCGCGCCTGCGTTCGGCGGCCAGGACCTCCGGGTCGGACGGGTTCACGTACCCCTTGGGCCCCTTGGGGACGAACGGGTGGACGACGTCGACGAGCCCCGAGCCCGGCCCGGCGCCCTGCGCGGACCCGGGCCCCGAGCGGAGGTCGGCGCCGGTGCAGGCGGTCAGGAGTCCCGAGGCGGCAGCCGTGACCGAGGCACTGAGCAAGGTGCGCCGCGTATATGTGTGCATGACTTGAATAACACACGTTTTGTATCGATATGTGGGAGAACTGGCGCGGCGCGTCCGGTGATCTCGCCAACCATTGCCTGGGTGACGGGGCGATACGGGGCACGGTCCGCGCGGCGACGTGCCGGGCGCGGGCATCTGCGCTATGCTCGATCTTGAGCGAGTCACCGGAACTCCCGGTGATCGACTGTGCGTTGGTGGTCCAAGGAAAGACGCCCCGCTTCCTGCGGGGAGATGCAGGTGCAAGGCCTGCCCGGCGCTCGTGGACAAGCCCCACTCCCGTCAAGGGAGTGGGGCTTTCGTCTTGCCCGCCGAACGGGCGTTCGCACCACATGCTGATCCACGACGCGTTGATCGTCGCCGGCCGCGGGGCGCGGGGCAATCCCGGGGGCGCTTGAACACCTCTGGGCCGAACTTCGTATGGGGCGGGGGGATTCACCTTCCCGGCCGACCACAACGCGTAGGAGAAGTTCGGTGAGACGCAACACGCGCAGACGACCCACGGGCCCGCGGCGCGCCACGCTCGGCGCGATGGCGCTCATCCTGGGCGGAGGCGGGCTGATGGTCGCCAACGTGTACGCCTCCGCCACCGAAGACACCTCGACCGTGCAGTCCGTGGGGGACCGTGAGCAGAGCCCGGCGGCGGGAGGCGCCACGATCGACTGCCCGGACGTCGGCACCCGGCTGACCGAGGTGCCGCAGGAGGCGAGGGCGGCCGTCGACGAGCAACTCGCGGTGCTGGACCAGCAGATCGCGGGCGCTTACCAGAAGATGCAGGACGCGGTGCGGGACGGACGGATCGACGTCGACGCCGTGGACCAGGGGATCGTGGCCCCGCTCAGGGAGCAGCGGACCGCGACGATCGGCAGCATCGCCGACGCGATCGAGGGCGCCGGAGAGCGGCCCGAGGGGCTCGACGAACTCGCGGCCTGCACCCTGCGCACCTCCGACGCCGACGGCGGCGACGGGCAGCCCGGTCAGGAGCAGGGCGGCGAGGAGCAGGGCCAGGCGCAGGACGGGCAGCAGGAGCCGGAGCAGGGCGCCGACGACGGCCGGACCGGCAACGGGCCCGTGGCCGCGGACTACGTGGACATCAACACCGTGCAGCCCGACGCCGGCAAGCCCCGTGCGGCGGCGGGCGCCTCGCGCGGCAGCTTCGTCTCCACCTGCGGAGTGAACGCGGGCGGCCTGTTCAACTCGGACAATGTGATCGTCGCGCCCGGCGTCACCAACGGCGCCCATCACTTCCACGACTACGTCGGCAACCAGGGCAACAACGCCTTCGCCAGTGACGAGGACCTGGCGAAGGCCGACACGAGCTGCGCCGACAAGGGCGACAAGTCGACCTACTACTGGCCCGTGCTGCGTCTTCAGGACGGGACCCGGGAGCGGGACGCCGACGCCCCCGGCGGCGGGACCGAGGGCAACGCGGGCAGGATCGTGACGCCGAAGCAGGTGACGCTGTCCTTCGAGGGCAGCCCGCGGGGCAAGGTGACGGCCATGCCGCGCTTCCTGCGCATCATCACCGGGGACGCCAAGGCGTTCGTCAACGGCCCCGCCAACGCCAACGCCTCCTGGTCCTGCACCGGTTTCGAGGACCGGCAGCTGAAGGACACGTACCCGCTCTGCCCCGGCGGCAGCGACGTGGTGCGCACCTTCAGGTTCCAGAGCTGCTGGGACGGCCGGAACGCCGACAGCGCCAACCACCGCACGCACGTGGCGTTCGCCGACGGCGAGGGCAACTGCCCGGAGGGCTTCCGGGCGATCCCGCAACTGGTGCAGCGCATCGTCTACGGCGTCGGCGCCCCGAGCCTGGACGACGGGGGCGCGACCACCCCGATGTTCGCGGTGGACTCCTTCCCGGAGCAGCTGCACAAGCCGGTCACGGACCACGGCGACTTCATCAACGTCTTCGACGAGGACCTGATGGGCCGGATGGTCGACTGCATCAACAGCGGCCGCGCGTGCGGCGCCGGGATCGACGAGGGCGCGGAGTCCGGCGGGCAGCCCGAGAAGCCGCAGGAGCCCCAGGAGAAGCCGAAGATGCCGCAGGAGAAGCCGGCGGAGACCTCGGGCGCGCAGCCCGGAGGCGGCGCCGGCAAGGGCGACGGCCGGACCGACGACGGCGCGACCGGGGCCGGCAAGGGCGGCGACGGGGCCGAGAAGGCCGGGGCGGAGAAGTCCGGGGCGGAGAAGTCCGTGGAGCCGGTGGGCGACGCGGCGGTGCCCAAGGCCGACACTCCCCGCCAGGCCGAGCCGAGCGCCACGGGTGCCGCGAGCGGCGGCGAGGTGGGCACCGCCTACACGCCGCCCCCGGGCGGAAACGACCGGGCGGTGGCCGGCGCGCAGACCGAACCGCAGGCCGTCAGGGGCAGCCTGGCCGAGACCGGTGCCAAGCTGTGGCCCGCGGCCGCCGGGGCGGTGCTCGTGACCGCGGGCGTCGTGCTGCTGCGCCGGATCAGGCGCGACGCCGTCTGAGGACACCACGGACCGCGAAGGGGGCGGTGGTGGGATCGGTCTTCCGGTCCCACCACCGGCCCTTGGCGTCACTCGGCGCGGGCGAGGCCTCTTCGGGCGTTGATGTCGTGTGCATGACATTGACGACAGGTCCGCATGTGCTGTTCGTAGTCGGAATGCGCTTGCTGCAGAGCAGCGTCTGGAGACGGCATGAGGATCCTTCGCACGGGGGTCGGACGGCACGGTGCGCCCGAAGTGACGGGAGAAAACGGCCCGGAGCCAAAGTGGATCACGTTACTCCGGGTAGAGGGAAGCGGCGTCGGACCGCTGTGCGCGAGGATCGGGCGGGTTCCCCGCGTCACGCGCTCCCGGGGCTCTGCCGCCCGGAATAGGCCCACCAACGGCCCTCGTGCCGGCTGACCGCGATGGGGCGGCCGAAACACGTGGTCAGCCACGGTCCGGTCAGGACGTCCTCGACGGGTCCCTGGGACAGGATCCGGCCCTCGCGCAGCAGCAGGGCGTGACTGACGGCGGGGGAGAGTTCCTCGAGGTGGTGGGTGACCGTCACGGTGGCGAGCCGGGGCCGTCCCTCCGCGAGCCGGTGCATGGCCTCGACCAGGTCCTCGCGGGACGGCAGGTCAAGTGCGTTGAACGGCTCGTCGAGGAGCAGCAGCGCGGGTTCGGCCATGAGGGCACGGGCGATGAGGATCCGCGCCCGCTGCCCGCCCGAGCAGACTCCGTACGGCCGGTCGGCGAGGTCCTTGATCTCCAGCTCGGCCAGTAGTTCGTGGGCCCGCTGCCGCACCTCCTCGTCGTACATCCGCCACAGCGGCTGCACCGTGCCCGTGTGACCGGTGAGCACGACCGCGTGCGCGTCGAGTTCCCCGGGTACGCGCTGCGCCGTGGTGACGTGCCCGATGCGGGCGCGCAGTTCCCGTACGTCGACGCGGCCCAGCAGCGCGCCGAGGACCTCGACGCTGCCGGTCGTGGGGTGCATCAGGGCGCCGAGCAGCCGCAGCAGCGTGGTCTTCCCGGCGCCGTTGGCGCCCAGCAGTGCCCAGTGCTGGCCCGCCCGCACCGTCCAGTCGACGCCGTCGAGGATCACCTGCCCGCTCGTGTAGCGGCGGACGCCCACCGCGCGGAGGGCGACGACCGCACCGTGCCCCTGCGGTGCCCGCTCCGCGGTGTCCTCGGCCATCCTGTGCTCCCCTCGGCGTCGAGGCCGTCGCTCGACCGGCACCGCGAACGGTAGGTGCGTTCGCCGTCTTGTCGCCGATCTGTCCGGGTCGTGGACGCGGTGGGTCCGCCGTCTCGCGGCCGCGCGGCGTCAGGCCTGGAGTTCCGGCCTGTCTCCCATGACCACGACCGGGTGCTGACGCGGGTCGAGGGAGCGCAGCAGGTACCGCATCGCCGTCTGGGACAGGGTCACGCAGGCGGACGTGCCGCTGCCGTGGTCCATGTGCAGCCAGATGCTGCCGCCCCTGGACTGCCCTTCGGGCCGGGTGGGGTCGTTGGGCGGCGTCCCCTTGACGCGGTTGAAGTCGATGGCGATGACGTAGTCGAAGTCGTGCCAGGCGTTCTTCGTCCAGGACCGGGGAGCCTGGAACGCGGCGGACCGGGTGTACGGCAGTTTCGCCCCGGGGTCCTTCAGCACGCCACCGGCGTCGCTCAGCGTGAACACCCCCACGGGGGTGCGCTGGTCGCCCTCGTGATGGTCCGTCGTCCAGCCCCTCCTGCCGTTGTGGGCCGGCCAGGAGGCCGTCCGCTTCCAGCGCGAGCCGTGCTCGGTGAAGAACTCGACCGTCGAGTCGGGGGAGTCCGGCCCTGCGCCGTAGACGGCGACCACCTGGTGGGACCCGGCCGGCACCCGATGCCACATCCGGTCGCCGATGCCCGGTACCCGCCGCGTGGACGCGTCGCGCCCCGGCGCGTGCTCCGGCTGCCCGCCGTGGCCGGCCGTGCGCCGATGGCCCGGGCCGCCGCAGGCCGTCAGCGACATCGCCAGTGCTCCACCGACCGTTACCACGGCCGCCGTCCGCAACGCTCCGCCTTTCCGCATGAGCACCATGATGGCACCGCCCCCGGCGCGTTTTTCACCTGAATGGCCGTCCGTGGCTGCGTGCGGATGGCCCCCTCGGTATCTCCTTGAGTGAGAGAGGCGTCCATCGAGGGAGTGGAGCCGATCATGTATGAGATGTGTGCAGGAGTAGAGAAGCCCGGTGGGGCTCTGGTCTGGCACGTCATGGCCAAGCACACGACCACCACCCTGTGCGGCCAGAAACTGGGCCGGCACGTCGACGGCGCGAGCGCACAGCAGGCTGGACACTGTTCCAGCTGCATGGCGGTGTTCGGGAAGCTGATGACCGCACCATCCGCGGTCGCTTCTCCCGCCGCCACGGACCAGTAGGTCCTGCACACCCGGCTCCCGTCCTCCGCCGCGAGGACGGGAGCCGGGTGTGCGTCCCCCTCCACTGCGAACTCGTTCCGTCAGGCTCGCTCCTTCGGGCTCGCTTCTTCGGGCTCGCGGGTGCGGCCGGTCAATGCTTGGGCCAATTTTTGGCAACGTGACCCGATATCGCATTCCGGCACCGGTCGATGGGTAACACTGAGCGGCGGAGGGGGGAGACGTGCGGCGGCGTCGTGCCGGCGCGCGCATCCCGGAGTGTCACGCCGGCCTCGGGGGAGGCGGCGAGCGGACCAGCGGGGGGATGCATGACGCAGTCGCTTCCGGGGCAGCGGCCTGCCCGCGGGGGAGCGCGGTCGGGGCGCCGGGCGCTTCCGGTCGTGGTGGTGGGTGCCGGGCCGTACGGGCTGTCGGTCGCCGCGCATCTGCGCGCGGCGGGGGTCCCGGTGCGGGTCTTCGGGGAGGTCATGGGCAGTTGGCGGCACGCCATGGCGACCGGGATGTTCCTGAAGTCGACACCGGACGCCGTCGACCTGTCCGCGCCGGCGCCCGGCGGGCGGCTGGCGGACTTCCTCCGGGTGCACGGCGAGCCGGAGCTGACCGAGCTGACACCCATCCCGTGCGAGGTGTTCGTACGCTACGGACAGTGGTTCCAGAAGCAGTACGTCGGTGAGGTGGAGCCGGCCCGGGTGGCGGCCGTCGACCTGGCCACGTCCGGCACGGGGTTCGCCGTACGGCTGGACGACGGACAGGAACTCGCCGCGGAAGCCGTCGTCGTGGCCACCGGCCTGAACGGACTGGCCCACATCCCCGCCGAGTTGCGCGGCCTCGCGCCCGAGGGCCCGGGACCCGGGGCGCCGGTGTCGCACACCAGCCAGCACACCGACCTGTCCCGGTACGCCGGCCGCCGGGTCGCCGTGGTCGGCGGGGGCCAGTCGGCCCTGGAGAGCGCCGCCCTGCTCCATGAGTCCGGTGCCCGGGCGCAGGTGCTGGTCCGGGAGGGCGACGTGCTGTGGGGGACGGTCCCGGAGCGGGCCCGGTCCTGGGCGCGACGGATCGGCAGGCCCGCCTCGCCCCTGGGCACGGGCTGGATCCTGGCCGCGGTGTGCCGGGCCCCCGGAGCGGTACGGCATCTGCCGGCCGCGGCCCGACTGCTGCTGTTCCGGCGCGCGTTGCGGCCCTCGGGCGGCTGGTGGCTGCGGGACCGGGTCGAGGGCGTCGTGCCGGTGCGCACCTCGCGGCGGGTCGTCCGGGCCGAGACCGCCGGGTCCGTCGTACGGCTGGACCTCACCGGGCCGGGCGGTGTGGCCGAGACGCTCGACGTCGACCACGTCCTGGCCGCCACCGGCTACCGTCTGGACCTGGACGCCGTGCCGTTCCTGTCGCCGACGGTGCGACGGGCGCTCAGGCTGGTGCCGGGGTCGAGTGCGCCGCGGCTGACGCCGGGGTTCGAATCGTCGGTGCCGGGGCTGTACTTCACCGGGTCGCTCGCCGCCCCGATGTTCGGGCCGATGCTGCGGTTCGTCGCCGGCACCGGGTACACCGCGGCCCGGGTCGCCCTTGACCGTGCCCGCCGGGCGGCCGACGCCCGCTGACGGGCATGCCCTCGGCCGACCGGCCGTGCCGCCCGCCGACCACGTACTCCGTCCGTCGCCGACGCCGAGGGGGTTCCGGCCGAGCCCGGCCGGAACCCCCGGGAGCGCGGGTCAGTCGGTGTGCAGGGTCAGTCCGTAGCGGTTGAGGATCTCGTTGACCGGCTGGAACCAGGTCTCCCCGCCGCCGGAGCAGTCGCCCCAGCCTCCGGAGGTGACGCCCTGGGCCTGGTCACCGCTGATGAAGGAGCCGCCGGAGTCGCCCGGCTCGGCGCACACGCTGGTCTTCGTCAGCTCGTGCACGGCGCCCTCGGCGTAGTTGACCGTCTCGTTCTGCGCCAGCACGGTGCCGCAGTGCCAGTGCGTCGTCGAGCCGGAGCGGCAGACCGAGGAGCCGACGGGTGCCACCGCGGAGCCGTGCACCAGCTGGTCCGGGACGGTGCCCCAGCCGAGGACCACCGGCACCGTCCACCAGCCGCTGCCGACGCTGACCCAGGCGTAGTCGTTGTCGGGGAACGAGGATCCCTGGAAGGTGCCGATGTACGAGCCGTCCCAGCCGCTCACCCCGGCGCCGGGCTGGCCGCAGTGTCCGGCGGTGACGAAGCCGCCGTACACCGAGAAGCCGATGGAGCAGCGGACGTTGCCGGTGTAGTAGGGGTCGCCGCCGACCGTGCCCGCCGCGAAGGTCCGCGGCGCCGCGGAGACCGTGCGGACGGTGACGGGTCCGGCCGTGCGGGCCTGGGCGAGGAAGCGTTGGACATCGTTGTCGGAGCGCGCGGAGCGGACGACGTCCACGACGACCGTGTTGGCCTTCGGGTCCACCCGCCAGCCGCTCACGCCCCGCGGTGCCGACGTGCTGTCCAGGCGGGCCTTGGCCGTGTCCAGCTGCCGGGCGCTGTGCTGGACGCCGCGGACGGTGGCGCCGGTGGCCCGGACGGCGCGCAGGGCCGAGTCGGAGGCGTCGGAGGTGACGGCCACGGTGAGCCGGCCGGTCGTGTCGTCGAACCACGAGCCGCCGTAGGCGGATCCCGCGGCCGCGCGGGCCTTCGGTTCCACGGCCGTGGCGGTGCGTTCCGCCGCCAGCCGCGCCTCGGCCTGCCGCGCGGAGAGTCCCAGGTCCCGTTGCATCGCCTGGATCAGGCCGGGGGAGGTGGTGGGGGGTGCGGCGGCGGGGGTCGCCGCTCCGGCCGGCGTGGTGCCCGCCACGGCCCAGCTGCCGAGCAGCACGAGCGCGGCCACGGCCACGTGGTGGAGTCGAGTGCGTCTCACAGGGGTGCCCTTCGTCGTTCCAGCGAGGTGGGGGTGGAACAACCGCGACCTGAGAGCGCTCTCATCCGGGTCGGGGGAAGCTTAGCGGGAGCCGGGTCATCAGGTCCATGCCAATGGCGGGATTCGCGCCGGGTCCCGCGCCGGGCCCCGCGCCGTCCCGTTTGCCTAATGGGTTTAGGTGGATATTCAATGGCTTCAGGTTCTTGGCGGGCTGGGGTGTGAGGAGCGGTATGGCGCGTGCGGGGTTGACCACGGAACGCCTGGTCAGGGCAGGGGCGGAGTTGGCGGACGAGGTCGGCTTCGAGCAGGTGACCGTCTCGGCCCTCGCCCGGCGGTTCGACGTCAAGGCCGCGAGCCTGTACTCGCACCTGAAGAACTCCCAGGACCTCAAGACGAGGATCGCCCTGCTCGCCCTGGAGGAACTCGCGGACCGGGCCGCCGACGCGCTGGCCGGGCGGGCCGGCAGGGACGCCCTCACCGCCTTCGCGAACGTCTACCGCGACTACGCCCGGGAGCATCCCGGCCGGTACGCGGCGGCGCGGCTCCGGCTGGACCCGGAGACCGCCGCCGTGAGCGCCGGGGGCCGGCACGCGCAGATGACCCGCGCGATCCTGCGCGGCTACGACCTGCCCGAGCCGGACCAGACCCACGCCGTCCGGCTGCTGGGCGGTGTCTTCCACGGCTACGTCAGCCTGGAACTGGCCGGCGGCTTCGCCCACAGCGCCCCGGACTCGCAGGAGACCTGGACCTGGATCCTCGACCGCCTCGACACGATGCTGCGCACCTGGCCCCCGACGGGCTGAGTCCCGTGCCGCCCGTCCGGTGGGCGAGCCCGCGCGCCCGTAGTCGTCGGCTGCGCTCCGTTGCCGTCCGTGAGTGAACCGCGGTCGGATCCCTGGATCCGGCGCGGCCCTGACGAGCGCTTCGACGGAATCGTCCTCCTCGCCGGAGACAGCGCTTTCCCTCGCCGTGACGCCTGGCATTCGGGGTTTCCCGGGTGGTTTCGGGCAGGGCTCCTGGCGAATGATCGACCGTGCAAGCCGTGACGGCGGGGCGTGGCGGATGTTACAAATGCCGGATGGCCGACCGTTTTACCCGTCTTCGACGCATATCGCGGCGCCCGCTGCTGGGGGGAAGCCCGCGAAGCGTCGCCGGACAGGTGTTCGTTCTGCAGGTGGCGCTGGTGGCGCTGCTTGTGGCCTTCGCCGTCTTCGCCCTCGTCCTTCAGTCGCAGCGCGACATCAGCGCCGAGGCCAAGCGGCGTTCCGTGGCGGTCGCGGAGACCTTCGCGCACTCCCCGGGCGTCGTGAGTGCGCTGCGGACGCCCGAGCCGTCGAAGGTGCTCCAGCCCCTCACGGAGGCGGCGCGCGGGTCCGCGGGGGTCGACTTCATCGTCGTCATGGACACGAGCGGCATCCGCTACACGCACCCCCTGCCGGACCGCATCGGTCAGCGCTTCGTCGGCACCATCAGGCCGTCGTTGGAGGGGAAGGTCTACACCGAGACCGTCCACGGGCCGCTCGGCGACGAGGTACAGGCCACCGTTCCCGTCCGGGACGGCAGCCACGTCGTGGCGCTGGTCTCCGCCGGGCTCCAGGTCAAGCACGTGACCAGCCAGGTGCACCGGCAGGTTCCGATCATCCTGGGCGCCGGCGCGGCGGCGCTGGGCCTGGCCACCGGCGTGACGGCGCTCGTCGGCAGGCGGCTGCGGCGGCAGACGCACAGCCTCGCCCCGGACGAGATGACCCGCATGTACGACCACCACGACGCCGTGCTGCACTCCGTACGCGAAGGAGTGCTCATCATCGGTGACGACGGGCGGCTGCTGCTCGCGAACGACGAGGCCAGGCGGCTGCTGGACCTGCCGGCGGACGCCGAGGGCAGGCAGGTGGCGCACTTCCCGACGCTGGAACCCGAGACGGTCGAACTGCTCACCTCCGGCCGCATGGCCACCGACGAGGTGCACCTGGCCGGATCCCGGCTGCTGGCCGTCAACCAGCGGCCCACGCACCAGGACGGAAGCCCGGGACGAACGGTGGTGACACTGCGCGACTCCACCGAACTCCAGGCCATCTCCGGCCGGGCCCAGGTCGCCCGGGAACGGCTGGAACTGCTCTACGACGCCGGACTGGGCATCGGCACCACCCTCGACGTGACCCGCACCGCCGACGAACTCGCCCAGGTCGCCGTCCCCCGCTTCGCCGACTACGTCTCCGTGGACCTCGCCGAGGGCGTGCTCCAGGGCGAGGAGCCCGCCGCCACCGCGACCGGCCTGCGCCGCATCGCCGTACGCGGTGTCCAGGACGACTCGCCGCTCTACGAGAAGGGCCGGTTGATCGACTTCCTGCCGTCCACGCCCATGGCCCACAGCTACGGCACCGGCCACCTGGAACTGGTGACGGACCTGTCGTCGGCGTACGGCTGGCAGGCGCAGGACCCGGAGCGTGCCGAGGCGATCGTGGACCACGGCATCCACTCGCTGCTCTCGGTCCCGATCCGGGCCCGCGGTGTCGTGCTGGGCATGGCCAACTTCTGGCGCCGCAAGGAGCGCGGCGCGTTCGACGAGGAGGAGCTGTCCCTGGCCGAGGAGCTGGTGACCCGGGCCGCGGTCAGTATCGACAACGCCCGCCGCTACGCCCGCGAGCACGCGCTCGCGGTCACCCTGCAACGCAGTCTGCTGCCGCGGGCCCTGCCCGAGCTGAGCGCGCTGGAGGTCGGCTACCGCTATCTGCCCGCCCAGTCGGGCGTGAGCGGTGACTGGTTCGACGTGATCCCGCTGCCCGGCGGACGGGTTGCCCTGGTCGTCGGGGACGTGGTCGGGCACGGCCTGCACGCCGCCGCCACCATGGGACGGCTGCGGACCGCGGTGCACAACTTCTCCACGCTCGACCTGCCCCCCGACGAACTGCTGAGCCACCTGGACGACCTCGTCGGCCGCATCGACCAGGAGGAGGCCTCCACCGGCGCCGCCGCGGCCGTCGTCGGAGCCACCTGCCTGTACGTCATCTACGATCCCGTGACCCGCCGCTGCGCCATGGCGCGCGCCGGCCATCTCGCGCCCGCGCTGATCAGCCCGGACGGCGGCGTCACCTTCCCCGATCTGCCGCACGGGCCGCCGCTCGGCCTGGGCGGCATGCCCTTCAGGACGGCCGAGCTGGAGCTTCCCGAAGGCACCCAGCTCGTCCTGTACACCGACGGCCTCGTCGAGGACCGGCGGCGGGATCTGGACGTCGGCATGGAAATGCTGCGCCAGGCGCTCGCCGGCCACCCCGACCGCTCGCCCGAGCAGAACTGCCAGGCGGTGCTGGACGCACTGCTGCCCGCACGTCCCAAGGACGACGTCGCCCTGCTCGTCGCCCGGACCCGGGCACTGCCGTGCGACCGGGTCGCCGAGTGGGACGTGCCACCCGACCCCGCCGCCGTTGCCCGGGTCCGCGTCGCGGCCGCCCGCACGCTCGACGAGTGGGGCCTGTCCGAGCTCGGCTTCAGCATGGAACTCGTGCTGAGCGAGCTCGTCACCAACGCCATCCGCTACGGCGGCGAGCCGATCCATGTCCGGCTGATCCGCGACCGCTCGCTGATCTGCGAGGTGTCCGACGGCACCAGCACCTCGCCGCATCTGCGCTATGCCGCGACGACCGAGGAGGGCGGCCGCGGGCTGTTCCTGGTGTCGCAGATGACGGAGCACTGGGGCACGCGCTACTCCCCGCACGGAAAGGTCATCTGGGCGGAGCTGGCCCTGCCCGAGAGCGTCGAGAGCCCCGCGACGACCAGGTCGGGGACGGCCGCCCACCCCACCGACGCTTGCCCCGCCGCCCCGCGGACACCCGTGCTTCCAGGCCAGGCGGCGGGCGACCGGTCCGGGTGACGGGCGTGATCGGGCCGGGGCGCGTGGTCCCCGCCCCGGCCCAGGTGCACGGCGCACGGGTGCGGTCGATCGATCGGTCGGTCGGCCTCGAAGCAGCGACGGCGCGGAACCACCCAGGAGGGCGGTCCCGCGCCGTCGCGGGGGTGGGCGGACGCGTCAGGCGGTGACCCCGGCGGCCTCCGGCCGCGGAGCGTGGCGCGGCAGGGTCAGCACGGCCAGGAAGCCGAGGACCGCGACCGCGGCGAAGAAGTAGAAGCCCCACGGGTGGCCGATGCCGGCGGTGACCAGGGCCCCGGTGATCGTCGGGCCGACGATCGAGCCGATCCGGCCGATGCCGGAGGCCGAGCCGAGGGCGGTGCCGCGCACCGCGGCCGGGTAGTAGTGGGTCACGTAGGCGTAGACGAGCACCATGGCGGAGAAGACAAACACGCCGGTGAGGAAGACGACGACGTTGAGCAGAACGTCGCTGTTCATCTTGACGCTCAGGCAGCCGAGCATGACCACGGACACCGCGAACCAGCCGAGTATGGTCCCCTTGATGCCCCGCCGGTCGGCCACGAAGCCGCCGACGACCAGGCCGACGACGCCACCGACGTTGAGTATCAGGAGCTGGGTGACGGCCGTGGGGACGGGATAGCCGGCGTCGTTCATCAGCTTGGGCAGCCAGGTGTTCAGGCCGTAGACCAGCAGCAGTCCCATGAACGAGGCGACCCAGATGCCGATGCCCGCGCGCAGGTAGGCCGGCTTGAGCAGCTCGGTGAGCGGGACCCGCTGCGTGCCGGTCGCCTCCTTGGCCTGGACGAAGGCCTCCGACTCCGGCAGCCGGAACCACTGGATGCCGGCCACGACGAGTCCGGCCACGCCGAGCACGTAGAACAGGATCTGCCAGTTGTCGGTCACCTGGAGGGCGAGCAGGGAGGTGATCACGGCACCGGTGTGGTAGCCGGTCATGGTCAGGGTGCTGGCCCGGGCACGCCGGCTGGCCGGCATGTGCTCGGCCATCATCGTCAGCGACACCGGCATGCAGGCGCCCAGGCCCAGACCGGCGATGAGCCGGAGGACGGCGAACATCGTCACGGAGCCGGCCAGCGGCACCAGGATCGTGAAGACCGAGAACACCACCACCGACGCGATGAGCAGCAGGCGGCGCCCCAGCCGGTCGGCCAGCGGGCCGACGCAGACGGCGCCGATGGCGACGCCGACGAGCGACAGCGTCGCGATCATGGTGGCGTCGCCCGCGGTCATGCCGAGGTGGTGGGTCTTGAGCAGGGTCGGGATGATGGCGCCGAGGACGACGAGGTCGTAGCCCTCGAGCATGACGGTGATCCAGCACAGGACCACGGTCCAGGTGCCGCGCCCGGCGGTGCCGGTCTGCGCGGTCGTCTGGGACGAGACGGCGGATGTCATCAGGACGTTCCCCCCTGGGGACGGAAGCGGACGGGGCGGCGTCAGAACGGGTAGTCGGCGATGTCGGGCCGGACGGTGACCCACTGGGTCTCGGTGAAGGCCTCGACGTTGGCGGCGGCGCCGCCGAACCGGGACCCGGTGCCGGAGGCCTTGACCCCGCCGAAGGGGGCGTTGGGCTCGTCGCTGACGGTCTGCTCGTTGATGTGGACCTTGCCGGAGTCGATCCGGTCGGCGAGCTTCATCGCCGTCCCGACGTCGCCGAGGATCCCCACGGACAGCCCGTACTCGCAGTCGTTGACGATCCGGGCGGCCTCCTCCAGCGTCGAGAAGCCGATGACGGGGGCCACGGGCCCGAAGATCTCCTCGCGCCAGGCCGGCATGTCGGTCGTCAGGCCGCTCAGCACCGTGGCCCGGTAGCCCGCGCCGACGATCTCGCCGCCCGCGGCGAGAGTCGCGCCCGCGGTGACGCTGTCGGTGACGATGCCGTGCACCCGTTCGAGCTGGCGCCGGTCGATGAGCGGGCCGAGCGCGACATCCTCGCGGGCCGGGTCGCCGACCGGCAGGGCCGCCGCCTTCGCGGCGAGCGCCGCGGTGTACTCCTCCAGCAGCGACTCGTGGACGATGTGGCGGCCGGTCGTCATGCAGATCTGCCCCTGGTGCAGATAGGAGCCGAACGCGCCGGCGGAGGCCGCCTTCGCCACGTCCGCCCCGGGCAGCACGACCAGCGCGTTGTTCCCGCCCAGCTCCAGGTGGGCCCGCTTGAGCAGGCGTCCGGCCTGCTCGCCGATCGCCCGCCCGACCGGAGTGGAGCCGGTGAAGGAGACCACCCGGACCTCGGGCGCCTCGACCACCGCCCGGCCGACCGAGCCGTCGCCCGGCAGCAGGTGCAGCACACCGGCCGGCAGGCCCGCCTCCTCGAAGACGCGCGCGATGACGACACCGCCGCTCACCGCGGTGCGCGGGTCCGGCTTGAGCAGGACCGCGTTGCCCAGGGCGAGCGCCGGAGCCACCGAGCGCAGGCCCAGGATGAGCGGGAAGTTGAAGGGCGCGATGACACTGACGACACCGGCGGGGCGGCGGCGGGACATCGACCAGCGGGCGTCCTCAGAGGTGAGCACCTCGCCCTGCGGGTGCGTCGGCAGGCCCGCGCACTCGAAGCACTCGCCCACGGCGAGCTGCGTCTCGAAGGCCGCCTTGGCCCGTACGGACCCGGCCTCGCGCACCAGCCAGTCCTCGATCTCGGCGGCGTGCTCGGCCAGCAGCTCGCCCGCCCGGCGCAGTACGGCGGCCCGCCGCTGCGGGGAGGTCGCCGCCCACGCGCGCTGGGCCTCGGCCGCACGGGCGGCCGCGCGGGTCACGTCCTCGGCGGTGGCCAGGCCCGCCGTCGCGAGCTGTTCTCCGGTCGCGGGCTCGACGACCGGCTGCTCGCCGGCGGCGTCCCTCCAGCCGTCGCTGAAGAACTTCTTGCCCCAGACGGCGCTGTCCAGGAGTTCCATCGGCTGTCCTCTCTTCTTTTTGTGCGGTCTTTCGTGCGGTCGGGTCAGGACGGGGTGGTGAGCGCGGTGTCCACCTGGAGCAGCCGCGGGTGGTCCGGACGCTCGGCGAGGGCGGCCCGCAGTTCCTCGGCGTCGCCGACGTGCCGGGCCCGGACGCCGTATCCCTCGGCGATCCGGACGAAGTCCAGACCGGGGATGTCCAGACCGGGTGCGTCCGGCACACCCAGCAGGCCGCCGAACCAGCGCAGTGCCCCGTAGGTGCCGTTGCGCAGCAGGACGACGGTCAGCGGGAGGTGCTGCTGGGCGGCCGTCCACAGCGCGGTGATGCCGTAGTTGGCGGAGCCGTCGCCGATGACGCCGACCACCGGCCGGCCGGGCTGCCCCATGGCGACCCCGACCGCGCCGGGCAGCCCGAACCCGAGTCCGCCGGCCGCGGGGAAGTAGTACGAGCCGGGCCGGCGCAGGTCCATCTGGCGCCACCAGGAGGCGTTCGTCGACGTCGACTCGACCACGTACGCGGTGTCCTCGGGCAGTTCGTCGCGCAGCGCGGCGAAGACCTGCTCGGGGTGCAGCCGGGAGCCGTCGCCCGTGGGCGGCTCGGGAACGGGCCGGAAGGCACCGGACGACGTCTCGGGGCCGCCGAGTTGCTTCAGGAGCAGGTCGATGACGGCTCCCGGGTCGGCGACCAGCGCCTCGCCCATCGGCGCCCGCGCGGCGGCGGAGGCGTCCTCGGTCACCTGGACCAACTGGGTGCCCTCGGGCAGGTACCGGCCGGGGAGGTGCTCGTGGTAGCGGAACACCGGCGCGCCGAGCACCAGGACGAGGTCGTGGCCCTCGAACGCCTCGCAGATCGGCGCGATGCCGGCGGGCAGCACCCCGCGGAACAGCGGGTGCCGGTTGGGGAAGGGCAGCCGGAACTGCGAGGGGGCCGCCCACACCGGGCCGCCCAGGCGCTCGGCCAGCCGGACGGCGTCGTCGAACAGGCCGGCCGAGTCGATGTCCCCGCCCAGCACCAGCGCGGGCCGCCGGGCGGAGGCGACCTGTTCGGCCAGCCGGCGGCCCTGCTCCCCGTCGGGGACGGACGCACGGCCGACCCGCCGGTCGAGGATCGCGAGGGCGTTGTCGCCGGCCTCGGCCGCCCAGTCGTCGTAGGGGACCGACAGATACGTCGGGCGCCGCTGGAGCCGCGCCTCGAAGACGGCCTGCGCGAGGGCGCGCGGCACGTCCTGGGCGCACGCCGGCTCGGCGGCCCAG
Source organism: Streptomyces sp. NPDC052043 (assembly GCF_044548235.1). NCBI lineage: Bacteria > Bacillati > Actinomycetota > Actinomycetes > Kitasatosporales > Streptomycetaceae > Streptomyces > Streptomyces sp. NPDC052043. The sequence continues at coordinate 105,872 of NZ_JBIUBT010000016.1, forward strand.
CCGACGAGCGGCCTCATCAGCGCCGGCGCGTCCACGTTGGACAGGTTGGCCTCCGGGCCGATGGCGGAGCGCACCTGCTGGCCGGCGACGATCACGAGCGGGGTGCGGGAGGCCACGGCGTTCGTCAGCGCGCCCATCGCGTTCCCCGAGCCCGAGGCCGCGTGCAGATTGACCAGGACGGGACGGCCGGTCGCCTGCGCGTACCCGTCGGCCATGCCGACGACGGCGCCCTCGTGCAGGCCCAGGACGTAGCGGAAGCCGTCGGGGAGTTCGGCGAGGAAGGGCAGTTCGTTGGAGCCGGGATTGCCGAACACGGTGGTGAGGCCCTGGCGCTCCAGGAACTCGTGGGAGAGGCGGCGTACAGAAGGCACAGACGTTCCCTTCGGAGTGACGCACGCCACGCTAGGCAAGCCCCGACATGAGCACCAATAAATCTTTTACCGTCGCGATATAGAGTTCTTCGATATGAGGAACTTCGACCTCAACCTCGCCCGTGTCTTCGTGCTGCTGTACGAGACGGGCAGCGTCACGGTCACCGCCGACACGCTCCACGTCACCCAGCCCACCGTCAGCTACAGCCTGGGCAAGCTGCGCCGGCACTTCGGCGACGAGCTGTTCCGGCGCACCGGACGCGGACTGACGCCGACCGCAGGCGCCCGCCGGCTGTACGAGCCGCTGCAGCGCGCCCTGGCCGACATCGACGGCACCGTCCGCCAGTCCGACGTCTTCGATCCGCGGGTCATGTCCGGCCGCTTCACGGTGGCGCTGTCCGACCTGGGAGAGGTCACCCTGCTGCCGCGCCTGCTGGCCGCGGCCCGCGAGCAGGCGCCCGGGGTGTCCTTCACCGTGCGGCCCCTGGACGTGGACGAGGCGGAGCACCAGTTGCGCCGCGGCGACATCGACGTGTTCGTGGCCACCCCGGTGCTGACCTCCCACCGGACCGTGCGGATCCCGCTCTTCCACGAGCGCTACGTCGGCATGGTCGCCGCCGGCCACCCCCGCGTACGGGGCGAGTCGGTCACCCTGGCCGAACTCGCCGCCGAGTCCCACGCCACCGTCTTCGGCCCCAGCGGGCACGTCGTCCCACGGGCCGTGCTCGCCGCGCACGGGCTCCTCGACCGGGTGGTGGTGGACGCCACCCGCTTCTCGACGCTGCCCTACCTGCTGGAACAGACCGACCTGATCGCCATCGTCCCCGAGTACGTCGGCGAGGTCTTCGCCTCCTCCCACCAACTGCGCCTGGTACGGCTCCCGTTCGACACCGATCCGATCGAGGTGGCGCTGTACGCCCGGCACGAGTCCTCGCGCAGCCCCTCCCAGCGGTGGCTGGTGCAGTTCATGTCCCAGGTCCTGGGGGAGCGGGTGAGCCCGGCCCAACTGCCCCCGTCCGTCGCCCGGTAGGCCGGTCCGCGCGCCGTGCCCGCCATGAGCGTGAGGCGCGTAGGCCAACCGGGTGCAATTCGCCGGGCGTTACTCCGTCTCGGCGACGACGGCCTCCGGTTCTGCGGCGCGAGACGGAAGGATGGAAGCCGGGCCCTGCGGGAGACCGTGTGGACCTTCGCGTAACCATCTCCCGAGAGAAAGCGTGTCACGGGCCGCATGACAGACGTCCAGCACACCGCGCGGGAAACCGCCGCTCCCCGTCGCCTGCGGCCCGGTGCCGTGGTGGTGAAGTGGGTGACGACGACCGATCACAAGACGATCGGCTCGCTGTATCTGATCACCTCCTTCACGTTCTTCGTGATCGGCGGCATCATGGCGCTGCTGATGCGCGCCGAGCTGGCCCGGCCGGGCCTGCAACTGCTGTCGACCGACCAGTTCAACCAGATGTTCACGATGCACGGCACGATCATGCTGCTGATGTTCGCGACGCCGCTGTTCGCCGGGTTCACGAACTGGATCATGCCGCTGCAGATCGGCGCCCCGGACGTCGCCTTCCCACGGCTGAACATGTTCGCCTACTGGCTGTACCTGTTCGGCTCGCTGATCGCGGTGGCCGGCTTCCTCACCCCGCAGGGCGCCGCCGACTTCGGCTGGTTCGCCTACGCCCCGCTGAACGACGTCGTCCACACCCCGGGCCTGGGCGCGGACCTGTGGATCCTCGGCCTCGGCATGTCCGGCTTCGGCACCATCCTCGGCTCCGTCAACTTCATCACCACGGTCATCTGCATGCGCGCCCCGGGCATGACCATGTTCCGCATGCCCATCTTCACCTGGAACGTGCTGCTCACCAGCGTCCTGGTGCTGCTGGCCTTCCCGGTCCTGGCGGCGGCGCTGCTCAGCCTGGAGGTGGACCGCAAGTGGGGCGCCCACGTCTTCGACGCGGCCAACGGCGGTTCGCTGCTGTGGCAGCACCTGTTCTGGTTCTTCGGGCACCCCGAGGTGTACATCATCGCGCTGCCGTTCTTCGGCATCGTCAGTGAGGTCATCCCGGTCTTCTCCCGCAAGCCGATCTTCGGCTACATGGGCCTGATCGGCGCCACCATCTCGATCGCGGGCCTGTCGGTGACGGTGTGGGCGCACCACATGTTCGTCACCGGTGGTGTGCTGCTGCCGTTCTTCTCCTTCATGAGCTTCCTGATCGCGGTCCCGACCGGGGTGAAGTTCTTCAACTGGACCGGCACCATGTGGAAGGGGTCCCTGAGCTTCGAGACGCCGATGCTGTGGTCGATCGGCTTCCTGGTGACGTTCCTCTTCGGCGGTCTGACCGGCGTCCTGCTGGCCTCGCCGCCGCTGGACTTCCACGTCTCGGACTCGTACTTCGTGGTGGCCCACTTCCACTACGTCGTCTTCGGCACCGTGGTGTTCGCGATGTTCGCCGGATTCCACTTCTGGTGGCCGAAGTTCACCGGCAAGATGCTCGACGAGCGCCTGGGGAAGATGACCTTCTGGACGCTGTTCGTCGGCTTCCACACCACGTTCCTGGTGCAGCACTGGCTGGGCGCGGAGGGCATGCCGCGCCGGTACGCCGACTATCTGGCGAGCGACGGCTTCACCACACTCAACGAGGTCTCCACCATCGGCTCGTTCCTGCTGGGGCTGTCGATGCTGCCGTTCTTCTACAACATCTGGAAGACGGCCAGGTACGGCAAGAAGGTCGAGACCGACGACCCGTGGGGCTACGGCCGCTCCCTGGAGTGGGCCACCTCCTGCCCGCCCCCGCGACACAACTTCGTCACCCTGCCCATGATCCGCAGCGAGTCCCCGGCCTTCGACCTGCACCACCCGGAGGTCTCGGTCACGGACAAGCGGGAGAACCTGGGCCTGCCCGGATGACCGACGCGGCGAACCGCCCGGACGGGCAGCCGGCCGGGCCCACCGGACTGGCCGAGCAGGTCGAGGGCTATCTGCTGTGGCAGGCCCGCGTCGCCGAGGCCGAGCAGCGGGCCCAGGCCTTCACCGAGCCCATGCAGTGGCTGACCACGGCGCAGCGCGAGGAGATCGAGGAGCACTACGTCTCCGACTGCCTGCTGCGGGCCCGGGCGGACCTCCAGCGGATCGCCGAACGGTGCCGGGCACTGCGCGGCGAGTACGAGGAGCGCTACCGCCAGTTGCGGGCGCGGTGCTTCGCGTTCGTCCTCGTCGCCCTCGCCGTGCTGGCCGCGGCGGCGGTCCTGGCCCTGGCCCTCGCACGGCCCTGAGAGCGCGGATCCGTTCCGTCCGGCCGGTGCCGGACACCTCGGGCCGCCCTCCTCACGGGGGCGGCCCGAGCGTGTTGTGCCGGCCCACCGTGCCGGCGGTCGTGATCATGGGAGCGTCACTGCGGCGGCTCGTCCTGGCCCGGGTCCGGTCGGCCGAGCTGCTCCTTGAGCTTCTCCTCGCCGGTGTCGACCTGGCTCCGGTGCTTTCCCTGGGTCCGCTCGTCGGCGTAGTCACCGGCTTTGTCGATGCCCTTGCCGGCCTGCTCCTCGTGACCTTTCAGCAGTCCCTTGAGCTTGTCCAGCATGCTCATCGCATACTCCTTCGCACCGTGGTTCCTCTCAGCATGGCCGACGGCGGTAGGGACTGCATCCGCAACCGGAACAGTGCGGTTGAGCTGCGGGAACACTGGTTCTCCGGCAGCGGGTGCGCTCAGGGGCGAAGGGCGGACGGGCTCAGCGGGCACACAGGTTCTCGGCCGGTGGCACGCCGTCGAGGAGCCGGCGGCCGTCCCGCTCGGTGATGTGCCAGGCCGTGCACAGGGAGTCGTCCCGCGCGGAGCGCAGCAGCAGGAAGTCGTCGCCGTCGCGGTGCTCCACCCGGGCCTGCAACGCGGGGGCGTGCTCTCCCAGCCGGTCCAGGTAGTCCGCGGCGTAGTCGTCGGAGACGGTGTCCTCGTCGAACAGGCTCTGGAGGCCGTCCGCGTCCCGGTCGGCGGCGGCCTTCCGGACCCCGTCGGCCAGCGCGGCCACGCTCGGTGCGCCGGGCGGGGGTTCCGTCGCGATCGAATAGCACACCACGCCCAGCCAGGTGCCCAGACCGACGACCAGCGCGATCACCGCGAGACGTGACTTGCTCGAACGCTTCCGGCGCCCTTCCGGCACTGCTCTTCCTCCCGACCTGCCCTGTGTAGGGGACCACTCTCCCATGGCGGAGGAGCCGTACGAGCACGAGGCCCTGGGCAGGGACGGAGCGGGACAGTCCTCAGGGCCCGGACGTCCCGCGGGTGGCCCGGTACAGGGCCCGCGAGGTGATGAGCAGTTCACGCCGCTCCCGCGCGGAGCCCACCATCGGCCGGGAGCCGCTGAGCGGCACCTGGGCGCTCTCCGGCAGGAACCTCACGGTCAGCAGGCCGATCGCGCCGGCCAGCATGAGGTAGTAGGCGGGCATCATGGCGTCGCCCGTGACGTCGACCAGGGCCGCGCTCACCAGCGGGGTGGTGCCGCCGAAGGCGGCGACGGCGAAGTTGAAGCCGATGCCCATGGCCGCGTAGCGCACCGCGGTCGGGAAGAGCGCGGGCAGGGTGGCGGCGCTCGGCGCGGCGAAGCAGGCCAGCAGGGTGGACAGGATCAGTACGCCGCAGACCGGCGCCCAGGTCCCCTCCGCCTTGATCAGCAGGAACGAGGGGATGGCGAGGACGATCATCGCGGCGGCCGCGACGCCGTAGACCGGGCGCCGCCCGACGTGGTCGCTGAGCCGGCCGACGAAGGTGATCAGCAGCACGATCCACACCATGCCCAGCAGCACCAGCAGGCCGGCGGAGCTGCTGGAGCGGTGCAGGGTCTCGGTCTGGTAGGTGGGCAGGTAGCCGGTGACCATGTAGTTGGTGACGTTGTAGAGCAGCACCAGGCCCATGCAGATCAGCAGCGCACCCCAGTGCTCCTTCACGACGGTCCGCAGCTCGCTGCGCGCCGACTTCTGGGCGAGGCTCCGCTCGTGCTCGTCCAGCTGCTGCTGGAAGGCGGGCGACTCCTCCAGCCGGAGCCGCATGTACAGGCCGATCACGCCGAGGGGACCGGCGATCAGGAACGGGACCCGCCAGCCCCAGGCGGTCATCTGGGCGTCGGTGAGGAGCAGGGTCAGCGCGGTGACCAGGGCGGAGCCCAGCGCGTAGCCGACGAAGGTGCCGAAGTCGAGCCAGCTGGACAGGAAGCCGCGGCGGCGGTCGGGGGAGTACTCGGCGACGAAGGTGGTCGCGCCGCCGTACTCGCCGCCGGTGGAGAAGCCCTGGACCATGCGGGCCAGCAGCAGGAGGACCGGGGCGGCGATGCCGAGGGTTCCGTAGCCGGGGATCAGGCCGATGGCGAACGTGCCGAGCGCCATCATGATCATCGTGGTGGCGAGCACCTTCTGCCGGCCGATCCGGTCCCCGAGCGGACCGAACACGAGGCCGCCCAGCGGCCGCACCACGAACGCCGCGGCGAAGGTCGCGAAGGAGGAGATCACCTGGGCGCCCGGGGAGGCACCGGGGAAGAAGACCTTCCCGATGGTGGCGGCGAGGTAGCTGTAGACGCCGAAGTCGAACCACTCCATGCAGTTGCCGAGGGCGGAGGCCCCGACCGCACGCCTGAGCAGCGCGGGCTCGACGATCTGCACGTCCTCCTCACGCAGGGCGCGCCGACTGCGCCGCAGCCGGCGGGTCAGCTCCTCGCGGACCTGCCGCGGCAGCCGCGCGGCGGCCTCCCGCGGCCCGGGCGGGCCGCAGGGACCGGCCTGCCCGTCGGGTGTCACGTTCACCACCGCGTCACCTTGCCCTTGTGCGTGGATGAGTGTGTGGATGTACGAGGTATTGGCATTCTGCGGAGAATCGGCTCCCGGTGCGTGTTGGAGCGGCTGCCCCCAACGACGTTCCTCACGCCCTCGACCACCGGTCCACGACCCGGGACCGGCGCGAGCCCGACTCGCGTTCCGCGCCCGGGGGAAGATGAGAGCGCGAGCGGACAGCGGACGCACGACGACGCGGAGGAGCGTGGGTGCCATGCGGCACGAGCGAGCGGGCAAGCCGGCCGGACCCGAGGACCTGATCGACGTCGCCCGGCTGGTGACGGCGTACTACGCGCTGCACCCCGACCCGGCCGAGACGGGACAGCGGGTGGCGTTCGGAACCTCCGGACACCGCGGATCGTCCCTGGCGACGGCGTTCAACGACGACCACATCGCCGCGACCAGCCAGGCGATCTGCGAGTACCGCGCACGGCAGGGCACCGACGGGCCCCTCTTCCTGGGCGCGGACACGCACGCTCTGTCCGAGCCCGCTCGGGTCACCGCGCTGGAGGTCCTCGCGGCCAACGACGTCACCGTCCTCGTCGACACGGCGGACGGCTACACCCCCACCCCGGCCGTCTCCCACGCGATCCTGACGCACAACCGCTCGCGCGCCTCGGGCCTCGCCGACGGCGTGGTCGTGACCCCGTCGCACAACCCGCCCGCTGACGGCGGCTTCAAGTACAACCCGCCCAGCGGCGGCCCCGCGGGCTCGGCGGCGACCTCCTGGATCCAGGACCGGGCCAACGAGATCATCGCGGGCGGCCTGAAGGACGTACGGCGCGTCCCGTACACCCGCGCGCTGGCCGCGCCCGGCACCGGCCGCCACGACTTCCTCGGCGCCTACGTCACCGATCTGCCGAGCGTGCTCGACCTCGACGCGGTCCGGGACGCCGGTGTGCGCATCGGCGCCGACCCGCTGGGCGGCGCCTCCGTCCGCTACTGGGGCCGCATCGCCGAACAGCACCGGCTCGACCTGACCGTGGTCAACCCGCTCACCGACCCCACCTGGCGCTTCATGACGCTGGACTGGGACGGCAAGATCCGTATGGACTGCTCCTCGCCGTACGCGATGGCCTCGCTCATCGGGCAGCGCGACCGCTTCCGGATCGCCACGGGCAACGACGCCGACGCCGACCGGCACGGCATCGTCACCCCGGACGCCGGGCTGATGAACCCCAACCACTACCTCGCCGTGGCCATCTCCTACCTCTACGCCCACCGCACCCGCTGGCCCGGCGAGGCGGGCGTCGGCAAGACACTGGTCTCCTCCGGCATGATCGACCGGGTCGCCGCGGACCTCGGCCGCCGGCTGGTCGAAGTGCCCGTGGGCTTCAAGTGGTTCGTGGACGGGCTGATCGACTCCTCGCTCGGCTTCGGCGGCGAGGAGTCCGCCGGGGCGTCGTTCCTGCGCCGGGACGGCTCGGTGTGGACCACCGACAAGGACGGCATCGTCCTGGCCCTGCTCGCGTCCGAGATCACGGCCGTCACCGACCGGACGCCGTCCCAGCACTACGCGGAACTCACCGCCCGCTTCGGCGAACCCGCCTACGCCCGCGTCGACGCGCCGGCCACCCGCGAGGAGAAGGCCCGCCTGGCCAGGCTGTCCCCGGCCCAGGTCACCGCCGACACCCTCGCCGGGGAGCGGGTCACCGCCGTCCTCACCGAGGCGCCCGGTAACGGCGCGCCCATCGGCGGCATCAAGGTGACCACCGAGAACGCCTGGTTCGCGGCCCGCCCCTCGGGCACCGAGGACGTCTACAAGATCTACGCCGAGTCCTTCCGGGGCCCCGACCACCTTTCCCAGGTCCAGGACGAGGCCGAAAGCGTCGTCCACGCGGCACTGGGCGGATGACGACGGCACCGACGACAGCGGCGGGAGCGCGGGAGACAATCAGGACGAGTGGCCCGGCTCACATGGCATGACGGGTGCATGCCCGACACCATGGGTCCTTTCACCGGCAGGCCGAAGGGATGAAGCATGTTCCGCAAGGTGCTGGTCGCCAACCGCGGCGAGATCGCGATCCGCGCGTTCCGCGCCGGCTACGAACTGGGCGCGCGAACCGTCGCCGTCTTCCCGCACGAGGACCGCAACTCGCTGCACCGGCTGAAAGCCGACGAGGCCTACCAGATCGGCCAGCCGGGGCACCCGGTCCGCGCCTACCTCTCCGTCGAGGAGATCGTCCGCGCGGCACGCCGGGCGGGCGCGGACGCCGTCTACCCCGGCTACGGGTTCCTGTCCGAGAACCCCGAACTCGCCCGCGCCTGCGAGGAGTCGGGCATCACCTTCGTCGGGCCGGACGCCGCCACGCTGGAGCTGACGGGGAACAAGGCCCGCGCCGTGGCGGCCGCCCGCGCGGCCGGCGTGCCGGTGCTCGGCTCCTGCGCGCCCTCCACCGACGTCGACGAACTGGTCCGCGCCGCCGAGGACATCGGCTTCCCCGTGTTCGTCAAGGCGGTCGCGGGCGGCGGAGGGCGCGGCATGCGCCGGGTGGAGGACCCCGCCGCGCTGCGTGAGTCCATCGAGGCGGCGTCCCGGGAGGCGGCGTCCGCGTTCGGCGACCCCACCGTGTTCCTGGAGAAGGCCGTCGTCGACCCGCGCCACATCGAGGTGCAGATCCTCGCCGACGGCCAGGGCGACGTCATCCACCTCTTCGAGCGCGACTGCTCGCTCCAGCGCCGCCACCAGAAGGTGATCGAGCTCGCCCCCGCGCCGAACCTCGACCCCGCCCTGCGGGAGCGGATCTGCGCCGACGCGGTGCGCTTCGCCCGGGAGATCGGCTACCGCAACGCGGGCACCGTGGAGTTCCTGCTCGACCACGACGGCAACCACGTCTTCATCGAGATGAACCCGCGCATCCAGGTCGAGCACACGGTGACCGAGGAGGTCACCGACGTCGACCTGGTCCAGGCCCAGCTCCGCATCGCCGCCGGCGAGTCCCTGGCGGACCTCGGGCTCTCCCAGGACACCGTCACCCTGCGCGGCGCCGCCCTGCAGTGCCGCATCACCACCGAGGACCCGGCCAACGGCTTCCGCCCGGACACCGGACGCATCAGCGCCTACCGCTCCCCGGGCGGCTCCGGCATCCGCCTGGACGGCGGAACCACCCACGCGGGTACCGAGATCAGCGCGCACTTCGACTCGATGCTCGTCAAACTCACCTGCCGCGGAAGGGACTTCAAGGCCGCGATCGGCCGGGCCCGGCGCGCCGTGGCCGAGTTCCGCATCCGCGGGGTCGCCACCAACATCCCGTTCCTCCAGGCCGTACTGGACGACCCCGACTTCCAGGCCGGGCGGGTCACCACGTCGTTCATCGAACAGCGCCCCCACCTGCTGACCGCGCGCTCCTCCGCCGACCGCGGCACCAAACTGCTCACGTACCTCGCCGACGTCACCGTGAACAAGCCCCACGGGGAACGGCCCGAGCTGATCGACCCGGTCACCAAGCTGCCGCCGCTGCCCGCGGGCGAGACGCCCCCCGGCTCGCGGCAGAGGCTCGTCGAACTCGGCCCCGAGGGCTTCGCCCGCCGGCTGCGCGAGTCGCCGACCATCGGCGTCACCGACACCACCTTCCGCGACGCGCACCAGTCGCTGCTCGCCACCCGGGTGCGCACCAAGGACCTCCTCGCCGCCGCCCCGGTCGTGGCACGGACCCTGCCCCAGCTGCTGTCCCTGGAGTGCTGGGGCGGCGCCACCTACGACGTCGCCCTGCGCTTCCTCGCAGAGGACCCCTGGGAGCGCCTGGCCGCCCTGCGCGAGGCGGTGCCCAACCTCTGCCTCCAGATGCTGCTGCGCGGCCGCAACACCGTGGGGTACACCCCCTACCCGACCGAGGTGACCGACGCCTTCGTCCAGGAGGCCGCCGCCACCGGCATCGACATCTTCCGCATCTTCGACGCCCTGAACGACGTGGGCCAGATGCGCCCGGCCATCGACGCCGTACGCGAGACCGGGACGGCGGTCGCCGAGGTCGCCCTGTGCTACACGGGGGACCTGTCCGACCCCGCCGAGCGCCTGTACACCCTGGACTACTACCTGCGCCTGGCCGAGCAGATCGTGGCCGCCGGAGCGCACGTCCTGGCCGTGAAGGACATGGCGGGGCTGCTGCGCGCGCCCGCCGCGGCCCGGCTCGTCTCGGCGCTGCGGCGCGAGTTCGACCTGCCGGTCCACCTGCACACCCACGACACCGCCGGCGGTCAGCTCGCCACCTACCTCGCCGCCGTCCAGGCCGGCGCCGACGCCGTGGACGGCGCGGTCGCCTCCATGGCCGGCACCACCTCCCAGCCGTCGCTGTCGGCGATCGTCGCCGCCACCGACCACTCCGACCGGCCCACCGGCCTCGACCTGAGGGCGGTCGGCGACCTGGAGCCGTATTGGGAGAGCGTCCGCAAGGTCTACGCCCCGTTCGAGGCGGGACTGGCCTCGCCGACCGGGCGCGTCTACCGCCACGAGATCCCCGGCGGTCAGCTGTCCAACCTGCGCACCCAGGCGGTCGCGCTGGGCCTCGGCGACCGTTTCGAGGACATCGAGGCGATGTACGCCGCCGCGGACCGCATCCTGGGCCGCCTGGTCAAGGTCACCCCCTCGTCCAAGGTGGTCGGCGACCTCGCCCTGCACCTGGTCGGCGCCGGTGTGGGCCCGGAGGAGTTCGAGGCGGCGCCGGACCGGTTCGACATCCCCGACTCCGTGATCGGCTTCCTGCGCGGTGAGCTGGGCACGCCGCCCGGTGGCTGGCCTGAGCCGTTCCGCACCAAGGCGCTGCGGGGCCGCGCGGAGGCCAAGCCCGTCACCGAGCTGAGCGCCGAGGACCGTACCGGCCTGGAGAAGTCCCGCCGCGCCACGCTCAACCGGCTGCTGTTCCCCGGTCCGACGCGGGACTTCGAGGCCCACCGCCAGGCCTACGGCGACACCAGCGTGCTGGACAGCAAGGACTTCTTCTACGGGCTGCGCCCCGCCTACGAGTACGCCGTCGACCTCGAACCCGGCGTGCGGCTCCTCATCGAGCTCCAGGCCATCGGCGAGGCGGACGAACGCGGGATGCGCACCGTGATGTCCACGCTGAACGGCCAGCTCCGCCCGATCCAGGTGCGCGACGCCGCGGCGGCCTCCGACATCCCCGTGACCGAGAAGGCCGACCGGGCCAACCCCGGCCATGTGGCGGCACCGTTCGCCGGGGTGGTGACCCTCGCGGTCGCCGAGGGCGACGAGGTGGCGGCCGGCGCGACCGTGGCCACCATCGAGGCGATGAAGATGGAGGCCGCCATCACCGCCCCCAGGGCCGGCCGGGTGACCAGGCCGGCCATCAACCGCATCCAGCAGGTGGAGGGCGGGGACCTGCTCGTCGAGATCGGCTGAGCCGCCGGCGCCGCCGTACGAGCGTCCGTCGGCGTTGTGACGTGCCGCAGTCGTCTGCCGCGTTCCGTCGGAGGGTGGCGCGGTCGCGTGATCATCTAGCGTGGGCGACATGCCCGACTTGCCGCATGGTGTTCATGGCCGACCGCCCACCCTCGCCGAGCGCTGGGCCGCCTTCCGGGCGTCGCCCTTCCTGCCCGCGACCGTGCTCACACTGATCCTCGCCGCCGCGGCCGGACTGTTCGCGGGGTCCTACACGTACGCCATGGCGAACCCCACCCCGCACACCGTCCCCGTCGCGGTCGTCGGCGCCTACGACCAGCCGCAGGGCGTCCGCTTCGTCGCGGGCATGGAGAAGGCCCTGGCCGCTTCCCTGCGCCTGCACGCGTTCGGCAGCCGGAGCGCGGCGGAGCAGGCGGTGGACGACCAGAGGGTGTTCGCCGTGCTCGACGTTCCCGCGCCCGGCCGCACCATCACCGTGGACGTGTCCGGCGCGTCGGGCGAGACCGTCGCCCAGGTGCTGACTCAGGCGGCGATGACGACCGGGAAGGCCGCCGGTGTACCGGTCGTGGTCCACGACCTCAAGCCGCTGCAGCAGGGCGACCCGCGCGGGCTGGCGATCTTCTACGTCTCGCTCGCGGCCGTCGTCATCGGCTTCATCGGCGCCATCCAGCTGAGCGTGCACGCGGCCGCGCTGAACCCGTTGGCGCGGATCGCCTTCACCGTCGTCTACGCCCTGCTCGGCGGATTCGTGATCGCCGCGGTGGTGGACTGGCTGCTCGGTGCGCTGCGTCTGCCGTTCGTCGAGTCCTGGTTGATCCTGACGCTGACGATGTTCACGACCGGCATGGTCTTCACGATGTTCAACACCCTGTTCGGCCGCTGGGCCATGCTGCCGACCTGGGTTCTGCTGGTGATGCTCGGCAACCCGTCCTCGGGCGGCGCGGTCTCCTGGCCGCTGCTGCCCTCCCTGCTCGGCGTCGTCGGCCGCTGGCTGCCGCCCGGGGCCTCGGTGAACGCCCAGCACACCGCCGTGTACTTCCCGGGCCACCAGCACGCCTTCCCGTTCCTGGTCCTGGCGGGCTGGATCGTCGTCTCCTGCACGGTCTTCGGGTTCCGGCACCGCCGCCACCCCGGCGACCGCCCGGGCCACCCGGCCCACGCGGCTCCCTGAGCCGGGCCGCGGCGTAGGGGGCTGCGCGCTCAGCAGGGGTCCCAGCCGGACTGCAACGCCGTGGTGGCGATCGGTCACCGTCCACGTCACCGTTCCGGTTGGCGAGACCGTAAGGAGACCGGTCCGTTGTCCCAGATCCGGTGTCGGCCCGCGACCATGCAGACATGGATCATCCAACGGGGGGACGCGGTCGGGCGGGGGCGTTGGGACGCGGATGCGTAATCACCGTGCTGGTCGCGGTCGGCGTGGTGTGCGCGCTGGTGCTCTGCGTGCTGTGGCAGCTCTTGGACCGTACGCCGCCCAACGTCGGCGCCTTCGCGCACTCCGCCGCCACCCGGGCCGCCGACGCGGCCGCGGCACGGACGAGTTCCGCGCGCCTGACGAGCCTGACGTCGGCGCTGCCCTGGGCCGTTCCGCTCGGCACGTCGGTGGCGGACTCCTGTCAGACGGAGGACCAGCACCCGTTCATCGGCCCAGCGGACTGGGCACCGATCAACTGCGTCCGCAGCAGCGTCCTCTACCTCGCGTTCGACGGGGACATCCGCACGCACCTCCACCAACTCGACGGGGTGCTGGCCGAACAGGCGTGGGTGGGCTCGGGTTCGTCCCCGAACACGCTGACCGGGACTGCGACCTGGATGAGTCAGGCCGGCGGTGACCCGTCCCCGGCCGCGTCGCAGCGGGGAAGCACCGAACCCCCGGGTTCGCAGCCGATCTGCCTGTCCACGACGTACAACCCGGCCACGCAGAAACACGGTATTCCGCACGGCGGGCTCGGCGTCCGGCTGCGAGTGGCGGTGGCGGAGCTTCCGTGCACGCCCAGCGCGGACACCGGCGACATCCAAATAAGCGGCACACCGGAGAAGTCCGGGGTCGACGGGACCGTCTACCTCGCCTGGCACCCGCTGCTGACCGACACGGTGAGTCGCTCCGCCTACACCGCGCACCGCTACGTGGCCGCCTTCTCCCTCGTCGACAGCTACGCCGTCCAGTCCCCTACGCGTTCGCGGTGACCATTGAAGCGTGGAAGTTCCGCAGGTCGGAGGGAAACCGCAGGTCAGAGCATATGTGAGGGGTCCTCTGCAGCCCTGCTTCGGCGGGCTGCCATCACCGCGTAGACGAGGACGCCCGCGAACAGGAACAGCACGCCCTGGTAGACCGCCGCGTAGCCGGCGCCCGCGACGAGCCACAGCGAGAAGGCGGCCGCGCCGCCCGCCACCACGGCGTCGCGCACCAGCCGTGCCCGGTCGACCTGTTCGCGCCGTCCCGAGACGAGGTGGAAGATCTGCGCGGCGGTGGCCAGCAGGTACGGCACGGTCGCGGTGAACGTGGTGACGAGGACCAGGACCTCGAAGACCTTCGCCGAACCCGCCGTGTAGTTGTAGACGGTGAGCAGCGAGGCGAGCACGACGGTGACGGCGACGCCGACGGTCGGGACGCCGCGCCTGCGGCGCGCGAACGCGGCGGGGAACAGGCCGTCCCGGGCCGCGGCGTAGGGGGTCTGCGCGCTCAGCAGGGTCCAGCCGTTGAGGCAGCCGGTCATCGACACCAGCGCGGCGAGCGCGACCGCCCATCCGCCCCAGGAACCGCCGAACATGGCGTTCACGGCGTCCGAGAAGGGCGCGGTGGACTTCACCAGGCGATCGTGCGCCACCGTGCCGAACACCGAGAGCGTGCCCAGCAGATAGACGAGCGCCGCGCCCGCGGTGCCGATGACGGTGGCCCGTCCCACGTTGCGCCGGGCGTCCTTGACCTCGCCCGCGCTGACCGCGGCGGACTCCACGCCGAGGTAGGAGAAGAGCAGGATCGCGGCGGCGGCGGACACCGCGCCGATCGTGCTGCCGCCGCCCGCGTGGAACGGGCCGAGGTTGCGCGGGTCGAAGAAGAACAGCCCGCCGACGGCGACGAGCAGCAGCGGCACGAACTTCAGCACGGTGGCGACGAACTGCACGGCGCCCACGTACCGGGTGCCCGCGAAGTTGGCGAGTGCGGGCAGCCACTGGAGGGCGAGCGCGGCCAGACACGCCGTCCAGCGGTGGCCGCCCACCGGGATCAGCACGTCGAGGTAGCCGACGGCGGCGACGGCGAGCGCCGCGTTCGACACCCAGGTGGTGATCCAGTACGCCCACGCGGCGAGGAAGCCGGCGAAGTCGCCGAAGGCCTCCCGGGCGTAGACGTAGGGTCCGCCGGTGCGCGGGTTCCGCTCCGCGAGGCGGCCGAAGACCAGCGCGAGGGCGATGGCGCCGAGGGTCAGGACACCGAAGGCGACCAGGCTGACCGTGCCGTACGGGGCGACGGAGGCCGGGAGCAGGAAGATCCCGCCGCCGATGATGTTGCCCATGACCAGGGCGGTGGCGACGGGCAGTCCGAAGCGCCGGGCGTGTCTGCCGGAGCTTCCGGTGGGGTCCTCGGCGGGTGCGGGGGCCGCGGGGGTCTCCCGCGGTGCCGGAGCCGACGGGACGGTTCCGGTGACGTGCATGGGGTGGTGCGCCTCTCTTCGAGCCGGTGCCCGGGGTCGCCGGGACGGACCCCATCGTCGGTGATGCCCCGGCATCGCACCAAATCGCACATTTTTGTTCTGTATGGCTCCGTGCGGCACCGCAAAAGATGAGTCATCGCGCGCCCTGAGCCGCCCATTGTCCTGTGCCGCCCTCTGTTCGTCCTGTGCCGCCCTCCGTCGTCAGGTCGGCCTGCCGGCCCGGCCCGTACGCTGCCGCCCCAACTGACCGTCACGATCCCATCACAGAGCCGACATGGCATCTACCGTTGTTGTTCACCGGCCGGATGATGTTGTTTTCAGCCTCATCACCTGTCCAAGGGGGATCATGCGCATCCGTGTCACCGCAGTTGCGGCCGCGGCCTTCGGTTGTCTCGCCCTGGCCGGCTGCACCGGCGGCAACGGCGCCGCCCATCGCGAATCCACCGACAACGCCCAGCCCGCCACCACCCAGGGCGACGGCGACTCGGCGGGCTACATCACCGAACGGACCATCACCCCCTGGCCGTTCACCGTCGCCTCCGGCAACCTCGCCTGCGCCGACCAGGCCGTCACCTTCATCACCGCCGAAGGTACCTACGGTCTCAACGGCCGCGCCCGGCAGAAGCACCCGGGGCCCGACCCCATCTGGGCCGGCGACCCCAACAACCCGGGCAAGAACATCTCCCTCGACGCGGTCATCAACCGCGGCCTGGAGCTCTGCAAGTAGGGCCTGTTGCGCAACAGGCCCTGGTCCGGTCCCGTCTTCCGCTCCGGGCGCCCCACCCCTGGCGCCCGTGGCGGCGGCCCGGGCTCGCCGTCCCCCGCGCCGCGGGCGGACAGGGCTCCGGGCGGATCAGCCCACGACGACCGTGGCGCCGGCCCGGGTGAGGGCGGTGCGCAGGTCGGCCGGGCAGGGCCGGTCGGTGATGAGGGTGTCGAAGCCGTCCAGCTCGCACACGCGGTGGGCGGCGGTACGGCCGAACTTGCTCGAGTCGGCCAGCACATAGCGGTGGGACGCGTTGGCGAGCATGGCCCGCTTGGTGGCGACCTCGTCGAGGTGGAAGTCGGTGAGGCCGTAGGGGGCCACCCCGCCGGAACCGAGGAAGACGGCGTCCGCGCGCAGATTGCCGAAGAACTCCACCGCCTGGGCGTTGGAGCAGGCGAGATCGCCCGCCCTGAGCCGTCCGCCGCTGACCAGGACCACCACCCGGGGGCGTGTGCTGACCTCGGCGGCCACGAGCAGGGATGGGGTGGCGATGACCCCGGCGTGGTCGGCGGGCAGGGCGCGCGCCACCTCCAGGGCCGTGGTGCCCACGTCGATGACCACGGTCTGGTTCGGCTCGATGAGCGCCGCCGCCGCCCGGCCGATGGTCTCCTTCTCCGCGGCGAGGCTGCCGCTGCGTTCGCTGAAGGGCGCTTCCTCCCCGACCGGTGCCTGGGCGCTGGTGGCGCCGCCGTGCACCCGGGACAGCTCGCCGCGCCGTTCGAGCAGGGCGAGGTCCCTGCGGACCGTTTCGTGGGAGACGCCGAGCAGCGTGGTCAGGTCGTCGGTGGTGACGAACTTCAGCCGGGCGATCTCGGCGACGATTCTGCGGTGGCGCTCGGCGGCGAGCACGTCCCACCTCCTTGAGCGAGTGACCGTTTCTGTGGATCTGTGACTGCATTCTACGGTCGGCCGACGCCGGGTCGGACCCGGCTTCCTCGGTCCTGTGCCGACTCCTGCCTTGCCGACGCGTGGTACCGAGCGCGGTGAACAACCCTTGACGGCAGACGGGCAAGGGTCCACACTTCCAGTAACGCGCGGTCAACAATCCACAGAAACGGTCACCGGGTGGGTTGCCGAGACCGCTTCGGCCAGGGTCCCGCGGCACCATCGCGGGCCCCGCCGCCTCCCCAGCGGACAGGCCCCGGCAGACCCCGCGCGGGGCGTGCCCGCTCAGCCGACCGAGTTCGGTTGCTCACGTTCACTGGCTCTCGCACTCCACGGCGGGGCACTCTTAAGCAGGGAAAAGAGTCATGGCACAGGCAGAATCAGGTCCCCAGAGATCAGGAACAGGCGCCCCCGGCAAGGGTGAGCCCAAGCCGCAGATGGCGCGGGAACTCGGCTGGTACGCCTCGTTCGCCGTGGCCTTCGGGTTCGTCTCCATCGCCACCGGCATCTTCACCACCTACGGCTCGGTGCTCGCGACCTCCGGCCCGCGGGGCATCTGGGCCTGGCCGATCTCCGTGATCGGCCAGCTCTCCATCGCCCTGGTCTTCGGCGCCCTCGCCGCACGCATCCCGATCAGCGGCTACTCGTACCAGTGGGTGTCACGGATCGTGGGCCCGGTATGGGGCTGGATCATGGGATGGATCTCGTTCGCCTTCCTGGGCGTGGTCCTGGTCGCCGTCGACTACACGATCGCCTCCACCATCCTTCCGGAGCTGTTCCGCTACGTCGGCACCACGCAGAACGCCTGGGTGATCACCGCCGGCGTCGTCCTGCTCCAGGCCATCCTCGTGGCCGCCTCCACACGCACCACCCACCGGGTCAACAGCGTGGCCGTGACCGTGCAGCTCGTCGGCATGATCGCCCTGACCGTGCTGCTGTTCGCGGTGGGCGCCTTCACCGGCAAACTCGACTTCGGGCACCTCTTCGACACCGGGACCGTCCCCCAGAGCGGCTACTACGGCCTGGGCGGCGGCACCACGGCCGGACCGTTCGCCCTGGCGTTCCTGCTCGGCGCGTTCACCATCGTCGGCTTCGAGTCGGCCGCCAACCTGGCCGAGGAGACCAAGAACCCGGCCCGCGTCATCCCCAAGGCCATGGTCCAGGCCGTGCTCTCCCTGGGCGTGCTCGGCTTCCTGTTCCTGGTGGCGGTCACCGCGGCGGCCGGCCGGGTCGACGGCGTCGGCGCGTCGGCCACTCCCGTGGCCACCGTCATCACCGCGGTGCTCGGCTCCGTCGTCGGCAAGATCCTGCTGGTCCTGGTCGTCGTGTCGATCTTCTCCTGCGGACTGGTGATCACCCTCAGCGGCACCCGCCTGGTCTATGCCATGTCCCGCGACGAGCGCTTCCCCGGCTGGCGGCTCCTCAAGCGCCTCGACCGGCGCACCGCCACACCCGTGAACGCCTCGGTGTTCATGATGCTCATCGCGCAGATCATCCTGGCGGTCTTCTCCCGCTCCACCGACGCCCTGTTCCAGCTGTTCTCCGCCGGAACCCTGCTGCCCGCCCTCATCTACGCCGGAACCGTCGCGATGTACGCCATCAAGCGCCGTTCCCTGCCCCCGTCCCAAGGCTTCTCGCTGGGCCGCTGGGAAGTGCCGGTGCTGGTCGTCGCGGGCGTCTGGCTGGTGTACGAACTGCTGATCTTCCGGGATGCTTCCTTCCGTGCCCCGTGGACCTACGTACTCGTACTGTTCGCGATCGGCGCCGCCTACTTCGCCGGGCTGCTGTTCCGGCGCGGGCGGGACGGGCTGACCATGCCGGACATGGCCGACGTCGACCGCGCCCTGGACGCCGTCGACCCCACGGCCGCGACGGCCGCGACGTCCACGGGGCCCGCCGCGGAAGGGGGCGCGCGATGACCGCGATCCTCGCCATCGACCAGGGCACCTCGGGCACGAAGGCCATCGTCGTCGACCCCGAGGAAGGCACCGTCGCCATCGCGGAGGAGACCGTCCGCCCCACCTACCTGAACGGCGGAGGGGTCGAGCAGAACCCGCACGAACTGCTCGACTCCGTCCTCAAGGCGGGCCGCCGCGCGGTGAGCGCGGCCGGCCGTCCGATCGCCTGCGTGGCCCTGGCCAACCAGGGCGAGACGGTCCTGGCCTGGGACCCGGCCACCGGAACGCCCCTGACCCAGGCGCTCGTGTGGCAGGACCGGCGCGCGGAGAGCGTCTGCGGCGAGCTGTCCGAGCACGCCGAGAGCATCGCCCGCCGCACCGGCCTCGTCCTCGACCCGTACTTCTCCGCGCCCAAGATGGCCTGGCTGCGACGCAACCTCACCCGCGACGGGGTGGTGACGACCACCGACACCTGGCTGGTGCACCACCTCACGGGGGAGTTCGTCACCGACGCCTCCACCGCCAGCCGCTCCCTCGTCCTCGACCTGGACACCGCCGCCTGGGACGGGGAACTCCTGGACCTGTTCGGTCTCGGCGACGAGCGGCTGCCCCGCATCGCCGCCTGCGACGAGGTCGTCGGCACCACCCGGGCCTTCGGCCCGGAGGTACCGGTGGCCGGGCTGATCGTCGACCAGCAGGCGGCCCTGGTCGCGGAGCGCTGCCTGGAACCGGGCACCGCGAAGTGCACGTACGGCACCGGCGCGTTCCTGCTGGCGAACACCGGCCTGAACCCGGTGCGCTCCAGCGCGGGCCTGACCACCTCGGTGGCCTGGCGGGCGGCCGGACGGACGCCGTACTGCGTGGACGGCCAGGTCTACACCGTCGCCTCGGCGGTGCGCTGGCTTCAGGACCTCGGGCTCATCCAGTCCGCGACCGACCTGGACACGCTGGCCGCGGCCGACGCCGAGGGCGTGCTGTGCGTGCCCGCCTTCGCCGGGCTCGCCGCCCCCTGGTGGGCACCGGAGGCCACCGCCGCCCTCACCGGCATGACCCTGGCCACCCGGCGCGAACACCTCGTCATGGCCGTGCTCCAGGGCATCGCCGCCCAGGTCGCCGAGCTGGGCACCCTGGTCGCCAAGGACCTCGGCCGGCCCCTGACCCGACTGCGCGCGGACGGCGGACTGACCAACTCCGCCGTCCTCATGCAGGCCCAGGCCGACATCGCGCAGATGCCGGTCGACATCTACCCCCACGCCCACGCCACCCCCCTGGGGGCGGCCGCACTGGCCCGCTGCGCCCTCGATCCGGCGCTCGGGCTCGAAGAAGCCGTCGGCGACTGGCAGCCGACCACCGTCTACGAACCCCGCTGGTCCGCCGACCGGGCCGAGGAGTTCCGTACCGCATGGGCGCAGGCCGCGACGGCCTGCGCCGCCGAGGGAGACCCTTCATGACCGCCACCCCGCACCGTCCCCACGACGACGTCTTCGACGTCGCGGTGATCGGCGGAGGCATCGTCGGCGCGGCGATCGCCCGCGAACTGTCCGGCCACGACGTCCGCGTCGCGCTGCTCGACGCCCGCGACGACGTCGGCGACGCCACCAGCAAGGCGAACACCGCGATCCTGCACACCGGCTTCGACGCCAAGCCCGGCACGCTCGAATCCCGCCTGGTGGCCCGCGGCTACCACCTGCTGAGCGACTACGCCAAGGCCACCGGCATCCCCGTCGAGCACACCGGCGCCGTGCTGGTGGCCTGGAACGACGAAGAGCTTCAGGCGCTGCCCAGCCTGAAGGAGAAGGCCGAGGCCAACGGCTACGACCGCTGCCGGATCATCGGCGCCGACGACGTGTACCGGCTGGTCCCCGACCTCGGCGAGGGCGTGCTCGGCGGACTGACCGTGCCGGACGAGTCCATCATCTGCACCTGGACCACGAACCTCGCCCTGGCCACCGACGCCCGCCGGCGCGGCACCACGATCCTGCTCCAACACGCCGTGACCGGCGTCGACGACGAGGACGAGGTGACCACCCTGCACACCCCGGCCGGTGACGTACGGGCCCGCTGGGTCGTGAACGCGGCCGGTCTGGGCGCCGACCACATCGACCGCCTCTTCGGCCACGACCGCTTCACCGTCACCCCCCGCCGCGGTGAACTCTTCGTCTTCGACAAGCTCACCCGCCCCATGGTGAACAAGATCGTGCTCCCGGTGCCCACCTCCCGCGGCAAGGGCGTACTGATCTCCCCGACCATCTACGGCAACGTCATGCTCGGCCCGACCGCCGAGGACCTCACCGACCGCACCGACACCGCCACCTCCGAGAACGGCTTCGACTTCCTGCTCACCAAGGGCGAACGCCTCATGCCGCGCCTGCTGGCCGAAGAGGTCACCGCCAGCTACGCCGGACTGCGTGCCGCCATCGACCGCTCCGACTACCTCATCGAGGCCAGTCCCGAGCAGCGCTACCTCCTCGTCGGCGGGATCCGATCCACCGGCCTGACCGCGGGCATCGCCATCGCCGAACACGCCCGCACCCTGCTGGAGGAGGCCGGCCTGGCCCTGCGCCCGCGCGCCGACCTGCCCGAGCCGCCGCGGATGCCCAACATCGGCGAAGCCACCGAGCGCCCCTACCAGGACGCCGACCTCATCGCCCGCGACCCCGCCTACGGCACCATCGTCTGCTTCTGCGAACGGGTCACCGAGGGCGAGATCCGCGACGCCTGCCACGCCCTGGTACCCGCCCGCAGCCTGGAGGGACTGCGCCGCCGCACCCGCGCGATGAACGGCCGCTGCCAGGGCTTCTTCTGCGGCGCCGCCGTCGCCGCCCTGCGCGACAAGCACCACACCCACGACGGCTGCCGCAGCCAGCACAAGGACAACCGATGACCCACCAGCCGTCCCTGACCACCCCCGACGTCCTCATCATCGGCGGCGGACCCGCGGGCCTGACCGCCGCGGCCGAACTTGCCGGACGCCGGGCCGGCCGCGTCCTCGTCGTCGACCGCGAGCAGGACGCCGGCGGCATCCCCCGGCACAGCGACCACACCGGCTACGGCCTGCGCGACCTGCGCCGTGTGATGTCCGGCCCCGCCTACGCCCGCCACCTCGTAGGACAGGCCGGCCGGGCCGGAGCGGAGATCCGCACCCGCACCATGGTCACCGGCTGGGCCGACGAGCACACCGTCGACGTCACCAGCCCCGACGGCCGCTACCGGATCCGGCCGCGCGCCATCGTACTGGCCACCGGCGCCCGCGAACGGCCCCGCACCGCACGCCGCATCCCCGGCGACCGCCCCCACGGCGTCTACACCACCGGCCAGTTGCAGAACCTCGTCCACCTGCACCACCAGCCCGTCGGCAAGCGTGCCGTCATCGTCGGCGGCGAACTCGTCAGCTGGTCCGCGGCCGTCACCCTGCGCGAGGCCGGCTGCACCCCCGCCCTCATGGTCAGCCAGTACCCGAAGGCGGAGTCCTACGCCGCCTTCAACGCGGCCGGACGCACCGTCCTGCGCGTCCCCGTCGCCACCCGCACCCGCGTCACCCGCGTCATCGGCAAGGGGCGCTGCCAGGCCGTGGAGATCGAGCACCTCGACACCGGCCGGCGCCGCACGGTCGCCTGCGACACCGTCGTCTTCACCGGCGACTGGATCCCCGACCACGAACTCGCCCGCGCCGCCGGCATCACCCTCGACGAAGGCACCCTCGGCCCCCTCACCGACACCGCGCTGCGCACCAGCCGCCCCGGCGTCTTCGCCGCCGGCAATCTGCTGCACCCCGTCGACACCGCCGACGTCGCCGCTCTCGACGGCAGGCACGTCGCCCAGCAGGTCGTCCACCACCTGAACGGCGAGGACCGGCCGGCCGAGGGCGTCCGCCTGATCGCCGACGCCCCCTTCCGCTGGATCTCCCCGCAGCTCCTGCGGCCGAACGACCCCGCACCCGCCCGGGGGCGCCTGCTGCTGTGGACCGACGAGTTCGTCCGCTTCCCCAAGGTGACCGTCCGCCAGGACGGACGGACCCTCGCCCGCCGCACCCTCGCCTGGCCCGCCGCCCCCGGCCGCGTCTTCCGCGTCCCCGCCGCCCTGCTCGACAACGTCTCCTCCACCGGAGGTCCGGTCCACATCGGCCTGCACTGATCCCGGCCACCCGGGCACCGCGGTGCCCGGGTGGGGAATGTCGCTCTCTCCCGGGCGAACCGTTTGCTGCTGACCTGAGCGAGCAAGCGGTCCCATGGACGTCTGCGCGCCCAGAGGACGCCCGGGAGAGAGGAGACCCAGATGGTGGACAACGACGCCGGCGCCGCCGCGGCGGACGTCGATGCCGAGGCTCTCAAGCGTCACCGCACCCTGTTCAGGGCCGTCAGACGGCGCCGTAACCCACCTCTGCGGCGCACGGACATCACCGTCACCGACGAGGCCGCCGTGCGGCGCGCGGTGAAGGCCGCCTCGCTCGGCAACGCCATGGAGTGGTTCGACTTCGGCATCTACAGCTACCTGGCGGTCACCATCGGACACGTGTTCTTCCCGTCCGGGAACGGCACCGTCCAGCTGCTGTCGTCGTTCGCGACCTTCGCGGTGTCCTTCCTGGTGCGCCCCCTGGGCGGCATGGTCTTCGGCCCGCTGGGGGACAGGATCGGCCGCAAGCAGGTCCTCGCCCTGACCATGATCATGATGGCGATCGGCACGTTCGCGATCGGCCTGATCCCCTCCTACGCCGCGATCGGCTTCTGGGCCCCGGCCCTGCTGATCCTCTTCCGGCTGGTCCAGGGCTTCTCCACCGGCGGTGAGTACGGAGGCGCGTCCACGTTCATCGCCGAGTACGCGCCCGACCGGCGGCGAGGCTTCTTCGGCAGCTTCCTCGAACTCGGCACGCTGGCCGGCTATGTCGGCGCGGCCGGCCTGGTGACGCTCCTGACCGCGCTGCTCGGCAACGGCGGCATGGACTCCTGGGGCTGGCGCGTGCCGTTCCTCGTCGCCGGCCCGATCGGGCTGATCGGCCTGTACCTGCGGCTGCGCCTGGACGAGACGCCCGCGTTCCGGAAACTGGAGGACGACTCCGCGCACCGGGCGTCCGAGGCGGCCTCCACGGTGGAGTCGACCGCCAGGGGAGACCTGACCAAGATCTTCCGGAACCACTGGCCGACGCTCGTCCTGTGCGTCTGCCTGGTCGGCGCCTACAACATCACCGACTACATGCTGCTCTCGTACATGCCGACCTACCTCTCGGACCGGATGGGGTACTCCGAGACGCACGGCCTGCTGATCCTGATCGCCACCATGGTGGTGCTGATGCTGCTGATCAACCAGGTCGGCAAGCTGTCCGACCGGCTCGGCCGGAAACCGGTGCTGATGGCCGGCATGCTCGGCTTCCTGCTGCTCTCCCTCCCGGCCTTCCTGCTGGTCGAGCAGGGCAGCCTGGTCGCGGTGTCCGCGGGGATGCTGATGCTGGGACTGTCGCTGGTGTGCCTGCTCGGGACGATGTCCGCGGCGCTGCCCGCCCTGTTCCCCACCCAGGTGCGCTACGGCTCGCTGTCCGTCGGCTACAACCTCTCCGCGTCCCTCTTCGGCGGGACGACCCCGCTGGTGATCACCGCGCTGATCTCGGTCACGGGCAGCGACCTGATGCCCGCGTACTACTCCATGGCCGCGGCGCTGGTCGGCGTGGTCTCGGTGGCGTGCATGAAGGAGACGGCCCGCCGACCGCTGGAGGGCTCCCCGCCCTCCGTCGCGACCCCGAAGGAGGCCGCGGAACTGGTCGAGAGCCGGGCCCCGCAGCCCAGGTTCTGACCGCGGCCGCGGGGGCCGCGCCCAGGCGCGGGCGTGCGGGAGGCGGGAGACCCGGACCCGGTCCGGCGTCCCGGGGCCCCTGCGCGTAGCATCAGCGGGCCCGTCCCGTCCGCAAGGAGTCCCGAGCCCGTGACCTCCGTCGTCGCGCCCGCCACGGCTGCCGGTCTGCCGGACCCGCGCCTGCTGATCCGTACCGAGGACGGGCAGCGGCTGCCCGCGCTGCTGTGGCCCGCAGGCCCGGGATGGCGGATGATCAGCAACGCCGTGCTCGGCGGCGGCATCGGAGAGCGCGGCTGGGTCCTCAACGCGCAGGTCGCCCACGGCTATCGGCGCACCGACCCCGAACGCCACCTCGCCGACCTGGCCGACGCGGCCGGTCTGCACGGCGCGGGAGTGGGACTGATGACCGCCGCCGACATCACGGCTCACGGCAGCGCGGGCGACGGCGGCGCCACCGCGGTCGCCACCGCCGGGGTCCGGGTGCGGGGATGGGCCGCTTCCCCGGCGGCGGGCACGACCGGCCCGAGCGCGCCCGGCACGATCAACGTCGTCGCCGCGATTCCGGCCGCCCTCTCGGACGCCGCACTGGTCAACGCCGTCGTCACCGCGACCGAGGCCAAGGTGCAGGCGCTGCTTGAGGCGGGCTACGACTGCTCCGGCACCCCCACCGACGCCGTGTGCGTGGCCGCCCGCACCCCGCGCGCCGACGACGAACTCCACGCCTTCGCAGGACCGCGCTCGCTGTGGGGCGCCCGCCTGGCGCGCGCCGTGCACGGCGCGGTGGGGGGGGGCCCGGGCGCACGCGGGCCCCCAGGGCGCGGGCCCGGGGGCACCAACGCCGGGGCGGCCGCGCCCCGCGGCCCCCCCCGACGGCGCCCCCGCCCGCGTG